>CAWGHR010000062.1:0-18158 GCA_963822275.1 uncultured Alphaproteobacteria bacterium
GCCAGCGTTGGTGCTTCTTGGCCTTGCCGGCGAATTGCTTCATGGCAATATCGCGCACGCCCCAGCCATTGCGATGGATAAGATAGAGCGCCGCGGCCAATCCCGTGCGGTCGTTCCCGCCGGAACATTTTAGCAGGAAGGGCCTGGGCGTATCGTCGAAGGCATCCAGCAGGCATACCAGCATCGCGCGGGTTGGTAGATGGCGCGAATCCATCATCGTGTCGAAATGCTTGGCGCCCAGCGCCACGCAAATCCGCCGCTCATAGCGCCACCACGACAAATCGCTGTTTTCTCCGCGCAGATTGATGATAGCGCGCAGCCCGTGGCGCTGCATCATCCCCTTAAGACCGCCAATATGTGCCTGCGAAGAGCGCGCGACTTCGTCTTCGCGTACCCAGGCGAAATTGTAGAGAATGTCGAGCAAAGAACGCATGAGTCGAACCAAGTGAGGGAACAACATGCAACTTAGCAGAAGAGCGCTCAATGCCCGCTGGGCCTGGACCAGCGCGGCCGCCATCGCGGCACTTTTGGTGCTCAACAGTGTCGAGATGATCCTGAAGGCGAGAACCGGCTACGGCACAGTCGACATGCAAGGCGTCAGCACGGGCTGGGGCATTCGTCTGATTGCCGACCATTGGACCAGCCCGCCCAATTCGGTCTTAGCAGGCTTCAATCTGGGTTTCGATTATCTGTTTATGCCGCTTTACGGCGCATCGCTTTATTTCGGGTCGATTGTGGCGCGCGAGCGCTTTGCACCCAAGCCAGGCGCTTGGCGGCGGATTTTGGCGCTGCTCGCCATGGCGCCCGTCGCTGCCGCTCTATGCGATGCCTGCGAAAATGGACTGGAAATCGCGATGTTGACGCGCGGCCCGAGCGACTTGCTCGCCGGGCTGGCCCTTCAAGCGACCGCCGCGAAATATGCCGGCGTGCTGGTCGGTTTGCTGCTGTCGCTGGCGGCGCTGGTGAGTTTGTTTCTCACCGCAGTGAAGAAACCCAAAGCGAAGGACGAGACAATCGCTTAAAGGCGGAACGACAGGCTCACGGCACCGAATTGGTCGTCCGACATCTGCGTGCGGTATTCGCGCGTACGGAAGACGTGCGTGAAGGACAGCCGCATGTGCTCAAAGGTTACGGCCGCGCCCAGTTCCAAATCGCCGACCAGATTCTTCTTCACGACCGAGCGGCTGCTTTGCCAAGTATTGCCGTCGAGAAATATGTTGCGGGCGATAGCACGCCCGTCAACGCCGGCAAACGCATAAGCGCTGAACCCGCTATTTGGATCGAAGAAGTTCGATCCCGGCAGCCCAGGCTCGATGCGCATCGGGCCGTAATCGTCGGGCAAATTAAAGCCGAAGCGCAACATGGCCCCGGTATTGAGGTAGTCATAGACATTGCCGACGGCGCCGCCGAAATGCGGCTCCACGTCGAGAACCATGCCGAACATCGATTGCGGCGGGATGAGCTTAAGGCTGCGCTCATAGATCAGGGCCAGCCCCGGCTCGTCGCGCAATTGGGTGTGCCAGCCCGCGGGCTTGGCGTCGTGAATGATCGAATGAACCATTTTTTGTGCGTCTTCGGCCAGAGATGCAGGACCGATGACGCCGAGCTGCAGCTGGAGTTGATCGAGCCGCGTCTTGTCTTCACTCTGTTCCATTAAGCCGATGGCGCCATAAAGGAATCCGGCATAGGGCCGTTCCGTCGTCGGCGGATTGAAAAGATCGGTGTCCACCGGCGTGTAGATGTTCTGGCCGAAGGCATAGCTCGTACGCACCTTTCCCGTCGGCGCGAAGAAGGGAAGCAGCCGTGCCGTGTCGACGGCCCAATCCTTGTTTTCGTCGGGTCCCGTCGTGTAAGCGAATTGCACGCCGTTGGTGTAATCGCGGTCGGTATTGTAAAAAACGTCGTTCTCGAAAAGGACCGTGAAGGTCGGCCGCTCGCTTTCGGCTCGCGCGGAGTGCGCCGACGCGGCCAGAAGAAATACAGCTGCGAGAATTCGCCCCGGATGATGCGTCATGTTTGCCTTCGACCCAGGCGTCGATCTTATTTGATGTGAACAATATGCCAATCACACGACGGCCGATTTGTTGGTTCGTTCCTATTCCGTTCAGGATCGCGCATGTCCTTGGGCCGACACCACCGAGTGAGCCTTTCGGCTAAATCCCCGCAGTTGTGCGCGTTTCGGGCATCGGCGCTTGACCGTGGGTTTCTCGTCAGTATATTGCGCGGCTCCTTGAGGGTACGGCCCTTCGGGGAAATCATATTTTTTCAAGGACTTGGAACATGTTCGCGGTCATCCGCACGGGCGGCAAGCAGTACAAAGTGGCCAAGGACGACGTCCTGACCATTGAAAAGGTCGCAGGCGAAGTCGGCGGTACGCTGACGCTCGATGAAGTTCTGCTGCTGGGCGGCGAAAGCTTGAAGACCGGCGCCCCCCTTGTGAAGGGCGCCAGCGTCGCAGCCGAAATCATGGCCCAGGGCAAAGGCGAGAAAGTCATCGCTTTCAAAAAGAAGCGCCGCAAGAACACGCATAGGAAGCGCGGCCATCGTCAGCCCTTCACCAAGATCAAGATCATCGGCATTTCGGCTTAAGGAACGCAGTTATGGCTCACAAGAAAGCAGGCGGTTCTTCCCGCAACGGACGCGACAGCGCCGGCCAGAGGCTGGGCGTGAAGCTGTTCGGTGGCCAGAAAATCGTGGCGGGCAACATTATCGTCCGTCAGCGCGGCACCGAGTTCCATCCGGGCGAGAATGTCGGCATGGGCAAGGATCATACGCTTTTTGCGCTGACGGACGGCCAAGTTGCCTTCAAGAAAGGCTTCAAGCGCCGCACGTTCGTATCCGTAGTCACGGCCGCGCAACCGGCGGCGAAGACCGCGGCAAAATAGGCGGCTGAAAACATAGGCCGCCACGACTTTGGCGGCCCATAGAGGCGAGGGAGATGGTCCGCCATCTCCCTTTTTTATTCCCTCGCACAATGGAGGGAATGCCATGTCCAGTTTGGAATCGGAGAGACTGCTCTTGCGTCCGCCGGAATTTCGCGACGTGCCGGCAATCACCGCTTGGATCGGCGATTGGGACGTTGCGAAGAATCTGGCGAGCGTGCCGCATCCTTATCGCGAAGACGATGCGCGCGAATTCGTTTCGCGCATGGTCATGCAAAAGGCCCGCGGCGAAGCGTTTTGCTTCGCGATCATTCGCAAGACCGACGACGTTTTCATGGGGTGTTGCGGCCTCACGCTGAAAGAGGGCCGTTTCGAGTTGGGTTATTGGCTGGGCAAGCCGTTTTGGGGCCAGGGCTATGCCACGGAGGCGGCAAAGAAGGTGGTGTCTTTCGCCTTTCGCGAGCTCAAGGCCGAAAGCCTTTGGGCGGGCTGGTTTCACGACAATCCGGCGTCCGGACGGGTGCTGGAAAAACTCGGCGGCCAGCCCAATGGGGCGGAGCCTCGGAACAGCGTGGCGCGCGGCCATACGGTCTATTGCCATATGGTGGCGTTGACGCGCGAACAATTCGGGCGAAAAAAGGCGGCCTGAAAGCGAGTTTGGATGAAGTTCCTCGATACGGCCAAGGTCTATATCCAATCGGGCGCAGGCGGGAACGGCTGCGTTGCGTTCCGGCGCGAGAAGTTCATCGAATATGGTGGGCCTTGGGGCGGCGACGGCGGCAAGGGCGGTGACGTATGGGCGGAGGCGGTGGAAAACCTCAACACGCTTATCGATTACCGCTTCCAGCAGCATGTCCGTGCGCGCAACGGCGAAGGCGGTATGGGCAAGGAGATGTCGGGCGCAGGCGGCGACGACGCACTCTTGCGCGTACCCGTGGGCACGCAAATCTACGAGGAAGATGGCGAGACCCTGATTGCCGATCTGGCGCGTCCGGGCGACCGCATCAAACTGTTGCGCGGCGGCAATGGCGGATTTGGCAATGCGCATTTCAAGAGCGCCACCAATCAAGCGCCGCGCTTCGCCAATCCCGGCCAGCCGGGCGAAGAAAAGGCCATCGTCCTCAAGCTGAAACTGATCGCCGATGTCGGGCTGATCGGAATGCCGAATGCCGGCAAGTCGACCTTCTTGGCGCGTGTCTCGGAAGCCAAGCCCAAGATCGCCGATTATCCCTTCACGACCCTCAATCCACAGCTTGGCGTCGTGCGGATCGATACGACGGATTTCGTCTTGGCCGATCTGCCGGGCTTGATCGAAGGCGCGCATGAAGGCGTCGGGCTGGGCGACAAGTTTCTCGGCCATGCGGAACGCTGCAACGCCATCCTGCATCTGATCGACGGCACGGAAAGCGAGATTGCCAAGGCTTACAAGACCATCCGCGGCGAGATCGAAGCCTATGGTCAAGGTCTAGAGAACAAGCCCGAGATCCTGGTGCTGAACAAAGTCGATGCCATTCCGAAAGAGGCACTCAAAAAAAAGCTTGCGGCCCTCAAGAAGGCCAGCGGTCACGACGTAATGGTGATGTCCGGCGTGTCGGGCGAAGGCGTCGAAGACGTGCTGCGCGCACTGGCGAAAGAGATTGCCAAGCGCCGTGCCAAGGACAAGAAAGCGGGAGCGCCCATCCGGCGCTGGGGGCCATGACCGATATTCTTGCCACCGCAAAAATGGTCGTTGTCAAGGTCGGTTCGGCGCTATTGGTGGATTTTGAAAGCGGTGCGCTGCGTCGCGATTGGTTGAAATCGCTAAGCGCCGATGTCGCCGCGTTGAAGCGCGAAGGCAAGCAAGTGTTGCTGGTATCTTCAGGCGCGATCGCGCTGGGCCGACGCGCATTGGATCTGAAAAGCGGTGTGCTCCGGCTGGAAGAAAGCCAAGCCTCCGCCGCGGTCGGCCAGGTGCGTCTGGCGGAAGCCTATGCCGATATTCTCGCAGGCGAAGAGATCGTCGCCGCACAGGTTCTGCTAACCTTGGATGATACCGAAGAACGCCGGCGTTACTTGAACGCGCGCGCCACGCTGAAGACTCTGCTGGAATTCGGGGCGGTGCCAGTCATCAACGAAAACGACACGGTGGCGACGACGGAAATCCGTTTCGGCGACAATGATCAATTGGCGGCGCGAGTCGCCTCGATGATGGAAGCGGATAGTTTGATTTTGCTGTCCGATGTGGATGGTCTCTACAGCGCCGATCCCACGCGCGACACGAAGGCGCAGCACATTGCCGATGTCGAGGCCATCACGCCCGAGATCGAAGTCCATGGCAGGTGGATCGGTGTCCGGCCTAGGACGTGGTGGCATGGCATCCAAGCTGATCGCAGCGAGGATCGCCACCTCCGCGGGCTGCGAAGTTGTCATCGCCAAAGGCAAAGTCTCGCACCCCATTGCATCGGTGCGGCAAGGCGCGCGCGCCACACGTTTTCGCGCCTCCACGACGCCCGCTGCGGCGCGCAAGCGCTGGATCGCCGGGGTGTTGCACCCGCTGGGCGCGCTGATCATCGATGCCGGCGCCGTCAACGCCTTGGCCGCGGGAAAAAGCCTGCTGCCTATTGGCATCCGCCAAGTGGACGGGCGTTTCGAACGAGGCGATGCGGTCGTCGTGCGCGACGGCGAGGGGCGCGAAGTGGCGCGCGGCTTGGCTGCTTACGGCGCCGCCGACGCCGAACGCATCGCCGGCAAACGCAGCCTCGAAATCGAGGCCATTCTCGGCTATCGTGGCCGCGACGAGATGATCCATCGCGATGATCTGGCGCTGACTGGGCTTTCCGAAAGAGTGCGATGAGCCTGCGTGAATCCGCGCAACGAGCAGCTAGCCGCCGAGATGTGCGTACTCGGTATCGAAGCGCGCAACGCCGCGCGATTGTTACGCGAAGCTTCGACGGACGCGAAGAATAAAGCGTTGCGCGCTGCCGCTGCCGCTATCCGAGCGCACAGCCGTGAAATTTTTGAGGCCAATATGCGAGATATGGCATCGGCCAAAGAGGACGGATTGAGTACGGCACTGCTCGATCGCTTGGCGCTCGATGACCAGCGAATCGAAGCGATGGCAAAAGGCGTGGAAGATATCGCTTCGCTTCCCGATCCGGTTGGTCGCGAATTGGCACGCTGGACGCGGCCGAACGGTCTCGAGATTGCACGCATTCGCAACCCCCATCGGCGTAATCGGAATCATCTACGAAAGCCGCCCAAACGTGACGGCCGATGCCGCAGCACTTTGCCTAAAGTCAGGCAATGCCGTGATCCTGCGCGGCGGTTCGGAATCCGCGCATTCGTCCGCAGCCACACTTCAAGCGCTGCGCGAAGGGCTCACTGCGGCCGGCCTTCCCGCCGATGCCGTGCAGATGGTACCGACCACAGACCGTGCGGCCGTCGGCATGATGCTGTCTGGTCTCGACGGCAGCGATCGATCTCATCATCCCGCGTGGCGGCAAGAGCCTTGTCGCACGCGTGCAAAACGAGGCGCGCGTGCCGGTGCTCGCGCATCTCGAAGGCATTTGTCACGTCTATGTTCACGAAAAGGCGGATTTCCAAATGGCGCGGCAGATCGTCTTCAATTCGAAGATGCGGCGCACCGGAGTTTGTGGGGCAGCGGAGACATTGTTGATCGACCGCGGGTTCCCCGAGCATATGCGCGCTCAGATTATCGATGATTTGATAAACGAGCATTGCGAGGTTCGAGGCGACGCGACGGTTCACGCGCAGTTTCCCGCCACCAAGCTTGCGACGGAAGAGGATTGGCGCACCGAATACCTCGATGCCATCATTTCGGTAAAACTCGTGAAGGGTGTGGAAGAAGCCATTCGCCACATCGAGACTTACGGTTCGCATCATACGGAGGCCATCGTCACTGAGGACGCCGCAACCGCCGAGCGTTTTCTGTGGGCGCTCGATTCCGCCATCGTAATTTGGAATGCTTCTACACAGTTCGCTGACGGCGGCGAGTTCGGCATGGGAGCGGAAATCGGTATCGGCACCGGCAAATTGCATGCGCGGGGGCCGGTCGGCGTGGAGCAACTCACTACATTCAAATATATCGTCTGCGGCAACGGCCAAATTCGACCTTGAAGTTAAGGTATCGTTTAAACGGCTGGTGCAAATTTGTCGTACAAATATATTGTGTGCGGCAACAGACAAACAGACGGACAAATTCGTCCTTGAAAGTGTCGTTCGACGTCTTACTTGCTCGCCTGACGGGTGGGGCATCGTCTTGTGGGTCGGAGCATTCTCCGGTTTTGGAGGGAGACGTGCGTTGAATGAATTTTCCAACAATGCGACGGCGGATCGTGAAGTCTCGGAACGGCTCGGTCTCGGTTCCGGCCCTCCACGAACAATGCGACGCTTTCGCAAGTGGTATTGGATCGGCGGCGCCGCGGTGCTGGTGCTCGCTGCTCTGGGCTGGTGGTTTTATGGCGGCCATCCCAATGTGGATTATATCACCCAACCGGTCACCAAGGGCCCATTGACCTTGACGGTAAACGCCACCGGTACGCTCGCCCCGCGCGTCAAAGTGACGGTCGGCGCGGAGGTGTCGGGAAAAATAGATGCGCTTTTTGTCGACTACAATGATCAGGTGAAGCAGGGACAGAAACTTGCCCAGATCAACACCGAAGCGACCGAGGCGCAGCTGCTCCAGTCTCGGGGGGCGCTGGCGCAAGCGCGCGCGACGCTGATTCAGAACGAAGCTACGTTCAAACGCTATACCGAATTGCTTAAGAGCAACGCTCTGTCGCAAGAAGCCTACAACTCCGCAAGGGGCGATTATGCGCGCGCGCAAGCGGGCGTGGATCAGGCCGCCGCGCAGGTTCAAGCCTATGAAACACAACTGACCAAGGCGACGATATATGCGCCGATCGACGGGGTGGTTCTCGACCGCAAGGTCTCGGTCGGCCAGACCGTCGTGGCGGCAATGACGACACCCGAACTGTACATCTTGGCCAGCAATCTCACGCAGATGGAATTGGACGTGAACATCGACGAAGCCGATGTCGGTGCGGTGCGCGAAGGCCAGCCTGCAAGCTTCACCGTCGATGCTTATCCCAACAAAACGTTTCAAGCGAAGTTGATCTCGGTGCACAACGCTTCGGAGACCGTGCAGAATGTGGTCACCTATAAGGGTGTGCTGCTGGTCTATAATCCCGAGCTTCTGCTAAAGCCAGGAATGACGGCGACGGCGGAGATTCTGACCGGCAAGATCGACAACGCCGTTCTGGTGCCCAATGCGGCACTGCGCTTCGTGCCGGCCGATTATATCGTCAAGGCCGCGCCGCCTGCCCAGACGGGGCCGGGCTTGGGACGCGTTTGGACGGTGGCCGGCAAGGACAAGCTAAAGGCCCATGATCTCAAGGTCGGTGGTAGCAACGGGCGCTTCACAGTGGCGCTGTCGGGGGACGTCGCGCTGGGCGATCATGTGGTGACTGACAGCAAGTCGCTGAGTGCGCAATGAGCACGGCGCTGATCGAGTTGCGTGGTGTGCAGAAGCTCTACGGCACAGGCGAGGCGCAAGTTGCGGCCTTGGCCGGAATCGATCTTGCGATCGAAGAACATGAATTTGTGGCCGTGATGGGACCTTCTGGTTCTGGCAAATCGACCGCCATGAATATTCTCGGATGTCTCGATACGCCTACGCATGGGCATTATTTCTTTCGCGGCGTCGATGTGGGAACCCTGTCCCAGGATCAGCGCGCGTTGCTCAGGCGTTATTACATCGGCTTTGTGTTCCAAGGCTACAATCTTCTGCGGCGCACCACGGCGATCGAAAACCTCGAACTGCCGCTGATCTATCGCGGCATGGGCCGGTCGCGACGCCATAAGCAGGCACAAATTGCACTTGAGCAGGTGGGCCTGGGAACACGCGGCAAGCATATGGCGTCGGAATTGTCCGGTGGTCAGCAACAACGCGTGGCGATCGCTCGCGCGCTGGTCAGCGACCCCTCGGTGGTGTTCGCTGACGAACCGACGGGCAATCTCGATTTTCTATGAGCCATGAGATCATGGCGCTTTTGAAGTCCCTCAATGTGCAGCGTGGCATTACGATCGTCCTCGTCACCCATGAAGAAGACATCGCGGCTTATGCCAAGCGCCAAGTGCGCTTCCGGGATGGCAAAATCATATCCGACAGTGGACAGGGCGCATGATCGGCAATGCCTTCCTTTTGGCTTTGCGCGAGATCCGCAACAATCTGTTGCGTTCGGCGCTGACCACGCTCGGCATCATCATCGGCGTCGGTGCGGTGATCATGATGGTGACATTGGGCACCGGCGCCACGCAAAGCATCACCAGCAGCATCTCTTCGATGGGCCGCAATCTGTTGATTCTGGCACCCGGCCAAAACCGCCCCGGAACGCTGACTATCGCGCCGCAGTTTCAGATCTCCGACGCCGATGCGCTTCGGCGCGATGTGGCCAATCTTGACGCGGTCGCTCCGGTGACTACCAGCACCGCTGCTGCGATATTGGGCAACCACAACCACACGACCAACGTCTACGGAACCACCGACGACTACTTCACGGCGCGCGAATGGAACATTGTTCTGGGACGGCAGTTCAACATTTCCGAGGATCGCTCCGGCAAGTCGGTCTGCGTCCTCGGTCAGACCGTGCGCAAGGAACTGTTCGGCGCCCAGGATCCGATCGGTCAGCGCTTGAGGCTTGGCAAGATTTCCTGCGAAGTGATCGGGGTTCTGGAATTGAAAGGGCAATCCACGTTCGGCAGCGATCAGGATGATATCGCAGTGATGCCGATCCGCGCCGTGCAGCGGCGCTTGACCGGCACCAACGATGTCACCATGGTCTGGATCTCGGTGCGAAACGCCACGTTGACCGATCACGCCAAGACCGACATAACCAATTTGATGCGTGAGCGGCGCCATATCGCGTTAAGTTCCGACATCGATTTCCAAATCAGCGACATGAAAGAGATTAGCAAAGTAATCTCCACGATAACCGGGACGCTGACGGCCTTTCTCGCCGCCATCGCCGCCGTCAGCCTTTTGGTCGGTGGCATCGGTATCATGAACATCATGCTGGTCTCGGTAACCGAACGCACGCGAGAAATCGGCATTCGGCTGGCCATCGGCGCGCGGTCGCATGACGTGTTGCTGCAGTTCCTGATCGAAGCCGCCGTGATCAGCGGGCTGGGCGGTATCGCTGGGATCCTCGTCGGGCTTGGCGGGGCCGCCGGCGTCGCATCGCTGCTCAAGCTGCCTTTTGTCTTTCAGCCGGGGATCGTAGTGATCGCGGTATTGTTTTCCGCCGGCGTCGGCATTGCCTTCGGCTATTTGCCGGCACGGCGCGCCGCGCGCCTCGATCCGATCGTGGCGCTGCGGCACGAATAGGATTGCGCTATGATTTGGGCGGAGTACCCAATTCTGGAGAGGACAAGCATTTGAATCGCGCTGGTTGGCTGCGACCGCCCGGCCCGGTGGCCAAGGGAATGCGAATTGGGCTCTTGGGCGGTTCATTCAACCCCGCCCATGAAGGTCATCTCTATGTCAGCGAGATCGCACTGAAACAGCTGCCGCTCGATTACGTCTGGTGGTTGGTGGCACCGCAGAACCCGCTGAAGCCGGAAGAGGGCATGGCGCCCGTCGAGCACCGCTTGGCAGCGGCGCGCACGATGGTCGCCGGCCATCCCCGCCTCATCGTCAGCGATCTCGAAAAGACGCTGGGCACCCGTTACACGATCGACACGTTGAAGGCGCTCCATCGGCGCTTCCCCGAGGTCCGATTTGTATGGCTGATGGGCAGCGACAATCTTGCACAATTCCACCGCTGGCGGCGCTGGATGGACATCGCAGCGCTCCTGCCCGTCGCGGTCATTGTCAGGCCGGGCAGCGTGCTGGCGCCGTTGAACGCCAAGGCGATGCAGCGTTTCCCGCGCTGCAGGAACATGCGCAAGCTACCCGCTATCGTGCCCGTGGACGGACGCCGCAACCAAGTCTCCGCCACAGCGATCCGTTCGGGCCTTGGTCAGCGCAAATCGGGCGTGCTACAGTGATTTCGGAAATGACAAAGGAGCGAGCGGCTGAGCAAAGCAGGATCCCGTCCGCCTTTTGCGCATTGACCGCGAACGGAGGACCAACCTGAAGACCACAGCCCGCAAGCCGGCCAAAAAGCCTGCCGCCAAGAAGCCATTCGCCAAGAAACCCTCTGCCAAAAAGGCGATTGCCAAAAAAACGCCCAGCAAAAAGGCGTCAGCCAAGAAGGTTATTTCCGCAAAGAAAACGGCGCCGAAAAAGGTTGCACCGCGCGATATCGAGGTTTTGTCGCGTGTCCTGCAATCGCTGGATGAGGACAAGGCCGAAGAGATCGTGACGATCGATCTCGAAGGGCGTTCCTCGCTCTGCGATGCCATCGTGATCGCCAACGGTCGCTCGTCCCGGCATGTCGCCTCCATCGCCGACCATTTGGCGCGGCGGCTGAAAGAGGCCGGCTACGGCACGCGTCCGGTCGACGGCATGGCGCAGGGCGATTGGGTGCTGGTCGACGCAGGCGATGTGATCGTGCACATCTTTCGTCCCGAGGTGCGCGCTTATTATGATCTCGAAGGCATGTGGTCGGTCGATGAAACGGCTCGCGCCCGCGCCGCGACGCGCTGAAGCGATATGAGGCTCACCGTCCTTGCCGTCGGCTTCACGCGCGGCACATCCGAGGGGGCTTTGGTCGACGATTTCATCCATCGTGCCGGCCAGATGGGCCGCAACATGGGATTTCCCTCCGTCGCGGTGGAAGAGTTCGCTATCTCCAAATCGCGGGATGTCAAAACGCGTATGGCCGAAGAGGCCGAGAAATTGGCAGCGCGCGTGCCGGTTGGCGCGCATATCGTTATGCTCGATGCCAAAGGCAAGGGTATGACCAGCGAGGAATTCTCGGACATGCTGGGCGCGCTGCGTGATGCGGGTACCAAGGATTTGTGCTTCGTCATCGGCGGGCCCGACGGGTTGGCGCCGCTGCCCGGCAAGAAACCCGGGCGCAGCCTGGCTTTCGGTCCGCAGACTTGGCCGCATCTGCTGGTCCGCGCGATGTTGGCGGAGCAAATCTACCGCGCGCTTACGATTTTGGCCGGCCATCCGTACCACCGCGCATAAGTTGTGGGACGTAACGTATCCTTAACTACGATCGGCGATGCTAGTGTGTCGCAATAGGACGAGAAACGTCCATGGAGATCAAGAGCACCAGAAGTATCGATCGGGCCGTTGTGCGCCGTACCAGCAAAGGCGCGACCGCAAGCGAGTCTGCGTTCTCGCTTCCAAGCGTTGATGATGCGCGTGCGCAGGTCGTCGCTGGTCCGGGCCCAATCGCGGCGCTCGATTCCATCCTGACCTTGCAAGGTATGGAGGACTCCACCGACGGCCGTTCCAAAGGTCTCAAACACGGCGAACAGTTGCTCGACATGCTCGATCAAGTTCGAGACGGATTATTGGCGGGCGGCATTCCGCGCGTCACGCTCAATCGCCTTGCCAATGCCGTGACCAAGCGGCGCGAAGGCTTCGCCGATCCGAAATTGCAGACGGTGCTCGACGAAATCGAGCTGCGCGCCCATGTCGAACTGGCCAAACTCGAGATGATCGACAAGCAAGTGGCCTGACGTTGCCGTCGAACGCCTCAACATCACATTTTTGCGAAGTGGCCTTGGCGGCGGACGACCTGCCTTGCGTTTACGCTAGAATGCACGACGGGTGCAAAGAAGTATTGGCAATGCGAAAGTCGTTTCTCGCAATACTGGCGATCGCTGCTACGACCAGCTCTGCCCTGGCAATGGGCCTCAAGAGCCCCGACATCGCGGACGGCAAACCGCTCAAACTCGAACAGGTTTACCCGCGATGCGGCGGTTCGAACCTTTCGCCCGCGCTTTCTTGGAGCGGCGCGCCTGCTGGGACAAAGAGCTTCGCGCTCACTGTGATCGATGTCAGCGTCAAACCGTCGGGCTGGTCGCATTGGATTGTGACGGGAATTCCGGCGAACGTGAACATGTTCGAAAAAGGCATTACGCATTTGCCGAAGGGCGCAACGGGTGTGAAGAGCAATTTTGGTGACTCAACTTATGACGGTCCATGCCCGCCGACTGGTTCGGGTGTCCATCGCTACGAGTTCACGATCTGGGCATTGGGCACGCCGGCATTAACGCTGAAGCCCGATGCACCCGCGACCGAAATCGATGCGGCTCTTACCAAAGCTGCACTTGCCAAAGCGACGGTGTCGGGAACGGTTGAACGCTAGGAATCACAGGCCGAACGGGATCGTCGTATTTCGCCGTTGCAAGGAGCAGGTGAGGGGTGTCTCTGCATTCAGGATTTCTTAGTGGTTTCGCATTCGCCGAGACATAACCCGGATCGTCTATCGACCAAAGGCTGCACCGTCCAACAGCCGCACTCAAGCGTTGGTGCGCCATTAACGAAGTTCGCGCATTCTCACATTTGCCCAAATCTGTGCCGGCGCACCGGCCGGAGAGTCGCATGACCGAAAAAACCACACGGAAAACGACCTACACGCTCGCCATTGTTCTAACGGTGAGCTTGTTCGCTCTCTGGGGATTTGCCCACAGACTGTATGACACGCTCATACTGCCGTTCGCCAAGGTCTTCGAACTCGACAGCTCCGAGCTGGTGCTCACGCAGAGCATTTACAGTATCGTCTATTTTCTGTTCGCAATACCCGCGGCGCTGTACGCCCGCCAATTCGGTTATAAAGCGGCAATAGTTTTCGGCCTGGGAAGTTTCAGCGTTGGCGCGTTTCTCTTTTATCCGGCCGCCGAACAGCATGCGTTTCTGTTCTTATTGTTTGCGGCAGCGGTGATGTCCTGCGGCTGGATCTTTATCGAGGTCTCGGCCAACCCGCTGGTCATGCGGTTCGGCTCCATCGAGACCTCTGCGCAACGGCTTAATTTCGCGCAGGCTTTCTATCCTGTGGGGGTTCTGCTGGCTGTTTATACCGGGCGTTGGCTTATTCTCTCCGACCTCGCGCTACCGATCGCGCAACTGGCGCATGCGGTGGTCCGACCCTACATCGTGCTCGGAGCGAGCGTTCTATTGCTGGCGTTTCTGGTCGACAAGGTGCGATTTCCGTCTGTGGCCACCGAGCGCGCCAAGCGGGGCGCCGGCGCAGGTCTGGAATTCCGCACACTGCTGGCGAGGCCGCTCTTCATGTTCGGCGTCGCGGCACAGTTTTTCTGTATTGCAGCACAGGTCGTGACCTGGACTGCGACAGGGCGCTATGTCGAGAACGTCTTTCCGGGCATCTCGGCGACTACCGCGGCGGATTTTCTATTGTGGTCGCTGATGATCTACGGGGCCGGGCGGTTCATTGGCGCAGCCTTGATGTTTCGGATTAATCCTGATCGCCTTATGGCGATTTTTGCCGGCGCCGCGCTCGTGCTGGGCGCAATCGCCACGGGGGCGGGGGGACATTTCGGCGTGATCTGCATGGTCGCCACCAGCTTTTTTATGTCGATCATGTTCCCGACGATTTTGGCGGGAGCGATCCGCGACCTTGGCCCTCTCACCAAATCGGGAACCGCTTTGATTTATATGGGCGGCGGCGGCGGCATGGCCGGTCTGGCGCTCATGCATCTCATCTGGACGTTTGCGCCCGTCCAGTTCGCCATGATCGTGCCGACTTTGTGCTACGCGGTGGTCCTGGCCTTCGCGATTGCCAATCAGCGGGCAGCAAGGCCGGTTCACGAGCAGCACGCGAGCGCGATAACACACGCTGCCGAATAAGCGCGGACATCTAAGAATGGCGCAGCCCGCATTTTTTGCGGATCAAATATCCAGCAGCATCCGCTCCGGCGATTCCAGATTTTCCTTCACCCGCACCAGGAAGGTAACAGCTTCGCGGCCATCGACCAGACGGTGATCGTAAGAAAGCGCCAGATACATCATTGGGCGGATCACTACTTTGTCGTCGATAGCGACAGGGCGGTTCTGAATCTTGTGCATGCCGAGAATGCCCGATTGCGGCGCATTCAATATCGGCGTCGACATCAAGGAACCGAACACCCCGCCATTGGTGATGGAGAATGTGCCGCCCTGCAGTTCTTCGAGCTTCAATTTGTTATCGCGGGCGCGCTGACCGAAATCGCCGATCGCCAATTCGATGCCTGCCAGCGATAGTTTGTCTGCGTCGCGCACCACAGGAACCATCAACCCGCGCTCGGTCGAGACGGCAACGCCGATGTCGTAATAGTTCTTGTAGACGATGTCGTCGCCTTCGATTTCGGCATTGACATTGGGCAGCTCCTTCAGCGCGGCGATACACGCTTTGACGAAAAAGCCCATGAAGCCGAGCCGCACGTGATGCTTCTTTTCGAAGCTTTCCTTGTATTCGCTCCGCAGCGCCATGATATGGCCCATATCGACTTCGTTAAACGTCGTCAGCTGCGCGGCGGTGTTTTGCGATTCCTTCAGACGCAGCGCGATTGTCTTGCGCAGACGGCTCATCGTCACGCGCTCTTCGCGTGCCTCATTGGCGCGCGGTCCCGAAGGCAGCGATGCGGGGCGCGGCAGCGAATGTTGGGCGCCCGCTTCGAGCGCAGCCAGCATATCGCCTTTGGTAACGCGGCCGTCTTTTCCGGAAGCAACAACGCGGGCCGGATCGAGGCCGCTTTCTTCGGCGATACGCCGCACGGCGGGCATTACCGGCGCGGCGGCCGCGGCAGGCGCTGGTTGCGGTGCGGTGAATACAGCGGCGAGCGCCGGCTTGGGCGGGGCCTTACCAATGACGGCTTCGGGATTGTTCGGCAGGACCGGGGTCGCCTTTCCGGCTTTGCCTTCTGCGATGGCGCCCAAAATGCTTCCCACCTGAACCGTGTCGCCGGCTTTCACTGTGATTTTTTCGATGGCCCCGTCGGCGGGAGCGGGCACTTCCACCGTCACCTTGTCGGTCTCCAGTTCCAGCAGCGGTTCGTCGCGATGGACCGCATCGCCCTCTTTTTTGAACCAGCGCGCGACAGTCGCTTCGGTGACGGATTCGCCCATCGCGGGAACTTTGATCTCGATGCTCATGGAGCCTCTTTTGGCCCTCACGCTTCGACAGGCTCTGCATGAGGATAATTATGGGAACACCCTGAGCTTGTCGAAGGGCGACGGCAAGTGAAGTTACAACGTCAATGCCTCATCCAGGAAGGCGTGAAGTTCGGCATTGTGCTGGCTCATCAACCCGGCCGCAGTGGAGGCATATTCCGGCCGCCCGATATAGCGGGGGCAACGGCAATGGCCGGACATGCGGGTGAGAATATCTTCCATCCGTGGCCGCACGAAGGTCCAAGCGCCCTGATTCTTCGGCTCTTCCTGGCACCAGACGACTTCGGCCCCCCGGAAACGCTCTAGCTCAGCCGTCAGCGTGTCTTCCGGGAAGGGATAAAGTTGTTCCAAGCGCAGCATCTGGATACGCGTTTCGTTCTTCTTTTCGCGCTCTTCCATCAGGTCGAAATAGACCTTACCGCTGCACAGGATAACGCGCTTGATTTCGGCGTCGGGCGCCAGTTTGACCGTCGTGGCGCCGGGCACGCATTCGGCCTGATCCATGAAAACGCGATGAAACGAGGAACCAGGTCCGAAATCCGAAAGGAAGGAGATACAGCGCTTGTGGCGCAGCAGCGATTTCGGCGTCATCACGATCAACGGCTTGCGGAAGGTGCGGTGCATCTGCCGCCGCAGGACATGGAAATAATTCGCCGGAGTTGTCGGATAGACGACTTGGATATTGTCCTGCGCGCAGAGCTGCAGATAGCGCTCCAGTCGCGCGGAAGAATGTTCCGGTCCTTGGCCTTCATAGCCATGCGGCAACAGCAGCACCAAGCCGCACATACGCAGCCATTTCATTTCACCGGACGAGATGAATTGATCGATGACCACTTGCGCGCCATTGGCAAAATCGCCGAATTGGGCTTCCCACAGCACCAGCGCTTTGGGCTCGGCGGTCGAAAAACCGTATTCGAAGCCGAGCACTGCCTCTTCCGAAAGCAGCGAATCGATGACTTCGAATTCCGGCTGGTCGCCGCCGACATGGCAGAGGGGAACATAGCGCTCCTCGGTATCCTGGTCGATCAACACCGAATGGCGCTGAGAGAATGTGCCGCGCGCGGAATCCTGTCCGGACAGGCGAATGGCGACCCCGTCCTTGAGCAGCGTGCCGAAGGCGAGTGCTTCCGCCGTAGCCCAATCTATTCCTTCACCGGTCTCGAACATCCGCGCCTTGGTTTGCATCTGGCGCACAATGGTTTTGTGGGCGTTAAAGCCTTCCGGAATCGTCGAGATCGCATGACCGACGTCCTTCAACACGTTCATCGCCACGTCGGTCTCGCCGCGGCGGTTGCCGCCTTTGGGGGCCACGGACATGCCGGCCCAGCGCCCATCCAGCCAATCGGCGCGCTTGGGGCGGTGGCTCTTTGAGGCTTCGTATTCTTCGTCGAGCCGCTTGTTGAAGGCGGCGATCATCTCTTTGACTTCGGCTTCCGACAACGTGCCTTCGGCAACCAGCTTGGTGGCATAAAGCTCCAGCGCCGTGGGATGATCCTTGATCGCGCGATACATCAAAGGTTGCGTGAACGAAGGCTCGTCGGTCTCGTTGTGACCGAACCTGCGATAGCAGAACATGTCGATCACGACATCTTTGTGGAACAGCTGGCGGAATTCGGTGGCGATGCGCGCGCAATGCACGACCGCTTCGGGATCGTCGCCGTTCACATGGAAGATCGGCGCCTGCACCATCAAAGCGATGTCGGTGGAATATGGCGAAGAACGCGAATGCGCCGGCGACGTCGTGAAACCGATTTGATTGTTGACGACGAAGTGCACGGTGCCGCCGGTACGGAACCCCTTGGTGCCCGACATGGCGAAACATTCCGCCACCACGCCTTGGCCCGCAAACGCCGCATCGCCATGCAACAGCAGCGGCAGCACATTGGCGCGTTCTATTTTGTCGCCCAACTGCGTCTGCTTGGCGCGCGCTTTGCCAAGAACAACAGGGTCGGCCGCCTCGAGATGCGAAGGATTGGGCGTCAGCGACAGATGGACGTGGTTGTTGTCGAACTCGCGGTCAGACGAGGCGCCAAGGTGGTATTTCACATCGCCCGACCCCTGCACTTCGCTGGGGTTGACGCTGCCGCCTTGGAATTCGTGAAAGATCTGCCGATACGGCTTGGACATGACATTGGCGAGCACATTCAAGCGGCCGCGATGCGACATGCCGAGCACGATTTCCTTCACGCCCAATTGTCCGCCGCGCT
>CAWGHR010000063.1:0-43445 GCA_963822275.1 uncultured Alphaproteobacteria bacterium
AAAAAGTGCCCTTCGGCCCTGTTTGCAACCGATCTGTTGTCCGACAAAAACACCAGAAGATTGCGTAATGCGTGGGATTTCATTTATGGGATCCGTGACCTTTTGAACCGCTTTCTTCGCACAAAGATCGGATCCTGTTTCAAGTCTGAATTGCAATCGCAACTCACACGAAAATACACCCGCGCCGCTCAAACTGGAGCGTCATTTGGGCCCGTCAAAGTTTGGTTAATATAGGCGGTGCATCGTTTGAAGCCAACCCCGGCGACCGACGCTGTCGCCGCAGCTGTATCAGGTCCTTTCACGTCCTCGCCGCGCCAATTTCCCTGCGAGAAAATCGCCTAGCACTTCGACACGGGCTGGTCGCGGACCGCCTGGTGGCATCACCAAATGAAGCGCGGCAGATGGCAGCGACCAATCGGTCAGAACGGCTTCAAGCCGACCGTCGGCCAATGCGGGCGCCGCGATAAAATCGGGGAGCACGCCCAAGCCTAGACCCGCGATGAGGGCCGGCAAGATCGCATCACCATTGTTTACGCGGAGCGGGCCCGTCGGACGCAGACTTGCGACCTCGCCGGACTTGTTTGTGAAGCGCCACGCATCGGCTGTCGCCGAATAGGCATAGCTGACACACACATGTTCCGAAAGATGCGAGGGATGCTGGGGCCGGCCATGGTTTCTCAGATAGGCCGGCGCGGCGAGCACATGTGCTTCGACACCGCAGAGCCGCCTGGCAATCAGAGATGAGTCGGGCAAGCTGGCAATTCGCAATGCCGCGTCGAAGCCCTCGCCGATCACATCAACCATCGCATCGCTGAGATGCAGATCCACGGCGATGCCGGGAAAGGCCGACAGAAATTCCGGCATAAGTGGCGCGACATGCAAAACGCCAAACGACATCGGTGCCGCAAGGCGCACCAGTCCGCGCGGACTTATGGATTGCGCCAGCGTATCGCTCTCGGCCGCCTCGCCTTCCGCAAGAATGCGAGATGCGCGCTCTGATAGACGGCGGCCTGCATCGGTCACGGCGAATCTGCGCGATGTGCGGTTCAAAAGGCGCGTGCCGAGTTTGGACTCGAGCCGGGTGACGGCTTTGGACACTGTGGCTTTGGAGAGCTTCAGTTCCGCAGCCGCCCTGGCAAAGGAACGAGTTTCGACGACTTTGGCAAAGACCGCCAAGCCCTCGAAGTCAGGAAGTGTAGACATGTCAATTTCCGAAACGATGAGTTTCTATAGTTTCTATTTTTAAGTGATCTGGCAATCCATAGTTTCTATTCGAACAATGCGGCTCATTTGCAAGGAGGCCCTCGATGATTGAACAGAGACGCTTTGAAGAGCTTGGGGGCGCAAATCACGGCTGGCTGAATGCCCGGCACCATTTTTCGTTTGCCGGCTACCAAGATCCCAACAGAATGGGTTGGGGCAGCTTACGTGTCTGGAATGACGACGAAATCGCACCGAACTCCGGCTTTCCACCCCACCCTCATGCGGACATGGAAATCATCACCTATGTGCGGCAAGGGGCCATTACCCACAAGGATAGTATGGGTAATGAAGGGCGTACCGAGGCCGGAGACGTCCAAGTCATGAGCGCGGGATCCGGGATTCGGCATGCCGAATACAATCTCGAACCTCAGACCACGACGCTTTTTCAAATTTGGATTTTGCCGACACGTGCGGGAGGAAAACCGTCCTGGGGCGCAAAGCCTTTCCCCAAAAGTGATCGGTCCGGGCGCTTTGTCAACCTGGCCAGTGGTTTCGAGGGGGACACGGACTCTTTGCCAATCCGCACAGATGCGCGCGTTCTGGGCGCAACCTTGAAAGCGGGAGAAGTGGTCGAATATCCGATCGGCGAAAAGCGCCACGGTTATCTTGTGCCGGCAACAGGTGCAGTCGAAATCAACGGCGTGCGGATCGCAGCGCGCGATGGGGCTGCGATCGAAAAAGAACCGGTGCTCCAGATCAAAGCGCTCGAAGATTCCGAACTCGTGTTGGTGGATGCGGCATAGGCGCCACCAGAATTCCCAGGTTCACAACATTTCCATGAGGAGGCTGAAATGCCCAAGGTTCTTGTCCTTTACTATTCGGCGTATGGCCATATTGAAACAATGGCGCAGGCCGTGGCGAAAGGCGCGCGCGACGCGGGAGCTGTCGTCGATATCAAGCGAGTCCCGGATTTGGTGTCCGAAGAAACCGCTCGAAAATCGTACTACAAGATGGATCAAGCCGCTCCAATCGCGTCGATCGAAGACTTGGCAAATTATGACGCGGTTATCGTTGGCGTGGGGACGCGCTTCGGCCGAATGGCCTCGCAAATGGCGAATTTCCTCGATCAAGCGGGCGGATTGTGGGCGCGGGGCGCTCTGCATGGGAAGGTGGGAGGAGCGTTTACCTCTACGGCCACGCAGCATGGCGGTCAGGAAACGACGCTGTTCTCGATCATTACCAATCTTCTCCATTTTGGGATGATCGTTGTGGGCTTGGACTACGGTCACGCGGGTCAGATGACGCTGAACGAAGTGACGGGTGGTTCGCCCTATGGTGCTACGACGATCGCCGGCGGCGATGGTTCCCGGCAACCCACGGCGAACGAATTGGAGGGCGCTCGCTATCAGGGTAGGAAAATTGCAGAGACGGCTAAGAAGTTACACGGTTAGAGCATGCGAGTCGTCGCTTTGCTCAGAGACGCATGCATTTCAACGGCAGCGGAAGAAGCGCGCTAGCCGCGGCCGACGAAGGGCATCCGGTTCGCCATGACGGTGAGGCTCGGCACATTCGCGTCAAGCGGTAAATTCGCCATGTAAACGACTGCATCAACGACATGGCGTAAATCCATTATGGGTTCGGCTGCAACGATTCCATCGGCCTGGAGCACGCCGTGAGACATCGCGATGGTCATCGCCGTGGCGGCGTTACCGATATCGATTTGACCGACGGCGATATCGAAGTCGCGGCCATCGAGCGACAGAGATTTCGTTAACCCACTGACAGCGTGTTTGGTCGCCGTGTAGGGCGCAGAAAAGGGACGCGGCACATGCGCCGATATCGAACCATTGTTGATAATGCGCCCGCCGCGCGGATTCTGTTGCTTCATCTGGCGGAATGCCGAACGAGCGCAGAGAAAAACGCCCGTCAAATTGACGGCCACAACGCTATTCCATTGCGCGAGGCTGAGAGATTCGACCGGCACGGGCGGAGCGCTCGTGCCGGCATTGTTGAATAGCAGGTCGACACGACCATATCGGCTCACGGTTTCGCGGAACAGATTTTCCACTGAGTGTTCGTCGCTGACGTCGGTGGGGACAGCCAATGCGCGGGAAGGCGACGAAGCCATTGCTGCGGATTCATCGAGTGTTTCGCTATGGCGCCCCGCCAGCGTCACCGCATAACCGGCGTCAAGCAGTCCAAGCACAACCGCGCGCCCAATGCCGCTGCCTGCTCCCGTGACAATGGCGATTTTTTCCATGTGCTATTTATAGCGGAGTCGCTTCAATCCGCCAGGGCTTGCTCATAGGCAAGCAGTGCGTCCGGGAATGGCGACAAGGCACGATTTAGCACGCCCTGCAAGACGGAGATCGCCAAACCGAAATTCGTCATGGCGACGTGCTCGCGTTCTGCTTCCGTGAGGCGCGAGAGCATCTCCTGGCGCGTCATCACGCAGCCTCCGCAGTGGATCACCAGACGATAATCCTTGAGGTCCGGCGGAAAATCGTGCCCGGCGCAAGAACTGATCTGCAGTTCGCACCCGGCGAATTGACGAAGCCAGCGCGGAATTTTCACGCGGCCGATATCGTCCTCCAGCGGATGGTGCGAACAGCCCTCGGCCAGCAATATCTTGTCGCCGGTTTTCAGACGGTTGAGAACGCCCGCGCCGCGCGCAAGCTCTGCAAGGTTTCCTTTGTAGCGTGCGAACAGGATGGAAAATGTCGTAAGCGGCACCGAGGGCGGCGTGTCGGCGACAACGCGCGCCACAACTTGGGAATCGCAGACGACGAGATTCGGTGGCGAATTGAGCCGCGCCAGCGTGGCGGCGTATTCGCGATCCTTTACCACCAGTGCGCTCGCGTCGTTGTCCAGCAGATCGCGCAGGCTTTGCACTTGGGGCACGATGAGACGCCCCTGCGGCGCACCCAGATCGATGGGCACGACGAGCACCGCCATGCCACCCGCCGGAAGCAAATCGCCCAGCAGCGACGGGGGCGCGGTGAATAGGCGCGGCAGAAGTCCGCGGATAGCGTCCTTGAAGGCCTGGCGATAGGATTCGCGCGACGCGGCAATGCCGGTTGAATTGCCCTGAATCCAGGAAAGGCGCTTTACATCGAGCAGCGCCAGAAAATCCGAACTGGGCTCGACGAGATCGGCTTTGTTGACAACCACAAGCACGGGGATGGACGCAGCCCGCGCTTCGTTGATCAGCGCGTCGTCGTATTCGCTCCAGGCGTTCGGTGTGACGATGACGGCAAGGATGTCGGCGCGGCGCAGCGCCTTCTTGGTCTTCTCTATGCGGGCTGCGGACAGAGCTGAGGTATCGTCGACGCCGGCCGTGTCGATCAGCGTTACGGGTCCCAGCGGCAAGAGTTCCATCGTCTTCTCGACGACATCGGTGGTTGTTCCCGCTATCTGCGATGTGATGGCGACGTCTTGCCCTGCGAGCATATTGAGGAAGGACGACTTGCCCACATTGACGCGGCCGGCCAGTCCGATGTGCAAGCGGTTGGATTTTGGTGCTGCGGGAAGGATCTGAGACATCAATCGTGACCGAGTTTGACAAGGTTGGGAGCGGAGAGAACTTCGTTCACCAGTGCTTCGCCAAGTTTTTCCGACAGGAACGTTCGCAGCGTAAGCCCGCGAACAGCGCCTTGCGCTACCACAAATTCTTTCACCAGTGCGCTGGCGCGCTCGTAGCCGATTTGCGGCAGGAAGGCGGTGAGCAGACTAGGGCCGTCCATGAGAAATTCGGCGCAGCGTTTCGCATCGGCTTCGATGCCCGCAACATGACCGGCGAGCGAGATGGCGGTGGTATCCAGAATATCGATGGATTCGAGCAGTGCGACGGCGAGCAGCGGCATGAATTCGTTGATCTGCAGCGTGCCGTGCGCTGCGCACTCGGTGACAATTGCATCGTTTGCGCGCACGACCAGGCCCACCTGCATCACGGCTTCGGTCATCACCGGATTGACCTTGCCTGGCATAATCGAAGAACCGGCCTGTAATGGTGGAAGCGCGATCTCCCCTAGGAAATGCAGCAGGCGCAAATCGCCAGCGATTTTGCTTAAGTTGGCCGCAGAGGCTTTCAAAATGCCGGACACTTCGACGAACGCATCCGCATTGGCCGTTGCATCGATCACATTCTCGTTGCGCGACAATCCCATGCCGGTGAGCGCGCGCAATACTTCAATGACACGGAAGATGTAACGGCGCGGTGCCGTAATGCCTGTTCCGATGGCCGTGCCGCCCAGATTCACCAGGCGCAAGCGCTCCTCGCATTTGAATGTACGCCAGCGGTCACGGGCAATCGCCTCGGCAAAGGCAGAGAACTCTTGGCCCAGCGTCATGGGCACAGCGGGCTGCAATTCCGTACGGCCCATTTTGGCGATCGCTTGGAAGGCGGCTTCCTTTACTTGGAATGCACCCTGCAGTTTGGCGAAGCTGTCGCTCAGCCGACGCACGCCGGCGATCGCCGCGATGCGCAACGCCGTCGGGTACACATCATTGGTCGATTGATGCAGATTGACATGGAGCAGCGGATGGACCGCTGCATAATCGCCGATCGGCTTCCCCAAACGCCTGAGCGCAAGATTGGCGACGACCTCATTGACGTTCATGTTGGTGGAGGTGCCCGCACCGCCCTGTAAAGCATCGAGCGGGAAGTTATCCTGAAGCGTGCCTTCGCAGATTTGCACACAGCCTGCAACGATGGCGTCGGCGATGTCCTTGGGCAAATAGCCGAGTTCCGCATTGGTGGCGGCGGCCGCGTGCTTGACGGTCGCCAGAGCGGCGATCAGCGCATAAGGCACGCGGCGCTGCGAAAAAGCGAAATTCTCCAACGCGCGTTGGGTGTGAATACCCCACAACGCGTCGCCTGCGATTTGTTTTTCTCCCAGAGCGTCGCATTCCATCCGGAATGCCTGTAGGCCTTGCGTCATCAGACGCTGCTCCGTTCCTTCTCGGCCTTGCGTTTCGCGGCGTGCCTGGAATCGCCCCAGGCGTTGGCACCCATCTTGCGGCCGGCAAATTCGATACGCATGCCGAGACAGGATTGGCACTCCCGAGCATTTTCTTCCAGACAGGGTTTTCCCGGATAGAGCTGATAATCCCGGCGGACGTCGTTGGGTGTGACCAGCGGCATGATGATATTGGCGCCGAATTGCAGGCCCTTTTCGCGGCCGATGGGGTCCAGCGCCTGCAGGGCGGTGGTGGCGGCAATGTTGACGTCGCGCAAGCAAAGCCGGGTGGCGGCGATCATCAAAAGGCTGAGGCGAACGCGTTCATGCACCTCGGGGCAAGGCTCGTGGCCCAGCGGCGTATCGGGATGGGGGATGAACGGGCCCATGCCGATCATATCGATGTCGTTGGCTTTGAAGAAAAGGATGTCGTCGGCGAGGTCTTCCAACGTTTGGCCGGGCAAGCCGATCATCACGCCGGTGCCGACCTGATAGCCGATTTCCCGCAGCAGATTGAGGCACTCGACGCGGGATTCGAATGTCTGATCGCCGGGATGGATCTTGGCGAACAGGGTCGGATTGGTGGATTCGATGCGCAGCAGATAGCGATGCGCGCCGGCATCGTAGAGACGCTGGAATGTTTCGCGCGATTGCTGACCTATGCACAACGTAATGCCCAGGCCTTCCGGCTGCGCTTCGGTGCGGGTTTCCAGCTTGATCCGTTCGAGCGCCTCCACCGTCATGTCGATGAATTTCTTGTCAGCACGTTCGCCCGACTGGATGACCATCGAGCCATAACCAAGCTGCGAACAAAGCTTGGCGCACTCTAGAATGCTTTCGACCGACAGCGTGTAGCGATGCACGTCCTTGTTGGATTTTCGGATGCCGCAATAAAGGCAGTCGCAGGCACAGGCATTCGAAGATTCGACAAGGCCGCGCAAAAATACACCCGGGCCGCATTGTTCCAGCAGAACGGTCTCCGCGGCCCGGCGGATAATGTCGATATCCTTGACGTCCTTCGCACCCAGTATCGCTACCAGATCATCGCGACCGAACGTTTGTTGCGCGGTGAGGTGTGCGAAATCCGTCAATGGCTGCCTATACCCTTTCTTTGTAATGCGTGTGCAGGAGTTCGTGGCTCTTGTGGCTGCAAGGTCCTTCTTTGAAGAATTCGCGGTAAATACGCAAGACATCCTCATTTTCATGCGATTTCCGCACAACGTCGTTGGCGTCTTCGCCGTAGATCGCTTTGGCGCGCGCTGCGCGGATATCTTGCGTGGTCGGGATCGGCTGGCCGCCGCCGCCCAAACAGCCGCCCGGACAGGCCATGAATTCGATGAAATGACAGGTGGAAAGCGGGCCGCCTTCCTGAATGTCCTGCATGACGCGGATCGCGTTTGCCGTGCCGTGAGCCATACCGACACGCAGGGTCACACCGCGCAGCCATTCGAAGTCCGGCACAAGATGCGAAAGAATGGCCGGCACGGGACCGGTCTCCCCGATCTTGATCTCGGCCATACGCACGCCATCAAAGCCGCGCACCGGCTTGATATCGGCCTTGGCGAACAGGGTTTCGACTTTTTCGCCGGTGACGATTTCGATCACCGTACGCAGCGCCGCTTCCATAACGCCGCCGGTGGCGCCGAAGATAACACCCGAGCCCGACGAGACGCCGAACGGATCGTCGAACGGCGACTTCTCGAGACGCGGAAGATCGATGCCTGCTTGCTTGAACATGCGGGCGAGTTCGCGCGTCGTCAGCGCATAATCGACATCGCGATATCCGCTCGAATCCATTTCCGGCCGTGCCGCTTCGAACTTCTTTGCCGTGCAAGGCATAAGGGACACGCTAACGATCTTCGACGGATCCCAACCGTTCTTTTCGGCGAAATACGTTTTGATCACCGCGCCCATCATCTGTTGCGGACTTTTGGCCGAAGAAAGGTTGTTGAGATAGTTCGGATAGAAATGCTCGATGAACTTGACCCAACCGGGTGAGCACGACGTGAACTGCGGAAGCGCCGCGCTGTTGTCCTTAAGCACCAGCGCTTTGTAGAGACGCGAGATCAGTTCGGCTCCTTCCTCCAGGATTGTGAGATCGGCAGAGAACGTCGTATCGAATACCTTGTCAAAGCCGCAGCGCCGCAGCGCCGTATTCATCTGGAACGTCATTGGCGTACCCGGTTCGCAACCGAAGCTTTCGCCGATGGCCGCCCGCGGTGCGGGCGCAGTCTAAATCACAACGACCTTGTCGGGATCCTCGATGGCACGCCACACCGCTTCGGTGTCATCGCGTTCCGTCAAGGCGCCGGTCGGACAGCGATTGATGCACTGACCGCAATTGACGCACCACGCCTCCATCATTTCGCGGCCCATAAAAGTCGAGATACGGCTGTGATCGCCGCGACCTTCCGTGGTGAGAGCGTAGACCCCTTGGTACAACGCGCACATGCGAACGCAACGGCGGCACAAGATGCACTTGTTCATGTCCCGCATTATGATGTTGTCCGGATCGGCCATCTCGAATAACGGTTGGTGCGGCCGGCCGAAACGCTCCGAGGTCACGCCGTAATCGGCGCAGAGTTTTTGCAGTTCGCAGGTTCCGTTGCGCGCACAAGCAAAGCAATCGCCGTAATGTTCCGACATCATAAGTTCGAGGATATCGCTCCGCGCATGACGGATGGCGGTCGAGGTCGTTCGAATCGTCATCGGCGAATGGATAGGTACCGCGCAAGACGCTTGAAGCTGACGGATACCTTCCACTTCCACCAAACACATCCGGCAACTCGAAGGCGTCGCCAACATGCCGCTCTCGGCGTGCTTGTTGGCCGAGTCGTTGCCCTTCGCATCGGACTGGGAATACAGCGCCTGAGCGCACAAATCGTCGTGGTGACACAAGGTCGGGATATGGATGCCCGCTTTCTGCGCCGCTGCCAGCACCGTGGTACCCGGGCTGACTTTTATCTCTTTTCCATCGATCGTGATGGTGATCATTTCTGTCGTCATGGCATGGCCCCTCGTGATGGCCCTATTACGCGATGCTGACTACGGATTGCGTATCTTTGACAGGCGCTTTGCACGCCGGAAGCTCGCCGGAGAAATTGTCGAGGATCGACAGGAACGCTTTGGGACTCGACTGGCCCAAACCGCATTTCGATGCCGTCTGCATCGTCGCGGCCAATTGGCGAAGCGTGTGCTCGGTTTCTTTGTCGAGTCCTTCTTTCCGCATCCGCTTTATGGCTTCGTGCAGACGAACATTACCGACGCGGCACGGAATGCACTGGCCGCAAGATTCGTCGGAGAAGAACTGTTGAAAATTCTCCGCGACGGCAAACATGTCCTGATCTTTGCCGAATACAATGATCGAGCCTCCGGTGGCCAAATCGCCAGGCGTCAGGGTGCGATCGAACTGAGATGGTGGAACGCAAATTCCGCTGGCGCCGCCGACTTGAACGGCCTTGGCGTTTCCCGCACCAACATCGGTCAAAATCTGGCGCAAGGACGTTCCGAAAGGATATTCGTAGATCCCAGGACGACTGCAATCGCCCGAAACGCTGAACAGCCAGGCGCCCGGGGCCTTTTTGGTTCCCATCGCGGCAAACCAGGCGGGACCTCTGTCGACGATGCAGGGTACCCAGGCCAGTGTTTCGACGTTGTTGACGACGGTGGGCTTGCCCATATAGCCGGCTTGCACAGGGAACGGGATGCGGTTGCGCGCGTCACCGCGGCGGCCTTCGAGCAATTCGAGAAGAGCCGTTTCCTCGCCGCAAATATAGGCGCCCGAGCCCATGCGGATTTCAACATCGAACCGGAAGTCCGCGTTGCCAAAAACACCGTCTCCCAGAAGCGATGCTTTGCGCCGGCGCTTTAAAACATCTTCGAGATGCCCGCGCAGCCAACTATATTCGGCACGAAGATAAAGAATTCCTTTTTCGGCGCCGATTGCTTTGCCGGCGATCGCCATACCCGCAAAGACATGATCGGGGAAATCCGTCAGGATCAGGCGGTCCTTAAATGTGCCAGGTTCGCCCTCATCCGCGTTGCAGATGATGTATTTCGGCGAACCTTCCTCCGCCCGCGCAAATTCCCACTTTCGCGCTGCCGGAAAACCAGCGCCGCCTCGTCCGCGAAGACCGGAAGCTCTGATCATCGCGATCAGATCCTCGGCCGAGACCGTAGCGGCCATTTTCAATCCATTGTCCGCAGACACTTCCGCGAATGTCAGCTTGTTGCCGATAAATCCGCGTATCGCCTTCACGTCCATGATGTCCTCGCAAATTCTGTCAGGCGGTGGCGGACTTTCCGTCCGTCCCGGCCTTACGGCGGTAATTGTTCAAGATTGTGCGAACGGAAAACTCCGTCAGTTTCACGTGCACGTCGTCATTGATCAGTATCGATGGGCCTTGGTCGCACATACCGTTGCAGTTGGTGTGTTCCAGCGTAAACAGATCGTCTTTCGTCGTTTCGCCGAACTTGATGCCCAACTCTTCGAGTAAAGTGGCTATCACCGGCCCGAATTTGTTCTGTTTGGCGCAGCTGATCGTTTGGCACATGCGGATGACGTATTTTCCACGCGGCTTCACGCTCAAGAAACTGTAGAAGGTGGCGACGCCGTACACTTCGGCTCGCGGCACACCGAGTTCTTTTGCGACGCACAGCATCGCATCTTCCGAGATATAACTATGCGCTCGGTTTATATCCTGGAGAACCGGCATCAACGCCGTGCGGGTACGGCCATGTATGCGAACAAGTTGTTGAACTTCGGACTGAACACGCGTTTGTGCGTCCATTTTTCTCGCTCCCTGGACCATGAGAGCCGCAGAAAAGCCGGCTTCATGGAAGATTGCCGAGCCCGTCCAACTTGCTTTGGGCGTGACTCAACAGAACACGTCCTTCTTGTCCTTCCTTATGGCGCGCATGATGCGTTTGGAAACATCCCTTGCCTCGCTCTCATGTGCGACATTTCTTCACGTATGATCGTGTCTCCGGTTGCCCATTGTTCGTCTGGCCCGCAGTCGATCGACTGGTCCGGAAATATTCCCATCAAATTGGCTGGGATAACGTTCTGCCAAAACCGAGCTTGGCCAAGCCGATAAAGTCTTTCCCCGCGCGGCATAAAGCCCACCACCCTGCATCGAAGAACGGCACAAAACCGACGATCGCGGTTTCGCCGGCGACCTTTGCGAACGCACAGCGACGACCCAGTTGAAATTGGCTCGCATCGATTGGCTCGGCTGCGGCATAAGCGCCATGGTTCGCGCCGGCTTGCAACAATTTGAAATGCGGCTTGATCACCGATCTGCGGAACAGCTCGCGTCGGATACGCGTGAGGCCATGAATTCATGTCCGCTTTGTTCAACACGCCATCGCTCCGCGCTGCTGAATGTTCGACGTCTAGCTGCGGCTCTACCTGGACGCCTCATACGCTTTAGAAACCTTATGAAAGATCAAATTCGAGCGCTCCCCAAGTAAGCATTACTACGTGCTTTCTCGATGGAAATATCGCTTCAAAATCAAATGCCTAGGGGAACCCTGGAATTGTTGCAGAGAGGCAGCTTTGTCGCACCAGTTAATAGACCATCGTGCTCATCGTAATCTCCTGCCAAATCTCTTTGACCGTGCGAGTCAGCGTGAGCTTGCGATCGTTGTAAACGGTGTGCAGCAGGTGATGTGCTTTGTCCGAGTAAGGCTTCTCTAGAAAGTCGTGATAGAGCGTCTGGATCTGCTTGTTGTTGTGCGACTGACGGGCTTTTTGCTGACGGTCGATGTTGAACAATGTCGAACGCCGCCGCAACGCGTGTGGCAAGTACGCTTTCTTGGAACGCAAACTGCCGCCGCCGTCGACGCAGCCACCGGGGCACGCCATGATTTCGATAAAATCGAAATCGGCCTCACCGGCTCGAACCGCTTCGACAATTTGACGAACTGGCTTCAGACCATGGCACATCGCCACTTTGACCAGCCCGACGGGACCGCCCATATCAACGGTCGCGCTGCGCACGCCGTCGAACCCGCGCAGCTGTTCCAGTTCGACCTTGTCCAGTTCTTTGCCGTTGATCACAAAATACATCGTGCGAACGGCGGCTTCCATGACGCCGCCCGTCGTTCCGAAGATGGCGCCGGCGCCTGAGAACTCGCTCATATAGGGATTATCGAACTCGGCGGGCTCGAGCTTTCCGAGATCGATGCCCTCGCTTCTCAAAAGATGGGCGAATTCGCGAGTCGTCAGCACGACGTCGATTTCCGCCATATCCTCGAACTGCAATTGCTGCCGCGCCGCTTCGTCTTTCTTGGCGGTGCATGGCATGAGCGCCACAACGCGGATGCGTTTTGGATCGATCCCCATTTTCTCCGGCAGATAGGTCTTTGCGATAACGCCAAGACACTGCATCGGCGATTTCGTGGACGACAAAAGCGGCAGAATGTCGGGGTAATGCTGCTCGGCGAAATTGATCCAGGCCGGACAGCACGAGGTGAATGTCGGACGTTTCTTCTCCCCCAGCCGGCGAAGCAACTCGGCGCTTTCTTCCATAATGACAAGATCGGCGCCAAAATTGGTGTCAAGGACGATGTCGGCACCCAGCTTGCGGCAAGCGGCGACGATCTGACCTTGAACGTTTGTGCCTGGTGGCAGCCCGAATTCCTCGCCAAAGGCAACGCGCAGCGCGGGCGCAAATTGGAATACCGTGATGATCTCCGGGTCGTAGAGAAACTGCGAAACTTTGTCGGTCTCGTCGCGCTCACCGATCGCGCCCGTCGGACACACAAGGACACATTGGCCGCAGGTGACGCAGCTCGAAGTCTTTTTGCGACAAGCCGTGGCGCAGCCCAACCGCCGTATCCTCGCCGGTACCGGTCATTACCAGGGCGTCGACGCCCTGCCCGTCGCGGCAAACTGCTACGCAACGCTGACAGCGAATGCACTTTGTCATATCGCGGATCATAGCAGGCGATGAGATATCGATCTCGCGTGTGTTGATACGATCCAAATCCACGAATCTATTTTTGCGCAGCCCTACGAACTGTGCGACATCCTGCAGTTCGCAATCGCCATGACGCGTGCACGTTGCGCAGTCTTGATTGTGATCGGCCATAATCAACTCGACCTGCAGGCGCTGTGCTGCGCGCGCGCGCGGCGAGCGTGTCTGAACGTCGAGCCCATCTAAGAGGGGCGTATTGCAAGACGTCACAAGATGCGAACGTGATTGACCGGGAATTTGGATCTCGACCAAACAAATTCTGCAAGTACCCGGTGTATGATCAATATCGTCCAACTCACAGAGAGTTGGGATGTAGATGTCGTAACGGCGGGCGCAATGAAGAATGGTTTCGTTCTTCTGCCCTTCGACGGCCACGCCATTGATTGTTGCATGCACAACACTGGCGGCTTCGGCGGAATTATCGGTGTCCATGACGCGCCGCTCCTTCAGGTGTGGGACTCTGGTATTGGCCGCTCGGTGATAACCGAATAGACGCGGTAGCATCTCAAGCAGCGCTTTGCCTCTCTATAGGCTTCTTCCGCGCTGATCGTGTGTTGCACTTCTTCGAACATCTGTTTGCGAATTTCGGGGTCCAGCTCGGGATGATGCACGCGATATTCCGACTTCACCGGAATTTCGACGATGTCGGAGGCAAGCAGCTTGTTCTCGTTGAGAATTTGGCGCATCCGCGACCGTGGGAAAAAGCGTACCTCGCCGCGCCGTACCCAATCATCGATGGCACGGGCCGCTTTCAGACCCGCCGCCATGGCATGAATAAGTGTCGATGGGCCGGTTGCACAATCGCCGCCGGCGAACACGCCCGGCCGCGAGGTGAGCAAGGAACTGTTGTTTGTGCCGACGAAGGCCCAACGATCCATCGTGACGCCATCGCCGGTTTTTAAAGCGCCACTGCGAACTTGCTGGCCGATGGCCGCAATCAACGTGCTGCAGGAGAGAATCCGCTCCGAACCCGGCACAGGTTTGACGTTGCGCCGTCCCCTCGCGTCGACTTCCGTCTGAACCATGTCGACCACTTCGACACCGCTAATGTGGCCGTCTTTCGACAGGATACGCGTCGGGTTGGTGAGGAAGTGAAAAATTACGCCTTCGCGCTCCGCCGCCTCGATTTCTTCGGCATCAGCAGGCATATCGCCGTGGCTGCGGCGATAGACAAGGTGAACGTCCTCCGCCCCCATCCGCAGCGCAGAACGCACGCAGTCCATCGCCACGTTACCGCCGCCCACGACGACGACGGTGTCGGACAATTGGGTTGTGTGGATGCCAGCGACGTGGTCGTGGACCTTTAGCAGAAATCCGATACCCAATTCATAACCCGGCATCGACGGGTCTTCATCGGCGACACCCAATTTTGTTCCTTCTTGACAACCGAGTGCCAGAAACACTGCGCGATAGCCGCGCGCGAACAGATCGTCGATGGAATAGTCGCGACCGAGGGCCTGATTGAACAAGAAGCGTCCGCCCAGTTCGGTAATGATGTCCATTTCGGATTTCAGGACATCTTTCGGCAAGCGATAGCTGGGAATGCCGATCGCAGCCATGCCGCCGGCCTGATCCATCGCTTCGAGAATGTCGACATGATAGCCGTGCAGCAGCAAATGGTACGCGCAAGAAACGCCTGCCGGTCCGGCGCCAACCACGGCGATCCGCATGGAGGCGGGCAGGTGCTCGGCGATAAGGTCCCGGCTGAAACTCAGAGCATGTGTCCGCGTCTGGTAGTCCGCGACATAGCGTTTGAGCGTTTTGATTCCGACCGCTTCGTCGACCAAGTTGCGGCGGCACGCCATTTCGCAGAACCGCACGCAAACGCGTCCGCACGTCGCGGCCATCGGATATTTTTGCAGAATAACGCCGAGGGAATGTTCGGGTTTTCCGTCGCGGATATAGTCGATGTATTGCGGAACATTGATCTTGGAGGGGCATGCTTCCGTGCAGGGCGCCGTGACATAGACCATCCCGTTCTGGTCCGGCTGCGCGCCGGCAGCGGCTTCCAGTTCGAACTCGTCGCGAAAATTCTCCAGCGCTGCCAACAGCGAGCGCGCGCAGGTCTGACCAAGCCCGCAGAGAGATGTGTCGCTCATCTGCCTAGACAGGGAGATGATGTCGCTGAAACTGAGCGAGCTCTTCTTGCCGTGCCGCAATGCATCGAGCGCGTCGCGGACGAGCATCGTGCCCATCCGGCAAGGAGTGCATTTGCCGCAGGATTGCTGCGCAGCTTTCTCCATGTAGCGCCAGAACATGTCGATCAGACTGACGCCGGTATCTAAGATAAAAAAGCCGCGGTCGCCCACGAAGGCTCTTATCCGATTGTCGTCGTCGAAGACGTCCAGTTCGCGCAAAGCGACGACCGTCTCCTCCGCACCTGGTTCTTTCGTACGGTAGTCGTGGACTGTTCCGTTCCAGACGCCGTAAACGATATGTGCCATAACGTAATCCACCGCGCGACATGCAGGGCAGCCGGTTTGCACCGGCAATAAAGCCGACCCCACCTGTGGAGGACCCTGCGGTTCTACGAATAGCGGTACTAAGGCACGGAAAATATAAGTATATCTACGGAATGCATGCCGCGCGACAAACGGCGCATCTTAGTGCTCATTAAAGGGCATCGCCCGTACAAATGCGGCATGAATGCGGCACTATTGTGCAGCGCCGGTCTCCGGCAGCTTCCCTTGCGCGGGGTGCGATGCATGATCGTGCGCAATCAGAAGGTAAATTGCAGGGACGACGAACAGCGTAAAGCACGTGCCGATCGCCAGGCCCGATGCGATGACGATACCGAGGTTGAACCGCGCCGCCGCACCCGCGCCCGATGCAAATATCAGCGGCATGACACCCAGGACCATGGCGGCCGTGGTCATCAGAATCGGCCGCAAACGAATTGCCGCCGCCTCCTCCACCGCCTCGCGTTTGCTGCGTCCCTCGGCTTGAACGTCATTTGCAAAACGGACGATCAAAATGCCGTGCTTGCTGATCAGGCCGATCAACGTCACCAAACCGACCTCGGTGTAGATGTTGAGGCTGGTGCCGCCGATCCCAATGGCAACAAAGATCAACGCACCACAAATCGACATCGGCACGCTAACCAGGATCGTGACCGGATCGCGAAAGCTCTCGAAAAGCGCTGCGAGGGTTAAGAAAATGATAATCAATGCAAAGAAAAACGTTTGCACCAGGGCGCTTGATTCCTGGACCTGCTGGCGGGTCTCTCCGGCATAATCGATTCGGTAGCCCTGCGGCAGGGTCTTTGCGGCAATGTCCTGCAGTGCGGCGAGTGCATCACCAGCCGTGAGACCGGGCATGGGAATGGCTGTGATTGTGGCCGCGTTCTGCTGCTGGAAATGGTTGAGCGATTCCGGCGTCACGTGATTCTCAAGATGTGCCACGGTCGCCAGTGGAATGCTCGTCCCAGCAGCGGTACGGATATAGTAGCTCTTTAACTGGTCGGCGTTCAGCCGAAAGCGCTGATCGACCTGCGGGATGACTTGATAGGCACGGCCCGACAAACTGAAATAGTTCACATACCCCCCTCCAAGCATGGAGGTTAGCGCGCTGCCGATATCGCGCATGGTCAAGCCGAAACTTGCGGTCTTGTCGCGGTCTATGACGATTTCGGTTTGTGGCTGATCATATTTCAGATCGGAATCGAGAAATACGAACTTACGAGACGCTAGCGCCGCATCGCGAACGTTGTTCGCCACGTCATTCAATTGCTGAAACGGCTGCGTCGTTTGGATGACAAACTGGGTGCCAAGCCCACCCGGACCCGGAAGGGCAGGAGGCTGAGCAGCAAAGGCGCGCACGCCGGGAATGGCACTGAGCTTCATCTGCATGTCTTTAGTGACATCGCTGGCCGATCTGCTGCGCTCATTCCAAGGTTTCAGCACCATGCCGGCCAAGTTGAAACCCGGCGAGCTGATCTGAAAGATGTGGTCGATTTCCGGAATGCTATGCGCGGCCTCATAGACCTGATGCTGCCAAATCACCGACTGCTGCAGCGTGGAGGTAGGCGGCGGCGTGATGATGGAGATGACGAAGCCTTGGTCCTCCGGCGGCGACAACTCGCTCTTGGACATCGTGAAAAGGAAATAAATGCTGCACAGCACGATGACCGCGAACACCACGACCACCGGAAGTTCATTTAACGACGCGTGCAACAGTCTCTGATAACGCACGCGCAGAGCGTCGAACTTCTCGTCGATATAAGAGACAAGCTTGCGTTCCCATTGCGAGCGCGTATCGGCATGAGAGCGCAACAAGCGGCTGGCCATCATCGGTGACAGCGTCAAGGCGACCACTGCCGAAATCACAACCGCGCCTACCAATGTGAAGGCAAATTCGACGAACAACGCCCCGGTGAGCCCGCCGATAAAACCGATGGGCACATAGACGGCCACCAACACCAGCGCCATGGCAATGATGGCACTGCCCAGTTCGCGCGCGCCGAGCAAGGCGGCGTCGAACGGCGTGCGGCCCTCTTCGAGGTGACGCGCAACATTCTCGACCACGATAATGGCATCGTCGACGACCAGACCGATCGCCAGCACCAAGGCCAGAAGTGTGAGCAAATTGATGGTGAAACCGAACACCATCATGAAAAGGCCGGCGCCGATCAACGACAGCGGAATCGTCACAATCGGAATCGTTACGGCGCGCGGAGAGCCAAGGAAAACGAAAATCACCAAGATGACGATCAGAACCGCTTCGCCCAGCGTCCAGATCACCTCGTCGATCGAGCTTTGGATGAACTTCGTCGAATCATAGGCGATGGTAGCGCTCAGTCCTTGCGGCAGTTGCGAGACGATGCCGGGGAAAACAGCGCGCACGCGCTTGATCACATCGAGAACATTGGCGGTCGGCGCCACTTTGATGCCGATGAAGACACCGGTCTTGCCGTCGAAGGTCACGGCGGAATCGTAATCCTCCGACCCCAGCGCGACATCGGCAACATCGGAGAGCCGTACAAAGCCGCCATTGAGCTGCTTGACGATCAAGTTGCGGAAATCATCGATGGATTGCAGATTGGTCGAAGCGGTCAGGTTCACTTGAACCATCTGCCCGCTGGTGGTGCCGACCGCCGAAAGAAAGTCGTTGTTGCCGAGCGCGGTCGCAATATCGGTGGCGCGTGAGTCCGTAGGCGGCGAGCTTGTCCGGCTTCAACCACGCCCGTACGGCAAAGCGCTTGCCGCCGATGACCTCCGCCAGCTGCACGCCTTCCACCGCCTGCAATTGCGGCTGCACCACGCGGATCAAATAGTCCGTGATCTTGTTGGGCGGCAGCACCGTACTGCTGAAGGACATATACATCGCATCGGTCGTCTGCCCGACCGCGATATTGATGATCGATTGTTGGGCATCGGCAGGCATTTGGTTCTTGACGGAATTGACCTGTGTGATGATCTCCGCCAGCGCCTTGCTCGCATCATAGTTGAGGCGAAGATTCGCGGTGATGGTCGATACACCCTGGATGCTCGACGATGTCATGTAATCGATGCCATTCGCCTGGGCGATGGCGTTTTCGAGCGGTGTTGTGATGAAGCCGGCAATCGTCTCGGGGCTGGCGCCGAAATAGGCCGTCGTCACCGTCACCACAGCGTTCTGTGTCAGGGGATATTGGCGCACGGGCAATGAGGTGAAGGCTCTCAAGCCGATAACCAGGATCGCCAATGAAATGACGATCGCAAGAACCGGACGCCGGATGAAGATGTCGGTGAAATTCATAGCTGATGTCTACTGCTCCACAGGAGTGGGCGCAGGATTGTTGGGCAGCGGAACGCCATTGTTGACTTTGACCAGCGTACCGTTTTTCAGCTTGAGCTGTCCCGAGGTGATCACCGTATCATTGGGCGTGATGCCGGAGAGGATGGCCACCTGATCGCCGCGCGTTTCGCCGATCGTGACGAAACGCTGCTGGGCGACAAGCTTATCTTTGCCGTCGTCGCCCTTCCCGTCCTTGGCAACAATGAAAACGGTATCGCCATACGGATTGAAGGTGAGCGCGGTGAGCGGCAGCGTCACGCGCGGGCTCGGCCGTCCTACGTTGGTAACGACCGTTGCGAACATACCGGGCAGCAGCTTTTTGGCAGGATTGGATATCATTGCACGCACATGCACATTGCGCGTATCGGGATCGACCTTGGGATCGAAGGCAACGATCTGGCCGCTGAATGTTTTGCCCGCTACGCCATCGGTGGTCAGGGCCACATTGTCGCCGACGGAAAGTTCACTGAGTTGCTGCTGCGGCACCTGGAAATCGACGTAAATCGGATCGAGTTGCTGCAGCGTGACGACAACCTGACCGGCGTTGACATACTGCCCCACATCGACCTGCCGGATTCCGACGCGCCCGTCGTAGAGAGCGCGAATGGCCTTCTTCTCGACAGTCGCGGCCTGAGAATCAGCTTGGGCGCGGGTGTTCTTCATATTGGCGAGCGCCGTATCGTAATCGGTTTGACTGATCGCGTTGCTTTTGATCAGGGCGGCATCGCGCACATAGGTCAACCTGGCAAGCTCGGCGCTGGCATTTAGCGCCGCCAATTGCGCGCGGTCACTGTCGTCCCGAAGCTGGACAAGCAAGGCTCCCTTGCGCACGTCCTGTCCCGCGGTAAACGCGATCTTTGTCACAAGGCCGGTTATTTCCGCCGACAGGTCCGCCCCTTGCACCGCATGCAGACTTCCGACGGAGCGCAATCCTCCTTGCCAAAGAGTCCGCTGTGCACGAACGGTCGATACGGTCTGTATCTGCGTGAAAGCTCCCTTCGGCATCATCAAATAGCCGATGATCGGAGATACAAGAATGTATCCAAAAACGATCACCAGCACACCACCCACAATCGCCAGCATCGTGACCATTCGCGGCGTGAAATATTTGCGGACCTTGGGCGGCAATCGCTTATCGATCGCTTCCCTGACACCTTCAGGCCAAGTCCCTGCGTGGCTTATGGGCATTGCGTGTCCTTAATGTAACTAACCCCGTGCGGACCCGAGGAGGGTCTGAGTTGTTACATCGTGTGCGCCTTCCTTGAAGTCAACTCTTGTTGACCGGGAAAAAACACCGATTTTGCCAAAAAACGACCCGCAAATCAGACCATCGCTGGATGCCCAAACGGCACGATCATGTTGTCAATGTCATGGCCGATGTCGGCGCGTCCGAGATAGGGTATTCCCGAGACGTTGCACCAGTGTCGGGCCACTTCAACCTCGGTTTGGCCAAAGTCCGGTTCGTTCGGCGGTATTGCACTGCATCGGCCCAGCTTGATGCCGGCAATCTTTCTAATTTCGGGATTGCTGGTGATATGAAACATCGCGCGATCGATGCGGTACATATACTCCGATACTTCCTCGAGCATCAAAATATGATCCGCAAGATCAGGTTGTAAGGATGTTCCGAGCAGTTGGCTGAGAACGGTCATGTTGAAGGCCGCTGTCTTCGTGGACGACGAAACCGACGGCTCTAGCGTATGCGACGCACCTTCAACAAGAAATGCCAGGGCTCGTTCGACAGCTTTGTCGCCGCCGTCTCGCATGAGATCCGCCGGTATTGGTCCATGCGCCACATGTTCGAACCCTTGCTTATACAGACCGGCTAACAAAAAGCCGGCATCGCTATAACCCAGATAGGTTTTTTGCCGGGCGGCATCGGCAAGACCGGCAAACACCCGCTCGACAATGCGACAGGATCCATAACCTCCACGCCCGATCCAAAGCACATCGAATGCCGGATCGTTGGCGATCTGCAAAAAAGCTTGCGCGCGTGCCTCATCATCTCCGGCAAAATGACCGGAAGACAAAAAACACTGCGGGTGGAAATAGAGTTCTGGTGCACGTTCGCCATAAAACGTGCGCGCTATTTGCACGACGCCTTCGGCAATATCGGGGTCCAGACGCGACGCAGGCGCCATAACACCAATTCTGAGTCTGCCGCCATGCATTGAAATTTGTATATTTTCCAACAACTTGCTACAGCACAAGCGGCTTTATAACGTGCGCTTATGAATCTGAACAGGAGTTATTTCTTTTGCGGTATTGGCGGCAGCGGGATGTTGCCGCTCGCTCTGATTTTGCAGGGTAAGGGCTGCGAGGTGTCCGGCTCGGATCGTTCGCACGATCAGGGACGTACGCCCCAGAAGTTCGCGTTTTTGCGCGCGCGCGGCATCTCGCTCTTTCCTCAAGATGGTAGCGGGGTGAGCGATCCCGACACCGTCGTGATCATTTCGGCAGCCGTGGAGAATACGGTGCCCGATGTCGAAGCAGCTCGGCGTGTCGGCGCAAAGCTGATGACGCGCGCCGAATTGCTCGCGCAGCTGTTTAACGAGGCTCCCAGCAGCATCGGCGTCGCGGGGACCAGCGGCAAATCGACCACGACCGGGATGATCGGCTGGATTTTATCGGCCAGCGGGCGCGACCCCACCGTGATGAACGGCGCCGTGATGAAGAATTTCGTGCGGCCCGACACGCCATTTGCCAGCGCGCTGGTCGGCAGTAGCGACATTTTTGTCAGTGAAGTGGACGAGAGCGACGGATCGATCGCGCGCTATACGCCCCGTATCGCCGTACTCAACAATATCGCGCTGGACCACAAATCCATGGACGAATTGCGCACGCTGTTCCGCGATTTCGTTACCAAGGCGCACACTGCCGTGCTGAATCTCGACAACGCGGAAACCGCCGCTTTGGTCGCAAGCACGGCCAGCGCCATCACCTACAGTCTCACCGATCCCAGTGCACGCCTGCAGGCAAGCCATATTCAGCCCGCACAAGATGGCATCTCGTTTGACGTGCGCGACGGTAGCGCCACGGCAAAGGTGGCGCTCAAAGTGCCGGGACGTCACAACGTCTCGAACGCGCTGGCAGCACTTGGGGCGGTCCGCGCCTGCGGCCTGTCCTTAGATGAGTCGGCCCGCGCGCTCAGCGAATTTACCGGCGTGAAGCGCCGGCTCGAAATTATAGGCTCGGCGAACGGCGTCACCGTCATCGACGATTTCGCGCACAACCCGGACAAGATCGCGGCAACGCTATCGACCTTGCACGATTTCCAGGGCCGCTTGCTGGTGATGTTCCAACCGCATGGCTATGGCCCGTTGCGATTGATGAAGGACGCTTTCATCGATTGCTTTGCGCAAAATCTGAACACAAAAGATGTTCTGGTCATGCCCGAACCTGTCTATTTCGGCGGCACTGTCGAACGCAGTGTCGGCAGCACGGACATTGTAGCGGGCGTGCAAGCACAGGGACGATCCGCTTTTGCCTTCGCCGACCGCGCGGCATGCGGCGTCAGGCTCCTCGAATTGGCAAAACCCGGCGATCGCATCGTGGTGATGGGCGCCCGCGACGACACGCTGTCGATTTTTGCGGCCGAGCTGGTGGCCACACTGGGAAAATAGCTGCTCAGCCGCGTGACTGCTCGTTGCGCTATCCCCAGAAAAAAAGGGGCCGCCAACATGGCGGCCCCAAAAAATACACCTTCGGGAGGATTAAAGCTTGTAATGGACGCCCAAGGTGAAGCGGCGGCCGTACGAAACGATATCGACCAACTGATCCGGGAACCGGCCACGGGTGCTGAACGCCTGATTCATGAGGTTGTCCCCCTCAAGATAGACGTTGAGGTGGTCCGAGATATCATAGCTCGTGCTGAAACCCAGATCCCACGCCGTGTTTACGAAGGTCGGCTCGATACCGAAGCTCGTTCCGTTCTGGCTTTGGCCGAAGTGATCGAGATAGGTATCACGCCAGTTGGCGGTCAAGCGGAACTCGAAGCCATCTTTGTCGTAAAGGGCTACGGCGTTGAACGAGTCTGCCAGGCCGGTCACGGCGAATGCGCTGCTCGTCAGGTCTAGCGGATTGTAGTTCTTGTTCGTCCCTACAATCGTGCCATTGACCTGATAGCCGAAGCCCGAGTCGCCGAACATGTGCTGCCAAGCGAGCTCGATGCCGTACACATTGGCTGTCGGCCCGTTCTTAGGCTGAGTCAGAGCGAACACCGCCACTGCAGGTTTGCATCCCACAATCGGGTGTATTCCGTCGGGCCCAACACATGTGTACGGATCGGTCACGACATTCGGATCGACGGAGTTCGGGAAGGTCAAGCTCGTCGTGCCGTTGACCACGAAGTTGGTCACGCTTTTCACAAACACATCTGCCGACATATACGAGTTGGTCGCATAGTACCATTCCGTCCCCAAATCGACGTTGTCGGACAGGAACGGCTGCAGTGTCGGATTGCCGCTGGAGGCCGTGAGCGAACCCGTACGCCCGCCATAGGACGTGTTCGGGGTCATTTGGCTCAAGGTCGGACGGGTCAGAGTACGCGACACGTCGAAGCGGAACTGCAAGTCGTCGGTTGCCTTGAGGACCAAGTCGAGATTCGGCAGCAGGTACTGATAGCTGCTGGGAACCTTGATCGTCGACGAGGCGGAATAACTCATATCGTAGGCAGTGTGGTCCGCGGCGTCGATCACCATCGAGGAGAGCGGCGAGAACAGACCGGCCGATGTCACATCGGTGTAGTCATAACGGATGCCGGCATTGATACTGAGCGGCAATCCGCCGAGTGTCGTCTTGGACGCTGCACTCAGATACAACGAATAGGTGTCTTCATACACCTGCTGGAAGTCGTTGTTGTCGTGAACTGCCATATTGGCCAGCTGCGTGTTCTTGTAGATGGTCGGTGAACCGCAGCAGGTCCAATTGAAGCCCGGTACGAAACCCGCGGTGCCGGGTACGTCGGACGTCGGCGTGCCCAAGCTGCCGAGGTAATTCCACACGGCACTACGAGAGAACTTCGGAAGTCCCGGAATCGAAGCAATGGTCGTGAAACCCGGGATGCTGTGGACGGGGATGACGCCCGTGAAGAGACTAGACGGAAGTGCGACGCCGGCCGGTGTGGCGGGGTTGCCATTGTAGTAGTTTTGCGAATCTGCGCCGTAACCGGAGAAGGACTGCCACTGGTTACCCCAGAAATCGTCATAACCGTCAAGATTGAAGTGGTCTTGCAAATATTGGCCGCCGAACTTGACGGTCAGTTTTTCTTCCTCCCACTGGCCTTCCAGCTTCGCCTGATTCACAAGGGTGCGGTTCAGCGTTTGCCCCATTGTCATCACGTGCGAGCCCATTATGCCATTGGCGCCGACATTGTAGCCCAGGAACTGCGCCGTATTATTGTAGCTGGTCGCCGCATTGCCGTTCGGGCCATAGCCCACATAGTACGGGATTCCGTGACCGCCCGGCTGAACGACGTCAATGGCCATGCCGTAAATGCCGCCCGCATAGTTAGCAACCGCACAGCTTGCGCTATAATCGGCGCTGCCTACGACGTTCGAGCACGGCCCTTGCGACGGGCCATAGCCGACATCCTCGTCCGCGGAACTATAGTGGTTCCTGCCCGGGTTAAGGGCGGATAGGGCCTCATTGAAATCGGCCAATACCGTGAATTTGTCGGTGACGTTGTATTTGACGTTGAGACCGACATTGTAAGTCTGCTGAACGCCCCACATCTCATTGGCGTCGAAATCCGACGGCGCATTGCGCACGTAGCTGGTGATCGTTCCATACTTCGACGCGGTCATCTGACTCATCTCGCCGAAGTTGTTCCAGATTGCATAGGCCCACTCCAACTCGTGCGAACTTTCACGCGAGAAGTTGCCATCCAGCGTGACCAGCAGATTACTGTTGGGTTGGAATTGAACGGCGAGGCGAGCGTTTTCTTTCTGTGTTGTGATCTGGTTGTAGTCGATCGAGAAGTCTTGCGTGAACCACACCGGTTGGCCAACCAAGCCTGCTGCTACGCAACCAGAAACCGAGGAGGTGCACGTCTGGCCGATCCAGCCCCAGTTGCTGAACTGCTGCTGCGTCGTATCCATCGAGGTGAACGCGCCGGCCAACAGGACGCCGATCTTGCCACCCGCGAAGGTGTCGCTGAACAAGAAGTTGCCGTTCGGCGTGATATGCCCGTCGTCAGGCATATAGCCGCCCGAAACCGCCGCAGCCACCTTCAGCCCGTCAAAGTCGAAAGGCTTCGGATACTTCACGTTGATCGTCGCGCCGATTGCGCCGGCCGACATCGTGGCATCCGGCGACTTGTAGACCTCGAGGGCCGACACCATGTCCGCGGAAAGGCCGCTGAAGTCAAAGGCGCGGCCGCCGTCGGCCGACGGAATGAGGCGCCCATCAAACAATGTTTCGTTGAATGACGGACCGAAACCGCGAACCGTAACCTCGGTCGGCTCGCCGGTAGTGACGCCGGCAAAATTGCTACCCACCGCGGCGCGCGTGACCGTCACGCCGGGAATGCGCATCATAGCCGATGCCAGGTTCGCATCGGGAAATTTGCCGATGTCTTCCATTGTCACGGCGTCGACAAGGCCCAGCGCGTCGCGCTTGATGTCCAAGCTTTCTTGCAGCGATCCGCGAAGGCCCGTTACGACGACGGTTTCCATCGGCTGCGCTTCCTGCGCGATTGCCGGCATCGCCATCAGCACTGCCAGGCACGCACTGCCCAAAAGCGCACACCGCTGACTTGATCTTCCTAAATGTCTACTCACTTGTACCCTCCCTACATTGGTTGATTTTTGGTTTGCCAAATGCCCTATCTGCTTCTCTGAATGCCGCCACGCCGTCTCGGATTGCGGCCACAGCGCAAAGCGCTGCGGTAAAGTCCCGCTTCGATGTGGGTGTGGTGGGTTCACTCGCCATAAGGCCTGTCCAAACACCGCCAAGCTTCCGATCATGCCGATCCATCGCTTTGGCGGTTCTCTACGGAAGCGATACGGCCCTTGTTCCCGGCCTACGGCCGGTCAAGTGTTCGATCCGCCCCCCAACAGTCGGTAGCGTCAGAACCTAGAATGTTAGCGCTACCAGTCGAAAAATTATCAAAACCGCAACGGGGTGTCGAAGTAAATATTCACAGTATTGAAGTATACGGCGTTTATTTGTCTGATTATTGCAATCGCGCACCACACCTGTTTACATAAATTTATTTCGTGTGATGCAGATATGTCTGTTTCAATACTTGGAACATACCCACCTAATATAAGACGATTGGGCCCGCATAATTTACACCGACCGTAGTGTCGCAGCCTGTCGCAACAACCTACGTTCGGTGATGAAAGGTCAGATTTTGTAGTGGAAACCGACGGTAAAGCGGCGGCCATACGCCGCCACATCTAGTATTTGCTCGGAGAAGCGCCCGCGCGTGCTGTAAGTCGAGTCGAGCAGGTTCATGATCTCGCCATAGGCGGCAAGTTGGTCGGTAATATCGCAGGAGGCGCTGAGATCGATGTTCCAGCTCGCGTTGACGAAGGTCGGCTCGGCCCCGAAGGCCGAATTGTTCTGCGACTGTCCAAAATGATCCAGATAGCTGTCGCGCCAGTTGGCCGCGATGCGCAGCTGAAGCCCCTTCTTGTCATAGAAGACGACCAAATTGGCGGAGTCGGCTAGACCGGTGACCGCAAACCCGCTGGTTGTCAGATTGTCGGCGTTGGAAGGCCGATCCGACTGAACGGCCGTCCCGTTTGCCTGGACGCCAAAGCCCGTGTCGCCGAAGACATGCTGCATCGCGAGCTCCATGCCGTAGACATTGGTCGTGGGGCCGTTCACGTATGAGGAGACGTGGAATAACGCCGGGCTTTCGGTCGTCGGATCGATAACGCCGTTGATCGTCTGCGTCGTCGTTCCGGAGACGATGAAGTTCGATACATTCTTCGCAAAGGCATCGACCGACGCATAGGAGTTCGTCGCGTAGTACCACGCCGCCGATAAATCGAGATTGTCGGAAACGTATGGCATGAGACGCGGATTCCCGCCTGTCGCCACCAGCGAGCCGACACGTTCCGACCCCGAAAGAGTGAGTACGGGCGTGATGTCGCTCAACGACGGGCGGCTGAGAGTACGAGATGCGTCGAACCAAATCTGCAGGTCTTCCGTAGCCTGCAGGTCCAAATCCAAATTCGGCAGCAGGTACATATAGCTATGCGTTTCCGAGACGGCGTTTTCCGCTCCATAAGTCACAAGGAAGGCGGTGCGATCCGACGGCATGACGGCAAGGGCCGTCGGCTGCTGCCCAATGCCGGTCGAAGTCATGTGGGTGTATTCCGAGCGTAGACCGATGTGCACGCGGAGCGGCATGGATTCGATCTCGGTTTCTCCCGTGGCGGTCGCATAGCCGGCATAATTGTCTTCATAAACGTGCTGGAAGCTCGCGGGATCGAGAATGACTTGGAAGGCGCCCGCATAAGCGGGATCGCAGCATCCCCAGTTGAAACCCGGAATTTTCGTTGGAGAGCTCGGGTTGCCCAATCCTTCCAAATATTGAATGACGGCCTGCGGATCGAATTCCAGAATCCGCGGCGGCAAGGCGGCCGCGCCGCTCCAGCCGGGAATGAAGCCCGCCGTGCTGAACGATTTCGTAAACATGGCGGCGGGCAGCGCGACCCCGGCGGGCAGGCCGGCATCGGCGCCGGCCGTGTAGTGGTTGTTCGAGGCTGGGCCATAACCGGCATAGGCTTGCCATTGGTTGTTGGCGAAGTCTTGAAAGTTGGCGAGCTTCATATGGTCGGCTTCGTACTGGAAGCCGGCTGTTATCTGCAGACGGTCGCGCTCCCAACGGCTCTCCAGTTTGGCTTGGTTCACCACATTGCGGTTGCGTTGGCTCAGCAGCGTAACGACGTGCGAGCCTATGATGGCGGAATCGAGAAACAGCGATGCGTTGCCGTTGGGGCCATAGGATGTGTAGTACGGAAGGACATGACTGCCGCTCGTAGAGACCGCCATACCGATATCGTTGCCATTGATTCCCTCGGGCGTGGACGGGCCATATCCTACATCCACTCCGTAGCCACCGAATTGGTCGCCGGGATTGAGCGAGGACAGTGCAATATCGGCGTCCGCGGTAAGTGTAAGATGGGCGTTGACGTCCCATTTGACGTTAAGCCCGGTGTCATAACTTTGCAGCACCTGCTCGTTCAGCCCGGCATCGAAGTCGGTGGGGGTGTTGTTGCGCACGAAGTTGGTGACGGTGCCGTCCGGCGCGGTCGTGACGTTGCGCATCTCGCTGGCGTTGTTCCAGATGGCGAAACCGTACTGCCGTTCTTTGAGGTCGTTGCGCGAGAAATTCCAGTTTAAGGTGATCAAGAGGGAGTCGGTCGGCTGCCATTGCGCAGCTGCAAGCAGATTCTCGCGCATCTGCCAATTGTGAATCTGATACACGCCGTAGTCCTGGATGAACCAAACGGGCCTTGTCGTGTCGCCCACCAGAACCGGCGAGCAGGGCGCCGCGGCACCGGCGAACTGGCAAGGATCAAGGTAGGTGCCTTCCCATCCCCATATCGAGGCTTCGTTGCTGCGGCTTTTGGTTTCGGCATAGGCGCCGGCCAACAGAATGCCGATCCGGTCGTGATCGAAGCTGTCGCTGAACAGGATATTGCCGTTCGGCGTGAATTTGCCTTCCTCGGGTGCAATGGTCGTGGACGCGGAAAACGCCAACCGGAGGCCGGGGTTGTCGAGCGGTTTCGGATACTTAATGTTGATGGTCGCGCCGATCGCTCCCGCCGACAAGGACGCATCGGGGCTCTTCAAGACATCGACTTCCTGCACCATGTCGGAATTTAAGGCGCTGAAGTCAAATGCGCGATCGCTGACACCCGACGAGATCTTACGCCCGTCGAACAACGTCTCGTTGAACATTGGGCCGAAACCTCGAACCGTGATCTCGGTGGGTTCGCCCGTGGTGGTGTCGATGCCGTTCAAGCTGGTGACGGCACGATTTGCGGTTACGCCCGGGATACGCATCAAGGCCGTGGCGAGATCAGAATCGGGGAACTTGCCGATGTCTTCCATGGTGATGGCATCGACGAGCCCAAGCGAAGTGCGCTTGATATCCAGGTCTCTTTGCAGGGATCCCAGAATACCTGTCACGATGATCGTTTCCGCCGCGGTTTCTTGATTGGCAGCGGGAGAGAGCGCCCCGGAAGGGCCAGGGACCGGATTCACCGCGCGAACGATCAATCCTCCGCTGCCATCCGAGACGACTTGGAGATTGGTGCCTGCGATCAGGCGGTTTACCGCGTCTTGCGCCGACATCGAGCCTTCAACGGCTGCCGCACGCAGGCCGCGCACGGCGTCCGGAGCAAACAGAATGTTCGCGCCGGTCTGATGGGCGACGTCCTTCAGCGACTGGGCGAGCAACTGCGCAGGCACATGGACCTCGCCCGCTTGAGCGAAAACCCCAGTTCCTGCCAACGCCAGTAGTGCCGCAGCCGTAAGGGCTAGCCGGCGAATCCCCGTCGTACAGCCCCCGACCATGTTCCCTCTGTATGCGGAGAGGCCGCAATACATGTATGAGGATCGATGATGATCTGCATTTCCTCGTCTACTGTTCGTCAGGCTCTTTTGACACGGGCTTGATCGACCACAAGTCTGACCTGATCGGTTCCAAACTCTACAAGAACCGGTAGCAATGCCGCGATGGAAAAAGCAAACGCCGCATTGTCGCCGACGCGATATACACCGCTTATTCTCATCTTTGCGACGAGCGGATCCGCCGCCTCTATCTTCACCACCGAATAGCGGTTCATCTCCCGGATGGCGCTGGCAACCGTTTCGTTGTCGAATACAGCTTGTCCGGTTTGCCAGGCCAGCAAGGGCACAAGGTTTGGCTTATCGACACTGGAACGCGTATTTGTGGCGACCAGACGCTCTCCGGATCTTAGAATTTGACGACGTTGCGTCGAAGCGCTGCCGATCGAGGCCGACCCTTGCAATAAAACGACACAGATGTCGTCACCGTCTCGTCGCACATCAAACGTGGTGTGCGCCGCGAGAATCTGCTGAGCGGCGGCGTTCACCACGAAAGGCCGCTCATCGCGTTCCATCACGTGAAAGTTGCAGCGACCCCGCTCGAGAGCGACAACGCGTCGTTGACCGTCGTAAGTCGCGTGAATGCGCGTATCGGTGTCGAGGAAAACCTAAGTCCCATCCGACAGAACCACATGCTTCTGTTCGCCAATAGCGGTTTCATAGACGCCCGCATAGGCGCGTTGCCAGAACGAAAAACACATCCCCGCCGCCGCCAATGAGCCCATCCCGGCGAGCACTGCGCGGCGGCGCGTCGGTGCCGCGAAACCGGGAGGAGACACTGGTTCCGTCCAAGCGGCGCCCACGGCTTCCCAAACTTCTGTGACCGCCTCGAACGCTGCGGCGTGGCGCGGGTCTTCCGCCAGCCAGACGCGGAACGCTTGCTCGTCGGAGGAAGCCTTGTCGTCGGCACGAAGACGAGCAAGCCACGCCGCCGCCTCCGTTCTAATTTCGGGGGAACTCATTTTTACAATCGCCATACTACCAATCTCGTGTCCACTCGGTCAGAAACAACACTGCTTTTGCGATATGCTTCTCCACCGCGCTTTGGCTTATGCCAAATTCAACCGCGATCTCCCGATATTTGAGACCGCGAAGCCGGTGCATCAAGAATATCTCGCGCGTCCGCTTTGGCAGCTGCGCCAAACCTTCTTTCACTCTTAGTAGACGCGCGCGGGCCGCTATTACCTCATCTTGGAGCGGCGCGTCGTCGGGGCGCTGCCCATCCCTCCACGCATCACCGGGCTCGTAGAATTTTTCATGGCGGTGGATATCGATGGCGATATTTGCCGCCGTCTTAACCAGAAATGCACCCGGATTTTCAACAACATGATCGCTGCGATATTGCTCCATCCGGATATAGGCGGAGTGCAGCAGATCCTCCGCATCGCCGCGGCCGCGCGTCTGGCGCGACACAAGTTTCAGCAGCTTGGCCCAATACGCTCTTTCAATTGGCTGTCCGGCCATTATTCCCCCCGGTACGCCCTATCACGATTATAGCAGGAACACAGCGATGTCCGGCTCTCAAAAATTCCTGAGATGAAGGATGAGGAACGTGCCGCGTCGTCCGTCTAGCGTCGAACGAAAGCCACCGGCTTTGCTAATTTTCGAAGCGTTCCAATCTTGAACGAAATTCCTGGGCAATCATTCGATTGCAGCGCATTCGCGTCGGATTATAGCGTCAGAGCCTGCGAAGCAGACGCATTGTCAACACACTTAAGCGCGGGCTCGTTCGGACTGCGCTCAAAAGGCGCGATGCGCACGACATCGACGTCATCCTGGGTTTGCCATCGGCCATCGCAGCAAGCGTGACCGTCTGTCGATGCCCATCAAGGTCAACTATATGCTTGACAACGAATTGATCGGTTTCCGCGTCTCGATTATCAAACTTTATCAATAGCTGAGGTCTCGCTTATCCTGCTTCATCGCGGATTATGGACTCAACTCGTGGACCGCTTTAGTTCTCCAGAAAAATAGTTGCCCAACCCGTTCAACCAAATCGCAGGGGCATGCGACATGAATTTATCATTCCGGGTCGTAGCCCTCACGGCGGGCGTTATATTTTTGGCGCTCGCATGTCTTTGGATGTTTGTGCCCCAATTGATCTTGTGGATCTGGCAGATCGATAGCTCTGAGCCCGCTTTGCTCCTAGCGCGGCGAAGTGCGGCGCTGTTTCTAGGAATTGGCACAGTGCTGCTTCTTGCACGCAACGCCGAGGCATCTCCCGCCCGCCGGGCGATTGCCACAGGCGTTGCGATCACTTGCGCGACGCACGCAGCTCTAGGCATTTTTGAATTCGCAACAAAACATGTGGGCATTGCTATATGGCAGGCAATAGCTGTCGAGATTGCCTTAGCAATCGCTTTTTTAAGCGTCCGACGCGAAGACAGTGCATCGCAAAAATCTTGATTTATGCCTGTTTGACGCCGACAGAGCGCGCATCAATTACAGATATCGCTCAAGCGAGCGACTGATGTCATCGTATGGTGAGTTTTTATTAGATTAATTACGAGATCGTCGGCGCAGTTTGGCGCGATGTGCAGCAACTGGTCGTCATTCTGCGCTTCCAAAACAACTGCACATTGCGTTCTTCATTTTGAAATCATCTCGACAGAAGAATGACGGACGCGTCATAATGCCCACCACGGCCGATTTCGCACGAGCGTTATTCTCGCGAACAATCGCAAGGACGCCATGAGTTTTTTTGGCGGGTGGGGATTATGGCATCGCATCGGGATCGTTGCTCTGCGCAACCGCGCGGAGTGGTTCGGTTTGGCTCTTTTTTCTTCAAGCAAGCGGCGGAGAAACGGGTTTCTAATAGCCGGCTTAATCTTGCTCGCTTTGTCGACGGCATCGCCCGCTTCTGCAGGCTGCTTCACCGGGGGAAGTAGCGAGACATGCACGGGGGATTTATCGTCCGGCGTGTCGGCTATCGTTTCCGCCGATCACCAACCTCAACGTCGTCTCGCTCACGAGCGCCATCGCACCGGTCGCGGGCACGGACGGGATCAGTTTCACCGGTATCGGAAGTCTGCCGACGGGAACAGGCAGCGACGCCGTTTACTACTGCAGTATCGCCGGCGATTGCACGATCACGACAAACTCCGATCCTTCATCCGCGAACTATCTATCACAAAGTTGCGTGCTGACGGGCCAAGGGTCAAGCGACAACGCCGCCTGTTTGAAGACGATCGCAACGGTCGGACCAAAGGGACAATCCGGCCCGGATCTCACCCTCAATTACGTTTATCCGGGAACTGCGAATGCATTCGGCATCGTCACTACCAATGCATCGGGCGTGTTTACACAATCGCTCGGAAGCAAGGGCGGAAGGGGCGGTAATGCTTACGTCGCCGGCGACGGCGGCAACGGTGGATCCGGCGCCGATGGCGGCACGGTGATTGTGAATTCCAGCGCCAATGTCACGACCTATCGGCAATCTGTCGGCGGGTGTTGTCGCCTACAGCACGGGTGGTCAAAGGCGGCGACGGCGGCAGCTCGTATGGCATTGGCGGCAGCGGCGGCGATGGCGGTGCCGGCGGATATGGCGGAACCGCCTCCGTTTATATTTATGGTGGGACGATCACGACTTGGGGTGATCAGTCTGTCGGCGTCGCCGCGATCAGCCAAGGCGGCCAAGGCGGCAATGGCGGCGGCGGCGGCGGGATTGCCTTCGAATCCGGCGGCGGCTCCAGCGCCGGTGCTGCCAATACCGCGCTTGTTTCCACGGCTGCGGGAACCTCGATCGTCACCCATGGCGATTATTCGCATGGCATTTTGGCGGAAAGCATCGGCGGCGTAGGCGGCGGCGGCGGCAGCAGCTTCGGCCTGTTCTATTCCGGCGGCGGCAGCGGAGGCTCCGGCGGCGATGGCGGAAACGCCACCGTCACGGCTGCCGGCTCGATCGTGACCTGGGGTGATAACGCCATGGGCATCCTGGCCGAATCGATCGGCGGCGGCGGCGGCAGTGCGGGAACCAATGCCGGCTTGGTCGCTCTTGGCGACAGCGGCAACACGGGTGGCGCCGGCGGCACAGTGTCGGTCTCGACGGCAAGCAGCGGAAGCATTTGGACGAATGGTAATTCCGCGGTCGGCCTCATGGCCCAATCGATCGGCGGCGGCGGCGGCAATGGCGGCAGCGCCGGCGGACTGGTGGGCATCGGGGGATCGGGCAGCATCACCAGCAACGGTGGCAATGTCACTGTCGACAATCTACAGACGATCGCCACCAACGGTACCTTCGCGCAGGCGATCTTTGCGCAGTCGATCGGCGGCGGCGGCGGCAATGGCGGCACGGGCGTTGGTCTCGTTAGCTTTGGCGGTTCGGGCGGCGGCGGCGGAAACGGCGGAAGCGTCGATGTGTCGAACAGCGCAACACTGAGCACGACCGGCAGCAACTCTTCGGCTTTATTCGCGCAATCGATCGGCGGCGGCGGCGGCAATGGCGGCAATGCTTATTCGGGTGGCCTTGGGGTTTCTCTCGCCATCGGCGGCAGCGCAGCCAGCGGCGGGAGGGGCGGTGCGGTGACGGTGAACGGTCTGCTCGATCTGACGAACGGCCAATCCTCGACCATCATCACGACGGGCGACCGTTCGGACGGCATCGAGGCGCAGTCGATCGGCGGCGGTGGCGGCAATGGCGGTTTGGCGGTTTCTGTCGCCGTAGGCACATCTTGGTCGGCGAGCGTGGCGCTTGGCGGAAGCGGCGGCGACGGTGGCAACAGCGGTATGGTTCTTGCCAAAGAACTCGGCACCATCTCGACCTCCGGCGTACAGGCAGACGGTATTTTCGCGCAGTCGATAGGCGGTGGTGGCGGCAATGGCGGCGGCTCTGTCGCTGTTTCCTTGTCTCAGGGCTATTCGCTCGGCTTCTCGATGGGTGGAACGGCAGGGAACGGCGGCAGTGCCGATACTGTGACTGTCGATGCCGGCGGCAGCATCACCACAACAGGCTCTCTCTCTTATGGCGTTTTCGCGCAATCAGCCGGCGGCGGCGGCGGCGACGGCGGCTTCTCGGTGTCGGCCGTCGGTACGGAGGGCCCGCTTGCAGCCTCTATAGCGCTCGGCGGCAGCGGCGGCGTCGGCGGGAATGGCAGCCGAGGTGATCGTCGATCTCGTCAGCACAAACACGCAAGGCGAGATCCAAACTTCTGGCACCGGATCGACCGCGATTTTTGCCCAATCGGTTGGCGGTGGCGGCGGCAATGGCGGTTTCGCCGTGGCGGCGGGTATTGGCGGCGGTGCGATTTCGGTCGGGCTTGGCGGCAAAGGGCAACAGCGGTGGGAATGGCGCTGCGGTTAATGTCACGAACGCCGATAATCTTCTGACGCAAGGCAATATGGCCGACGGTATTTTCGCCCAATCGGTCGGCGGCGGCGGTGGTAATGGCGGCTTTGCAGCCGCGGCGAGCGGCGGCGTGATCGGGGTTTCGGCGGCAATCGGCGGCGGAGGCGCCGGCGGCGGCAACAGCGGCGCAGTGTCGGTCACCAATGCCGGCACGATTATTACGGACGGTGCGCTTTCTTATGGAATTGACGCCCAGTCGGTCGGAGGCGGCGGCGGTAATGGCGGCTTTGCGCTGTCCGGTGCGCTCGGCGTCCAGGTCGACGACATCCCGGGCGGCGCTGCGGCCATTTCGGTCGGCGGCTTCGCGGGCGGCGGCGGCGAAAGCGACACCGTGACCATCGATAGTTCCGGCAGCATCGAAACCGAAGGTCTCGGTTCGCATGCCATCTTCGCCCAATCGATCGGCGGCGGCGGCGGCACCGGCGGTATTGCCGGCTCCGTGGGCATGACGATCGGATCGGGCGCCGCCTTCGGCGTCGCGGTTGGCGGCTTCGGCGGCGCCGGTGGCAACGGGCAAGCGGTCAGCGTTACCAGCACGGGCGACAGCATCGTCACCTTGGCCGATGGCGCGAACGGCATCTTCGCGCAATCGGTTGGCGGCGGCGGCGGCGACGGCGGATTCGCCTTTACCGGCGCGATTGGCTTTGGCGATGAGGAGAACCTGAACGCCACAGTAGCGATCGGCGGTTTCGGCAGCGACGGCGGCACTGCCAGTACGGTGACGGTCATCAGTTCCTCGGCGATTACCACAGCGGGCGACAATTCCATCGGCATTTTCGCGCAGTCAGTCGGCGGCGGCGGTGGGAGCGGCGGTCTCGCCGTGACCGGCACGCTTGGCTTGTCGGAGACGTCGGGCAATGTCGGCGTCACGATCGGCGGTTTCGCCGGCAATGGCAGTACATCGGATAACGTCAGCATCACCAACAGCGGCGCTATTGCGACCAGCGGATACGATTCCATCGGTATCCTGGCCCAATCGATTGGTGGTTCTGGCGGCAATGGCGGCCTAGCGCTGACGGCGCAGCTCACCGGCACGACGAAGGAGTCGGCGACCATCGGCGTGTCGATCGGCGGCGGCGGCGGCAGCGGCAATGCGGCGGGAACGGTCGATGTCGACAATCTCGCGGGTGGACTAATCTCCACCACTGGCTTCGGCGCGGACGGCATCAAGGCGCTGTCGATCGGCGGCGGCGGCGGCGACGGCGGGATGGCGATGGTCGCCCAGATCGGCGTGGCCGGCGGCACGGAAGAGCAAGCCACCAAGACGCTGAACATGGGATCAGCGTCGGCGGCGCGGGCGGCAGCGGCGGTACCGGCAACAACGTCGAGGTTTCTAACGTCGGTACAATCACCGTCACGGGCGTGTCGGCGACCGGCATCTTTGCGCAGTCCGTCGGCGGCGGCGGCGGCGATGGTGGCGGATCGCTCGATGCCATCGGCATGCTCACCGATTCAACCAACGATTCGAGCCGAGCGGTTACGGTGAGCGTTTCGGTCGGAGGCAAAGGCGGCACAGGAAATGACGCGGGCACCGTTACGGTCGACAATAGCGGCGCGATCACGACCAAAGGCGCCAGCGGTTACGGCATCTTCGCGCAAAGTCGATCGGCGGCGGCGGCGGCATCGGTGGCCGCGCCAACACCATGGACTTGATGGTCAGTGATGCGTGCTCGCTTCCCGTTCTGTGCACATCTCCGAAGTCATCGAAAAACAACTTCCAGCTCGGTGTGACGGTTGGTGGCAATGGCGGCGGCTCCGGCAACGGCAATGTCGTGATCGGTCGACAACAGTGGCACCATCAAGACCTCCGGCGATTCGGCAGATGGCATCTACGCCCAATCGGTCGGCGGCGGCGGCGGTAATGGCGGCAACGGCATCTTGGGTTCAAGCCAGATTCTGCCGTATCCGGCGGAAATGGCGGCCATTCCGGTCGGTTCCGTCTCTTTCTACAAAAATGTGCAGGTTGCGGTTGGCGGCAACTCCGGCGCCAGCGGCAATGGCGGAGCGGTGAGCGTCGACAATTCTGGCGCCGTTAGCACCCAAGGCGACAATTCCAACGGTATCTTCGCGCAGTCGATTGGCGGCGGCGGCGGCATCGCCGGCAACGCCGTGATTGGGGCTACGGGCACGCTTGGAATCGGCGGCAAAGGCGGCGCGGCCGGCGACGGCGGCGAGGTGACGGTCAGCCAAAGTGTGGCCACGATCGAGACTTCCGGCGTCGCCTCGGATGGCATCTTTGCGCAGTCGGTGGGCGGCGGCGGCGGCGTGGCGGGCAATGTCGATCGCGCCCTTTCGTCGTCCATATCTGTTCCGGTCGTCGGCTACTCCATACCGGCGCTCAATCTCGGCATCGGTCTGGCCCTCGGCCAAGGCGGTGGCAATGGCGGCAATGGCGGCAACGTCAGCGTTTCGTTGCTCGATCAGGCCCAGATCATCACGCATGGCGACAATGCGGTCGGCATCTTCGCGCAAAGCGTCGGCGGCGGCGGCGGCGTTTTGGGCGACCTCGGTGATGATTTTCCCGGGGTGAGCCTCCTCTCTTGGCATATCGGCAGCAACGGCGATGCAGGCAATGCCGGCACGGTGACTGTGAACGTGGCCGGGACCATCAAAACCGCCGGGGACAATGCTTCCGGCATCTTGGCACAAAGCGCTGGCGGTCAAGGCACCGGCGGTGATGTCAACGTAACGGTCACTGGCTCGGTCCTCACCGGGGCCATTTTGGCCGCCGGCGACGGCACGACGGCGAACCCGCTGCGCGGGCTCGGCTCGGCCGCCATCGTGGCGCAGAGCGTCGGAAATGACGGCAACGGCAATATCACCGTCGATATCAAAAACGCGAATTCCGTCGTCGAAGGCGGCAATACGCAATTGACCGGCGCGAGCAGCGGTTCCATCGGCGTCGGCATTTGGCTGATCGACGGCAACGCCAATACCGTCATCAATCACGGCTTGGTGACCACGCTCGGCGGGGTCAATGCGGGCTACGCGATTCTGGCGAACGGCAGCGGCAGCAATGTCTATCTGCCGACCTTCAATGTGCAGAACGGCGGCAACAACACCATAGAGAACTATGGCACGGTGACCGGATCGTTCGATCTCGGCGGAGGAAACAACACCTTCATCAACGAGGTCGGCGCGACCTTGAACACCGGACGCTATGCCTATGTCGGCAGCCTGGCCCCAGCCAGCAATTTTCTGCTGAACAACGGCACATTATACGTCGGCGGCAGCGGTAACGTCTTCACCACGACGTTGCTCGGCAATTGGAAGCAGAATGCGAGCGGCACTTACGGCGTCGATCTCGATCTCTATCAAACCGACAGCGCCGGCAACACGATTGTCGGCAAGACCGCCGACCGCATCAACGTCACGGGTTCCGGAACCAGCGGCGGCAACGCCAATCTCTCCGGTACCGTCAGCGTCAATATCATGGATCCGGGCGATGCGCGGCCGGGCAGCTACAGCGTGACGATCGTCCATGCCGATACGGGCGTGACGACCTCTGGCCTGACGCTCATGGCGCCTCCCTCTGCCGTTGCATCCTACCAACTCACCTACCCGGACTCGAAGTCCGTCGACCTGAGTTATGTGATCAACTTCGATCCGGCGGGACTCAACATGAACCAGTCCGCGCTGGGCGCTTACATCAATAACATTCAGCTGACCACTTCGCGGGCGACGCCGTCGACGGCGATGACGCCGCTGGTTGCAGCGTTGTTCGACTTGCCGAGTCTTTCGCAATATGCCGGCGCCTTGAACCAGCTCATTCCTCAGGTGCTGGCTGGCAATTCGATTGCGACCGAATTCTCGAGCTTGCAGTTCAGCGACGCGCTCATGAGCTGCCACGTCGCCGGAGGCGATTACAAATTCATCGCCGAAAACACTTGTCTGTGGTTCCGCGCCGCGATGCGCAATTTCACGCAGGACAACACGACGCAACTCTCCGGCGCCAACGAAACCGACGAAGGCCTCTCGCTCGGCGGTCAAGAAGAGGTGTCGCCGGGCTGGTGGGCGGGACTGGCGGCGTCATACGACGCAGGCAATTCCGCCTTCGCCAACGACGCCAAGGCGAAGGAGACCCGGTATCAAGCCGGCGCATCGTTAAAGGCGCAGCTCGGTCAGGCCATGCTCGGCCTTTCCGTCAGCGGCGGCACGGGCCGCTATGACACGATCCGGCAAATCGCCTTTACCGGCTTCAATGGCGAAGCATGGGGCAAAGAGAATATCTCCTTCATCGCGACCCACGCCCGTGTATCCTACGCGTTCGATATGGGTGACTTTTATCTGACGCCGAAGTTCGATCTCGGGATGACGCGCCTGATGATCTTGCCCTACACCGAGACAGGCGGCTCGCTTGCCGCCTTGGCGGTTCCTGGGCAGAATCATACCTTCGTGACGATGCAGCCGGCTATGGAATTCGGTTGGCAGTTCACATCCGGCGATGGCACGGTGGTTCGTCCGTTTGGCAGCGTGGGCTTGCTGGCATCGGTCGCGGGCGGCGCATCGGACATCTCCGCGGCGTTGACCAACGCGCCCGTCGCGGCCGGCACCTTCAAGGTCGGCGGCCGCATGACAGGACCGATGCTGGACAACACCATCGGCTTGGAAATCTTCAAGCCGAACGGCGCGAATGTCCAATTGGGCGCATCGTTGCAAACGTCGAGCGATAAGCGGGCATCGTCCGTCTGGGTGAAGCTGGCTTGGCCGATGTGAGATCGCGGCGGCAGCTTGTTTTCAGCACGGCCGCAGCGCGAACGGCTCCATAATCCGTTCGGGCCAAAAGTGTTACCTATGTCTTAGGAACGTTCTGTCACCCATGTGTCCGGACTGGACAAGTACGGGAATGGCGCACCGGGCAGGATTCGAACCCACGACCCCCAGATTCGTAGTCTGGTGCTCTATCCAGCTGAGCTACCGGTGCTTTGGGGCGGCGCAACCTATGCATCGAACGAGGCAAAGGCAAGCGACCCGCCATGCGGCAATATCTGATTCGGTCCGGCGCGCCGGCGAATCACGCAGTCCACAGACAATGCCCCGGTTCATTCCAAGCAGATGGACGCCCAACTTTCGATTTTCGTCCCCCTTCTAGCCGCCGGAAAAGCACGCAGGGCCACGAAATGACAGTTCGAAGGGCGTTCGGCGGCCAAGTCCATGCGCTAGCCTCCAAATCTCCCCAGAAAGCGGCGTTGCGCACCCTTGTCCCCGTGCGATTGCGTGGTTAAGACTGCAGCCGAGCACGGCGCTGATTACAGCGCGAGCGGGCTGGATTTTCGCCGGGGGGACGCCCAGGGCGATGCGGAGAACGGCATATGACTGCAAAAACGGCCGAACGGGCAGCGATTTCGATTATTTCGTCGCGCATTCTCAGCGTGTTGGCACTCACGGCGGGGCTTGGTCTAGCCGGGTGTGCCGACGTCGATAGCATGCTATTCGGTGACAGCGGCACGTCATCCGACAACACGCAAGCCAGCACCTCGACACCGCCGCCAGCACCGAGCGCGCCGATCACTTCCAGCGCGTCGACGCCGACCACCTACGCCCCCGCGACGACCTATGCCCCCGCGACACCCTCTGCTCCGGCGAATTCCATCGCGCCGGTGGCGACGATCACGCCGATTTCCATCGAAGCGGGCAGTGATACGGGCACGGCCGTCAGCAAATCGATCGCAACGATGCGCAACCAGATTTCCGGTCTCGAGACATCCTTGGCTCAGAACGCCGAAAGACTTGCGGATCTGCGCAATGCCGGCGCCGACGCGGCGTCTGCCTATCACGAGGCCAAAGCCCATATCACAACGCGGCTCCAAGTCGGGACCACACGCGGCAATCCCGAATTGGTCAGCGAATGGAATATAGCGCAAACATCGTTGGATCAGTTGGCGGGCAATATCAACGGGCTGAACGCCCTTGGCGCCGCCGTAGCGAGCGATTCCTCTGCGGCGCATTACGCGTTGGACCAGATTACAGCCACCTTCAACGTGTCCGGCGCCGTGGACGAAGATCATCGCCAGCTTTCGGTGCTTGAAGACGAGACCAACCAAACCATTGTGCTGATCGATCGGCTTTTGAAAGAAGTGTCGGACGACGTGCAGCGCCAGACGGCCTATGTTGCCAATGAGCGCTCCAACCTCACCGTCCTGGCGAGTTCCATCAAGAACGGCGAATTGTACGGCGCCGAACTGGGCGGCTCGATGATGTCAGCGTCCGCAGCCGCTCCGAGCAACTCCTACGCCTATTCGGGGACGCCGCTGGTTGTCATCCGCTTTGACCATCCCGATGTGGACTATCAGCAGATTTTATATGCCGCGCTAAGCCAAGCGCTGCAGTCCCGCCCAGGTGCCGGCTTCGCCGTTGTTGCTGTTTCGCCGACACGCGGTACGGCGGCGGCCGTCCAACTGGCGCAAACCGCGGCGCATCGCCACGCACAAGAGGTCATGCGATCCATGACGGATATGGGCGTGCCGGCATCGCGGCTTTCGGTGGCCTCCGCCACCGATCCCGCCGCGTCGGCCAGCGAAGTGCGGGTGTTCGTCCGCTGAACGGGAATCAATTCGCCTAATCGACGCCGTTTGCTTCGAACCAATCGAGTGCATGGGTCCAGGCGATCTTTGCATCGGCTTCGTTGTAGGAAGGCCGGTAATCGGCGAAGAAGCCATGCTGTGCATCCGCAAACACATCGATCCGCGATTTTACATTGCCCGCCTGAACCAGCGCGGTTCGCATCGCATCGATGTCTGCGGTGGAAATCCCCTTATCCAGCCCTCCATATTGTCCGAGGACGGGCGAGCGGACCTGCGGCGCAAGATCGATGGCGGAATACGGCCTGAGCACGTTGGGCTCGCCGCGCAAGGGACCGTAAAATGCCACACCCGCCTTCAGGGACGCATTGTGTGCGGCATATAGCCAAACGATCCGCCCACCCCAGCAGAAGCCGATAATGCCGAGCTTTCGCACGTCGGCGCCTTCGTGTCCGGCAAACGCAGTCGTCGAATCCAGATCGCTCATCACCCCGGAATCCGGCACCTTGCGCACGATATCGCTCATCAGCTGGTCCAAATGAGCCATGTCATATTTTCCGGGATCGCCATAACGGGCGTAGAGCGACGGCGCGATGGCGTAATACCCTTGTTTGGCGAAACGCCGGCAGATGTCTTTGATGTGTTCGTGCACACCGAAGATTTCCTGCGCGACGAGAATGACAGGCGCGTTCCTCCTTGCCGCGGGGCGTGCGCGATAACCCGGGATCGCCCCGTCGGACACCGGAATTGAGACCTCTCCGACATCCAGCCCATTCGCATCCGTCAGAATGGCTGCCGCATTAATCGGGCCGGTCGCCATGGTGAAACCCGTTACCAGCGTGGCAACAAAGGTTCGGCGCGTCGTTTGGTCAGGCATGTGGCATCTCCTCGTTCAGGGATAGATGTCTCTATAACTCTTGGCAGTCCCAAGGGACGCTGCCTCGTAAACACCACGCGCAATCGCCCGCGACAGGCAATCCGCCGCCATATGACCCAGCCGCATGATCTCTAGCGGGCGCGCACCGGAAATTTTGCGTCGCGCGGTTGCAACCGCAAATACCAAGTCTCCGTCATACGGCGTGTGGACCGGTCTGAGGGCGCGTGCGAAGCCGTCCGTCGCCATGATAGCGACTCGTTCGAGTTCGGCACTGGTCAGCTCGGCATCCGTCGCGACGATCGCGATGGTTGTGTTGCCGCCGGGGCGCACGGCAACTTTCATGTCCGAAGGCAGATCGAGATCGACGGATGGCAAAGGTCCTTTCGGCGTCCGGCCGCCAAACTCGCCGTCTTGCTCGAAAGGAAAAGCCCAGAACAATTCCGTTCCCGGAATGATCGGCGAACCGACGGAATTTACCGCGACAAGAGCGCCAACCGTGACGCCGTCGCTGCGCAGCGAAGAGGTGCTGCCGATGCCTCCTTTGTAGAGACCGGCCGTCGCCCCCAGCCCGGCGCCCGCATTGCCAAGCGCAAAATCTTCGGCGGCATTTTCCGCCGCCAATTTGCCAAGCGCGCGATAGGGCGGAAACTCACCCCATTCCTTGTTCCCGCCATTCGTGAGGTCGAAAAGAATGGCGCCCGAAACGATGGGAACGCGCGGCGCGCCCGGAGCGATCTCAAAACCGCGACCCTTGGCGCGAAGCCAAGCTTGAACGCCCGAAGGCGCATCCAGGCCGAAAGCCGAACCGCCCGACAAGGTGATCGCATCGACGGGCTCGACGAACGAGGCCGATTTCCGAGTCTGACTACGTCACGGGTGCCCGCGGTGCCGCCGCGCACGTCCGCGGCAGCGATGACCGGCTGATCGGCCAACAGAACCGTGACGCCGCTGCGCGCACCGCTATCCTCCGCATGGCCGACGCGAAGGCCGGCGACGTCGGGAATGAGATTCCGCGGACCCTTGTGTATCATGAGCACAACGCTAGCCTTCAACGACCTATCGGAAAAGAGTGACGCCATGACATTTCGCCGGATCTTGCTTTTTGCGATGTTTGCGGCCTTGTGCCCGGCGGACAGGGAGGGGATGTTGCAAAACACGACATGATCGCCGCGGCGAATCCGTACGCTGCGGAAGCCG
>CAWGHR010000064.1:0-30860 GCA_963822275.1 uncultured Alphaproteobacteria bacterium
GTCACAGGGTGGCCTATATAAAGTGGCCCCCCCTTAGTGAACTGATGAATTGTTGAACCTGAAGCGAAAGTGAACAGTGAGTACTAGATGGTTGTGTGTTGCTTCGCAACCCGTCTTAAGACAAATTAAGAAATGCAAACAAAATGCGAAGAAAACAAGATTTAAGGAAAAAAAATTGTAAAATGCAAAAAAAAATTTAAAAAAAATGTAAAAAGAAGAAAAAAATGTGAAAACCAGAAATTTAAGAAACAAAATGTTTTTAATGCAAAAATATTTTTTAAAATACCAAAAACAAATTGAACAAAATTTTAAACAAGCATTTTTTTCTGCTAATTTTTTTCCTGTTTTTTTCAATTTGTTTTTTTCACTTTTTTTGCATTTCTTAATTTGTCTTAAGACGGGATGCGAAGCAACACACAACCGTCTAGTACTCACTGTTCACTTTCGCTCCAGGTTCAGCAATTCAGGAGTTCACGATGCGGGCCCACTTTTTATGGGCCACCCTGTACACTAAATCGAGTACGGTACTAGAAATCAGAATTCGCAATCAGATTTGAGAAGTTCCAGGTAGTTTTAACGCTATAGACCGCAGCTACTTGAAATTTCGAAATATAAATCAATTTTTTAAAGAGATAATTCCTCTCATTTCCGGCGGGACAAATTTGGTGCAATATAGTCACCTATTATCCCTTAACATTTGATGAACGTTTTAAGGAAATCGTCAACGGAGCATGATCTATAGTTTAACCTTTACTATACCGGTAAAATCTGACTATACTCCCCAATTCACAACACTGGAGGGGTGTGGGTATACCGCATCGTCGGACGCGATGCGTTCATTCGTCCAACCAATTAGCATACCGCGTCGCGCCTGCTGTGGCCTATGACGCGGTATACCCATGCGCGAAGCACCTTTAATAACAGAACACCGTGACGCTGTGACCATAATCGCAGGATAATAATTATTGAACAGGCTGTACACTCTCTCGCGTAGTCCATTCAATTTTGCCAAGCCTAGCTGTTGGGTCGCCGAGTCAGCGAGACAGAGAGTTAATTATAGAAACTCTGCTCTAATTGCTGCGTGTCGCCGTGTCACTTGGTCGTGCGCTCAACAAGACAAGATATAGTGCGAGATTACAAATGTATAGATTGAATAGGTGTGAAAACGAAAGTGAGGTGCATGGTTGGAATTCGACGACTGCGTGCAAATTCCCACTGCTTGGTTAGAACTTACAGGTTAGTAAATGCATCAGGTGAGGAGGTTTAAATCCTCCCCTCCCCGAGCGCTGCTTACATTGTATAACGATGGCCTCAACTAGCCTAGGCCTATAGCAACTTATCGATGGATGCTAATTCGATTCCTTTTATTATACCGCATGTGGTGAAATTGGCTACTGATACTTTTATTTTTCTTAGTGACTCAAGGCTATCTCTCAGGGGCGACGACAGGGAAGCAATACAAATGGTTGAGCAGCGACGTATTGCTGGCGGATACTTTCTCGGCGATCTGTAGCCGCCGCTCCAGTTCGCGGACGGAATCGAGATAGTCGCTGAGCCGCTGGCGATCCTCGGCCGGCAGGTCCTGCTGGAAGCGCGCGAGCTTGCGCGTGACCTTGTCGAGGATGCTCGAATCGGTCTGCCTGCGGGTCTTGCGTTCTTCCAGATTTGATCCGTCGCCGTACATGCGGCGGAATACGGCCATGGGATTGATCTCCTGCGGAAGCGGCTGGCTGGGGCCGGCCCAGGAGATCGAATTGGAATACGCGCAGCTATAACCGTAACCGCACACGCCCGTGTTGGCGGCGGGGTCTTCAATCGCCAGCTGCATCGACGGCAGCAGCGACTCCTGTCCAAACTTCTGCGCGACCATCTGGTCGATGCTGACACCGCAGCGAATGTCGCTACCGGTGGTTCTCTTGGGCGATGCTCCTGTGAATACGGCGGCCGCGCGGTCGTGATCCCCGCCCGTCGTGCCCATGGGAGGCATGGAAGAGGTCGCGTCCAAGCCAGCCACGATGGTGACGTGATCCCGCCACGGCGCGAAGGGCTGGTGAATGAATCCGAGTCTGACGTTGCGTTCCTCGGGCTTTTCGATTTTGACGCCCGACAAACCTTCCGTGCGGTTGTTGGCCCAGAACGTGGGAGCCCATCCGTGGGGAGAAAAAACGGAGGTGAACCGCGTCTTTGGAATGGGAGCCGCCCAAACGCGCGCGGGAATCATCGACTCCAGAAACGGCAACGCCACGCTGACTCCCGTGGGCCGGCAGGAAACTGCGGCGTGGAAGATGCTTTCCGGTGAGAACGCAGTGGCCGACATGGATTCCCTTTCTTCTAATTCGCGGCGAGCTTTTCCGCCGGCTTCACGTTCATCTGGAACGGAGCGCTCTTGACGATCCCCAGCACCAGCGATGAAAAACGGTTGTCGTTGCGCTCGGCCTCGCGCGCGATGGCGCGAACCGTGGGCATATCGTAGTAATCCACATGCCGCCCCAGCGCGTACGTCAGCAGCTTCTCGGTGACCACGCGAACGAACTGGGGAGCGTAGCTCACCAACGCCTGCCGCAGTCCTGCCGGTCCCGTAAATTGCGTGCCATCGACCAACGACCCGAAAGGTCTAGAGGCTGGTTGAACTCGGCGGTGCGATAGCGTCCAACGGCGTCGAAGGATTCCAGTGAGAAGCCGATGGGGTCGAACATTTTGCTGGCAACTCGCGCAGACCGCGTTGTTGCGGTGCTGATCCATCCGCTGGCGCATGGAAGCGGTTGAAGAGCTGCCCTGCCCTGGTTTCCGCCCCAAAGGCAGCGCCTCTTGCCCGGTGGGGCGCGCCGCGCCGGGCGTGATCTGCGAGGTGATCAGCGCGATGCGCAAAGCCTCGGAAAGCGCGCTGGCCAAGCTGACCTTGGCGGATTTGCTGAAAAAGCTGGAAGCCGCGGCGCGCTAAGCGCCTGCGATGGCCGGAACCTTGAAAATTGGCCGGCGCACCCCAAATGTAACTGCAACAGTTACCGTATGGCGCATGCGAGGAAGTTCCGTGTAACCAAAGCGAAGCGTCATTCGAATGAAGTTTAGACGGCTAGCCCCCTCCGGCCGTCTTGGCACCCCGCTCCGGCCGCCTCCCCCAACCCCAGGCCGGAGCGGGGACCTCTTGATGGCGCTACCGGGGCGGGGCTCTGCGCAGTGCCTTGTAACCGGGCCAAAGCATCTTAGGTATCAGTGCAGCAGTCGCCATATGAACCGCCGACAGGCGCCGATGTCGTGCGAACGATGTTCTAGATGGCTTGCACCCTCGAGCCGTCTGAACACCCCGCTCCGGTCAGCTTTCCCCCCTACCTCGCGGCCGGGCGGGGACCTTATTCGAAAGTTCCCTACTCAGCTTTTCGCGTAATGTCCCGCGCCCATCATATGCAGCGACACATAAGGCTCGTCGCCCAATACCCAGCTGTCATGCGGTTCGGGCGAAATATAGAACATCTCGCCGGCGCGCAACTCGTAGATGCGGCCATCTTGGAATGCCGCCGTCGCCGCACCGCTGACGACATAACCCAAGATGTTCCACGGCGCAATGGGATTGACCGAGCTTGGCGCCGACATGCGCGACCATTTCCAGCCAGGCAGATACGTCGCAAGGCCGATAGTCATGCCGCCAATATGGACGATCTCGAACTTGCCCAATTCGAACTGCCGAACTTCGTCCGGCTGTTCGAAGCGGCGAAGGATGGCGGGATCGGGTTGGGACATGCTAGAGTTTCCTGCGTTGTAGCGGTTGTGCGCTGATTTTTACTACGACCGCGTGGACGTGATGCTCAGGGCGGCGTGACCAAAGCAAACACTGGCGTTTCTTACAGTTCGGAAATTGGATCAGGTGAGACGCGATACAAGGTATCCAAACAACACCACATATCCGGAGATTACGGCCACCAATTTCAATCTGAAGAGTGTATCAATTGGCCAATTAATCCAAGATGGGTACTTTGCGTCGTAGCTGTCGGGGTATCTCCATTCTCTCCACCGTCCTAATATGTAGTAGGTGACGTAGCCAATGGCGTACTGCATAAGATCAAATGCAAGTGCGACAACGAAACAAGTGGCCGCAAATATCAGCTTTACATCCAGATGTAGCGCGCCCCCGGCGTCGCTCTTGAATAGCCAGACGACGGCAATACCCGCGAACGAAAGTTGACGCGCGGCATCACTTGCCGCCTCGGTGAACGACCTACAGTTATCCCATATGTCACTTATCTTCACGCCCAAAGGCCCCATTGAGGCGGGTCGGGAATTCTACCGACGCATCTTACAATCCAAAGAGAAAACTGCGCACTTAACAAACTATGCGCTATTTCTTGGCCTTTTTCTTTGCACCCTTCTTTGAAACTCGCGTGATGTGCGCTCCGCCCCATCCGGTTCCGTTTCTTTTCTTTTTGGCAATTTTCCTCGTCTTCTTTTTCGCAACTTTAGGCATTACCGCCCCCTGGAAGTGACGATTTTGGCAACACTATATACCAGAATACGCAATTTACGGTAGTTACCATCCGGCAGGTGAGGTATTCTAAAATTTGCCTGCCCGCTCAAGCATTTCACAATCGAGGTGACTCCCGAGTTTGACTGTGGCATTATCCACTCATGCCTGACCGCTCAAGAAAACATCCTAAAGACTTCGAACCAGCTCGGGAAGATCACCGTTGACCTTTCGGTCGGCGACATCGAGAAAATCTCCGAAGACCCGGGGAAAAATCCGGCGGCCGTCGCTCTTGGGCGGCTTGGGGGAAAGAAAGGTGGCGCGGCACGGGCTGCAAGTCTGTCACCGACTCAGCGTAAGAAGATTGCCAAAGTCGCCGCTGCAGCGAGATGGGGCAAGAAGCGCCGAAAATGATGCTAGGCGGGAGGGGAATGTGACCGCTGAAGTAGCTATTCTAAACAAGCTCGGCGTCGCGCTCGCCGCGGATAGCACCGTCACTATCGGCGACAAAACATACGATACGACCAATAAGCTGTTCGCTTTATCCAAGTATCATCCCGTTGGCATACTCGTCTACAACAGTATGGAGCTTACAACACTTCCTGTTGAGGTAATTATCAAAAATTACCGTTCACATCTATCGAGGCGTTCCAAGCCGAATTTGAGCGAATACTCGATTGATTTTATTAGGTACGTGAAAACAAAATTGCCTATTGGCAAGAACGAACAAATCGATTCGATGAAGGGTATAGTTTCTGATCGTTGTCGGTCAGTTGTTACTAGGCTGAGGCGTGAGTGCAACAGGCAAAGTGTCCCCACCAACGATTCGTCGTCCTCAGATAAGGTACGCGCAATCCTTTATGATTTGCTGGATGAATATGAGCAGGAAATATCGGATGTTGGGCGATATCCTGGGCTGAAAAGAATCACCGAGAACCAGTTACGAAACTACTATCCCAGCGCAATCGAAGATGGTGTGAAACGCAACTTCCGTCGATACGGCATGGCCTCTCAACGAGTGCGACAGGCCGAGTCACTAGTCGCAGGCGCAATTTTGAGTAACGCGCTGTCGGGTGAGCATACGGGTATTGTTATAGCAGGCTATGGTTCTGACGACTATTATCCATCTTTGATTGCTCACCAAACAGACGGATTTATCGCAGGTGTTTTGAAGATTCTTCAAAGAAGAAAGACCGGAATCGGTCTGCGGCGTCCAGCATCAATTTATACCATCGCTCAGAATGATGTCGCAGAGACAGTTGTTCAAGGGGTTGATCCCGACTACCAAGAGTTCATAGATGAAGGGGTTAGGGACCTGCTCTCGGGGATTGCCGAATTTGCCCGCAAGCATTTTGGAATAACGAACAAACTACAGGTTGCTCAGTTTCGAAAGCGTCTTGTGGTGCAAGCACGTGCATTTGTAGATCAAATGGAAAAGCGTCGAGATGATTGGTTTATCGAGCCGATTTACGACGCAGTGCGATATATCGATAAATCCGAATTAGCGATGCTCGCCGAGAATCTCGTTGCTATTACAGCCCTCAAACGCAAGATTTCTCTGGAAAATGCAACTGTTGGTGGTCCGATTGATGTGGCTGTGATTTCAAAAAATGATGGGTTTGTGTGGATAAAGCGGAAATACTATTTTGATGAAAAGCTCAATCGTAATTTTGTCCAAAAGTACTTCCATGATACGGAACACAAAACCACTCGACGCATTTAGTAGGAAGAACGATAATGGTTGGCACCTTGGCAGTGGCTGGACGAAAGAAACAACGCAAGCGTACAGTTGCTGTCGAGTGGCAGGGGCCTTTCCCAAAACTGCTAGACGACCCATCCAAAGACGCGCGCCGTGACGGTTCAGACATGGCAAAGAAACTCTTGGCGGATTTAGACAAAGCGCTTGCAAAGGAAAAGCAAAAGAAACGATCAAAATGAAAATATGCTTGACCGTCTAAGTAAGGGTGCTCAGTTTTTTGCGGTACCCTGCCCAATTGGAAGCTCCCTCGGAGCTGCCTCTGCGTGCTCGTTCAGCTGCCAGTTTCAAAATTTGTCGCGTGTCACCTGGAGATTACGATGGCATCCCGCGCAGTTCGGTAGATTTCATCTCTGCCATCCTCTCGCTCGCGCGCTGCTTGACGCTTTCGCTTTTGAGCTGGCCGCAGGCGGCCATGATATCGCGGCCGCGCGGCGTGCGCACCGGCGAGGCATAGCCCGCGCGGTTGACGATCTCGGCGAATTTTTCGATCTGCTCCCAATCGGAACATTCATACGGCGCGCCGGGCCAGGGATTGAACGGGATCAGATTGATCTTCGCCGGAATGCCGCGGATGACGCGCACCAGTTCCTTGCGCCTCGGCTAGACTGTCGTTGACGCCTTTCAGCATCACATATTCGAAGGTGATGCGCCGCGCGTTCGAAACGCCGGGATAGGCGCGGCAGGCGTCGAGCAATTCCTTGAACGGATATTTCTTGTTGAGCGGCACCAGCACGTCGCGGATCTCGTCGCGCACCGCATGCAGCGAAATCGCCAGCGCGCGAGCCGATCTCTTCGCCCGCTCGCGCAATCATCGGCACCACGCCGGCGGTGGAAAGCGTGACGCGGCGCTTGGACAGCGCCAGCGCATCGCCGTCCGCCACGATGGCCAGCGCCGCTTTGACGTTCTCGAAATTGTAGAGCGGCTCGCCCATGCCCATCATCACCACATTGGTGATGCGGCGGTTCTCGCCCGTCGACGGCCAATCGCCCAGCGCGTCGCGCGCCACCATCACCTGGCCCACGATCTCGCCGGGGGTGAGATTGCGCACCAGCTTTTGCGTGCCGGTGTGGCAGAAGCGGCAATTCAGCGTGCAGCCGACCTGGCTGAGAAACGCACAGCGTGCCGCGCCCCGGCTCGGGAATGAAGACGGTTTCGAATTCCTGCCCGCCCTCGCCGCGCAGCAGCCATTTGCGCGTGCCGTCGCCGGAGATTTGTTCGGTGACGATCTCCGGCCGCTCCAGCGAAAAGTGCGGCGCCATGTCGGCGCGGAAATCCTTCGCCAGATTGGTCATCGCCGCGAAGTCGCGCGCGCCATGGACATAGATCCAGTTCCACAATTGGCGCACGCGCATGTTCGCGGCCTTCTCGGCACGCCGGCGGCGACAGCGCCGTCTTTCAAAGCGTCGGGCGAAAGACCGAGGAGAGAGGTTGAGGTGATTCATGGCACTCAAAGTGTCATTTCCCGGTAAACTCGAATGCTTTCTCCCCCCGTTTACGGGGGGAGTGCCAGCCGAAGGCGGCGTGGGGGGCAAACACAGGATGTGCCCCCTCCGCTTCGCTCGCAAGTGCTCGCTCGGCACCTCCCCCGTAAACGGGGGAGGAAAGAACGGGACAACTCACTTTGCGCAGGCGGCGTGGATCTTTTCGAGCAGGCGGGGACAAGCCGTTCAGCGAATAGGTGTCCTTGGTGTTGGTGCCGCGCTTGGAAACGCCGCGGAACGGTGATGGTCGAGGCGGTGCGCATCGCCTCGAGCAGCTTGGCTTCGTCGCCTGCGTCTTTGACCCAGGCGGAGCCCACTTTGTCGTCGTTGCGGGTGAAGAATTCGATCTTCATGGCGCCGACCTGCGCGATACGCCGGCTCGCCGTCCTTGTAGGAATAGCCCGGCACGATCTCCAACTCGCTTTTCACCTTGCGGCCGGGCCAGTCGCTGATCAGCAATAGATCGCGATCGCGCGCAGCCTTTTTGGGCACGAATCGTTTGGGCTTGGACAGCGCGTAAGCAGATCTTGCCGTCGCCGGTCGTCGCCTGAAAAGCCGACCAGTCCTTCGCCACGCCCAAGAAGGTCGAGTTGGGTCGGCAGCGGCGGCCGCGGCAAAGCTGCAACGCCAGCCGGCCACAACGGAAAGCGACGCAACGCGAGAAAACACGGGCATATGGCTGAGTCTCCTAAATCGACATGCCGCGAATCGCGCGGCACGGATCCGGCCTGCTCGGTGTCGGCGCGGAGAATACGGGGCGCGGCCTGGGCGCGTCCATGCCGAATAGCCGAAAAATTTCGCAGATGCAGCCCGTTAATGCGGTTATTCGCGCAGGCCATAGCCGATCGGAAAACAGCCGCGGACACCGCGACCTAAGACGGCGCACAGAGCCAGCGAAAACGGCCACGCCCAGCATCTCCGAGCCTTCACTGAAGCCGATCATCGCGTGGCGCAAGCCATTGATGAAATAAAAGAAAGGATTGCCATAGGCCAGCCAGCGCAGCCAGGCCCGGCAGCATGTTCACGGTGTTGAACACGCCGCCCACAAAGGACAACGGCGTGATGAAAAAGACGTTGAGCATGGTGAGTTGCTCGAAATTCTTGGCCCACAGCCCGACGATGATGCCCAGAAGGCCGAAGATCGTCGACACGATCACGACCCAGAACAGGAACTCGCCAGACCCCGTGCATCGAGGTCACGCCGAACAGCGCGCCGATGACCAGGATGCCCAGCGCGGTGGCCACGGTGCGCAGAACAACCACCGCCAGCGAGCCGACAATCATCTCCACATAGGACAGCGGCGAAACCAGAGTCTCCTCGATGTAGCGCAGGAAGCGCTGAAAATAAATCTGCGAGGTGGACTGCAGGAATGCCGCGTTGACGATGTTCATCATCAGGATGCCGGGCAGCACGAATTCGAGATAGCGAGTGGCCGCGGATCGCCGTGATGCGCGGCCCCACGACATAGCCGAAGATGAAAATGAACAGCAGCGCCGAAATCCACGGCGCCAGGAAGACCTGGATCGGCACGCGCAGAAGACGCACGATCTCGCGGCGGATGATCGTCCAAAGCCCGATCCAGTTGACCGTCATCGGAATCATGCGCGCCCCCGCGATATGGTCGGGCTCTGCGCCGGTTGCGGTGAGATAGGCCGATTCCAGCCTTCGCCGGTGAGGAATTCTTCCTTCGGGCCGTGACGCACGATCTTGCCGCCTTGACGATGGCGATGGTGCGGCACAGCCGCTCCACTTCTTCCAGATAATGCGAGGTGAGCAGGATCGTGCTTTCCGTCGCGGTTGAGCTCCGCCAGATAGCGCCACAGATCGCGGCGCAACTCGACATCCACACCGGCCGTCGGCTCGTCGAGGATGAGGAGCTTGGGATCGTGTACCAGGGCGCGTGCCAGAATGACGCGGCGCTTGAGCCCGCCGGACAATTCGCGAAATGGCTTCTTCTGATGCTCGGTCAAATCGAAGCGCTCCAGCAATTCGTCGCAGCGCCGCTTGCCGCTCGGCGAAGGGCATGCCGAAATAGCCGCCCATCCATTCCACGATTTGACGCGCCGTGGCGAAGGGGTCGACGTTGAATTCCTGCGGCGAGAGACCGATCAGCCGGCGCGCTTCGCGGTAGTTCTTCACCGCGTCGACGCCGAACACTTCGATAGTGCCGGAACTGGGCGTGGCGATGCCGGTGACGCAATGGATGGTGGTCGATTTGCCCGCGCCATTCGGTCCCAAGAAAGCCGAAGAAGTCGCCCGGGGCGATGGTCAGCGAGAGGTCCTCCACGGCGACTGTGCCGCGGCGATAGACCTTGCGGAGATGGGAAATGAAAAGGGCTGGAGTCATGTGGGGCAAGGAGTAACATGAGGCCTCACCATTTGGAAACAGCCATGAGCACAGTTCGCGTAGGAATTCTCGGGGCGGCAAAGATCGCGCCCAAAGCCGTCATCCTGCCCGCGCGGGACAATCCCGAGTTCGAAGTCGTCGCGGTGGGCGCGCGCGATTTAGGCCGGGCCAAAGCCTATGCGGCGGAGCACGAAATTCCTTTCGTCGCGGATGGATATGCCGCACTGATCGCACGCGACGATGTTGACCTTGTTTACAACGCCTTGCCGCCTGCCGCGCATCTGGAATGGTCCGTGGCGGCGGTAAAAGCGGGCAAAGCGGTGCTGTGCGAAAAGCCGTTCAGCCTGACCGTCTCACAGGCGCGCGCGATGGTTGCGGCGGAGGAGGAGGCAAAGCGACCGCTGATCGAAGCATTCCACAACCGCTATCATAAAGTGATGTGGCGCGCTTTGGAGATCGTCAGCTCGGGCGAGTTGGGCAAGCTGGTTACGGCTGAGGCCGTCTTCGATACGCCCATTCCCTACAAGCCCGGCGAGCTGCGCTGGATCGTCGCGCAAGGCGGCGGGGCGCTGATGGATTTGGGCTGTTATTGCGTCCATGCGCTGCGGACGCTGGCGGGATGCGAACCTGTGGTTGACAGCGCAACATGCACTATTGTGCACGGCGTGGATGAGACGACGGCGGCCGAGCTTTCCTTTCCCAACGGGCTACGCGCCAGACTGCATACCTCGATGAAGGCCGAAGGCTTCGTGGCAACCTTGACGCTCAAAGGCGAGAAAGGATCGCTTTCCATTGTGAACTATTTGGCGCCGCAAATGGGCAGCCGGTTCACCGTGGAAGTGGGCGGCAAAACGCGCGAAGAACCGACTGACGGACCGGGAACCTACGACGCGCAGCTCGCCCATGTCGGCGATGTGCTGTTGCGCGGCGCCAAGCCGTTGACCGGCGGCACGGATGCGATCGGCAATATGGCGTGCATCGAGGGGATATATGCCAAGGCGGGATTCGAGCGGGCGCTTAAAATCTAATCTCGAAGATCCACAAGACGACGCATTCCGTTGGATGACGTCGATGCCAGCTTTGCGAAACGCGATTACCACAAATTCATCGGCTCAACAGAGTGATTTCATGGTCCGACGCTAGCTTTACGGGCGGCTGGAACCGATCACTGTGTAGGAGTTGTGAAAATGCAAATCGTCCGAAATACTTTGTTGGTTGGCGCCGCTGGCGTAGCGCTTCTTGGCTTTGTCGGTATGGCACAAGCCAAACCGCCGGTCGTCCATGAACTGCACATTTCCCTCCCCGGCGGTGCGGTGGAGACAATCCGCTATACCGGCGATGTCGCGCCGAAGGTGAGCGTTTTGCCCGGATCGATGGCGCCCGGTGCTTTTATGCCGATGAGCACAGCATTCGCGTCCGATCCACTGTTCGCACAAATGGACAGAATTTCGGCCATGATGGACCGGCAAGCTTCATTGCTGATGCGGCAAGCCGAAACGCTTTCGGCGATGCAAGACGCAAACAAGCCGTTCGAGGCGACATTTTCCGACCTGCCGGCCGGAAGCCAAGCCTATTCCTTCGTTTCGACAATATCGGGCAACAATGTTTGCGTGCGTAGCGTCCGTGTCACTTATCAAGGAAGCAAACGCAACGTGCAGTCTTCCAGTTCGGGTCACTGCCCGGCCGGTTCCGCCGCCGCGATGAAACTGCCGACCTTGGCAGCACCGGCGCTCCAACAAACGGGTACAATTGAGGCGAAGGCTGCCAGCCCGATGCACGAAGTGGCCTATCGGTAGCGACCGCGCCAGACAATCGCGCGACGCGAGAGCGTCAGGCCGCTTCGACCGATAGACCGCCGAACCGCCGGTCTCTGCGTCGAAAGACCGTTATTGCTTCGGCAAGATCGGCGTTGTCGAAATCGGGCCATAGCCGCTGGGTAAAATGCAGCTCCGCATAGGCACTTTCCCAGAGCAAGAAATCGGAAAGACGTTGCTCGCCGCTGGTGCGGATCAAGAGATCAACGTCGCGCACGCCCGCCTCCCCCGCAATCAGCGCGGCAAACGTGTCGCGCGTCAGTTCGGGTAATGTTACGGCCGCGCCGACCGCTTTGAGGATCGCATCGCGCGCGGAATAATCGACGGCGATGCGCAAATGCATCGCGCCGCCCCACGCCGTCGCGGCTTCGGCGCGCGCGATTTCCCCCGATAGACCTTCGGGCAAACGGTCACGCCGGCCGATCACCGAGAGACGCACATCATCGCGGACCAGCTCCTCGGTTTCGGAATCGAGATAATCGTGCAGCAGCGCCATGAGCGCTGCGACTTCCGCTTGCGGGCGACGCCAATTGTCGGCGGAGAACGCGTAGCACGTCAGCGTACCGATACCTTGATCCGGCGCGGCCCGAACGACGCGTCGCAGCGCTTCTATGCCTGCTTCGTGTCCCCGCAAACGGGGCAGCCCCCGCTGCGTCGCCCAGCGCCCGTTACCATCCATGATGATCGCGACATGAATTTTGCAATCGAGAGTACTTGGCATTGCAAAGTTTCCTTCCAAAAAAACTGTCAACCGGGGAACACGCGCAATCTCGCGCTGCCAAAATCTTCGCCCGCCGTTTCGGCAGCGTCCCGAACCAGCTGCTCAAGCAGCGCGAGATAATCCAAGAAGCGGCGGCGCCCGCTTCGCGTGAGCCGGCAACTGGTTTGCGGACGATTGCCTTCAAAGCTTTTGGTAATCTCCACCAACCCGGCTTCCTGAAGAACCTGGAGATGACGACTGAGATTGCCGTCGGTAAGACCGCAAAGCTGTTTCAGATCGGCGAACGCCAACCCTTTGGGATGCGCGACCAGCGAGCTCAGCACGCCCAGCCTTGCCTTTTCATGCATCACCCGCTCAAGGCCCTCGTAAGAAAAAGGTGCGTCGCCTGTTTCAGTCTTCGCCATCGGCATCTCCGGTGGAAAAATAGAGGATCGAGGCCATCAGCAGTTGACCTCCCAAGAACGGCAGCCCCATCAGCCAGGGCGAAAGCGCATGGGATTCGCTGGCAAGCACCAAGCTCAGGAAACCGGTCAGAAAATACCAACCTCCCGCCAGCGTCATGCTGCGAGGCAAGGTGCGAACGGATGCGAATATCCCGAGGCTCACGAACAATTGCCAGAGCCCAGGCAACATCCACACCGATTGCGGTGCAAAGCGAAGAAAAAGAAACGGCATAAATAAGCTCGCCGCGATCGCCGGCCGAAATTGCTCTATCGCTTGATGTATCATGGCGTCAGCAAGACCGGAATGAAGGCGGCGTGAACGGCCTTGCATCTCTATCCGGATGACAATCCCGGCGACGATTGCCGTCGCCATCCATTCCGCGATGAAAAGCAAAGGAGCACCGTTGGGATCGGTCAGCCAAATGCTTTGCGTGAACGCGGTCGCAAATCCCAAGAGACCCGTAATACCGATCGCAGCCGGACCATATCCTCGGAAAGCCGTACCCGCAGCAATCTGACTTCGTATCTCAAGAATATCGGCCAACGCTTTGTCGAGATCTCGCATCGGAGTCTTGTCCCCACGGCGCAGCAAGCTTTGCAGTGCAAAGCATATTACACGGCAAAGTAATTGCAAGCATCCTTTTTTGCATGGATGCTCGGTTCCCTTCGACCGCCGATCGATTCCCGTCAAACAAACTGCTTTAAGCGACGGCGCCATCACGACAAAGGCGATGGACTGTCAATTCGTGAAGCCTGCCGTTCAGGAGTGTTCCGATTCCGAAATTCGTTGTATCCGATATCGGTGATATCGCGAACTTCGAAACCACGACACTAGAGTTTGTTGACCCCATTTAGGTTCAGGACTTTGGCCTTTCGCCAGATTTTCACGACATTCACGGAATCCGTCGTCAGGAGCTTCTTCATCGTGTTCATATCGGCGACGAGCGAGCCGTTTATCTCCAGCAGGTAATCTCCCACTTGCAATCCCATCTGCTGGGCCAATGAACCAGTATCGACACCGACGATTAGAACACCCGAATTCAATTTGGCTTTTTTTGCTTCCTCGGGCGTCAGATTCCGCGCCGCGATACCCAGATGCAGCACGGGTGGGACGGGCGCAGGTGCCGGCGCAGCGACGGGTGCCGGAAGCAGTTTTTCGATACCGATATTTGGATTGGTCAGCGCAACCTGAAGCGGAACGGTCTGTCCGCCACGGAAAACTTTCAAATCAAGGCGCCCATCCGGTTTGTTCCCGAGCAGATCGCCCGCAATCTTGACCAGCCCGGGCACATCCGCAACGGGCTTTCCGTCCGCCTCAAAAATAATGTCGTCATGGGCAATACCAGCCGACGCAGCCGGGCTATCGTCGACGACAGCATCGATGACGAGTTCCGTGCCTTGCGTCCAATTTAGTCTCGTATACTGGCTCGCGAGATCATCGGTCTTTGCCCGAAACCCGATGGCCGGAGTAAATCTGCGGCCATCGCTAAAGTTTGCGGCGGCCAGAGTGGCGAATGCATCGGCAAGCCGTTTTGCGATGTCAACATTTGGTGTGCGGAACGATATGACGTTCTGCTTGTTGCCGTTTGAGATCTGCAGATCGAAGCCGAATTTATAATCCCGTTCGAGATCGGGATAGCTCCAAAGCGTAACACCCGAAATCTCGCCGGGTACGAGCGAAATATCTGCCGGGTCGTCGCTTTCGTTCTGCGTTGTCTGCATGGAACCGCCGCTGTATGGCGTGTATCCGTGCGAGGTAATGATGCCGCCCCAACTCGGAACCCATTCCGAACTCTCTTCCGTCGAGTGGATGTTGGTGTGAATATCGACATGCGCGCGGGTTGCAAATACATTTTCCGGAATTCCGCCGCGCCAATCGCAGAAGGAAGTGCGCAGCGCGTTGATCGTACCTGCCGCCTCATCGACGGACGCCATCAATGTAGGCTGATACCAAACTTGAACCGTGGCGAGGTCAGAATCGCCCAAATCCGCGGCAACCGCGACAGAACCAAACCAGACACCCGCTATCACACCCACCAGGGCGCGCAAAATCCCACGATCAAAAAAGCTTACCGGCGCCACCATGAGAAGCGCTCCTCATACTGCGAATTGCGGTTATCGAATATACGAGCCCTATTTGCTCGGCGCTTCGAAAAATCTACGCGCCGAGATACCCACGCCAATTTGTCGCTGGATGCGCGCAATCACTGTTGCGAACGCGTACGATTTGAAATTCTTTGACACGTTGAAATGCACAATCGCACGCGCCGGATTCCGATGTTGCTTTATAATTGCGGTTGACCGGCGCTTGGATGCAGCTTGCACGTGCCGAGAAGGCGGTCGCTGCGTCGCGCCTGATACATTTTCGTACAGTGTTTCAACTATGTCAGCGACAGTTTTTCGATCGCGCGACAGTGGCCGCTTCCATCAGCTATGCGTTTTTTTGGGCCAGGAACGGAGCGCGCGCAGCGTCGGGGTCTTTTTGACCCGGTTCTCGCCCATGCGCCGCAGAAGACGGTCGAGTGCTCCCACGCCGGCGGCAAGGTTCGGCCCTTTGTTTAACATTACGACTTCGGCTTGCACGGCCATGGCCGCGTCGGTCATTTCGCTGCGCGACGGCAAGCCTTCGTGAATAAGCCCGTCCAACACCTGGGTTGCCCAAATCGCCGGGACATGCGCAGCTTCACAAAGCCATAAAATCTCTTCCTGCATTTCGGCAACGCGTTCGAACCCCAGTTCCACGGCCAGATCGCCGCGCGCGATCATCACGGCGAGCGGCTGGCGTCCGGCTGCGCGCACGATGATTTCCGGCAGATTGGAGACCGCCGCGGGCGTCTCGATTTTGGCGACCATGCCAAGCCGTTGCCAGTCGGGGCGGCGCGCAGCGAGTTCTTTCTGTAACTCGGCGATTTGATCTCCGTTCTGCACAAAGGAGAAACCCACAATGTCGGCATGATGGACAACAAAGTCGAGGTCTCGGCGATCTTTGTCCGTGAGCGGATTGAGATTGAGATCGACAGTTGGAAAGTTTAGCCCGCGTCCCGGCTTGATTTTCACGCCTTTAATCCGACCTTCGGTCAAGTTCACCGCAAAATCACCGTCGATCACAGCGAAAATCAAACCGCGCAGCTTTCCGTCGTCGATTGACACTGTATCGCCGACCTTCAAACGATCCAGGACTCCAACCGGTGCGCAAGTCGATTGAAACGAAAAGTCCAAACGGTTCGCATCGACGTCGCGGCAGAGAAGTAATTTGTCGCCGACCAGCAACCGTGGGCGATCGGGCGGCGTAACAACTTGCTTCATCCGCACTTTCGGACCACCGATATCCATCAGCACGCGCAACGGCCGAATGCGCGCTGCCGCACGCGTGTTGTCGATCATGCGTTTCCACGTCGCTGGATCGTCATGACCGCAATTGATGCGCACGACATCGGCTCCATGTTTTGCGAGATCGGCCACGAAGTTCGGATCGTCCGCGGCCTCATTGCCGAGTGTCACCATGATGCGCCCGGCCCGACCCTCCCGCGGCGGACCGAAAAGTTCGACCGTATTATCGCGCAGTTTTCGCTCGCCGCGGAAGAACTGGCGCTCTGAAGGCAGCGTGCGCTGTTCCGCTCCGGACAGTCGGGCGAGCGCCCACACGATGGTGTCGAGTGTTGTCAGCACATGGCCTTCCGAACGGCCGAGCGAGGAGAGGCCAAGGACCATCAAGCGCCGTTGCAGTAGGCGCAATCGATGCGCCGCATAACCAAATAATGTGCGAAATTGAGCGTGCTCGCCGCGAAGGACGGCCGGTCAATTTGTCTGCGCCAGCTGCGATAAAGCGATATTCCCCCGGTTGCGATCTCAGCGCGCAGAGCGACCACATCTTTTAGGAGTGTCGCAAGCGGTCCGGACATTCCCTCGTCCATGGCCAACCTTTCCACCCATCCGCTAACGAAGTGGTAGCAGTTTTCAATTGGGGTGCGCGATAGACGCTAGCGTCGCGCTTGGCGAACCCGGAGCCGGATGCTCAGCAATGCCATGGCATTTCCACCGACATCAAACTGTCACAATCTGCCGGCGCAACTATACTTTCGACCTGATGATCGGCGCGCCCCATTTGTGCGGCGGGGGGATGTCGACGATTGCACGTCCCGGCGTCAGCGGCCGTCCGGGATAACCGCCCAAGCTGATCAACCGATCATAAAGCACGATTGCGCCTGCCATGCCGACATTGATTGAAAATCGCGTCGGAATTTTCACCACAAACTCGCAACGCTTCAGCATCGCCTCCGATAGCGACTTGCGTTCGGCGCCAAAGACGTAGGCAGCGCGTTGGGGATGGCGAAAGCGCGGCAGTTCTACTGCGTCGTCGGTAATTTCCACGCCGACCAGACGACAGCCGACCGGCAAGCGGAACTCGTCGATCATAGCGAAGGCATAGACCGGCATCACACCCTCGGCGTGCGAGGTGTCCGATTCGGCATCGGAGAGCTTCGCTTGCGCATTGACCGAAAAGAAGAAACTTGCGTTGAAGGCATGCGCGATGCGCAGGAGATTGCCCAAATTCATCGGCTTGGAGATGCCATCGACGCCCACTGCGAAATAGCCGCGCATGACCCCTCCGCTTGCGCTATGTAGGCTTCTTAACCCTCGGAGACGGTCTTGGCCAACCCCATCCTTGTCGAAGTCACCCGTGCAGAGCTCTTGGAAAGCTTCCATCGAGGCTCTGTTGCGATTGCCGATGCCAGCGGTGCCATCCGCTTCGCTTTGGGCGACGTGGAAACGCCGATCTATCCGCGTTCTTCGCTCAAACCGATCCAAGCATTGCCGCTGGTGGAATCGGGTGCGGCGGATGCCTTCGGCCTCACGGACGAAGAAGTGGCGTTGGCTTGTGCCTCGCATTCCGGCGAGACCATGCACACATCGCGTGTCGCCGCCTGGTTGGCGCGCATCGGCTGCGGCGAGAACGATTTGGTCTGCGGCCCGCAAGCGCCGCGCTATGAGCCGGCCTTGGAAGACATGTTGAGGAGCGGCGAGAAGCCGACACGTCTGCATAACAATTGCTCGGGCAAGCATACTGGCTTTCTGACGCTGGCAAGGCATTGGGGTATCGCGACTGCGGGATACGAACGTGTCGACCATCCCGTGCAACAGGCGGTCGCCAAATCGCTGCGCGAATTGTCGGGCGTGAATGACCTGCCATGGGGCGTCGATGGCTGTGCGGCACCGAATTTCGCATTGCCATTATCGGGCTTCGCGCGCGCTCTGGCAAAGCTCGCCGGTTGGCGCACGGTCGGCGCCAGTCGCATCTTGCGCGCTATGATCGCCCATCCCGCGCTGGTCGCGGGTACGGGACGCAGCTGCACAACGCTTATGCGCGCTGCCAAAGGAAAAGCTGCGGTGAAAACCGGCGCCGAAGGTGTTTATGCGGCCATGATTCCCGCAAGCGGGCTCGGCATAGCCTTAAAAATCGACGATGGCGCAACGCGCGCGGCCGAAACGGCCATCGCGGTAATCCTCACCAAACTGGACATCCTAGACGAAAGCGCACGCGGACTAATTTACACGCCGGTGTTCAATACCCGCGGTACGGCGGTCGGCGAACGCCGGCCGGCGCCGGCGCTCGCGCAAATACCGCGGCTCTAAATTACGAGTGATCGTGCCGCTTGGCTTCGAGCTCGTCCTTGTAGGCCTTTTCCATTTCCGGCGTGTAGCGCTCTATCTTGGTGACCCAACAGGCATCGTTGTGGCCTATAACACCACCGCCGCGCATCACGATATGATCACCGCGGTCGACACAGCTGCTTCCTCCACCGAATCCCCGAACTCCGACGCCAAAGGCCCAGTTCAGGTCTGAGCAATACCCGGCGAGGCTCAAGAGATATTTCCGGCCGAACCTGTCGTTGATGACCACCTGCTTGTCGCCATGCGAGCCCCATCCGTCGATATCACGGCGCATCAGGCAAACGCCGCTGTCGTGGGAATTTCCGTCTGCGAGTGCCGGAGCAGACATTGCCGCCAATGCCACCGCTGCAGCGATAAGTTTGATCTTCATGGCTCCCTTCTCCTTCCGTAAGTGTGCCTCTCGGACAATCAGACGAACGAGGGCGCGAATTAATCCGATAACAAGCGTAAGCGTTGCCGCGACGGCAAGAAATTCTGCTTCTAGCCAACATGCGCCACCCCTATGGTCGCTCCCGCAGCCTGAACGACGGATGAACGACATGAAAGCAATGCTGTGCCGGGAATTCGGGCCGCCGGAAAACATGACACTTGCGGAATTGCCTTCTCCCAAACCCGGCCCCGGGCAAATCGTCATTGCCGTGAAGGCTTGCGGCGTCAACTTTCCCGACCTGCTGATGCTTCAGGACAAATACCAATTCAAACCGGTCCTGCCCTTTTCGCCGGGCGGCGAAGTGGCGGGTATCGTCAAAGAAATTGGCGACGGCGTCACGACGCTCAAAGCGGGCGATCGCATTGCTGCCTCGATTGGTTCGGGGGGCTTCGCCGAAGAAGTATTGGCAGATGCGCGGCGCTGCGTGCCGCTCCCGGCTGGATTGGATTTCGACGTCGCGTCGTCGTTCATCGTCACCTATGGCACGTCTTATCACGCACTCAAGGATCGTGCGCATTTGATGCCCGACGAAAATCTTGTCGTACTGGGCGCGGCCGGCGGCGTCGGCTTGGCCGCGGTGGAATTGGGCGTGGCAATGGGCGCACGTGTCGTTGCAGGCGCCTCTACGCAGACGAAAGTGGACTTGGCCAAGGCGCATGGCGCCGCGGACGGGTTCGTTTATCCCGGCGTGCCTTTGTCCAAAGAGCAGCAAAAGGTGATGACGGACGATATCAAGCGGCTGACCGGCGGCGCTGGCGCGGATGTGCTCTACGACCCGGTGGGCGACGATTATACCGAGCCGGCCCTGCGCGCGATGAATTGGCAAGGCCGATATTTGGTCGTCGGCTTCGCGGCCGGCGCCATTCCGCGCGTCCCGCTAAACCTCACTCTATTGAAAGGCTGCGACGTGCTGGGCGTATTCTGGGGAGCCGCCACAGCGCGTAATCCACCGGGTGCCTTCGCGGATCTCAATCAGCTCGCGGCTTGGATCGCCGAAGGCAAACTTAAGCCGCATATCTCGGGACGGTTTCCGCTGGCGCAAAGCGGCGACGCCATTAGAATGCTGATGGACCGCAAAGCGCTGGGCAAAGTCATTGTGACTATGGGATGAGTGTCAATCCGCTTGAATATTCGCCAGATGCCACTCATCTCTTCCCAGAAATGTAGGGGAGAGGTGAAATATGGGCATTCTGGGATGGATCGTTTTCGGACTGATAACGGGTTTTATCGCCAGTAAGATCGTCAACGATCGCGGCGAAGGATGTTTTCTGAACATCGCCCTGGGCATCGTCGGGGCTGTGTTGGGCGGCGCCATATTCCAATTCCTGGGCGAGCCGGTGTTCTTCCGGTTCAGTCTGTGGTCGATGTTCGTGGCCGTGCTGGGCGCGGTGATCGTTCTCTATTTATGGCATGCCGCGACCGGGCGAAGAACGCTGAAATAAAGCGTTTTGAATAATGATTTCAAAGACGTTTTCGGACTTGTTAAAGTTTATGTCGGCAAGACGATCTGCGGCAGTTCAGTCGGGTAACCCTGCGCGACAGGTGCTATAATCCCTTGCCGGAGTTGGCCAACAAATCGAGGGATCGCCATGTTCAAAAGCACTGTCGCCGTGATGTGTCTCGCCGCGTTCGTTGCCGAAGTGCAAGCCGCTCCAGTCTCCGACTGGAAGCAGATTTCAAAGGCGCTGGATGGAATCCAAACGCCACTCGGCATCTCGGTGCTCAAGCGGATCAACCGCTGCGAGATCGTGCCCGAAAAGCAGAATTCGTATATCGACAATTTGACTGTCGAAAACCGCGATTACGGCGCCAAAGCCGGCGATACAATCGTGATGGTCAAATTGGACTTCCCGCCGATGCCCGTGACGGGCCCCGCAACACCGCCGCCGCGGCTTATGGGCCAGCCTGCGCTTTGGGTGATTAGCCACGGCCAAGCCTCGCCGATCAGCCAATGGGCGATCTCGCTGCAGAAGCGGACGGTTCCGCTGGCGCATGATTCCTGGCTGAACTGCTGACGCAATTCTCCGGTCTTTGTCGGGGTTGGTAAAGAAAGTTCTGGGTGCAGGGCGCACGACAACCCCTTCGTCCGTTGTTATTGCTATTTCCGGGTCCCGTTCATTAACGGGAGCATTGAATCCTTTGCCGCCCGAGAAGCGGGCTCCATTTCCGAGATGCCGGCAAGCCTGTATTAACCTGACCAATTAATTCCGGCACGGTGATCCGGTCATGTGGAAAGTATTTGTTAGGTGTGCAACCCCCATCCTGCATATGCGCCCTAGATGCAAGGAGTGGTTGCATGCCGCCTTCGACAGCAACAAATATCCTTCAATCGTCCGCCATGGCGGAAGCCAAGCCAGTCGAGCGCCGCTCGCTACAGCGCGGCCTCTCGCTCTTCGCCACACATTACCTACTTTACTATGTGACGCTTGTCGGTGCGCTGGCGCCCGTGCCCATCGCCGTCAATACCGTGTTCGCCGTCATCAATGGCGTGCTCATCGCGCTGCTGTTCGTCGTCGGTCACGACGGCGCGCATGGTAGTTTCGTTCCGGGACGAAAGCTGAATTTGTGGATTGCCCGCTTGGCCTATATCCCCTGCGTGCATTCGGTCAGCCTTTGGCGTGTCGTCCATAACAGGTTTCATCACGGACGCACCAATCTGAAGGGCGTGGACACCGCTTGGGCTCCCATGAGCAAAGCCGAGTATGACGCGGCGCATCCGGCGCGGCGCTGGCTGGAACGGGTCTATCGCGGACCGTGCGGTCCACTGATCTACTATTACATCGAATTGTGGATCCACCGGCTGCTGTTGCCGCTGGCACCCGAAGTGCGGGGCCAATGGAAACGTCACCTACCGGACAGCCTGTTCGCGCTCAGCGCCTTCATGTTAACGCTGCTGTTCGTTGCGGTTGCCGGCAAGACGCTGGTTCCCTCGCGACCATTGTGGGAAGTGCTGCTGATCGGCTGGGCCCTTCCGTTCGCCGTATGGAACTACGTGATGGCGTTCTCGATCTATCTGCAACACACCCACCCTGCGATCCCATGGTTCAACGACGAAAAACTATGGGCCCGGTTCAAGGGCAACCTGATAGACGCGACTTATGTACGGATGCCGGTCAAAATTGCTCTGCTCTATGACAACGCGATGGCGCATATCGCTCATCACCATCGGACCGCTGTGCCGGCCTATGCGCTCCGCGAAGCGCAGGCGCAACTGAAGGAAAACCATTCCACATTAATCGAATACACGCTGACCCTCAGCGCATATCTGAAGATCGTGCGCGCCTGCAAATTGTTCGACTTCGAACGCATGTGCTGGACCGATTTCGACGGCGTGCCGACGGGGTAGAGACCCATTGAAATATAAATTCACCGCTTGAATATACACATAATTTGTGTATAGTTTCGGGTCGCGATGGCAACAAGCCTGTCCAGCCGCGAAGTGATTTGCCTGCTCAAAAAAGCGGGTTGGCAGGAAGTGCGGACGACCGGGAGTCATCATCATTTTCGTCATGCAATGCGGTCAGGAACGGTAACGGTGCCGCATCCTGTGAAGGACATGCCACCCGGAACATTAAAGAGCATCGAGCGACAAATCGGCGTCAAGTTGAGGTGAGTTATGCAGCGGTTTTATACGGCGATCATCGAAAGAGGGAATGACGGGTTCGGCGTGTTCTTCCCTGATCTCCCAGGCTGCACGAGTTTCGGACGGAGCGTGGAAGAAGCCGCGAGCAATGCTTATACCGCCGCGCAAGCGCATGTAGCGCTGTCACGGGAATATGGCGATCCAGTTGCGGAACCTCGGGCGCCCGATGCGATTCCTGCCGGGCGCGGCGTGAAGGAAAAGGCGCGGCTGCTTATTCCGGTGGAAATCGCCGACGAGCCGGTTCGCGTAAACATCTCCCTGCCCGGCGCGGCACTCGAAGCCTTGGACCGCACGGCCAAGGAATTGTCTCTCAGCCGATCTGGGGCGATTGCGTATTTGGCGCTGGATCGAGAGGTAAAGAATAGACAGTATGCCCCCCGTGCGCACCATGGAGCCGAAAAGCGCAGGACGGCAAAGCGGAAATAAGATGCACCGATTGCCTAAAATAGCTTTTGCCGCCGCTGTTGTTTTCATGATGGCGGGAAGCGCCGTCCATGCCACAAACTCCGCTCTGACCGGCATCAAGACGGTGGCTATCATCTCGGTGCTCGGCCCACTTCACCTGGAGAACAATGGTGGACTCTTCTCAAGACCGACTGACACAGAGGTCCCTATTGAAAATTGGGGCGTCGACGAACGCGTCCACAAAATTGCGGAAGATAATATTGGCCCAGATTCCAGGTAGTAGCCGCACCTCTCGATCCAGCGGCGCTTGTGAATTGCTCGCGCGTGGCCCCCTGCACTTTAAGCCTCCCGAAGTCGTCGCTGGCGGATGCTTATGTTGTGATTTCCGCGAGCCATTCGATAGGCATGAGTCCTCGCAACTCATGGAGCGGTATCGGCTTGTTTCACGTTTCGGGTCCGGTTCCCCGTTTTAAGGCGGTCGTCCATGCCATCTTTACAATCACAGTAATCAACGCGACGAGCGGCCGCGTTCTCGATCAAGAGGAAGGCCGAATGCCCGAAACTGTATTCGGCGGAGAACATGCAAAACCAATAAGAGAATTGGATTCTTCGATATGGCCGGAGGATGCGTCTCTTATGACGGACCAACAAAAAGAGGCGGTGCATGTGGCCATTACCGAACTCCTCGATCAAAGCCTTCCCTACACGCTGAAGGAGCTAGGTTTGTCGGCCCGCTGACAAATCGCGCGGCCTCATTCCGCCGCGTCCTTCGGCAAATAAATCTCGCCGCCGTGTTCGCGGAATTCGGCGGATTTCTTTTCCATCGCGGCGCGGATTTCGGCGGTGGAGAGGCCCTGCCCGAATTAGTCATTTTTTCCGCGCGCGGCGTCGCGCACTTCCTGCGAGATTTTCATCGAGCAGAATTTCGGTCCGCACATCGAGCAGAAATGCGCGACCTTGGCGCCGTCGGCGGGCAGCGTTTCGTCGTGGAACGCCTGCGCGGTCTCGGGGTCGAGCGCCAGCGCGAACTGATCGCGCCAGCGGAATTCGAAACGCGCCTTGCTCATCGCATCGTCCCAGATGCGCGCGGCAGGATGGCCCTTCGCGAGATCGGCGGCATGGGCCGCGATGCGATAGGCGATCACGCCCGCCTTCACATCGTCGCGGTCCGGCAAGCCCAGATGCTCCTTCGGCGTGACATAGCAAAGCATGGCGCTGCCGAACCAGCCGATCATCGCCGCGCCGATGGCCGAGGTGATGTGATCGTAGCCCGGCGCCACATCGGTGGTCAGCGGCCCTAGCGTATAGAACGGCGCCTCGTCGCAAGCGGCGAGCTGGCGATCCATGTTCTCCTTGATCTTGTGCATCGGCACATGGCCGGGGCCTTCGATCATCACCTGCACGTCGTGGCGCTGCGCGATCTTGTTGAGTTCGCCCAGCGTTTCGAGTTCGGCGAATTGCGCCGCGTCGTTGGCGTCGGCGATCGAACCGGGGCGCAAGCCGTCGCCCAGCGAGAACGACACGTCGTATTGCGCCAGCAGCTCGCAAATCTCCTCGAAATGCGTGTAGAGGAAATTCTCCTTGTGATGCGCCAGGCACCATTTGGCGAGGATCGAGCCGCCGCGCGAAACGATGCCGGTCACGCGCTCCGCCGTCAGCGGGATATGCGCCAGCCGCACGCCCGCATGGACGGTGAAATAATCGACGCCCTGCTCGCATTGCTCGACCAGCGTGTCGCGATAGATTTCCCAGGTGAGGTCCTCGGCGACGCCGCCGACTTTCTCCAGCGCCTGATAGATCGGCACCGTGCCGATCGGCACCGGCGAATTGCGCATGATCCATTCGCGGATGGTGTGGATGTGGCGGCCGGTCGAAAGATCCATCACCGTGTCGGCGCCCCAGCGGATCGACCACACCATCTTCTCCACTTCCTCGGCGACACCGGAGGTGACGATGGAATTGCCGATATTGGCGTTGACCTTGGTGAGGAAATTGCGGCCGATGATCATCGGCTCGGTTTCGGGATGATTGATGTTGGAGGGGATGATGGCGCGGCCGCGGGCGATTTCGCCGCGCACGAATTCCGGCGTGATCTCGTCGGGGATCGATGCGCCGAAGCTGTTGCCGTCGGCCAATGTGCTGCGGCCTAGATTTTCGCGCGCGGCGATGATATTTCATTTCTTCGGTGATGAGGCCCTTGCGCGCATAGTGAAGCTGGGTGACGTTGCTTGCCCGGTTTGGCGCGCAATGGCTTGCGACCGGCTCGGTCGAATTGCGGCACGGAGAGAAGCTCGCCGCAGCTTCAGCCCGTCATCCTCGGGGTTGGCGGGCGCGGCCGTCATATTCCTCGACATCGCCGCGAGCGAGAATCCATTCCCGGCGATGTGCCGCTAGGCCCTTTTCGATATCGATGGCGACGTTATCGTCCGTATACGGACCGGAGGTGTCGTAAAGACGGACCGGCGCTTCGCCGCCCGACAGCGCCACTTCGCGAAACGGCACGCCGTCGACCAAAAGTTTGCGCGAACCCGGCAATGCCCCGCGCGTGATGATGACGGTTTGCGGATTGAGAATAGGCTTGTTCATACGCCTCTCCCTACGCCGGTGTTGGCCGGATCAGGTTCTAAGGGACTCGCACCAGCGCGATCTCAGCCCTGTTGATTCAGAGCACCCCTGGACAGGCCGATAATCGCCCGCTGCGACATGAAGTCAAGCGGATGGCCAAAGGGCGGAACTTCGCTATTATTTCCCAATAGAGATGAGGGTTTAAGAATGGCGCTGAACCGCGGAGTTGAGGAAAAATGGTTTGACGGGCTGGGAGGATGGCGGCTGGTACCGCTGGTGCTGCTGATCGTCATACCCCTTATGATCGCCCGGCAAGCCGCGAGCCGCTTGAAAGCCCATACGCCGCTGGCCGAACTTCATGGCATGGCCGGGCATCCGCTTTTCATCATGCTTGCCGGGATCGTGGCCATTTTGATGCTGGCAGTAATTCTGTTGGGACTGGTGTGTCTGGTTCAATTTCTGAGAAAGAAGGAATCGTTTCCGCGCCTGATCAAGGTGTGGTTGGTGCTGGGCATTGTGCTGACCGTGGCGGTGGCCGTTCAGTACGCGCTGGATGAAGAGCTGTTCAACACTGTGATCGACGCGGACCTAACACCGGGCGCGGAAAAGTTTTGGGCGACGCTTCGAATTTTGGTGTTCGGACTGGCCTATTTGTATGTCGAGAATTCCACGAAAGTGAAGGCGATCTTCGTACATTAAGACCCCGCGAACTGCCTGAACTCCGCGATCGCATGTTTCACCGTCGCAGCTCAGCGCGCCGTATATGAATTCAAGACCCGCAACAAATGCGTCAACGACCTTCAGATAATGTTGCGGACGAATATCTTCCTGCCAAAGCTTCTGGAGTATGAAACCGTAATATAGCGCGATCAGGGCGCGTGCCACGGAATCCGCATCGAGGCTTTGGGAGATTTGGCGCTTTTTCTGCGCGGCGCGCACCAGTTTAACGAGCGCCGCGCGAGGCCCATCAACTCCTTCGCGCACCAGCGCCAGGATTTCGGGATCCAGGAGGGCTTCGGACCATGTCTGTACGCTAACCCTGCGAGTTTCGATGCCTTCGGGCGAGAGAAAATTAGCAGCAAATTGCCGCGCAATTCGGGCAAGCGCTTGGCGCGGGTCGGATGCATCGACGGCTTGTGCAACGATCCGCCGTTCGCCGTCATGCCGGTCCGTGGCGATTGCAGCGATCAATTCGTGTTTGCTTTTGAAATACGAATAGAGGCATCCGGCGCTAAGTCCGGATTCGGCGATCACGTCATGCATCGTGGCGCGATGAAACCCCAATCGCGCAAAGCATTTTTCCGCCGATTTTAAGATTTCATCGCGGCGCTTTTTCAAATGTTCGGCCTTAACGCGGGGCATCTTCAACTCCGGATCGTGTGCGCTCCGCCAGCGCTATGCGATAGAATTCATATCCGTGAAGCGAAGACGCAGCGGCGCCCATATATTCGGCGCGATACTCGGTCGCGCCTAGGTCGTTCAATAGTCTAAATCCCTTGTTCGCGAGATATTCACCCAAATCCTTTGGCCGGAAGCCGAAGGTCCACTCCTCGCCCGATTTTCGCAGCGCCGCAAAAATTTTGTCGAGGCCCGGCACTACGGATTTTCCCTCAAATACCGCCTGATCGATATAGGTGAAGATGACACGGCTCGCGGGCGGCGCAAGTTCCGCCAGTGAGACAAACGTGCGATCGACAGCCTGGGCGTTCAAATAATTCGTCACGCCTTCCCACAGGAAAAGCGTTTGCTTGTCTGTCGCATAATTCGCTTGCGAAAGGTGCTTCGCCAGATCATCGCGCAAAAAATCGATCCCGACGCGGATGGGCTTTTTCGCACCGGGTACTCCTCTCAAAATATTCGTTTTCAGCGCAAGAAGCGGCGGACGATCCAATTCGAAGACGGATATTTTTGAAAGCTCAGGCAATCGCAACGCGCGGCAATCGAAGCCGGCCCCGAGAACGACCATCTGGTCCGCGCCGCTTGCGACGGCAGCAAGCGTAAAATCGTCGATCAACCGCGTGCGGGCAATTCCCGACGAACGGGCGCCCGGCCAATGCCTATCGATGGTCCAAGCGAGCATGCGCCCGAACCAACGAAAGCGCGACGCCGCAACGAGGGCTCGAAATGCCCGGGGAAGAAATCGCTTTGCATAGGGGTCGCAAAATAGTCGCTGGTGTCTTGGCTTGGCACTCTCCAAGGCACGAAAAAGCGCCATATACTGGGCCGTCCGGCTAACCTGCATCGCCGCCTCATTATAAAACGAACATTCGTTCTTTTTACAAGAGCGTGGACTGCTAATCAAGCGTGTATTTCAGGACCCCGCGAACTGCTTGAACTCTGCGATCACGCCCTTGACCGCGGCGGCGACGAGCCTCTCGCCCGCTTCGACATTCGCCTGCGAAGGATCGGAGCCGATGCGCCCATCGGCAAAGCGGCGGCGGTAATCCTGCTGCGTCATAGATCGGGCCGGTCGGCGCAATCTTGGGCGCCATCGCCACATGTTTGATCGCCTCGGGATACGCGAAATAGGTGATCGAGACTTCGCTGGGCGTGGCGTGGCTGCCCTCGCCCACCGGGAAAAGCTGCTTGCACAAATCCATCACGCCGGTGAGTTCCCACCAATTGCGCAGCATGCAGTGCAAGGGCGGAATGTTGGCCGCCTTCGGTCGCCGAAGGTCCTGCCGTGATACATTTCGGAGAACGCGGCATTGATCGTGGCGATATTGCCGCCATGACCGTTCAGCCAATAGATCCGTTCGAAACCATGATGCGCCAGCGAATGCGCCCAATCGTTCATCGCCGCGATCATGGTGGCGGGGCGCAGCGTGATGGTGCCGGGGAACGCCCATATGATGCTGCGCCTGGCCGACATTGAAGGTCGGACCGACCAGGATGCCCGCTTCATCGCCTGCGCGCCTGGCGATGATCTCCGGGCACAGCGCATCGGTGCCGAGCAAACCGTTCGGGCCGTGCTGCTCCGTCGAGCCGATGGGAATCATGATGGCTTTGGATTTCGCCAGATATGCCTCGATTTCCGGCCAGGAAGAAAGATGAAGCTGCATCAGTTTCCTATCAAAGTCTCGAGCTTCGCGAGCGCCGCCTTTCCATATCATGCGTTCGCGTTCGACGTCGGATTTCTTTGCCAACTTGCCGATCTGCACGGTGATCTGCGCCTTGCCGCCGGACTTTGCGTAGAAATTGATTTCAAGGCGAGCGGCGCCGTTCCAGGCGCCGCGGAAATATTTGTTCTGCGGTCTGCGACGAAGACTTTAGCCGCCCTCCGGAAACCATTTCTTGCGCTGCTTGGCATCGGCGGTCGCGGCGTAAAGTGCGCTCCAACAGCAACGGCCAGAGTCTCTGCTCGCACTAACCGAAAAGCCGGTGGCCGTCTCGTGCTTGCGCCGCAGGCCCCGTGCGCGCTCATATTCCACCGAGACCATCTGGCGCCACCACGGCCCCGCCTCGCCGATCTTGGCAGCGAGCTTTACGATCTCCCGGTGACCGAGCCGGGCCGCACCCGCCTTGTCGAGCAGCCGCGAACCACTGGTCCCAAGTCTTGCCGGTCTTGGCCATGACCGCGGCGTCGGACATCTCCGGGTGGTAGCTTCTCTTCGGCCATGAATATCCTTCCGCTGGAGCAGGCGGCCCTGTGCCGCCTTGAAGCGCCCGCCCCGCTTCGCCACAATGGACATAAAATAAGAGCAATTCTCAAGATCAGGGAAGCGTCATGAGCGATACTCTTTTGCCCGTACCCAGCGAATGGAAAAGCCGCGCCTTCATCGATGCCGCCGAAATACCAAGAGATGTATGCGCCGCGCGGGTAAGGACCCCGGACGGCTTCTGGCGCGAACAGGCCGCCCGCATCGACTGGATCAAGCCCTTCACCAAGGTGAAGAACGTCTCCTGGGATCCCGACAATCTCTTCATCAAATGGTTCGAGGACGGCACGCTGAACGTCGCCGCCAATTGCATCGACCGGCATCTGCCCAAGCGCGGCCGACCAGACCGCGATCATCTGGGAAGGCGACGATCCCAGCGACATCCAAGCACATCACCTATCAGGAGCTGCACGACGAGGTCTGCCGCTTCGCCAATGTGCTGCGAAGGCGCAAGGCGTCAAGAAAGGCGACCGCGTCACCATCTATCTGCCGATGATCCCGGAAGCGGCCTACGCGATGCTGGCCTGCGCGCGCATCGGCGCGGTGCATTCGGTGGTGTTCGCCGGCTTCTCGCCGGACAGCCTGGCCGACCGCATCCACGATTGCGAGACCACGATCGTCATCACCGCCGACGAAGGCCTGCGCGGCGGCAAGCCCGTGCCGCTGAAGGCCAACACCGATGCTGGCGCTGTCGCAATGCCCCGGCGTGCGCCATGTGATCGTCGTCAAGCGCACCGGCGGCACGGTCGACATGGATCCCGGCCGCGACATCTGGTATCACGAGGCGGCGGCGAAGGTGACGGCGCGATTGTGCGCCTGTGGAAATGAATGCGGAAGATCCGCTGTTCATCCTCTACACCTCGGGCTCGACCGGAAAGCCCAAAGGCGTGCTGCATACCACCGGCGGCTATCTGCTCTACGCCGCGTTGACGCATCAATATCGTGTTCGACTATCACGACGGCGAGATCTATCTGGTGCACCGCCGATGTCGGCTGGGTCACCGGCCACAGCTATATCGTCTACGGACCGCTGGCCAACGGCGCCACCACGCTGATGTTCGAAGGCGTGCCGAACTATCCCGACCGCATCGCGGTTCTGGGAGGTGATCGACAAGCACAAGGTCAATATCTTCTACACCGCGCCCACCGCCATCCGCGCCTTGATGCGCGACGGCGACGCGCCGGTGAAGAAAACCTCGCGCGCCTCGCTGCGCCTTCTCGGCAGCGTCGGCGAGCCGATCAATCCGGAAGCTGGCTCTGGTATTACAGAGTGGTCGGCGACGGCCGCTGCCCGATCGTCGATACCTGGTGGCAGACCGAGACCGGCGGCATTTGATATCGCCCCTGCCCGGCGCCACCGAACTCAAGCCCGGCTCCGCGACCAAGCCGCTGTTCGGCATCGTGCCCGCAAATCGTCGATGCGGCGGCACGCCGCTGGAAGGCGCGGTGAGCGGCAATCTGG
>CAWGHR010000065.1:0-27219 GCA_963822275.1 uncultured Alphaproteobacteria bacterium
TGGCACCCGCCGACCGCCACGCAGGCCGATCAAAAACACGTAGCCTATGCGATTCATAAAGGGGATCTGCGGAAAAAGCAGGGCGAAGATGAGAGAGGCAAGGGGCGATCCGATTGCCGCCGCCAAGGCACCCGCCTCCGTCGTCCGCGACCAAAAGATACCCAGGAAAAACACCACGACGACACCAGGCGTCAGGAATCCATTATATTCCTGAATATATTGAAATGCCTGATCGAAATGGCCGAGCAACGGTTCGGCGGCGACCATTGCTGCGAAGAGGCCAGCGATCGATGCCAGACGTCCCGCGATGACAAGCTGGCGTTCCGTCGTTTTTTTGTCGACAGCGCTTTCAAAATGTCGACCGCAAAGATCGTTCCGATTGAAAGAAGGGTTGATCGCATCGAAGCGATAATGGCCGCCACGAGCGCAACGAACACGAGCCCCAGAAGTCCGCTTGGCAGCAGCGTCATAAGCGTCGGATAGGCTTCATCGGGCCGCGAGAGATGGGGTAAAAGAACGAAGGCCGCGATGCCCGGTAAGACGACCAATACCGGCATCAGCAGTTTCAGAAATGCCGCTAGTACAACGCCGTTCTGCACCTCGCGAATGCTTTTTGCCGCCAAGGCGCGCTGGACGATGTTTTGATTGAACCCCCAATAGGCGATATTGACGATCCACATGCCGCCGATGAGCACGGAGAGACCCGGGACATATTTGTAGTAAGGGTTGTCCGGCGTCAGGATCAAATGAAAATGATCGGGCGCGCGCGCCGTAAGAATGCTGAACCCATGCAGCAATCCGGGAATGCCGCCACCACCCGAGATGCGTACCAACGCCATACCGAGAATGACAAGTCCGCCCAACCCCAACATGGAGACTTGCACGACGTCCGCCCAAGCGTTGGTCTTTGAGCCCATGTAAAGCGCATAATTGCCGGCAAACAGGCCGAGCAGGATGAGGCTAACCTCCAGCGTCAGCCCGGTGACCGCGTGAACGGCGGTGGCGCCCAGCCATAAAATCGCAGTCAGCGCCACGAACACGTAGATTCCGATCCACGACGCCGCCATGACGAGTTGCAATTTCCTGCCGAAGCGGCGCCTCAAGAATTCCGGCATCGTGTAGATTTGGTTGTGCAGAAAAACGGGCAAGAGAAATTTTCCGACGACCAGCAGCGTCGCGGCCGCCATCCACTCATAGGATGCAACCGCCAGCCCAAACGCATAGGCCGACCCCGACATACCGATAATCTGCTCGGCAGAAATATTGGCCGCGATCAGCGATGTACCGATCGCCCACCACGGCAGTGCGCGCCGTTTGGGAGCGTAGTCTTGATCTTCTTTGGAAAGCGGAAGCCTGGAGGCGAACTGCGCCAGGGCCAACATGCCGCCGACGTAAATGAAGATGACAACGATATCGAGCCGTGAAAGATGCATCCGCCTCGCCCCTAAAGCATTGTTGGGGGTGCTATATCCGATAAGTCGGGCGGCATTACCAGAGTCAACAGGCGGCTCAGGCAAAGTAACAGCGACGCAGTCGGCAAAGCTATACGATCCGCACCCTTTGCAAATCTATGCTTTGCTTTTGCGCCGGGTCTTTTGCTTGTTCGCGCGACTCGGCAATGGCGTATCTTGCAGGGCCAGCCGAATCAACTCGCCCATCATTTTCTGCGCCCTGACCGGATCCTTGTCCGCCACGGCTTCAAATACGCGAACATGGTCGGGGACGGGATCGCGGGGCAACGGACGGTTGCGCTGCTTGAACATTGTGGTGGTATTGACGGCTGCATTGACCCCGGTGGTCAACGACATGATGAAGGGATTGCCGGTGGCCTCGAGGAGAGTCGTATGGAAGTCTTGGTCCGCTTGACGACCTTCTTCGGTAGCAAGCGTGAATTCCGCCATTTCGTCGAGCGCCCGCCGCATTTTCTTAACATGCACTTCGGTGCGGCGCGTAGCGGCAAGCGCAGCCGCAGCCAACTCAACAATATTGCGTAGTTCAAATAAATTGTTGAGTAGATCCAGATCGGGTTCCTTTTCGAATGCCCAGGCCAGCACATCGGGATCGAGCATGTGCCATTTGTCTCTCGCGCATACTTTGGTTCCGACTTTCGGTTTTGATTCGACGAGTCCCTTTGCGGCGAGGATGCGAACGGCCTCGCGGTAGGCCGTGCGGGACACTTCCAGACGCTCGCTGGATGCAATCTCACCGGTCAAGAGATCACCAGGCTGGTATTTGCCGGACATGACAGCGCTGCCAATGTCCCGAGCGATCGTTCCATGCAACCGAAGAACTTTGCTGATTGGACGCGAACGTCCGAGTGGTACGAGTTTGTTCATATCTCTGATCCGAGCCCGCATCGTCTTGGAATGATCACTATAGCCCATTGGAATGTAAGTCCAATCCGACTTTTGACGGGCGGACATCGGAGGTCGCAAATTTGGGTTTGCCGGCGCTGAGTTTGCCACGCCCAAGCATCGAATGGCGTGCGGCGGCGTAATAGCCGGCGTCGGACACGCAGTTCGGAATGGATCAAAAGAAATGATGCGGGACGGCCGATCCTAGACCCAGTGTCGACTTGTTGCATTTGTCTGAGTAATGAGATAAGTCGTCATTAGGCGAATCGGCGCGTGAGAAAAGTATGGCATTTCAGGGTCGGCCCCGGCTTTGGGCATCGGCGAAATTTTCTTCGGTCGAACGCAAGGCATCGGGGTCTCTCAAAGATCGGCTAACGGCGACATCATTTGGGTCTATCGCCCTTGCGACAAATGCGAAGACACGACCTATTATGCTTGCGGTACCACGGCACGAACGGGAGGAACTGCTGCGCAGGCGCAGGCAACGAACTGAGCGTGGTTGGTCACTGCGCGATCGTGCGCGACCCTGAACGGCACCACACTGCGTATTAAGCCTTTGATAGATCAACCAGGAGTTATCTCGAACAACATTGACAACAGGCGCCGCAAACAAGAGCTGACGGGCAGGAGACAACATAATGAAAGTATCGAATATGCGTCGTTCGACGACCGTTTTATCGGTCGCAATCTTGGCAATGTTATGGGGGCCTGCTGCCGTCGCTAAGGCGTCACCCGCCGCCAGCGCCACAGTTACAATTCACGCCGACAAGCCCGGCGCAACGATCAATAAAAATGTCTACGGCCAATTCTCCGAACATCTGGGTGCAGGCATTTATGGCGGCATTTGGGTGGGCGAGAATTCTCCAATCCCCAATACGCGCGGTTTTCGCAATGACGTGGTGGCGGCGCTCAAAGATCTACATGTGCCGGTTGTCCGCTGGCCCGGCGGCTGTTTCGGCGACGAATATCATTGGCGCGAAGGCATTGGGCCGCGCGACAAGCGGGCCGTCAGGATCAATCATAACTGGGGCGGCGTGCCGGAAGACAACGCCTTCGGCACCCACGAATTCTTCGACTTTCTGGATCTGATCGGCGCGGACGCCTATGTCAGCGCCAATGTCGGTACGGGGTCGCCTGCCGAAATGGTGGACTGGCTGGAATATATGACCTCCGATCAGGACACCACGTTGACCCGGCTGCGCAAGGCCAATGGGCGCGACAAGCCCTGGAAGCTTTCCATGCTCGCCATCGGCAACGAAACCTGGGGCTGCGGCGGCAATATGACTCCCCAATATTATGCCGACGTCTTCAAGCAATATGCGACGTTCATCCGCACCAAGCCCGAGGCGCGCCCGATTGTGATCGCCAGTGGGGGACGTGATGTCCATACCGAATGGACGAAGACGCTGATGTCATCGGTTAAAGAGGGTATGGATGCGATCTCGTTCCACTATTACACGATCAAAGGGATCAAATGGGAAGACAAAGGTAGTGCCGTCGGCTTCGGCGAAGACGAGTGGATGGACCACATCGCCAACACGCTGAAGATGGACACCTTCCTGAAAGACAACATCGCCATCATGAACAAATACGATCCCAAGAAGCGGGTCGGGTTCTATGTCGACGAGTGGGGCACCTGGTATCTACCGGAGCCGGGCCGGGAACCAGGTTTCCTCTATCAGCAGAATACCATTCGCGATGCGGTAATCGCGGCGGCGAACTTCAACATCTTCCACAAATACGCGGATCGCGTGCGCATGACCTCCATCGCGCAGACCGTCAATGTCCTACAGGCGATGATCCTGACGGATGGCCCGAAGATGGTGCTGACCCCAACCTATCACGTCTTCCACATGTTCATTCCGTTCCAGGGCGCGACGTCTCTGCCGGTGGATCTGAAAACGCCGAATTATACCTACGGCAAGAAAACGGTTCCGGAAGTCAGCGTCTCGGCGGCGCGGGTGGCGAGCGGAGATATCGATGTGGCGCTGGTCAACCTCAATCCCAATCATGCGGCACAAGTATCGGTGGCGGTCGCCGGCGCCAAGCCGGGACAGGTCAGCGGCACGATTCTGACGGGTCCGTCGATGGACGCGCACAATACGTTCGACGATCCCGATGCGGTACATCCGGTCGCCTTCAATGAGGCGCAGATTGTGAACGGACGTTTGACCGTTACGCTTCCGGCAAAGTCGGTCGTGGTTCTGGATGTGAAATGATATGAGAAACGGGAGCGGTGCGACGGCACCGCTCCCGATGTTAATGGCTTTAAGTGATCACTTCGTCGTGCGGAAATACCAGACCGTGTGTGAAGTATAAGTGCGTCCCGGACGCAAGACCGTCGAGGGAAACTCGGCTGGTTGGGCGAATCCGGGAAATGCTGCGTTTCCAGACATAAGCCGGTGCGGTGCTGGAACACCGTTCCCGTGCCCGCAGGCTTACCGTCCAGGAAGTTACCCGAATAGAATTGCAAGCCCGGCTCCGTCGTTTTGATTTCCAGCACGCGTCCGCTTATCGGATCGGAAAGAACGGCCGCCGTCGTCATAGCGCCTGCCTTGGGTTTCACCAGCACCCAATTGTGGTCATAGCCGGGGCCGTAATGGATCTGCTGGTCGTCGGCATCGACACGCGCTCCAATCGCGGTGGGTTTGGTGAAGTCGAATGGCGTTCCCGCCACTGGCCGCAATTCGCCCGTCGGGATCAATGTCGCGTCGACCGGAGTGAAGCGGTCGGCATTGATCATCAGTTCTTCGCCGAGAATATCGCGTTTTACGTCGCCGGAGAGATTGAAATAGCTGTGGTTCGTCAAATTGACGACCGTCGCCTTCGTGGTCTTGGCCTCGTAATCGATGCTGAGCGCGTTGTCGTTGTGGAGCGTGTAGGTCACGTGGGTCGTGAGCTGCCCGGGATATCCTTCTTCACCGTCGGCGCTGACATAGGTGAAGACGATGCTAGGGCCCACCTTGGTCTCGACAGGTTTCGCCGTCCAAAGGCGCTTATCGAAACCCTGGGTCCCCCCATGAAGACTATTGGGCGGATTGTTGATCGGCAGATGATACTGCATGCCGTCCAGCGTAAAGGTACCCTTTGCGATCCGATTGCCGTAGCGGCCGATCGTGGCGCCGAAGAACGGCACACCCTTTACATAATTGTCGACCGAATCGAACCCCAAGACGATATCTTCCAGCTTGCCGGATTTGTCGGGGGTTTTTAGCGACACGATGGTCGCGCCGTAGGTCATGATTTTGGCTTCAAGGCCGTTCTTGTTCGTCAAAGTGTAAACTTCGACGGGCTCACCGCTTGCTGTCTGTCCGAAAGGCGCCTTCTGGATTTGTGGCACTTTTGCCGCCCACCCGGGTGTTGCCATCGCCGCGAGGACCACTCCTGCAATGGCCGCACTTAGAATCATTTTCATGACCGCTCCCTTGTTATAGGGCCGGCGTGTATGCCCGGCGCCTTGCTTCAACAATAAATCAGACATTTGGAAAATGAAACCTCGCCAGCGCAGATTCTGATGATCGAGATGTCTTTCAAGCGTCTGAAATCAACGGGATAATCCGTGGCGGCGCGACGTTTTGTGTGGTGTTTGAATGGAGCGGCACGAATTCAACCCCTTTTTCAGAATAGGGCGTGGGAGCGGTTGGCCGCGAGCCTTTGGCAAAAAAGGCCGAGCGGCCTCTCGCACGGACGCACTGCCGACACGAACCAGTAAATTCAAACCTGCCCGAGCACAGCCACACCTTCAGGCAGATAGCCTGTCGATCCGAAGAATCTTTATGAAATTCTTATGGGCGCGCCCAAGCTTCCGTATCGATCCTTTATGCAATCAGGCTTAGACCACCACAACCATCCGTTCGCGAGAAACACGGAGTTTCAATGCTCGATCTTCTTTTTATAGCCATCGGCCTGGCGTTCATCGGCGTCACCATCCTTTACGCCGTCGCCTGCGAACGCTTGTGAAGGACATCCCATGATTATCGATTATGCCCTAGGCGCGGCCGTCACGGTCGGCCTTCTTGCTTATCTCGTCTATGCCCTGATCCGCCCCGAGCGGTTCTGAGGAGCGCCCCGATATGACAATTAACGGCTGGGTTCAGATAGCGTTTTATTGTGCGATTATCATCGCAATCACCGCCCCCCTCGGCGGATATATGACGCGCGTCTTTAACGGCGATCGCACCTTTCTGTCGCCGATATTGCGTCCGATCGAACGCGTCTTCTACGCGATCTGCCGCGTGGACGAGAATGAAGAGCAGCATTGGCTGACCTACGCCGTCGCCATGCTGGCATTTACCGCGGCGGGCTTTCTCAGTCTTTATGCGATCCAGCGATTGCAGGGCGTTCTTCCTTTCAATCCGCAGAAGTTCCCCGCTGTTGGCGAACATCTCGCCTTCAATACGTCGGTAAGTTTTATCACCAATACCAATTGGCAATCTTACGTGCCCGAAACCACCATGAGCTATCTGGTCCAGATGGCCGGGCTGACGGTGCACAATTTCGTCTCGGCTGCGACAGGCATCGCGCTAGCCGTGGCGCTGGTTCGCGGCTTTGCGCGGCGCTCGGCAAAGGGTGTCGGCAATTTCTGGGTCGATCTGACGCGCTGCACGCTCTACATCCTGTTGCCGATCTCCATCGTGGTCGGCTTGTTCTTTGTCTGGCAAGGCATGCCGCAAAATCTGAGCGCCTATATCGATGCGAAGACGCTCGAAGGCGCCAAGCAGACGATCGCCATGGGTCCGGTGGCTTCCCAGGAAGTCATCAAGATGTTGGGTACGAATGGCGGCGGCTTCTTCAACGCCAATTCCTCGCACCCGTTCGAGAACCCCAACGCGATTACGAATCTGGTTCAGATCATCCTGATCTTCTCGATGGGCGCAGCGCTGACGAATTTTTTCGGCCGCATGGTTGGTAATCAACGCCAAGGTTGGGCCGTTTTCGCCGTCATGGGCCTGTTGTTCCTTGCCGGCGTGACCACCGTTTACGCCTCCGAAGCCCCAGGCAATCCCGCTTTTGCGGCACTTCACATCGACCAGAGGGCGAGTGTCTTACAGGCCGGCGGCAATATGGAGGGCAAGGAGGTTCGTTACGGCATTGCGAACTCCTCGTTGTTCACCACGATCACGACCGACGCATCTTGCGGTGCGGTCAATACGATGCATGACAGCCTTATGCCGCTCGGCGGACTTGTGCCGATGGCCAACATCATGCTTGGCGAGATCATCTTCGGAGGCGTGGGTTCAGGTCTTTACGGCATGCTGTTGTTTGCAATCCTCGCCGTATTCATCGCCGGCCTGATGGTCGGACGAACTCCGGAATATCTCGGCAAGAAAATCGAAGCGAAAGAGGTCAAGATGGCGATGCTTGCCATCCTCATTCTGCCGATGTCGATGCTTGGCTTTACGGCGCTGGCAAGTGTGCTCCCCGCAGGACTTGCGGGAATAGAAAATCCCGGACCGCACGGCTTCAGCGAAATTCTCTACTCCTACGTCTCGGCTACCGGAAACAACGGTAGTGCTTTCGCAGGGCTCACGGCCAACACGTTTTTCTACAATACCACGCTCGGCCTGGCGATGTTCATCGGCCGCTTCTTGATGATTGTGCCAATGCTTGCGATTGCCGGTTCGCTGGTTACTAAGAAGATTGTGCCTCCTTCGGCCGGTACATTCCCGACGGATTCCGGATTGTTCGTCGGCCTGCTGATCGGCGTCATCTTGATCGTCGGCGGCCTGATTTTCTTCCCCGCATTGGCGCTGGGCCCCATCGTCGAGCATCTCGCGATGCATGCCGGCACCCTTTATTAATCGCTCAAGAGACATCCCCATGGAAATCTCGAAATCTCACAAGCGCTCGTCGATCGCCACAATTACCGACCCGAAAATTCTTTGGCCGGCAATCGGTGGAGCGTTCCGTAAGCTCGACCCGCGTATCCTGATCCGCAACCCGGTGATGTTTGTCGTCGAGGTCGTCGCCACGCTGACTACGATTCTCTTCATCCGCGATCTTTTCACGGGAGCGGGCAATTACGCCTTTTCGTTTCAGATCAATCTATGGCTTTGGTTCACCGTTTTGTTCGCGAATTTCGCCGAAGCCGTCGCGGAAGGACGCGGCAAAGCCCAGGCGGCGACCCTTCGCGCAACCAAGACCGACGCCGTCGCCAAGCTGCTGGACAAAGGTGCTACGAAGCCGCGGCTGGTGCCGGCTACGGCACTTAAGCAAGGCGATATCGTGTATGTCGAGGCGGGCGATCTTATCCCCAGCGACGGCGACGTGATTGAAGGCGTCGCGTCCGTCAACGAGGCGGCCATTACCGGCGAATCCGCGCCTGTCATCCGCGAAAGCGGTGGAGATCGCTCGGCGGTCACCGGCGGGACCATGGTTATTTCCGACTGGATCAGAGTTCGGATCACCGCGGCGCCGGGCCATACATTTTTGGACCGCATGATTGCTCTGGTCGAGGGCGCGGAACGTCAGAAGACCCCAAACGAAATCGCGCTTAATATCTTGCTCGCGGGGCTGACGATCATCTTCGTATTCGCGGTCGCGACCATTCCGAGTTTTGCGCTTTATGCCGGCGGACATATGTCGGTGCTGGTGTTGGTGGCACTTTTCGTGACCCTGATCCCGACCACGATTGGCGCGCTGCTCTCCGCCATCGGCATCGCGGGCATGGATCGCTTGGTGCGCTTCAATGTACTCGCCATGTCCGGTCGGGCGGTGGAAGCAGCCGGCGACGTGGATACGCTCTTGCTCGATAAAACAGGCACGATCACGCTCGGCAATCGCCAAGCGACGGAATTCGTGCCGATCTCAGGGGTGACCGCGCAGGATCTTGCCGATGCCGCCCAGCTTGCTTCGCTGTCGGACGAAACGCCGGAGGGCCGGTCCATCACGGTCCTGGCCAAGGAGAAATATGGCATTCGCGGCCGCGATATGGCGCCGATGAATGCGAGATTCATCCCATTCTCGGCTCAGACGCGCATTAGCGGCGTCGACGTCGAGGGTTCATCAATCCGGAAAGGCGCGGTAGATGCCGTGTTGGCGCAGTGCCAGACGGCTCCCGCCGGTTCCGTCAAAGACATAACCACGATCGCGGAACGCATCGCGAAAACCGGAGGCACGCCGCTGGCGGTCTCCAAAGATGGCAAGTTGCTCGGCGTGATTCACCTGAAAGACATTATCAAAGGCGGAATCCGCGAGCGTTTTGCGGAGCTGCGCAGGATGGGCATTCGCACTGTGATGATCACGGGCGATAATCCATTGACCGCCGCAGCGATTGCCGCCGAATCGGGCGTTGACGATTTCCTCGCGCAAGCCACGCCGGAAGCCAAACTCAAATTAATCCGCGACGAGCAATCCAAAGGCAAGCTTGTGGCGATGTGCGGCGATGGCACGAACGACGCGCCGGCGCTCGCTCAGGCCGATGTCGGCGTGGCGATGAACACGGGAACGATGGCCGCACGAGAGGCCGGCAATATGGTCGATCTCGATAGCGACCCGACGAAGCTCATCGAAATCGTGGAGATCGGCAAGCAGCTGCTGATCACGCGCGGCGCACTGACGACGTTTTCGATCGCCAACGACGTCGCGAAATACTTCGCCATCATTCCTGCGATGTTCATAGCTTTCTACCCGCAGCTGCAGACCCTGAACGTGATGGGGCTGCATACGCCGCAAAGCGCTATTCTTTCGGCCATCATCTTCAACGCCGTAATTATCATTGCGCTCATCCCGTTGGCGCTGAAGGGCGTCGCCTATCGCGCCGTCGGCGCGGCGGCTTTGCTGCGTCGCAATCTGCTGATCTACGGCCTCGGCGGCATCGCCGTTCCGTTCGTCGGCATCAAGCTCATCGACATGGCCGTTACGGCCGTCGGTCTTGCTTAAGGAGCCTATCATGTTGAAGCAAATTTGGCCTGCCATTGCGATGATCGCTCTGATGACTCTCGTCACCGGCATTCTCTATCCACTTGGCATGACCGGCATTGCGCAAGCCGTTTTCCCGCGTCAGGCGAATGGCAGCATGGTCGAAAAGAACGGTAGGGTGATCGGCTCCGAATTGATCGGCCAGACTTTCGCCAGCGCCAAATACTTCCATGGACGCCCCTCGGCCGCCGGCAACGGCTACGACGCGGCGAACTCATCGGGCTCCAATCTGGGACCGACTTCGAAGGCGCTGGTTAAGCGCGTGAGCGGCGACGCAGCCGCGCTGCATGCCGAAAATCCCAATGCACCGATACCTGTGGACCTGATTACGACGTCCGCCAGCGGCCTTGATCCCGACATCACGCCCGCAGCGGCTTATTTCCAGGTACCGCGAGTGGCCAAGGCGCGCGGAATGTCGCCGGATGCCGTGCGCAGTCTGATCAATAAGCACATCGAGGCCCGCTTTCTGGGCCTGATCGGCGAGCCGCATATCAACGTATTGAAACTCAATATGGCACTTGATGCGATGCAAGCCGCCAAGAGCTGAGCTAATCTCCGGGGATGGTAGCGAGAATCGTTGAAGACCGTCCCTCGCCGGAAGCTCTGCTTGAGCAGGCCAAAAAGGAAGGGCGCGGCAAACTCAAAATCTTCCTAGGTGCGGCTCCTGGGGTTGGCAAGACATATGAAATGCTGACCCAGGCGCGCCAGCGCAGCTTTGAAGGCATCGATGTCGTGATCGGTGTCGTCGAAACCCATGGCCGCTTCGAAACCGACGTCCTGACCAAGGGCTTCGAGGTCATCCCCAAAAAGCGCTCGCTCTACAAAGGACATGTCGTCGCCGAGATGGATCTCGACGCTATTCTTCAGCGTCGTCCCAAGCTCGTGTTGGTGGACGAGTTGGCGCATAGCAATGCGGAAGGCAGCCGCCATCCCAAGCGCTATATGGATGTCACGGAAATTCTGGCGGCAGGTATTGACGTCTACACAACGGTCAATATCCAGCATCTCGAGAGCTTGAACGATGTCGTCGCGCAGATTACGCGCATCCGCGTTCGCGAAACAATTCCCGACAGCGTTCTCGATGAGGCGAATGAAATCGAGCTTGTCGATACGACGGCCGACGATCTTTTGCAACGGCTGCGTGAGGGGAAAGTCTACGTCAAGTCGCAAGCCGAACGCGCGCTTCGCCATTTCTTTTCACCGGGTAATCTGACGGCTCTGCGCGAAATTGCGTTGCGAAAAGCGGCGCAGCATGTCGATCGCGACATGGTCGACTATATGCAGACGCACGCCATCAGCGGGCCATGGCCGGCAGGCGAACGCATCTTGGTGTGCGTCAGCGAACATCCTTCTAGTGCCGAATTGGTGCGCCGCGCGCGCAGAATTGCCGACAACGTCAAAGCCGCCTGGACTGCGATTTATATCGAAAGTCCGCGCCATATGACGCTGAGCGAAATCGAAAAGGACCGTGTCGCCGACACCATGCGGCTCGCGCAACGCCTCGGCGCGGATTCCGTCACGCTTCCGGGGCGCGACATTGCGCAATCGATCTTGGATTTTGCCCGCAAGAACAATGTCACGCAGATTGTTGTCGGAAAAACCGAACGGGCGCGTTGGTTCGAAATTCTCCGCGGCTCCATCGTGCGCGACCTGATGCGCGAAAGCGGCGATATCAGCGTTACCGCCGTATATGCGCACGGAGACGTCGTCGCGCCCAAGTCGGTAAAGACGGTACAAAAAGCCGATACATGGCTCTGGCGGCACTATTCCTGGAGCGTTTTGGCCGTTGCCGTCACCGTCGGCGTGGCTTGGCTGTTCAATACGGCCGTGGCGCATGTCTTGGGAAGCGTGGGAATGTTGTTCCTCGTTCCCGTGTTGCTGAGCGCGGTATCCTTTGGCCTGCGGCCGGCATTGTTCACCGCATTCGTCAGCGTGATGTCGTACAATTTCTTCTTCTTGCCGCCGCTCTACACCTTCACCATTGCGGACCCCAACAATTGGGTCTCGTTTGCCGTTCTGCTTTTGGTCGCGGTTACCGCAGGAAATCTGGCGGCTCGGGTGCGTGTGCAGGCGGACCTGGCTGCCGCTCGTGCCGCCATCGCCGGCGAACTATTCCGCTTTGCCGGAAAGCTCGCGGGCAGCGCGCAGCTCGATGACATACTGTGGGCCGCCGCGTTTCAGATTGCATCCATGCTCAAGACCAATGTGGTCATTCTGTTACCGGATCCGGTAACGAAGAACCTGCAAATCAAAGTTGGTTATCCACCGGAAGACGAACTCGATGCCCAGGACCTCGCTGCGGCGACATGGAGTTGGGAGAAGGGCAAAGCAGCCGGGCGCAACGCGGAGACTCTGCCGGGCACCAAACGCTTGTTTCTGCCTATGCGCACGGGCGAGGGGTTGGTGGGCGTTATCGGCCTCCAGCGGCATGATGACAAAGCCATGCTGACGCCGGAGGAGCGGCGTCTTCTGGATGCTTTGATCGATCAAACGGCGTTGGCCATTGAGCGCGCCCAACTTGTCGAACGCGTCGACGAGGCCCAAGTTCGTGCCGAGGCCGATAAGCTGCGTGTCGCGATGCTCACCTCGCTATCGCATGATCTGCGCACTCCTTTGGCCTCAATCCTCGGTGCGGCGACCACATTGATCGCAAGCCACCGTCTTTACGATGCCGAACAGACCGAGGAATTGTTGGCGACCATTCGTGAGGAAGCGGAACGTCTCGACCGCTTTGTCGGCAATCTGCTCGACATGTCGCGCCTGGAAGCCGGCGCATTGGGCGTTAAGACGGAAACGGTCGATCTGACGGAGCTTGTGGAAGATGCCAGCAAGCGTTTGGCCCGGCGCTTGTCCAGCCATCGCGTCGAGCTCGATTTATCGGCAGATATTCCCTTGGTGTCGGTCGACCCGCTGCTCCTCGAACAAGCCATCGTGAACCTCTTGGACAATGCCGCAAAATATGCGCCCGCAGGATCGCCAATTTGCATAGGCGCGCGCGCCACGGGAAGAAGCGTTTTGCTCACGGTCGAGGACGAGGGCCCCGGTATTGCGACGGAGTTGCTGCCTCACATCTTCGACAAATTCTACCGTGCCAAAGCGGCGGACCGGCGCGTCGCGGGAACCGGTCTCGGCCTCGCGGTGGCGCGAGGATTTGTAGAGGCATTCGGGGGAAGCTTGGATGCGGCGAACCGAACCGATAGAAGTGGCGCCGTGTTGACGATATCGCTCCCGATCGCATCTGATACTGCGAAGAACGATGGCCGCTAAACTGCCGAGAATTCTGATTGTCGACGACGAACCGCAGATTTGGCGATTCCTGCGCACGAGCCTGCCGCCGCATGGCTATGAATGTATCGAAGCCGGCACTGCGAGCGAGGCGCTCAAATCGTTCCTGAAAGAAAAGCCGGATGCCGTTATTCTCGATCTCGGTTTGCCGGATCAGGATGGTTTTACGGTTCTTCAAAGCATTCGCAGTAGCGCTTTGACGCCCATTGTCGTGCTTTCGGCGCGCAGCGATGTCGAAGGAAAGGTGAGAGCGCTTGAGCTTGGCGCGGACGATTATGTCACAAAACCATTCGATATGTCGGAATTGCTGGCGCGTCTGAAAGCTGCGTTGCGTCATGGTCTGCAGACAATTGGAGAAGCGCCGGTTTTCCATACGGGCCATCTGACAGTCGATCTTGTTAATCGGCACGTTCTATTGGACGACAACGAAATTCATCTTTCGCCGAAGGAATATAGTCTGCTTCGGTATTTGGTCAGCCATGCGGGCAAAGTCGTTACGCATCACCAGCTCTTGCAGGAGGTGTGGGGACCGGCGCATGTCGAGGACGTGCAATACCTGCGCGTTCTGATGCGGCAGTTGCGGCAGAAGCTCGAGCCAGATGCGATGCCAAACGTCCTGATTACCGAACCAGGCATCGGCTATCGGCTTTTGTTATTGCCTTGATCCCTTCTGTGAGAGGGGACGGCTCAGCAGCAAAACCCGTCACGTTGGAATAAAATCAGCACTCGGCAAAAAAACTATGGCTCCCCGGGCCGGATTCGAACCAGCGACCAACCGGTTAACAGCCGGTTGCTCTACCACTGAGCTACCGGGGAACGTGAGGGCGCGTTGTCTAGCGCGTCCTGAATGGCATGGCTACATCAAACTGAGCCCCAGGCATCAATTCTGGGCCTCTCGCGCTGAAAATACACCGAGATGACATCCGATTTTGAACGATGCGACAGTTACCCGCGTCGACGCGAATCGCATGGTGGTTTGGATGGCGACGGTGCGCCGTAAAGGTTCTGTCGCAAAAAACCTGTAGGAAGCAGAAAAGAAGAGGGCCGGGGGTGAGCCCGGCCCCAAGGCGTTGGGTAATGGTGGGGTGTCTTCAAGGGAAGACAGGAGCAAGATGCCCTATCAAGGTTAATAAAACCTTAACAGCGCATGTTTTTCCTCGGCGATTTTCTTTGGTTAAGGGAAAACTAACCGTATAAACGGTTGAATAAAGCTGGGAATTATATTCAACCCAGGCTGGTTTAGCGGATACCTTCTAGGGCTCCGCGAGAGATCGCGTACCCCAAAAATCCGGCCAATCCGCTCACAGAACGCACCCCATAGTACATCTAGACGGCCAACCGAAAGGTCCAGACGCAAATCGTTGCCAAGTTCGTCAGGTCATAGGTCATGTAGGCAAAGAAGCCGAACAACGCGCCATAAAAAAGAGCAGCTCGCCAAGAGATCAGCCGATATGCGGGGCCGACGGCAAAAATGACCACACCCAAAGCGTAAAGTAGGTAGAAAAGCGCGGCTACGGTCCAATTGGGAGGATCGCGCAATATTGACCCCAGCGTCGGTCGAAATACCGCCCGTGCGAAATAGCTCAGCCACAAAGCGTCACCGATCACAAGCGTTGCGAGTACGACGCCATACCTGATTGCGTAGCTCAACATCATGGTCTCGCTCTCGAATTAATAAAGGTTGCCGGTTAGAGCCTGGATGATCCTTGCCGGAAGACCAAACAGCTGCATCGGTGAGTCCGCGCTGATAAGGCATAAGCATTCGGCATCAGATATGACGGCAGGGCGCATGGACCGTTTGTTCGTCGGCTTCGGCGAAATCGCCGCACGTGAACGTTCCACTGTCGTCGCAGAAACTGCCATAAAGGACGTTTGTAAACTCCGGCCCCTTATGAGTATGCATTGCCAGAGTCGTGCCTTGCCGCGCATAAACCAGATAGGTGAGCGCCTCCGTCTTCGGGCGCAGATGGACCGGTGCAAACCAAATGTCCGGCGTTACCCAGCGGCGAAATCCGACGCGCTGACGACGCAGAGGGGCCGGAACCGCAAAGCGATCCAGGAATTGCGGAAATTTCGATGTTGCCTCACGATCGGGCGCCGCATCACCGTCGAGCTTCGCCAGCACGCGATCGAGCGCATCACTTGCCAAGGCCGTCGTCTGCACACCGTGTAGAAAGTGCCCGCCAAAACTTTCCCAAACAGCAGCCTCCCGTCGGCACGTCTCGCATTCGTGGATATGGCAGGCGACGACGAGAGCGGCACCGGCGTGCAGCGTTCCGCGGGCGTAGTCCGCGAGTATCTCCGGGGCAGGGTGATGGCGGATCATTCCAGTTCCTCCAGCAGCGTACGCAGATGATTCATCGCCAAGCGAATACGGGATTTCACCGTGCCCAGCGGGATATCCAGAATGCGCGCAATATCCGTATGCGGAGTATCCTCGAAAAACGACAGGCGTATAACCTTGGCCTGGTCGGGCGGCAGATTTTCCAACGCGACGCGGATACGCGTTTCGCGCTCGGCCGATAGGACATGATCGCTCGGCATGGGTTCTGGCGCGGCACGATAAAACTCTTCGAGCAAGCGAGGATCGCGTTGCCGCCGACTCAAATCGATGCGCAGATTTCGGGCAATCGTAAAGATCCAGGTCGCGGCTGATGCCTGGGCCGGATCGAAATAGCTCGCCTTGTGCCAAACGATCAGCATTGCGTCTTGCGCCAGATCTTCGGCGACGCCAGCCGGAGCACCCGAGCGCAAAAAGAAGGTCTTCAATCGCGGCGCAAAATGCGCAAATAGCTCGGCAAATCGCTTCCGGTCCTTCACGCGCGCTATCGCGACAATATAGTTCGACCAATCAGGCGCTTCGGGCGACGCGCTCATTGAAGGCTCATAGCGGGTAGAGGCTGAGCGCATTGGCGCCTGCCGCCAAATCGGCGAGCGACGCACCACGGCACATGTTGATAACCTGCTCATTGTCCGGGATTAATACGCGCGGCCATCGCGGTTGGATCACAGGACGGCCCGATTTCGTGCCCAACCCTGCTGCCCGGAATTGCGCGGCGCCACAGGGGCCGCGAAGTGATCCGTCGCGCGACCTGGCGCGTATCACAGCTATGGCAAAAATCGCAATCATCGGCACCGGCATTTCCGGCCTTTCCGCTGCATATCTCCTTAATGAGCAGCACGACATCACGGTTTACGAGAAGGCACCAAAAGTCGGCGGTCACAGCCGAACCGTGACGGTGCATTATAACGACCGGGCGATCGCGGTCGATACGGGGTTCATCGTCTACAACGAGCGCAACTATCCCAATCTTTCGGCCCTGTTTTGCCGGCTCGGCGTGGCCACCATGCCGAGCGACATGAGTTTTGCTCTGACGGTGCGCGACGGCTGGCTGGAATGGGGCGCGCAAAGCGTGAACGCAATCTTCGGCCAAAGGCGAAATCTAGTGCGGCCGGAGTTCTATCGCTTGTTCTGGGAAGCTATGCGGTTCAATGCCAATGCAATCTCTTCGATGAACCGGAATCCTGGTGTAAGCCTGGGCCAATTGATCGCGCGCATGGGGCTCAGCGCTGCGTTCCGGCGCTACTATCTCTTGCCGATGGCTGGGGCGATCTGGAGTTGTCCGCCACGCCAAATGCTGGAGTTTCCCGCCGAGACGTTTGTGCGGTTCTTCGCCAATCACGGTTTGTTGTCAGTCAGCGGGCAGCCGCAATGGCGTACGGTCAGCGGCGGAGCGCAAAACTACGTTGAAAGACTGACTAAGTCATTCAAAGCTCGCATACGTACCAATTGCGCCGTCTCGAAGGTCAGGCGCGAACACAATGCGGTGGAAATTGTCGATCAATCGGGCCGCCGCGAAAAGTTCGACGAGGTCGTGTTTGCTTCGCATTCGGATGAAACGCTTAGGATGCTGAGCGATGTCACGGCGGCGGAACGCAAGGCGCTTGGAGCGATCGGTTATCAATACAACCGGGTTATCTTGCACAAGGACCCGCAATTCATGCCAAAGCAGACACGATGCTGGGCAAGCTGGGTGTACCACTCCGACGGCGCCGAAGACGAGGCGGCCATTACCGTGAGTTATTGGATGAACCGATTACAGTCGATCGACCCGCGCTATCCGCTGTTTGTGACGCTCAATCCGGCACGGGAAATCCCCCAAGAGCATATCTTCGACGAACACGAGTTTCATCATCCTGTCTTCGATCGTGCTGCGCTGGTGGCACAGGAACAATTGAAATCAATGCAGGGCCGCAACAGGACGTGGTTTTGCGGAGCGTATTTGGGGCATGGATTCCACGAGGACGGTTTGGTTAGTGCGATAAACGTCGCCGAACAGCTCGGAGCGACGGTGCCGTGGCATACACCAAGCGTGGTCGCACAGGCGCGACGCAAGCGCGGAACTGTCCCGGTTTTGTCTCCGGTAGCACAGCCGGCCGGCCTAACCGCAGATTAGGGGCGAAGCGAAATGCAGCTTGTGCCGATGCATGTGGCCCATGCCCGCAATCGCCCGCGGCGCAACGCATTTCGCTATGCCGTGTGCTATTTGGCGATCTCGCTGCAAGAAATCGACGAGCGTAAGCGCACCGCACTATTCTCAATAGACCGGATGAATTTGTTCGGCCTGCGAACCAGGGATTATGGCGACGGCCGCGCGCCCCCCGCGCAGTGGATCAGAACCGTTCTGGATGGCTACGGCCTATATGAAGCGGATGGGGTGGTTACGCTCCTGACATTGCCGCGCATTCTGGGCTATGCCTTCAATCCGGTTAGTTTCTGGTTCTGCTTCGATCGCTCGGATCGATTACGGGCCGTTTTGGCCGAAGTGCGGAATACCTTCGGCGAACGGCATTGCTACCTTTGTTTTCACGAAGATCATCGCCCCATTCTGCGAGAGGACCGACTGAATGTGCACAAGGTTTTTCACGTCTCGCCGTTCATGGAAGTGAAGGGGAGCTATCGCTTTCGCTTCGATATTGGCACCGAACGAATTGCCGTCGGAATCGATCTTTATGATGACATCGGCCTCATACTTTCGACGTCGTTGGGCGGAAGGCCACAAATTCTCAACGACCGCGGTCTGTTGAAGGTATTATTTTCCTATCCGCTACAAATCGTCAAAGTCGTGGCGCTGATCCATTATCAGGCCGCTGTTCTCTATTTGAAGGGTATAAAAAACTATCAAAAACCCTTGCCACCCCGGGCAACCTATTTCACGGTGAGCATCGGCGCTCATGCGCGCACCAGCTCGGCCTGCACGACATTGGTGCGTCCCACGCTAAAGGCGGCCGCACAAATTCCGAAGTAGAATTCCCAATTGCGCAAAAATGCCCCGTCGTGACCAAGGGCCAAGATCTCGTTTTGCCGGGCCCGCATGCGAGCCGTCCACTCGCGCAAGGTGCGGGCATAGTGCTCGCCGAACGGGAAAACGCTGGCGAGCTTCAAGCCGGCAGCTTCCGCTTCTTCGGCAAATCGTGCCAGGGACGGCAGCATACCGCCCGGAAAGACGTAGTGTCGGATAAAGTCGCTGCGCTTACGATAACCGGCGAAATGTTCGTCCTGGATGGTGATGGTCTGGATCACGGCGCGCCCGCCCGATTTTAGACGATCGGCAACGGTGCGGAAATATCGCGGCCAATAACGCTCTCCGACGGCTTCAAACATTTCTATAGAGACGATGGCGTCGAAAACACCCCGTGTCTTACGATAATCTTCAAGTCGGATCTCGGCTTTGTCGCCCAATCTGTTGGTCGCAAAGGCATACTGCGCCGGTGAAATTGTCAGCCCGGTAACGCGATTGCCCATCTGTGCGGCTTCTTCGGCAAACCCGCCCCAGCCGCAGCCAATTTCGAGAATGTTCTGTGCAGTATTTGGTAGCTTCGCCAGTATTCGCCCATATTTGCGGCGTTGCGCACTTGCGAGGACATCTTCCCGGTTGCCGAACAATGCCGAGGAATAGGTCATCGTTTCGTCGAGCCACAGCGAATAGAATTCGTTGCCCACGTCATAATGCGCCGTAATATTTCGGCGGCTGCCGCTCAAACTGTTGCGTTTAACAAGCGTGTTGTTCAGCACAAAGGCCAGCCGATTGAACAGCGTCCCATGTGCATATCCATCAAGCTTGTCGAGATTTAGAAGGAAAAAGGCAACCAATGTCTCGATGTCGTCGGTTTCCCAGGCGCCTGCAATGTAATCTTCGCCCAAGCCGATGTCGCCGCGCGCGGCGATGCGTTGCAGAACATCCCATTCGTGAATCACAAATCGCGCTTTGGGGCCGGGTTGTGGACCCGAAAAGGTTTGCTCCTCGCCGTCGGGACCCACAAACGTAATGCTCCCATAGACGATCTGGGACAATGCGCTGATCCAGCGATCTCTAATCACGGCGTGGGGGACGATGCTCATGGCGGTCCGTGTCCCTAGTTCGAAACATTCCCCTTGGCATTACGCAGCGCCTCGGCTGCCGGATCAACAAAAAAAGGTTTCGATGGCCGGGATTCCGATGGGCGTTACGTACCGGTAGGTTCCATAAGCCATTGATTTTGATGTCAGAGGCTGGAACCGGAAGGGAATCGCTGATCCCAAGTTTCCCGGTTGGCCTGAACTTTAGGCGGGCGGGGCGGGCGCTGCCCCGCGCGAAAAGCTTAAAGGCTTAACGAAGCGCGTAACCATTCATTCACCATAGATTGGCTAGTTTAGCCTCCGGGATGAAGGTATCTGACCATGGCGCTAATTGGCAGCAAAGCTCTGCACGTAATCTTCGATCCGCCACGACCAGATGGCAGCTTCGAGAATCAGACGCTGCAATATCTGCGTGAGGTCGGCGAAAACCGATCGATTCTGTTTCTCGCGTTCGCACCGAAAGCGGCAGGAACCTATTTTCGGCAAGCGGCGATGTACGCCATCGACGGACAGCTCGTAAGAATTGCTCACGCACAGGGGGGACGCGACGGAACGCCTTATCTCCCCACGGTTTTGGTTTGCTGTCTAGACAGTGACGCCCCGAAACCATTGCGCACATCCATATGCAGGCTTTGGCGGCCAATCGGCATTTCATCGAAGCGTTCGGTCTCAGGCCGATTATTATGATGCGGAGCATCCCGGATATGCTTGCTTCGTTTTGGGATATGCTCGAATTCGATCCGACCGCCCGCGCCGAGGGATTGAACTGTCAAATCCCGGATAATTTCGTCGATCAGAGCCGCGCCCAAAAAGCGGATTTTATGGTCGACGTCATTGCACCGTGGTACGCCAGTTATTTTGCAACTTGGAAATCGTTCGTGGACGATGCGCCGGAAACAATCTGCGTCTTGCATTATAACGATTTCTGTGCCGATCCAACGACGGCGCTTCACGCGGCACTCGCTCATGCTGGCTTCTTTGTTTCGCGCGCCAAATGCAGAGACGTCCTTAGACCTTGTTTGGACGGAACGCAGTGTTTATCGCTACAACAAAGGCATGCCAGGGCGCGGGAAGGAATATTTTTCTCATTTCCATTTGGAAAAACTTCGGCGCCTGCTTTGTTATTATCCGCAATTGGAGTCTTGGTTGCCGGAATTGATGGGCAATCATGAAGCTGTCGCCGCTCACACCGAGCTGGTGATAAATTTTGCATCGGGAATACAAAAAGTCGCCTGACCCGGATGTGACTTATCAATTTCTTTAACCAAGCGGGAATCGCACAGAAACGAAATGACAAAGCTCTCTGAACGATCGACCGACGAAGCAAGCGCTGCGCAATCAAGTTCACACAGAAAAAATAATATGGCGTCGATACGAATTTCCCGAATTGCCCGCCATATTGGAAAACCGATGAGGGCGACCCAATGAAGGCTCTAGCCGTTACCGCTGCGGACCATAAGTTCTTCCCTTTGGTCAGTGGCACGATTGCCTCGTTGCGGGCAAACAGCTTACCCGGCTCGCTCGATATCGCGGTACTTGATATCGGATTGCTGGATTGGCAGCGTGCCGAATTGAAAAGCCGCGTCGAGCACATCCTAGAGCCGGCCTGGGCGATCGATTTTCCCGATCAAGCGACGGCCCCAAATGCGCTGCGGGCCTTGGTGGCGCGCCCTTTCCTGCGCGATATGTTTCCGGGCTATGAGCTGTATCTGTCGATCGACGCAGATGCCTGGGTGCAAGACCCGCAGGGACTGGTCGCTTATCTTGAGGCTGCAAAAACGTTGAAATTGGCGATCACGCCGGAGATCAGCCGTCACTACGGCAGCCTCTACAAGAATCCTATGGAACTTCGTCAGCTCGAAGGTGCGATTTATGCCCTGGGTTGGGGCGATGCTTTGGCACGTCAGTTGGTTCAATGCCCGCTGGCCAATGCCGGCGTCTTCGCTCTGCATCGCGACTCGGTTGCATGGGATGTTTGGGCCGAAACGATGCGAATGCTGCTGCAGCGGAACAACAATTTCTATGTCGAACAGACCGCTCTTAACGGCGCTATCTTAACAGGCCGGATTCCGGTTCTTCCGCTTCCTGCCCACTGCAACTGGATTTGCCACAACGCCTTGCCGGTGGTCGACATGACCACAGGAGATTTACTGGAGCCCGGCTATCCTCCTCAGAAACTGTGGATCGTCCATCTGACGGGCGGCACCAAATTCCGCTTGTTGGATTTGAACACTTTAGATGGTCGTCAGGTGCGGACCAGCCTGCATTATCCTCATTCGAAGAACTATCTGCGTCAGCAGGATTACGTGTCCCCCGGGCTCAAGCAGATCAATCTGGCTCCCTGTTTTCCCAACATGACTCAAGGCGACGTCAGCAAGAATCCGTGGCCCTATCTACGCCGCGAATATCCCCATCCTTGGTATGTGGACGCAAGGATGCCGTCCGTTGGCTTTCTCAACTGCGACGAGGCACATATCCTGTTCAATTCGGCCCTAAAATTCACCGGTCAACGCGCGTTGGAGATTGGGTGTTTTCTTGGCTGGTCGGCGAGCCATCTGGCGGCAGCAGGTGTGCAACTGGATGTCATAGATCCGATGCTGGCACGGCCCGATTTTCGGATGAGCGTCGAAACCTCGCTGAACGAGGCGGGCCTGTTGGGGGGCGTCAATCTGATCGGTGGTGCAAGTCCTGGCGCGGTAGAACAGCTTGTTCGCACCAAGGGCGGCGGGTGGTCGCTGGTCTTCATTGATGGCGATCATGACGATCCCGGTCCTTATCTCGACGCGGTGGCCTGTGAGCCTCATTGCGCCAAGGATGCCTTGGTCCTGTTCCACGATCTCGCCGCTCCCGCAGTGGCGCGCGGACTGGACTACTTCCGCAAAAAGGGGTGGAACACCGCGATCTACAACACGACGCAGATCATGGGTGTCGCATGGCGCGGCGCTGTCGAGCCGGTCCGGCACATTGCCGACCCGCGCGTTTCCTGGGGCATTCCGGATCACCTCGCACTGCATCTGACTTCGAAGGCGGCCTGACGCAGCCGCGCTGGCGCACTACCGTCGGGCAGTACGAACTCTGTCCAAGACCGCGGAATAGCGCGTAGCCACCTTCCGTCGTCTGCGAAAAGCGGATCGAGGGGATTCTGGCGCCAATCTCATAAACCGTCAGGCGACTTTTCTATCTTGGGAAAGGAGCCACGGAAGCTGTCCAGGGATCTGCGCGGCTGGTGCTTCTTGTCTCGGCGCATCGAGACTACCCTCGAGACTGGACGTGTCGAAACCGTGATAGAGCGACAGGAAGCGGAACGGGTGTTTTTGATAGGAGCGGTACATCACGTTGTTGATGTCGCTGTTGGTATCGAAAAATGCCAAGCGCGCATCAAGCACGTTAAGGCGCAGATGATGTAGCGCCATGATCAGCCCCAGTTGATCGATCCAACGGCTCACTTCGGCTTTGCCTAGCATATGTTCCAAATAGCCGCGCAGGAAACGCAAGAACACCGCGGCGTTATCGGTGGGATGCAGAAGCAGCAGATTGGCAGTCAAGCGTGAGCCGGCATTCAGGCTGACGTCGTTTTCGTTGAGAACGATGTCTGAGCCGGCGCAGCGCTGGAGAAGATCGGCAACCCCCCGCTGCAGCAACAAATCGATGTCGGAAACGAATACCGGCCGTTTTAAGTTCTGCAGCAAAGCGCCGACCCTGAGAAATCGGGCCGATTGAAAATGTGCAACGGGTTTTGCGATCAGGCCTTTGGGTGGCGCGTCATAGCATTTGGTGGTTACGGCATTTGCATTGAAGGTGTCGCCTGCGAAAATCAACCGCGGATCGTTGACACCGACGGATTTGGCAATGCGCTCCAGTTTTTTGTCGCCTCCGATCACGTGGATGATCACGAGGCAAGGCACGTCGCTATATTTAAGAACCGAAAGGGCATACCAACGGGCATAGAGGTCGACATACGCCTCGTCGGCGGCGGCAAAGAACACTGTTTGCGCGCCGAGACGATCGGCGGCAGCCTGCACGCCTTGCCAATCGAGCGGATGGCCCGATGACGTCGCGAAGGTTGTATCCGTGTCGTAGGACGGCTCGGGCGTCGGGCCGAGCAAAGCGGGCAGATCGACCGCATCAAGCAACAGACGGTAATGCTTCTCCCAGGCGGCCCATTCTGAACCGGCGGGCGCATTAATCACAACCTGCGAAGCTCCGGCCACCAAATTCTGCACCAATGTCAGACCGCGCAGGTTGAAATTTCGGCATAGAATGAGGCTCGCTGCATCATGGATGTCGCGCAGTTTGAGCAGCGGGGAGTAATCCGCTTTGTCCATGAGGGCCAAGACGGCGCGATGCTCGATTTCGCCGCCGATATCGCCCGTTTCCTTGCAGTAGTCGGCGAGAATGGAATGGGCGGCGAGATGGAATGGTTCGATTGCGACAAGCGCACGCGCGTATTTCACGGTCTCGTCGCGGCGACCGAGCGCGATATTGCAGGACAGGGCGACATTCTGCGCCAGGATGTGATCGGGATTGGCTATCGCGAGTGCCGCCGCACACTCCTCTGCGCTTACGATCTCGCCGGCGGCAAGATGATCGCTTATGCGCTTGATCAACACTGGTATTGCCGCGCTGGAGCTCTCCTGTGCAGCGGATGTCTTTGGTTTTGGTCCGTTTTGCGCCGTCGTAATGTCTGCCCGAGTCCACAATCGTGCGTCGGGATGTAGCGGGCGCGCCAAATGCAGGCGATGCAATCTTTCTTTGTACATACCGTGATAGTCGGCGACGGCAATGGTTTCTTGAACGTCGGGGTCGTGTTCAATTCCTGCCATAAGGTATGCGTCAAGATTTGTTAAATCGGGGCAGGGCAGACGGCCCTGCCGGTACTCGGCTGCCATCGTGCGGTACAGACCCTCAAGATGGATGACCAACTTGTCCATATCGAACAATTGGCAAGTCGAGCGGTTGGCCTCCAATTTTGCTTTGTAGGACGCGATGGCGGCCGGATTGTTTCCAAGCTCGACGGCGCGGTTGACATACTCCTGTGACGTCGAGCAAACCAGATCGGCGAGCCCTGCCGATCGCACCAGGCTGCCGCAGACCCGGGATGCGAAACTTCTGCCCGACAGCGTCAACACCGGAACACCCATCCAAAGCGCATCGGACGCGGTGGTATGTGCGCCGTAGGGGACGCTGTCGAGAAACAGATCTGCCAGCGGATAACGCGCCAAATGGTATGCATTCTGTAGTTTCGGTGCAAAAATGAGGCGCGTGCGCGCGACGCCGTTTTGTTCGGCAAAATTTGCAAGACGTGTTTTGGTTTGTTCGGTGGTATCGATCAGCCAGAGAACGCTGTCGGGAACGCGCTTCAAGATGTCGAGCCAGCGTTCGACGCCGAACTTCGAAAATTTCTGTGAACCGTTGAAGCAACAGAATACGACGGCGTCTTCGGGCAAGCCAACACTGCTGCGCGTTGGTCGGATTTCCGCAACCGCTCGTTTGCGATCATTGGCTTGGTAGCAAGGCAGACGAACGACTTTTTCGGAATAATACATCTCCGAGCCCGGCGGAATAATCCAGTCGTCTGCGATGATGTAGTGGTGATAGGGCGAGCCCATCGATCCGGGAAATCCGAGCCAATTCACCATTATCGGGGCGGGGTGGCGGGCAAACACACCAAGCCGGCAGTCGCGGGTGTGGCCGTTAACATCCACCAGAATATCTATGCCGTCTTTAGCGATGAGACGCGCCGCGTCGTCATCGCTTAGCTTGCGAATATCGCTCCAATGCTCGACGGCCGCCTTGATGCGGTTTGTCAATGCCGAATCCGATTCTTGGCCGCAATAATAGGCGAACACCTCCACTTTGGATTTATCATGGAGTTCAAAGAGTTCGGTCATCAGATATCCGATGGCGTGATCGCGCAGATCCGAAGAGACGTATCCAATACGCAGCCGGCGGCTTTCAAGGTCGATGGTCGCGTCGCGTCGGTCGACATCCAGCGCTTTTGGCTTGTCGTCGACGAGCAACCTGACAAATCGTTCGGCTGCCGCCAACTGCAGCAGCGGATCGTCCGTATACCACGTCATGGAAAGAGGGTGCGTGTTGGCCATCAATTTTGTGCGGTCGAGCCCGCTCAGCGGAGACATGATGGGCCATTTGCAATTGGCAAGGCGCATGCCGATCAACTGTGCAATGAGCTCAGGTTGATGCGGCAGAATGGTCAAGCTCTTTTGAACTGCTTCTTCTGCGTTTTCGACATCCAATCGGTCCGAGAGAACGCGGGCAATTTGCGTCAATGCAGCCGTTACATAGCAGACAGCGTCGCCGGTGACGGGTACCGGTTTGTCCACTACCGTGCGCCACAGCGCTATGGCCTGTTCTGTATCCCCCAATTGCTCCAGCAATCTGCCGAGATTGATATAAGGAGGCATGAAATCCGGTTTGAGCGCGATAGCGGTTTTGAGCGACTCGATGGCTGCTTGTGTGTCACCAAGTTGGCTGTCAAGAACCGAACTGTTGAAGAGCGCCACGTGGAGAAGTTGATGTTCGCCATTGTTCTTGATCCAAGTTCTATAAAGTTCTTGCGCCTGTCTTGGCTGTCCTCCGGCTTCTAGGGCGGCGGTCGTGATGATGAGGTCGGGGAGCGAAAGGGTCGCCGACACGGCTTTTTGCAGTGCAGTTGAGAATTGATCTTCGGACATTTTGATCCCGGGAACGGCTGAAGGATTGGCCTTTTCGGCAAAATGGAGGCTGTGCAAATGGCGGCCATTCGAACCCGTAAAATTTGAATGAGTTTTGTTGATATGCGGTTAACAACCTCAGAACTGTGGTCAGCTATTGGACTAAACGAGGGGGTTAGGGAGCAAAGACCTCGGGGCAGAAATGAAAATGCCGGGTGCGATTTCCGCACCCGGCATGAGAAGGGAAGCCTTTCTCGAAGGGCTATTTAGATCATTGCGACGGCGTAGGCCGAGGCCTGAGTGGGATCCAATCCTTGGACCTGCGTGGTCGTGAATCCGGCCAAGGTCGTGGCGCCCATTGTTGTGATATCCGTGGATGACAGTTGACTGATTTGCGTGCTGCTCATGCCTGGGAGCTGCGTTGCCACGATATCGCTTATTTGTGTTGTCGAAAGATTACCGATGATCGTTGACGACAATGCACCAACCTGAGCGGAGGAGAGCCTGCCGATCTGGGTATCGGTGAACTCCGCCATATTGGTGGTGGACATGGCGGCGATTTCTGTCGTCGACAGGCCGGAGAGTT
>CAWGHR010000066.1:0-41363 GCA_963822275.1 uncultured Alphaproteobacteria bacterium
GAGAGCCTGCCGATTGCGGTGTCTGTGAACTCCGACACGTTTGTCGTGGACAGCGAAGCAATCTGTGTCGTCGAGATGCCGCTGATCTGGGTTGTGAGGAGACCTTGGATCTGCGTGGTGTCAAGAAGAGTGAAATTGGTGGTCGACAGAGAGGTCAACTGCGCGGTGCTGAGTACATCGATATGCGATACGTCAAGCGCCAAAAGTTGGGTGGACGTCATCGCATTGAGCTGGGGACCGTTCAGAACTTCCAACTGCTGCGCGTTAAAAACGAAGGCGCTATTGAACAGCGGTATCTGCGTCGCCGTAAGGCCACGAGCTTCACTGGGGGTGATCGCGCCGAGTTGTGTCGCATCCAGCGCGGAGATTCCGGAGTTGTTGATCGCTCCGATCTGCGTTGAACTCAACGATGCAATATCGGTTGTGGATAAACTGCCAATTACCGTTGAAGGCAGAATAGATATTTGCGCAGCCGAGAGAGAGGATATCGACATGACTGTCACCCCAATTGAGAGCGTCTAGTTTCGCCGAAGCTCAGCGCCGGCATTATGCTCAACGCTGCGCTTAAAACGCTCTTCCAAATTGGACGCTACAACGACAGTCCCTTCAGATTAGTTACGAGCGTTAAAGAGGAGGATTCAACGTCCGATAGGCCAAACCACAAATCCTCTTGGTTTTCCCGTGTCGACTTGCAATATTCTCTTAAACTTTATGACTTGTTTCTTGCTATTGACGCATCGAGCAGTGTCCGATGCATCGCCACTTCCAAATAAACAGAACAGAAAGCAAATCAAACAAGAAGCCTTTCAATTAAGTGCTATGCCTGGCGTCGCGCGCTGCCTTAAGCAGCCGAATTGCATATCCGCACGGACGAGCGCGTTCATCTGCAAATATTCGCGAATGGGAAACGCGCCGGTGCGATTGCGACAATCGAGCACATCACGTGTATCGAGATATGGAGGCCACGCCCGGAATTGAACCGGGGTTCACGGTTTTGCAGACCGTTGCGTCACCACTCCGCCACGTGGCCCCAAGATGGGCGGCTATATCAGATCGATGCGCCCAGCGACAACCGGGTCCGCGTTGGAATGACACGGCTCTCTGATTGTCACGGAGGCCCCCCCCCTTTATAAGCGCCGCGTCATCCCACAGAGCGAGCCGCGATGCCGGACTATGCCGCCCAACGTGCCAATATGGTCGAAGCTCAATTGCGCACCAACGATGTGGGAAGCCGCCCAATTCAAGCGGCAATGGCGGCCATACCGCGCGAAAAATTCGTGCCTCAAAACCGGCATGCGACGGCCTATAGTGATATGCCCGTAGAAGTTGCACCGGAACGTTATCTGCTTGATCCCAGGAGTTTCTCTAAGCTATTGATGTTGGCCGATATTACCCCGGCGGACAGCGTCTTGGATGTGGGATGCGCCACGGGCTATTCCTCGGTTGTGTTGGCCCAACTGGCCGCGACCGTCATTGCCCTCGAACAGGATGCCGACCTGGTTCGGATGGCGAGCGAACTCGTTCCCGGCTCGGGCGCGGCCAACGCCACGGTGGTCCAGGGCAGCCTTATCGAGGGCTACCGGTCGAAAGCGCCCTATAGTGTGATCATGGTCGAAGGCTCCATCGAAGAGCCGCCGCAGGCTTTACTTTCACAATTGGGTGAGGGCGGACGCCTCGTCGCCGTGCTTCAGAACGGCGTGACAGGCCGCGCGCATCTTTTCGTGCGCGAAAAAGGGCAAATCGGTTCGCGAGCCGATTTCGATGCGACGGTACCGACACTAGTGGGATTTCGTAAGACCATTGGATTTGTCTTCTGACGTCCCCACATAGGTTTGAATTTTGAGGGGCCAGCCATGAAAATTTCATATCGTTTTGCTTTTGCGTCTATGTCCCTTTTGTGGGCGGCCGACGCTCCGGCACTCGCGCAAGATCATTCATCGGCAACGCCAGACAAACCAACTCCGTTCTCGTTGCAAGAGGCCCTTGCCGTCGCCTACGAGACCAACCCGCAATTGTCGGCAGCACAAGCCGGACTGCGCGCCACGGACGAAAACGTCGCCCAAGCGAACGCGAATTGGCGGCCGAGTATCAGTGCATCGGGCACGTATGGCGTGGAGCAATACAAAATCACCGGCACCCCAGCTTGGATCAGTACGCATCCGGTGCAAGTACAGCTCGGACTTTCGCAGAATATTTTTCGCGGCGGACGCACTTATGCGGAAATTGGAAAAGCGAAAGCCCAAGTTCGCTCCGCGCGCGCGCAGCTTCTTGCGGCCGAGCAAACGGTGCTTTTGGATGCCGTGACGGCTTATATGGATGTGGTCCGCGATACGGCCATCGTCAATTTGCGCCAACAGAACGTCGAAGTTCTGCGCCGTCAGCGCGATGCGACAAGTTTGGAATTCAAGGCAGGCTCGTTGACCCGCACCGATGTTGCGCAATCCGAGGCCCGTCTTGCGACGGCGCAAGCCGATCTGACCACGGCGCAAGGCCAGCTCGCCATTAGCCGGTCAGGGTTTATGCAGGCCGTCGGCCGTCCGGCCGAGACCTTGGAAGACGTTCCCGCCTTGCCTTCCGTCGTTCCGGGTACGGAGGATGGCGCTCTGGGCATTGCCTTGAAACAAAACCCGGCCTTGGTTTCGGCAAAAGAGAACGAGATCGCCGCAAATTATGCGATCGACGATGCGGTGGGGGCGCTATTGCCGCAGCTTTCCGTACAGGGGGGCTATACCTATACCCAACAATCATACAATTCGTCGCTGGGAGCAGGGTCCGTCGTGCATGGGCTTGGCGCCATCGCGCAGCTGAATGTGCCAATTTATCAAGGCGGAGCCGAAGAGTCGGCGATCCGCCAAGCTAAACAACTAGACGCCCAAGCCCAAATGACCGTGACGGCCACCGATCGGCAAGTTCGCGACGCGGTTTCCAGCGCCTGGAACCAGTTTCAGGCCGCGCGGGCCAGCATAACCTCAAATCGCGCGACCGAAGAGGCCGATGCGATTGCCTACAAAGGCGTCAGCAAAGAGCAGCAGGTCGGCGGGCGCACTATTCTAGACGTCCTAAATGCGCAGCAAGAGCTCCTGAATGCCCAGGTGGCGGTTGTGACGTCTCAGTGCAATGCCATCGTGGGGGCCTTCCAGGTTCTAGCGGCGGAAGGGGCGCTGACGGCAAAATCGCTTGGGTTGAAAGTCAAGCTCTACGACCCGCTGGAGTACTACGACAGCAATGCCGCAAGCTGGGTCGGCTTCGGAGATTAAACCTGTGTAAACATATTTGGCTGCGATTTCTTAACTCGATCTTTGCCTTCTGTGGTCAACTGTCATAGGGTCGATTTTCAGCAAATTGACTGGCCCGGAGTAGACGCATGGCATCGAGCCCTCAGCACGAACCGACGATGGAAGAAATTCTCGCTTCCATCCGGAAGATCATTTCCGAGGATTCCACAGAGGCCCCGGCTGCGCCGGCCCCCGAGCCAAAGCCGGCACCCGTTGCCGCGGCACCTGCTCCTGTCGAAGCCGATGTGCTTGAGCTGACTCAGGAAGTTCCTGAGGAGCCCGCTCCGGCCCCGATGCCTGCACCTGTTGCGGCGCCCGAGCCCCTTCCGATCGCGCCACTGCCGGAAAACGATGTTGTGTTCGAGACTATCGAGGAACCTGCCGTCATGACCGAAGCCCCTGTCAGCGCCCATGACGACATCTTTTCGGACAAGACACGCAAGGCTCTCGACGACACGTTCGCCAATATCGACGAACCCGAATACGACGCGCCGCAGCGCGGCTATGACGCAGCCCCGGTCGCTCCGGTCAGTGGACTTACCGTCGAAGCGGTTTTCGAGCGCGCGGTGCGCGAGGCCTTCGATCCGGTCGTCGCCAAGTGGCTCGGCTCGAACGCCGACGTAATTGTAGACCGCATGAAACCGCTCATCCGCGAATGGATGGACGAACACTTCCCGGCGCTCTTGGAGGGCGTTGTACGCAATGAAGTGGCCCGCGTCGTAAAGGCGCGCGGTATCAAGCGCTAAGCGAAGAAAAGCTTCACTCTGAAGAGCCCGCCTGCGCTCTGGTGTCGGCGGGTTTTTCCTTGGGCTTGACGGAGCGCCGTTAGGGCTGTTTCACCAGTCCCGGACCATTCCGATCCAAAGGGCTTTCGCGGTTTCATGCTCGACAAGACATTCAATCCACAGGACGTAGAAGGACGAATTTACGCCCAATGGCTGGCCTCAGGTGCTTTCCGGGCAGGCCGCAAGCCGGGCGCTGAGCCGTTTTGCATCGTCATCCCGCCGCCCAATGTCACCGGGCGCCTCCACATCGGGCATGCCTTGAACAACACGTTGCAGGATGCGCTGGCCCGTTTCGAGCGGATGCGGGGCAAAGATGTGCTCTGGCAGCCCGGCATGGACCATGCCGGGATCGCCACCCAGCTCGTCGTCGAGCGCCAGCTGGCCGAGCGCCAGCAAAGCCGCGTCGGCCATGGGCCGCGAGAAGTTCCTGGAAGCGGTCTGGAAATGGAAGGAGGAGTCCGGCGGAGCCATCGGCGAGCAATTGCGCCGGCTTGGCGCCTCGGCGGACTGGTCGCGCGAGCGCTTCACCATGGACGAGGGGTTGTCGCGGGCCGTTTTGAAAGTGTTTGTAGAGCTTTATCGCCAGAACCTCATCTATAAGGATAAGAGGCTGGTGAACTGGGATCCGCGGCTGCAAACAGCGGTCAGCGACCTGGAAGTCGAGAGTATCGAGCTCAAAGGCAATCTCTGGCACATCAAATACCCGCTGGCGGATAATCCCGAGCGGTTCGTCATCGTGGCCACCACAAGGCCAGAAACCATGCTGGGCGACACCGCCGTGGCCGTCCATCCGGACGACGAACGCTACAAGGCCTTGGTGGGCAAACTGGTGCGCCTGCCGCTGACAGGCCGGCTGATCCCGATCATCGCCGACGAGTATTCCGACCCCGAAAAGGGCACCGGCGCGGTGAAGATCACCCCCGGCCACGACTTCAACGATTTCGAGATCGGCCGGCGGCACAACCTGCCGCTGATCAATATCCTGAACAAGGACGCGCACGCTGAACGATACGGTGCCCGAGGTTTATCGCGGGCTGGATCGTTTTGTGGCGCGCAAGGCGGTTGTGGCGGACCTTGAAGCACTCGGTCTGCTCGACAAGATCGAGCCTATCGTCCACGCCGTGCCGCATGACGAAAAAACCAAGACCGTCGTGCTCGAACCCTACATGACCGAGCAATGGTATTTTGACGTCAGCACGCTGGCCGCGCGGGCCGTTAAGGCTGTGGAAGACGGCCGTACCGAATTCGTACCGGGGAACTGGGCCAATGTTTATTTCAATTGGCTGCGCAACATCCAGCCTTGGTGTATCTCGCGCCAATTGTGGTGGGGCCACCAGATTCCGGTTTGGTACGACGACGACGGCAAGATTTATGTCGCTGAATCGGAAGCAGAAGCGCAGCACCAGGCTGGCGGAAAACCGCTGACGCGCGATCCCGACGTCCTCGATACCTGGTTCTCCTCGGCGCTGTGGCCGTTCTCGACGCTCGGATGGCCGGACGAGACGCCGGAGCTGAAGCGTTTCTATCCGACCTCGGTGCTCGTCACCGGTTTCGACATCATCTTCTTCTGGGTCGCCCGGATGATGATGATGGGTCTGCATGTGATGAACGACGTGCCGTTCCACAAAGTCTTCATCCACACCCGCGTTCTCGACGAGAAGGGTGTGAAGATGTCGAAGACCAAAGGCAATGTCGTCGATCCGCTCGAACTGATCGACGAATATGGTGCGGACGCATTGCGCTTCACATTGGCGCTGGCGGCCGGGCAGGGGCGCGACATGCGCATCGGCCCCTCACGCGTCGAAACCAACCGCAATTTCGCGACCAAACTGTGGAACGCCTCGCGCTTCTGCGAAATGAACGGTTGCGACACGCGCCCGGATTTCGATCCGGCGAAAGTCACGCACACCGTCAACAAATGGATCGTGGCCGAGACGGCGCGCGCGGCCGCCGACGTCACGACCGGATTGGAGACGCTGCGCTTCAACGATGCCGCGGGCGCGGCGTATCATTTCGTCTGGGATGTGTATTGCGACTGGTATCTCGAATTCATCAAACCGTTACTCAACGGAACGGACGAAGGCGCCAAAGCGGAAGCCCGCATGACGGCGGCATGGACGCGCGATCAGATCTTCAAATTGCTGCATCCCTTCATGCCCTATATCACCGAAGAACTTTGGGCCCGGACCGTGGAGCACACCACGCCGCGCGCCTCCTTGTTGATCGAAGCGGCGTGGCCGCAATTGTCGGCACTGCCGAAAAACGAAGACGCTATTGCGGAAATGCGCTGGGTGATCGATCTCGTCGCCGGCGTGCGTTCGATCCGCGCGGAAATGAATGTGCCGCCGGCCGCGAAAATTGCGCTGGTGCTGAAGGGGGCGAGTGCGGTCACAAAAGCCCGTCTCGAGCGTCATCATGGCGTCGTTCTAACTTTGGCGCGGCTGTCGTCAGCAGACATCGCGGAAGCCGTTCCGCAAGGCTCCGCGCAATTCGTCATAGGAGAAGCCACGGTCGCCCTGCCTCTCGGTGACGTTATCGATTTCGCTAAGGAACGCGCGCGGCTGGAAAAGGAATTGAAGAAGGCGAATGACGAAATCGCCCGCTTCGACGCCAAACTCTCGAACGAACAATTCGTCTCGCGCGCGCCGGAAGACGTCCTGACCGAACAGCGCGAAAAACGCGCCGAGGCTTTGCTTCTGAAGACAAGGCTGAGCGAAGCGCTGAAATTCATCGCCGGCTGAAAATATTCAGGAGGAACATAAATGCCGAAGACGCGCTCCATGAGATGGCCACTGGCTTTGTTCCTTGTGGTGATGATCGGGGCGATCCCCGCCCAAGCGGCACATCACGCAAAGAAGCTTCACTCCTCCCACCAGGCAGCGATGCAGATCGCCATAACCTTCGACGATCTACCGGTTCATGCTTCGCTGCCGCCGGGTGTCAGCCGCACCGATGTCGCCAAGAGCATCATCCACACGCTGAAGGCCCATCACGCGCCGCCGATTTACGGCTTCGTCAATGCCACTTGGATTGAAAAGGATCCGTCCACAGGGGAAGTGTTGCGGCTTTGGCGGGAGGCGGGATTTCCGCTCGGCAATCACACTTTGATCCATATGGACGCCAATACCAATTCGGTGGAGGCGTTCGAGCAGAATATCCTCGCCGACGAGCCGACGCTTGAAAAATACATGCCAGGCAAAGACTGGCGTTGGCTGCGGTTTCCTTATCTAAATGCCGGCGACACGCCGGAGAAACGCAAAGAGATCGCCGACTTTCTGGCGGACCACAAATATCGCGCCGCCATGGTCACGCTCAGCTTCGGCGACTACGCCTATAACGACACCTATGCGCGCTGCATGGCGAAGGGCGACAATGATGCCGTCGATTGGATGAAGCAGAACTATCTGGATCGGGCGTCCATCGATCTCATGACCGGAAAAGAGATGTCCGAAGCCGCTTATGGGCGCGATATCAAACACGTGTTGTTGATGCATATCGGCGCGTTCGATGCGGTAATGCTTCCCAAGCTTCTCGACATGTACAAAAAACTCGGCGTGAAACTGATTTCGCTTCCGGAGGCCGAAAGCGACCCGGCCTATAAAGATTCGGCAGACCCGCAGGTCGGTTTCGGCGGAACTTTGCTCGAAAAGAAATTGGCCGAGACGGGCCATTCGGCGCCGGACTTCGCCAACAAAAACGACGACCTTGATAGGCTGGCGGGGCTCTGCAAGTAGCGAGGCCGGAACGATTTGGCCGGTCGCGCGTTATCCTTATGGTTCGCGCTTATTCCCACCTGCGCCTACAGCTCACGAACCGCGCGAATTTTGGATGGAGTAAGTCCATGTTGAAACGAATCTCTCTTATCGCGGCGGCCGCATTGATTGCGCTTGGCGCGGGCACTATCGGCGCCAGCGCCGATTCCTGCAGCGGCCACGGTCACAGCACCGGCACGGTGCTCGGTGCCGTGGGCGGCGGATTGATCGGCGATGCGATTACCCATGGCAGCGCCGTGGGTGTGGTTGGCGGCGCGGTGGCCGGCGGCTTGGCCGGCAACGCAATCGCACGCGACAGCAATTGCAACAACAGAAGGTATGACAGCCATCACCGGGCATATTATTACGATCGCCATCATCACAGACATTATTACAGCTAAGAACGCATTCTCTTATCTCTTTCCTCCCCCGCGAGCGGGGGAGGGGACCGCGAAGCGGTGGAGGGGGGAGAAGTGGTGCAAGCCGCCTCTGCCTCTCTCGCAATTGCTCGATCGGCACCTCCCCCGTAAACGGGGGAGGAATGACAACAGCGCAGATGTTTCCATACCAGAAGATTATGGTCTAGCGCTTTGCGGAATCACGCATCTGGAGTAACACATTTCCATCCGACGGGAGGAAATGTATGCGGGCCGTGGTCGACATTGCCGTGGGCTTGCTGTGCGCGGCGCTCGCGTCCATGTCCGCTCTTGCCGCGCCGGACACACTTCCCTCTCCGATAGAAATTGCCATCACTTTCGACGATTTGCCGGTTCACGATTCTCTGCCGAAAGGTATGAGCCGCGCCGATGTTGCGCGCCGTATCATCGCCACGCTGAAAGCCCATCACGCGCCGCCGGTTTTTGGTTTTGCCAACGCCCATGACCTCTTGGAAGAGCCCGACAGCGTCAAGGTTCTGCGGCTTTGGCGCGCCGCCGGATTTCCGCTGGGCAACCACACCTATTCGCATCCCGATGCCAATACCGTCACCGCCAAGACCTTCGAACAGGATGTCCTCGCCGACGAACGTTTGCTGCGGCACTATATGCGCGGCGAAGATTGGCATTGGCTGCGTCTGCCTTATCTGCATGAAGGCGACACCCCGGAAAAACGCGACGCGATTGCGGGCTTTCTCAAGGCGCATCATTACCATGTCGCGCAGGTGTCGCTCAGCTTCGACGACTATGTCTATAACGATCCCTATGCGCGTTGCCTGGCAAAGGGCGACAGGCGCATGGTGAGATGGCTCAAACAAAGCTATCTCGACCGGGCCTCGGTCGACATTCTGGCGGCGCAGAAGATGTCGGAGCTGCTTTATGGCCGGGACATCAAGCATGTCCTGCTTTTGCATATCGGCGCGTTCGATGCGGTCATGCTTCCAAGGCTGCTCGCCATGTACGAACGGCGCGGCGTCAAACTGATTTCGCTGGCCGATGCGCAAAGCGATCCGGCCTATCAGAGTACCGTCGAGCAGCAATTCGACTGGGGCGGAACGATGTTGACAGAGCAAATGGTGGCGCGAAACATCCCGATACCCGATTTCGCCAACCGCGACGATGCATTGGACCGGATTGACGCACTCTGCCAATGACCCGCGGCGAAATGGTCAGCTAGTGGTCCGATTCTAACATTCGCATCCCGTTTGCGCTGGACACATTTGCGAATGTTAGGATCAAAGGACCACTGGCAACTATAGGTTTCTAGTGGAGTTTTGGATTTGACATTCGCTCTTGGTGGTCGCGCCAGGCAGGGTAGCGAATGTCAAATCCACTCCACTAGCCTCTTGTTGCGCGCCACTCCGCCCCCTATGTAATGTAACTATTGCTATTACAGAAGGGGCCAGCATGCCGTCTTTATTCGATTCGCTATCCGTGGGCGCTCTCAATCTTCCCAACCGTATCGTCATGGCGCCGCTGACGCGTTCCCGCGCCACACCCGACGGACGTGTACCTGTGCTCCTGATGGCCGAATACTATAGGCAGCGCGCCAGCACCGGCTTGATCATCACCGAGGCGACCTCCGTCGATCCGATGGGCGTCGGTTATGCCGCAACACCGGGGATCTGGTCCGATGAACAGACGGAAGGCTGGAAGCTCATCACCAGAGCAGTGCACGACGCAGGCGGGCGAATTGTCATGCAATTGTGGCATGTTGGCCGCGTTTCCGATCCTAGTTTCTTAAATGGCAAACCGCCGGTTTCGGCCAGCGCCATTGCGGCGAAGGGCGATGTCAGTCTTCTAAGGCCCAAACGCCCATTCCCGGTGCCGCGCGCTCTGGAGACCGACGAGATTCCCGCTGTCATCGCCGCTTATCGCAAGGGCGCGGAGAACGCAAAAAAGGCGGGCTTCGATGGCGTCGAACTGCATGGTGCCAACGGCTATCTGCTCGATCAATTCCTGCAGGACAGCAGCAATCATCGCACCGACGGCTATGGCGGTACGCGCGAGAAGCGGGCACGACTGATGCTGGAAGCGGCGGATGCCTGCATCGAAGTGTGGGGCGCCGATCGCGTCGGTATGCATCTGGCGCCGCGCGCCGATGCGCATGATATGGGCGATTCCGATCGCTTGGCTAGCTTCACCTATGTCGCGCGCGAATTGGGCAAACGCCGCATTGCTTTCATCTGTGCGCGCGAGGCGCGGCGCGACGACAGCATTGGGCCGCGGATGAAGGAAGCGTTCGGCGGCGTCTATATCGTCAACGAGGGCTTCAACCAGGAAACAGCGGAGCAGGCGGTGGCGGACGGCGTGGCCGATGCCGTGGCGTTCGGCAAGTTGATCATCTCCAATCCCGATCTGGTGGCCAGGTTCAAAACCGGCGCGCCGCTCAACGATTGGGATATGCCAACCTTCTATTCCGGCGGTGCGAAGGGGTACACGGACTATCCGGCGCTGGTGTAGTTCTTCGCAACGTTCTTGTCGTGCGGATCCTCGGGCGAGTTGAGTGCGGTCCAAAATGCAGCTAGGACTGCACGCGAGAACCTGGGGAGCCCCGCCTTATGAAAGTTTCCATCGCTGTGATTGCCGGTATTGCCATTGTGGCGGCCGGCGCCGCTTTCGCAGAAACGCAAACTTTGCCGCATCAGAAGCCCGGCCTTTGGCAGCAATCCTTCAGCTCGGGCACTACCAAAATCTCGGACCAGGTCTGCCTCGACGCCGCATCCGAGGCGAAGTTGTCGGCTTTGGGTTCTCAAGTGCAAAACAAGCTGTGTCCGTCCAGAACCGTGAGCCACAGCGGTGCCAATTCGTGGAATATCGTCTCGGTATGCGAGCTCAAACCGGGGTCGAAGACCACCACGCATGTCGCGATTACCGGTGACTTCAACAGCAAATTTACCGCGGTGATGAGCGTGACGACGGCCGGAGCGCCGCTGGACGCGGCCCGCAACGCGCAGCAAACGGTTTTTTCGACGACGCGGCTCGGCCCCTGCAAGCCGGGTCAGCGGGGCGGCGACGTCATCATGAGCAATGGTGTGAAAGTCAACGTGCTGGACGCGACAAAATCCTCACGGTGAGGGAACGTATTTAGCTTCGGCACACGCATCGGCTTCTTCGGAAGGCAGGCGGAAATTATTAACGCTCCGCGGTTATGCTTGTGTGACCGCGAGATCTGTCGATGTCCCCTTTGTCTTTCGTCGCACGCGCCGCATCCACTCCAACGCTTGTCGGCCGAGTCAAGCTTTACGGCGTATTGGCGATTTTGGCTGCGCTTGTTTTCAATGTTTACACCTCAGTATTTGCCTTAGTCTTCTTCGGCGTGCCGGTCATTGTGTGTGGCGCCGCATTCTATTTGTTCTGCTATTTGCCTTTCCTCGATTGGCCGTATTTGGTTTGGCGCCGTACCGGCAACACCTTCGTTGCGCTTCTTATGCTTGCGCCGGCCGCGTTTTTGCCCTTTGTGGCGCCGACGCTCTACAACATGCAATTGGCAGTTCCGTTGCGCTCCAAGGCGTTGGTGGAAGCGCGAGCACCCATTGCGGTGCACGACATTTTGCTGGTCGGTGAGGGCTACTGGGTTGGAATTAATGCCTGCGGCGAATTCTGCCAGAAACTGCTGTGGAGCGGTGCCGTCGATCATGTTTTGGTGCGACTGAGGATCTACTCCAACGAGCATATAAGCGATGCGACGCTCTTTGTTCTAAAGAAGGGTGCCGTCTGTCCGCCACTCGGCAAAATCGATGTACCTCCGGCGCCGCGCAATGGACTTTGTATCGTAGGACAGCCTGTGTCCAATCCGTCCTATGACGCAATCGTCGAGATGGATCACGACAATAACGGCACGAACCGGCTTCCCTTTGGTGTCCGAGAATTGCTATCGCCCACCTCCTGGTACGTTCAGGTATTCGATTGTCGGTCGAACTGTAAACGCCTCAGCGCCGTTTGGAGCGAGACAGGCGAGCGCTTGGCTGTCCCACTCACTCTTCATTTCGAGGGTCATCTCGACAGTGGCGGACCGTTCGGTATTTTTCTGGCGCGACGCCCCATCGCGATCAACAGCCCTGAGAAAATTCTGCGGGCAGCCTTTAACATGAATGTGACCGGATTTGCGCCGCGGCCCGGTTTTAGCGGAGACGTTTCTCATGGCGCGCCGCCGACGCCCGATCCCCGGACGAAGTACAGGCCGCCAGGTCCCAATGCAGGCGTGGAGCTGCAGCCGCTGCTCGAAAAGCTAAACGCCATCAAAGCGCAACACCCCGAATGCGCGTCGTTTGTTGTATCAAAAGGGCCAAGTCCTCATTTCGTAAGATGCTTCAAATGAGATTCCGCTGAGCGGATACTCCTGCAGCAATTATCTTGCCCAATAGAGCGGCGCTTTGTCGTTTTGCTGCGTCAAACCGCTTGCCAGGAACGGGCCCGAGGGGGGTAGGGGGAGGGGTACGGCCAACTTGAAAAACTATGGCCACTCCCCAGCGGTTTTCCTCTCATCCCTTGCCAGGTTTAGCCCATGACAACGTTCGACAAATCCAAGCTCCCCTCCCGCCATGTCACCGAAGGGCCGGATCGCGCGCCGCACCGTTCCTATTATTACGCCATGGGGCTGACGGAGGAGGAAATTCATCGCCCCTTCGTCGGTGTTGCATCGTGCTGGAACGAGGCCGCGCCGTGCAACATCGCCCTGATGCGCCAGGCGCAATCGGCGAAAAAGGGCGTGAAGGAATCGGGCGGCACGCCGCGCGAGTTCTGCACCATCACCGTGACCGACGGCATCGCCATGGGGCATGAAGGGATGAAGTCGTCGCTGGTTTCGCGCGAGGTGATCGCCGACTAGCGTCGAACTCACCATGCGCGGGCACTGCTACGATGCGCTGGTCGGCATTGCGGGCTGCGACAAGTCGCTGCCGGGCATGATGATGGCCATGCTGCGGCTCAACGTGCCGAGCGTGTTTCTCTATGGCGGTTCGATCATGCCGGGCAGGGTGAAGGGTAAGGATGTCACCGTGGTCGACATCTTCGAAGGGGTGGGCCAATTCGCGGCTGGAAAAATGCCCGCTTGCGATCTTGACGAGCTCGAACGCCATGCTTGCCCCGGCGCCGGTGCTTGCGGGGGACAGTTCACGGCAAACACCATGGCCTGCGTCGCGGAAGCGATCGGATTGGCGCTGCCCTATTCATCGGGCCCGCCGGCGGAAGTCTTGGCGCGCGACGATTTTGCTTTAAAAGCCGGTCAAGCCGTGATGTCGCTGGTCGAGAAACGCCTGCGCCCGCGCGACATCTGTACGCGCGCTGCCTTCGAGAATGCGGCCGCCGTAGTCGCGGCTACTGGCGGGTCGACCAATGCCGCGCTGCATCTGCCGGCGATTGCGAACGAGGCGGGCATAAAATTTGATCTGTTCGACGTGGCGGCGATCTTCAAACGCACGCCTTATCTCGCGTCGCTGAAACCCGGCGGACAATTTGTTGCGAAGGACATGTGGGAAGCCGGCGGCGTGCCGATGTTGATGCGTGCGCTGCTCGATGGCGGCTATATCGACGGGACGTGCTTGACTGTCACCGGCAGAACGGTTGCGGAAAATCTGAAGGACGTGACATTCAATCCGAACCAAAAAGTGATGAAGGATGTCGCCCACGCCTTGGCGCCGACCGGCGGCGTGGTGGGCCTCAAAGGCAATCTCGCGCCCGAGGGCGCGATTGTGAAGATCGCCGGTCTCAAGCATCTCAAGCATCGCGGGCCGGCGCGCGTCTTCGATTGCGAAGAGGATTGCTTCGCCGCCGTGCAGCGCCGCGATTATAAGGAAGGCGATGTGCTCATCATTCGCTACGAAGGTCCCAGAGGCGGACCGGGTATGCGCGAGATGCTGTCGACGACCGCCGCACTCTATGGGCAGGGCGTCGAGAATATCGCGCTGATCACCGACGGACGTTTTTCGGGCGGCACGCGCGGGCTTGTGCGTCGGCCATGTCGGGCCGGAAGCCGCCGATGGCGGGCCGATCGGCCTCTTGAAAGACGGGGATATGATCGTCATCGATGCGGAGAGCGGCGCGATCACTGTCGATCTGTCCGATGGGGAGCTTTCCGAACGCAAAAAGACTTGGAAGCCCAAGCCGGCTGCGTTCGCCTCCGGCGTGTTCTACCGCTATGTCAAAAATGTCGGTCCGGCGCGCGTACGGGGCGGTCACGGCACCGGGAGCGGCCGACGAGGTGCGATGTTACGCCGATATTTGAGCGAGAAGGTTTTACTCTGAGCCCAAATACTCACCAAATACTCATTATGTCCCTTTAATTCCGCTGCGATCATCTCGCGAATGCCGTCGCGAGATGATCCTTGAATTGAGCGGCCACAGCTTCGAACGATCCCAAAGGTCCGGCGCGGACGATGGCGATTGTCATCTGAAGCTCGAAGCCTTTCGGTTTGACCATGCGAATGGCGCCTCCCGCGTAACGCCGAACAAAACGCTCCGGGAGCAGGCCCAGCCCATAGCCCGCTTTGATGAATGCGAGCTGCAAATGCATGTTGTGGATTTCGGCCGCAATCATGGCAGGCGGGCCGGCTTTATCCAAGACGCCGAGGAGAGCTGCCCTCAGCGGACACCCGGGCGGATTGAGGATCCATGGCGAAGCGCAAAGCGCCTGCCAGGTTGGAGTAAGCGCGCCTCTCGTTCGACCTTTCTCGACGATCACCATGCGATCCGTGGCGACAATGTCGGCAACGAGCGGTGAAGCTACCATATGCGAGACCGGCAGCAGCACGACCACGAGATCGAACAGTCCGTGCCGGATTTTGGTGATGAGATCGTTATCGCTCAGAAGCTGAAGCCTCAGTTTCGGAAAGCGCTTGGCCAGCGCCTGCACCGGTTCGACCAACGCGCCATCGGCCAGGGGGTGCGCAACGCCAATGCGAAAAAGACCCGAAGGCTCCGCATCCTTTGCGAGAGCCCTGAGGTCGTCGACGCGCTTCAGCACATAGCGGCTCTGTTCCACGATCCGAATGCCCAGCGGCGTCAGACGCGGCGGCTTGACGGATCTGTCGAGCAGTTCGGCGCCGAGTTCGGCCTCGAGTTTCTGCAATTGGCGCGTTATCGCGGACGCCGTGCGATGCAGGCGGCTTGCCGCGCGAGCGATCGAGCCGGCTTCGGCAAATTGAACCAATGCATGGATGTCTTCGAACATGGCGGTCACCTGAAGAACAGCAATAGGAAGATTTTACCGAAAACGCAATATCATAGTGATTATAATGAACTTGATGAAGCTTGCGCATATGCCATGGTCACCGGGGGTTAGCTGCAGCCGCGAGTGCGCGATATCGAAGGAAGGCACCGTTCTCGGACGGCTTGGGTTGGAGTGCACATGTCGACTGCTCGGAGCAGAGTATTTCCTATCGTCGCAGCCATTTTCGCGACTTTCCAGGTGACCACGGCACGGGCCCAGCACGCGTCCGACAATCCCGTAAATTCGGCCGACGACGCCTATGGACTCACGGTCGGGCTGGAGTCGGTCGGCCTCTACAATCCGGGATCGGTTCGCGGGTTCAGTCCGATATCGGCCGGCAATGTGCGGATCGACGGCATGTTTTTCGACTTGCAAGGAGCGCCGTCCAATCGTGTCGTCGAGGGCTCGACCGTTCACGTCGGTGTCAGCGAGATCGGCTATCCGTTTCCTGCGCCGACGGGCATCGCGGATTACAATCTGCGTAATGTGGGAGGCGATAACCCCACCGCAACGATCATCGCAAATGTCGGCCCCTTCGACGCATGGGGCGTCAGTATCGATGGGAGCATTCCCCTGATCGGCAAGGAACTCGTATTGCCGATCGGGGTGAGCACGCAAATCAGCACGCAATCATCGGAAGATGGAGGCTTCTATCCCGGATTGACGTCTCGAGTTCTCGAGCGTGGGCGCAACGCCCCAGTGGACGCCGAATTCGCGCGTGACGGTGCGCGCACTGATCGATTGGCAGGGGACCAGCGCCGCGAAAACACTTCCCGAATTTTTCACGGGCGGCGATTTCCTCCCTCCCTCAATCGCGAAAGGTTACGTGGCGCAGAATTGGGCTACGGGCCAAGACGTGACGATGAATTTGGGGGGGCTCGTCACCGCACAACTGGCCGATGACTGGTTGCTGCGAGCCGGGGTTTTTCGGTCGACGAACAGCAACCCCGTAGGTTTCGCGGATCTCTACACCGACGTCCAACCGAACGGCCACGCCGAGCATGTGGTTGTCGGCTTTCCGGATCAAAACGCGTCTTCCACGTCCGGAGAGGCGCGCCTGACAGGCACGTTCTTAACGGGCGATTGGCGTCAGCAGGTGATCTTCATGACTCGCGGACGCGACACCACATCGCGCTACGGCGGCGAGGATGTTGTCGATGTTGGTCCAGCCGCCATCGGCACGATCGTCCAGGTGCCGGAACCGAACTTTACATATTCGGCGCGCACGATCGACCGGGCTCAGCTGTGGAGCGTGGGTGTTGCGTATCGTGTCGATTGGCGCAATCTCGGCGTGCTTGTGGCGGGCATCCAGAAGGAAGGCTACCGCGAGACGGCCACCTCTCCGGGTAAACCGGAATCGGAGATCTCGGCGCATCCCTTGCGTGCCTACGCCAACTCCGCCTTCGCAATCACTCCGCAATTGTCGCTTTACGCAGGCTACACGCAGGGGCTCGAGAATTCCGGTGTTGCGCCGAATTTTGCACAAAATAGCGGAGCGGTTCTGCCCGCATCCTTGACCTGGCAGGTCGATGCGGGAGCACGTTATGCCGTGACACCCAAGTTTAAGATCGTTGCTGGTGTGTTCGAATTACAGAAGCCCTATTTCAATTTGGATACGAACAACGTCGATCGAGAACTCGGAGTGCAACAGGCGAGGGGCATCGAGCTCTCGGTTGCGGGCGAGGTGACCGAGAACCTTAACGTCAACATCGGCGTTCTCGACGGTGTGGTCGGCATCGCCGGGCCGAATCTCGCCGCCGAGGGCGTGGGGCCTGTCGCCGTCGGTCAAACGCGTCTGCTTTACGTGGCCACCGCCAACTACGCCATGCCGTGGTGGCCGGCGGCGTCGCTCGACGTACGGGTCGTGCACGTCAGCACGGCACCCGAAAGTGTCGACAACAGCGTTTACACACCGGCCGGCACGTCGATGAGTATCGGAGGCCGCTACAAGTTCATGGCCTTCGGCGAGAACAGTACCCTTCGCCTGCAGATTCTAGAACCTCTCGAATACCAAGCTATGGCAGGGGCTCAACACGCCCGGAGTCTTCCAATACCCCGGACCGCGCAGGGTTTTCGTCTACCTCACGACGGACCTTCAATGATGATCGTTTCGAGCCGACCTGCCAGCTCGATGTCGCCGCGACGCGATACTAGACGGCCCCCCTGAGACATGTACGTGAGTGACAGGTTTGCATAGGCGAGCGATCGAGCCGGCTTCGGCAAATGGAACCAAGGCATGAATGTCTTCGAACATGGCTATTACCCACGTCTCAGGAACAGCTATAGGAAAATTCTACCGAAATCGCAATATCATCGTGATTATAATGAAGTTGATGAACGTTGCGCATCTGCTAACAACGCCTTCGGAACACACGGGACAGCTCAGCTTAATCCGGGTGTTGGCCGCGCAGAGAGATATCACAACGGGTGAAGAGAAAATGATGAAGACTGTTACGTTATCCCTGTGTCTCGCAGCGTCCTTACTTTCGCTTGGTGCGCTTGGCCGGGGTGCACAGGCCGAGGACGCTTCCTCACTTTCGCGTAATGCATATGCCCAGAATGACCGCCAGTATTCTGACGGCCCGGTCACGGAGGTGGACTACATAGGAGTCGAGTACGGGCATTTTGCAGAGTACATCGATTGGCTGAATTCGACATGGAAGCCGACCATGGAAGCCCTTAAGAAAGCCGGGCTCATCATCGATTACAAAGTCCTCCAGGCCGCTCCAAAATCACCCGATCAGCCCAATATATATCTCATGATCACTTTAAAAACGCGGCTGCGGCTTTGGATAAAGGCGTCGAGATAGAATACGTGGCCAGGAACGTAATATGCAGCACCGAGTGTCAGAACAAGGCCAGAGCGGTGCGCAATGGACACAGAAAAGTTCTGGGCACGGAATATATTCGCGAACTTATTTTAAAATGAAATTGTTATGCGTGTTCAACGAGCGCGCGCCGACAGCGGCGCTGATATCGTCGTCGAATCGGACGCTTCACGGTATCCGACGCTGTACGGTCTTTCGTATATCACGTCTGACATCGCCGACATGTTGGGAACGATCGCAAACGATGTCGCAAAGCCGCGACAACAGTTCAATTCGCTTAGAGGAGGTTGCAGATGCTTGATGGCGTTGCTTCGAAGAGGCTGCAAGCGCTCACAACACCGCATCTCGCCGACGCCTGTCTTCGCGCGGCTATAACAGTCCGCTGTGCGCCATCCGCCATTAAGGGCGTCACGCCGTCGATGCGGTGCCAAGGCGCAGTGCGTCCGGCCAAGCATGCCGGTAGCGTCGATGTATTCCTCGAGGCCCTCGCAAATGCATCTGTGGGCGATGTCCTGGTCGTGGACAATGAGGGGCGCCTTGACGAGGCGTGCGTTGGGGACCTCATCGCGCTTGAAGCGAAGCAAGCTGGTTTGTCGGGCATTGTTATCTGGGGGCTCCATCGCGATACAACCGAACTCTTGGATATCGCTTTGCCGTTGTTCTCCGCAGGGAGCCTTCCGGCCGGCCCACCACGCGTTCGCGAACGCCATTCCCAGGCGCTGGTGAACGCTCGGATTGGTGAGTGGTGCGTATCGGTTGATGACGTGGTTGTTGGTGATGCGGACGGTGTTCTGTTTTTGCCGAAGCAGCGCCTGCATGACGTCATCGAAATTGCCGAACAGATCCGCGATACCGAACGACTACAAGCGGAATTGATGAGCAAAGGTCGCAGTCTGCGGGAGCAGACGAAGTTCGACGAATATCTAAAAAGATCGCAAGAAAATCCGCGTTTCGGATTCCGCGAACACCTTCGCTCGGTTCGCGGCGCCATCGAGACGTGATGTGGAATAGGGACTGACCGCACAGAGGAGCACCTGACATGATGAAACTCTATTCTGCCGATCTCAGCCCCTATGCTGCGCGGGTACGCATGCAGATCTACGCCAAGGGCATTACGGACATCGCGTTCGAACAGCCTGCGGATTGGGGCATGCCGAAATTCCGTGAGCGAGTTCCGATCGGACGTATTCCGGTTCTCGATATCGATGGCGACTTGATTCCGGAATCCGAGGTGATCGCGGAATATCTCGAAGAGATCTATCCCACGCCTTCGCTGCTGGGAACCACTCCGCGCGAGAGCGCCCATATCCGCATGCTTGCCCGCACGGGCGACATCTACATCATAAACAACACGTTCATGCTGTCCCGTCTGACAGGCGCTCTGTCGCGCCCGACACCCACGCCCGCCCGCAATGATACGGTCAGCACGCAGCTCGCCGTCGATGTGGTGCAAAACCTCAAGGCGCTCGACAAATTCATCGGCACGGATGGCTTCGCCTGTAGTGGCCGCATCACGCTGGCGGATTGCGCGCTCGTGCCTGGACTTTTCCGCGTCGAGACCATCCTACCGGCCGTCGGCGTCGAGACCCCAATTCCGGCACTTGCAAATGTCGCTGCCTATTGGGCTGCAATCCAGAAGAACGAACACGCGGCAAAAGTGTTGATCGAACTTCATCGCGGCCTCGAAGAACGCCGTGAAATGATCTGCAACGGCACGTTCGAGCGGCTCAAGGCCGCGGTGGCCACGGCGCAAAAGGAGGCGGATGCGCAAAAGTGATGTTCTCTGGAGCGCTGTCAGCTGTGACTATCTCTAGTCCAGGCAACGGACAAAATCTTCCACTGCCCATCAATTTTGCGCAACTGCCAGTGTTCGAGGCCTGAATTGGAAACCTTGCCGTTGACGACAAAATCGTAATTAAATGTCACCAGCCCTAGATCGCCGTCCTGGCGAATTCTCGATTCCGTGAAATTTCTCTTCGATATTGTCCTTCGACGTAGATAGGAATGCCGCAAATCCATCTAGAGCGCTCGGACCAACCCCATCGAACTGAGCGTTATATTTGCGGGCGCTATCAACATGTTCCTGGTCGTCGATCGCATGAAAGAACACATTGGGGTTCAGCATGAGCTTCGTTAGGGCGTACCCGTCCTTGTGAATAATATCCTGACGGAACTCCTCCAACACACTGCGAATTTTCGCGAGGTCATCGGCATTGGAATTGAATTCAATCTCCGGGCCCTGCGCCAATGCTTGACCGACCAAGGCACACGTAAGGAGCGCAATGAGTGCCATACCCGCCTTCTTTTTGTTCATCCGACATTTTCCTTTCACATCTTGATTTCGGATTGGATCACGAAATGCTCGTGTCCCTCGCCGGGGCTTTGTTTGAATTGATGGGTGCGCCCCATACCCGGTCGTTTGTGGTGAAGGCCAGACAAACGCCAATGTTCAACCTTGTAATCATGCCGCACGTTCGCCTAACCCGCGCAGACGTCCACCCATTTGGCGTCAGTTAACGTCGCCAAACGAGTTGGATTGATGCGCAATGCGCAATGGGTGTCGCCGGCAGCCGTCACCACAACATCAAATCTCTTGAGCAAAATGTCGCAATAAACGGGCAAAGCCGTAGCGAGGCCGAAGGGACATACGCCACCGACTGGATGTCCTGTAATTCTTGTAGCTTCCTCGGGCGGTAGCATTTTCGGCTTACCCCCTAGCGCTTCCTTGACCTTCCTATTGTCAAGTCGAGAGTCTCCGCAGCTTACAAGCAACAGGTCACGCTCCCCGACTCTGAGCGCAAGCGTTTTTGCAATTTGAGCCGGCTCGATTCCCCACGCTGCTGCGAGCGTATTTGTCTCGCTGCTCCGTTCGAGTTGCACCGGAACGAGGTCAGACGCTTTCTTAGATAGAAACATACGGACGGATTCGATACTCATATTTCGCGCCTACCTGTGATCAGATTTGCTCGGATCCAATCTGCAACGGTGTTGCGCAATGACCCTAGATGAAAAAGGTCGACAGGGTCTTGAACGATCGTGCAGGACCATCGACCGACGCCGCCCAAAAGCCCGTATCTCGTTCGACAACCAGCGCTTATGCGGCAGCCCTTACGTGACAGGCCCTCTGGATCCAAGACCTGCAGAAGTTCTGTCTAGCGACTCGGCGTGGCTTCCGGCGATGGCTGCCCAATAACCGGGAGACACCCCGAACGCACTTTTGAAATGTCGCGTTAGGTGACTTTGATCGGCGAACCGGCACGCGACAGCCACCTCACTTAGCGGTACTCCGCGTCGCAACATTTCACGAGCCATGTCGAGGCGTCGAAACACCGTATATCGGTGCGGGCTTGTGCCAAGGCAAGCGCGGAAATGCCTCGCAAGGCTGTATCGTGAAAGGCCGGTTACCCTTTCCAGTTGATCCGACGTTACAGTATTCTTGATATTGGCTTCGAGGAATTCGCGAGCGTGGCGGACCGCGTTCCAATTCCTCGCGGAGTGTTGCGGTCGGCGGGTCGAATGATCTGCCTGAACCAACGCGTCGGCCAATTTGAGAACAATCTCTTCGCGGTGCAAATCCTCAAGAATGGCGCCCAAGTCAGCGAGGGCGTCCCCGATCGCACCCTTGAGAGACGTATCGGTCGAGACCGCCTCGCGCACGAACGGTAGCGGACATTCCCCCAGAGCTTCACAAATTGTGGCCGGATCAATATAGAGCGTTCTAAAGCTAAAGCCTTTTTTTGTGCCGGCCTGGCCGTCATGAAGCTCGTCGGGATGGAGCACAAAAATCTGGCCTGGTCGGCAGTGCTCGGTTCGACCGCGATAGCGAAATGTTTGAACACCGTGAAGCGTGTAACCGATTGCGTAGGAATTGTGGCGGTGTGGATCAAACCCGTGCCCGGAAAAAGTGGCCTCAATTCGCTCAAAGCCGCGCCAGGAGGTGCCATGCTTTATCCAATTGCGACACGGTTGGCGCGCAGTTCTCATAACCGCAACATCTGCCTCATTTTCATCGCCGCAACTATAGCCGAGGTAGTCCGGGGGCTTCCATCACATTCAAGTGCCTGAATTTACGGAGATCCTCCGGCCGGCGAGGAGCCCGGATTGCTTGGCACGATCGTTCAAGACGCAGCGGTGTTCCTGGCCGAATGTGAGGGATGCAACAACGCTGAGACGCCGATTTCGGCAATAGCCAATGTCGCTGCCTATTGGGCTGCAATTCAGAAGAGCGAACACGCGGCAAAAGTGTTGTTCGAACTTCACCGCGGCATGGAAGAACGCCGTAAAATGATCTGCAACGGCAGGTTCGAGCGGCTCAACGCCGCGGCGCAAAAGGAGGCGGATGCGCAAAAGTGATGGATTGAATTTACCCACGGAATTTTTGACTTATGCCTTGTGCAAATCTCAACTTGTCGGCGGAGGCTCCATGACTAGGCGGATACGCATTCTTCTCGCGGTTACGTGCATTCTGTGCGGTTGGATGACCACTTTGCCGCCAGCGTGGGCGCAAACGCCTGCCCTCGGAACGTCGTTCCGCGACTGTTCGAATGGTTGCCCCGAAATGGTGGTGGTGCAGCAGGGCAAGTTCACTATGGGGGCGCCGGCGGGGGAAGAAGCGCGCGAAAATCTACCCAATCAACTTCGCGGACGCTCGGTACCGCAGCATTTGGTCACAATCCGACACAAGCTCGCAATTGCCAAATTTGACGTGACGCGAGATGAGTACGCTCAGTTTGTGGCGGAGACAAATCGGCCGGACCCCGATAACTGCATTACGATGAATGCGTCCGGAACCGGCTTCATTGGTACGAACGGCAATTGGCATTCTCCAGGGTTTGAGCAGACCGGAAGAGACCCCGTCGTCTGTGTGAGTTGGGACGATGCGCAGGCTTATGTGGCTTGGCTGAGCGCCAAGACAGGGCATGCCTACCGCTTGCCAACGGAGGCTGAGTGGGAATATGCGGCGCGCGCGGGAACGACGACGGCGCGTTACGGTAGCGATAATCCGGCGGAGCTCTGCCGCTACAGCAATGTCGGTGATCTGGATTATAGTGAGAAACATCCTGGCGATAGCGGGGTGAATCGAGCGTGCCGCGACGGGTATGCATTCACGTCGCCGGTTGGAAGCTTTCCGCCGAACCAATTCGGCCTTTACGATATGCTCGGCAATGTCATGGATTGGAATGAAGATTGCTGGAACGCCAACTATAGCGGCGCGCCTAGTGATGGCACGGCGTGGCAGTCTGGAGACTGTGCTCGGCGCGTTGTGCGTGGCGGTTCCTTGGACGCCGATCTCAGCGTCGTCCGCTCGGCTAACCGCCGCGGGGTCCTCGCGTCCAATCGGGTCACCACCTTCGGGTTCCGCGTAGCCAGAACACTCCAGTAACTATCTTGTACCTTTAACCTTTTACCTCTTTGGTGTTCCAAGGGGCCGCGTCCTAACCGCTAGACGATGGGGGCGTTGGCCGGGACGGAGCGGTCAAACGATCAACCTGTCGTTTCTATGCAGGAAAATTGGCAGGCTCGAAGCGAGCCGGCGGCCTTTCACATAATTCCGTAGCAGCACTTAAATATTGAAAATAATGAATTTGTAGAATGTTGCACGAACGCCTAGCTTTACCAGCACACGCTGCGGTGCCTCTATTTCCGGAGTTTTTCCATGTCCCATGTCATGCCCGCCAAGACGAAATCCGCAATTGTTTCCCCCAAACTCGCCCCTCCGGTCGGCCCTTTTTCGCAGGCGATCCGCACGGACGGATATATCTTCTTCAGCGGCCAGGTCGGACAGGATCCCGCAACCGGCAAACTCGTCGAGGGCGGCGTGGTGGCCGAGGCCGAGCGCATTTTCCTAAATCTCGCAGCCGTTCTGGAAGCGGCAGGCAAAAACTTCGACGATGTGGTGCGCGTCGGCGTGTTCCTGACCAGCATGAGCGATTTCGCGACGGTCAACGGCATCTACGCCAAGCACTTCTCGCAACCCTATCCGGCCCGCACGACAATTGCCGCTGCCGCTCTGCCGTTGGGCGCCAGTGTCGAAATCGATCTCATCGTCGCCGCCTGAGCGCACCGGGAAGGTATCCTACAATGCAATACAAGTACTACATCGTGGACGTGTTCAGCCGGTCGCCCTTCGGCGGCAATCAGCTTGCCGTTCTTCCGGAGGCGATGGGGATTTCGCCGGAGGGAATGCAGCGCATCGCGCGCGAATTCAATTTCGGAGAAACGACGTTTGTGCTTCCGCCGCAAAACGCCGCCAACAGTCGGAAGGTGCGGATTTTCTCGCCGAGATCCGAATTGCCATTCGCAGGACATCCGACGGTCGGCACTGCCTGCGCCCTCGTCATGTGCGGTCATGTCGGTGCCGGCGAAACGCACCGATTGATTTTTGAAGAAGGCGTGGGCCCGGTTGCGGTAGACGTCGAAAAGCGAGATGGCGTGTTCAACGGCACATTGACTCTCGAAGGGAAGGCCGAACGCAATGATGAAACACCGGCGCTGGGCGATCTTGCCGCCGTCCTCTCGCTTGAGCCGCAGGCGGTGACGCATGCCACCTTCGCCTCTATGGGATTGCCGTTCTGTTTCGTGCAGCTTGCCTCCCGCGAAGCGGTAGATCGGGCGATCATCGATAAGTCCGCCTGGTCAAAGTATTTGGCGAAGGCTTGGTCGCCAAATGTGTTTTTCTTCGCCGGCGACGCCAAGGACGGCGGCGCGCTATATGCCAGAATGAGCGCGCCCGCGCTGGGCGTGGAGGAAGATCCTGCAACGGGCAGCGCGTGTGCCGCGCTGGTCGGCGTCTTGGCCGCAAATCCGGATTTCCAGGGCGAGCAGTATCGACTGTCCATAGTTCAGGGCGTCGCAATGGGCCGGCGCAGCGAGATCGAAGCGAGTGCGCACAAAGTCGATGGGGTTGTCACCTCCGTCAGCGTGGGCGGTGCGACGGCTTATGTGGCGAGCGGCGACATCGAAGTGCCTCGGGCATTTCTTTCGTAGCCACCGTCGCTTCCGGCGTCGCGCGCACGCGTCCTTCGCTGGTGCTCAGGACCTACGCGCCGCTTGAGTTTTTCGACCCTCCTTCAACCCGTCTTCGTTAAAGCTTCGACGGGTAAGTGCCTTGCCCGGCGAAGCCTCGGCAGAGCCAGGCTCGAGGGGAGGGCGAAAAAATAGGCAGAGCCGATCCTAAATTAGTCTACTTCAATCAATGTCTTAACCATAACCGGAAAGCGGCTCGACTTGACACAATAGCCCCGTACAATCTGCTCCTCGGGGTGGGACGATGAGCAGGCGTTTTGGCTGGAGTCTGAAGGAAGAATTCGGCTGGTTTATGAGCGTGGCGGCTGGGATTCTCGCCATCGGGCTCATCGGCTATTCGACGGCATTTCTTCTTGTTGCGCATTATCGCGCCGACGCCGTGGCCGGCGATCCGCCGGGATTGCGCGCGCTTCGCGATGGCAATGCCTTCGCCGTAACGGGCGCCAGCATCGGCGATGTGCCCGATGCCCCAAGCCTCCACGCCTTGGTCGATGCTCTCAAAGTCGAAGCGCCCGATTTGCCATGGGCACGTATGCTTGTGCGCCGCAATGGACGGACCGCGCCCGTCGCAATCCAAAGTATCTTCTTTCCGGCCGGCACGATGAACGAAGCATCGGCGATTTGCGCAAGGCTGGCCGCCATCCCGCCCGGATGCACACCCGTGCTGATCTCGAGCGCAGACTTGCTCCAAACGAACGGCGCCGTTGTCGATGAAACCGCTTTGGCAAAGCTTGGTGTGACGATCGCGTCCTCGGACGCTGCTTTGGCGGCACCGTTGCGGACGACAGGCATGCAGGAGCAGCCGGCGATTGCGCTTCAGCCCCGCCCGGATCGCGGTTCCGCGCCAGGTGCACTCATCTGGCTATCCGACAAATACAAATTGGGCGATGCAAGGCTTGTCGATTTCGTTGCGGCCGGCGATGTGATGATGGGATCGAGCACGGCGGATCTCAATCCCGCCATCACACCCCATGTCGACGTCGCATCGCTGGTCGGTGGCGATCTTGCCGCTGTCTTCCGGCATGCCGATATCGCTTTCGTCAATCTCGAGGGACCGCTTTACGACGGGCCCGGTTCGACCGCAAAAGCGTGCGGCAATTGCTTTGCGTTCCGCGGCCCGACTTTTTACGCAGGCGTGCTTGCAAATCTCGGCGTCCGTGCCGTCAGCCTCGCCAACAATCATAGCGGCGATTACGGCGAAGCCGGACGCGCCTCGACAATGGCCGCCTTGCGCGCCAATGGTATCGCTTACGGCGGTCTAGATCGCGACGACGCCCGCGCGGCGACGCTTCTGCTGCCGGGCGGCCGCAAAGCGGCATTGGTGGCGTTTGCGCCCAACGAAGGGACGTTAAATCTGAACGACACTCCGGCCGCCGAAAAACTGATACGCGAATTGAAGAAAACCCACGATCTGGTGCTGGTGTCGTTTCACGGCGGCGCGGAAGGTTGGGCTTATGTACATGTCGCCAAGGGCGACGAAATGTTCGACGGCGAAGATCGCGGCGATGTCGTTCGCTTTGCGCATGCGGCCATCGATGCTGGCGCCGATATCGTGATCGGGCAGGGTCCGCACGTCCCACGCGCGATGGAACTGTATCGCGGACATTTGATCGCTTATAGCTTGGGGAATTTCTGGACCTATACGGGCGTGATGAATTACGCGGTTTCGGGGCTCGGGCCGGTGCTGGAAGCATGGCTGGCACCCGATGGGACGATCGCAGGCTTTACCATCCATTCGACGCGCCAAGCCGGCCTCGGCGTGCCGCACAGCGACCCGGACGATGAAGCCGCGCGCTACGTTCTTTATCTGACGAAGACGGATTTCCCCGAGACTGGCGCCGTGCTGGATCGGGATGCCACGGATATCGGCCGCGGGCCACCGCGCGTGGCCACCGGATTTTAGTCGCGACAAAAAGGGACCAAGAGCATGTTGAAATGGGTTTTGCGCGGGGCTGCTCTGACAGCCGTCCTTGTTTTGATCGGGACAGGTTATATCCTTTATCAGACGGTGTGGGGCACCCCGCTGCGCTTCAACGATTTGCTGGATCGGCAAGCCATCGTCGAAGCCATCGACAGTCCTCAGACCTTGACGCAGATCGGCGTCATCGACGGCGCTTGGTATGACTTCACCAGCGGCAAACTCGATCGCTATTCGCTTGCCGAGCGGCAAAAGCGCTTCGAACGGACGCGGAAGTTTGATGCCGAAATCGCCGCGTGGAATCCGGACAAGCTGTCGCCGCAAGAACAACTCTCTTATGACATCATCCGCTGGGGCTATTCGCGCAGCTTAGCCGACCAGAAATATCCGTGGCTCGGAGCGAATGGACAACTTTATCCCGTCAACCAGGCCTTCGGAATACAGGGGCGCCTGCCGAACTTTTTGCTGTCGACGCATCAGATCACCGATGCGCGTCTGGCCCGGCACTATGTGGACCGGTTACGCGCGATGGGGCGCGTGTTGGATGCGGTGCGCGACGACGTTGCGCGCCAGGCAAAGCTTTCGGTTATCCCGCCGGATTTCATCATCGACGCCTCCATCGCACAGATGAAGGCCTTGATTGCGTCCCCTGCCATGCGCAATCCGCTGGTCGTCCATTTGGCCGAGAGAACCCAAGCGATCGGCATGAATGCGGACGAACGCAATGCGTTGGTCGATCGGGCCGTCGAAGCGGTTCAGGAATCCGTATATCCCGCCTATCGCCGGCTGATCGCGGAGGAGCAAAGCCTACGCGCCAAGGCGACACATGACGCGGGCGTTTGGCGGCTGAAAGGCGGCGACGCCTATTATGCCGATCAGCTCAAGACGCTGACCTCCACCGACATGACGCCCGACGAAATCCATCGCTATGGCCTGAGCGAGGTGACGCGCATCACCGCCCAGATGGACATCGTGTTGCGCTCCATCGGGCTGAGCGATGGCAGTGTGGGCGAGCGAATGGACGCGCTGATGGACGATCCGCGGTTTCTTTACCGCAACGACGATGTCGGCCGGCAAGCCATGCTGGTGCGCTACGGACAGATACTTGGGCGCGTGCGAACCATGCTGCCGAAGTATTTTTCGCACATTCCGGCAATTCCGCTGCAAGTGCGCCGCGTGCCGCCATTCTCCGAAAAAGGCGCGCCGGGCGCCTATTATGAACCGCCGGGGCTTTCCGGCGGACGTCCCGGTGTATTCTTCGCCAATCTGCGCAATACGGGTGAAACGCCGATGTGGGCCATGCCCACTTTAGCCTATCACGAAGGCATTCCCGGTCATCACATGCAGCTTGCGACGGCGTTGGAAATCCGCGGTCTGCCTCTGCGTCGGCGTATGGAATATCTTCCCGCTTTTGGCGAAGGCTGGGCCTTGTACGCAGAACATCTGGCGAAGGACATCGGCCTTTACGACGGCGATCCTTATGGCGATCTGGGACGGCTGCAGGCGGAACTTTTCCGCGCCGTACGACTTGTCGTCGATACGGGAATGCACGCAAAGCACTGGTCGCGGGAACAGGCGATCGATTACATGCAGACGACAACCGGCATGGCGCAGTCCGACGTGACGGCCGAAATTGAGCGCTACGTCGTGTGGCCCGGCCAGGCTTGCGCCTACAAGATCGGAATGAAAACGATTCTCGAATTGCGGGGGCAGGCGCAAAAATCCCTCGGAAAGAGATTCGATCTCAAAGAATTCCATGCCGTCATTCTGGAAAATGGCGCCATGCCGCTATGGTTACTGCAGAAGAACGTGGATCGGTGGATCGAGCAGAAACAAGGGCAGTCCGGCGCGGATGCGGGGTCGATTAGGCATGTTTTGTAGCTTGTGCTTGCCCGTCGGAGCGCCGCTCCCTAAACTCCGCGCCGCTCCGTTAGGGCGCGGCCGGGAGAGGGCGTTCATGCGATCAACCATCATTGCCTGGCTGGCGATGGCCTGTGCCGCCTCGGCGGCGATCGCAGGAGAGCGAGCCGTCCCTGGCCAAATGGAACTCGCCTATTTTCAGAAGTCGAGCATTTTTCATTCGGGCTTGCGCGACGCCCACACCATCGCGCTAACCTTTGACGACGGGCCCAACGCTTACACGGCCAATGTGCTGGATGTTCTCAAGGCCAACAACGTCAAGGGAACATTCTTCATCGTCGGCAAGATGGCGCATGCCCATCCCCAATTGCTGGCGCGTATCGCCGCCGAAGGGAATTTGCTGGCCAACCACAGTGCCACCCATCCCGAGCTGACCAGCCGTTTCGACAGCGATCCGCAAAAGCTGATTTACCAACTACGCGATGTCCACGACCAAATCGCGCCCTTGATCAAACAAACCGACGTTCTTTATTTCCGCGCGCCATACGGTTACTGGCGCTCCGCGCACGCGGCCATCCTCAATGCGGATCCGGTGCTGCGCAATTATGTCGGTCCGGTCTATTGGGATATCGGCGGCGACATCTCGATGCGCGACGGTTACGTGATGAGTTCCGCCGATTGGGATTGCTGGCGGCACAAATGGTCGGCGCAGGTTTGCGCCAAAGGATATTTGCGCGAAATTCGCCGGGACAATGGCGGCGTTGTTTTGATGCATTGCATTCACGCGCAATCGGCCGATCTCGTGGCGGCTATCGTGCCGCCGATGCTGGAAGAGGGCTATACCTTCGTGCGGTTGGACCAAGTTCCGGAATACAAGCAATACGAGACGCCGCCGACCGCGCCCGCCGTGGCGCAGGCAAACCCGCATCGTGACCTAACGCTGGTGGCTTCGGCTGGGGTGAAGTGAAACCGTTAGGGATCGCCGGGTCGATCGAACTTGCATCGAAATAGAGGTCGCGTAAAGACGGCGGGCAACGCAGCGCGCGCTCGGCCTCCCTTGCATGCCGCCAATCGGTGTGTTACATACTGAACCATATGGTTCAGTATATCCAGACCCGCTTCGATGCCTCGTTCGCCGCGCTCTCGGACGCCACCCGACGCGGCGTTCTGGAGCAGCTCGGGCGTGCCGACGCTTCGATCACGGACCTTGCCGAGAAGTTCCACATGACCCTCACGGGCATGAAGAAGCATGTCGGCGTCTTGGAGCAGGCGGGGCTCGTCACCACGGAGAAGGTCGGGCGCGTGCGGACCTGCAAGCTCGGCCTGCGCCGGCTGGAGGAAGAGGCGGCATGGATCGAGAGGTACCGCCAGCTCTGGGACGCACGCTTCGACGCGCTGGACAAGGTTGTCGAGGAACTGAAACGGAAGGAGAAGGTCGATGGACGCAAGAAGAGAGAGTGAGCCACCCCATGAAGAACCGCACGACGGTGGAACGGAAGTCCGAGCGTGAGCTCGTCGTCACGCGAACCTTCAACGGCCCGGCGCGCATCGTGTTCGAGGCGTGGACCAAGCCCGAGCTGCTCAAGCGGTGGTGGGCACCGAAGTCGACAGGCGTGTCCCTGCTTTCCTGCGAGGTGGATGTTCGTGTCGGGGGCAGGTACCGTTTCGAGTTCGGCCACGAGGCCTCGAAGCCATGGCGTTCTTCGGTCAGGTACATCGAAGTGACACCGCACTCGCGCCTCGTCTGGACCAACGAGGAAAGTGACGAGGGTGCCGTCACCACGGTGACCTTCGAGGAAAAAGGCGGCAAGACGCTGCTGGTCATGCACGAACTCTATCCCTCGAAGGAAGCTCTCGACGCTGCCATCGCCGGGATGGAGGACGGGATGCCCGAGACGTTCGCGCAACTGGACGAGCTTCTCGTCACCCTGGGCGCGGGAGGGTCATGAACTCACCCTCAACCCATTTCCACAGTCACCAGATTATCTTCGGCCAATTCCTCGATGGGGATGAAGTTCCCCGTCAAACGCTTGCCGTTCAAAACCAAACTTCTTACACCCTTTTGAACACCCGCGGGATTGCGAACGTCCACGCGCAGTTTCTTGCCTCGGAAAATTCGCGTCACACGGAAGTCTTTCCATGCGGCGGGAATGCAGGGATCGACCCTCAACCCGCCGTAATCGGGTTGCAGCCCCAGAATAAATTGCGTCGCCGTGAAGTACGACCATGCGGCGGAGCCGCTCAGCCACGGCACGCGTGACGCGCCGTATCGCGGGCTGTCTTTGCTGTGGGTGAACTGACAATACACATAGGGCTCGATCTCGCGGATCTCGGCGCGGCTGTTCCAAGCGCTGGGAAGCGTCGCGCGGAAATACTGCCAGGCCAGATCGCCATGGCCCAGCATGGTCTCGGCGATCACCGCCCAACCCTGGGTGTGGGTGAAGATGCCGCCATTCTCCTTCATCCCGGGATTGAACAGAACCGCGCGCATGACCTGCATGTCGGTTTCGACAAAGGGCGGATCGCAGATCGTCAGCCCATGCTCGCTGGCCAATTGCTCCCGCACGGAATTCATGGCGCGGGCGGCCCTGTCGTCGTCGGCGTGCCCGCTCAAGAGCGCCCAAGATTGCGGATTGAGGAAGATCTTGCCCTCGCTGCCGTCGCGCGATCCGAACTTGAATCCATCGCCGCCAAAGCCTCGCAGATACCATTCGCCATCCCAAGCATGATCCTTGAGGTGTCGATCCAGCTGGTCCAGATTGTCCTGCGCCCAGCGCTTTTCTTCCTCGGCCGCCAGCAGCGAGCAGACCTCCAGATACACCGCCAGCGCGTAGCGAAGCTGGAAGGCCACGAAGACGGACTCGCCTTTCTCGCCCAACCGGATGCAGTCGTTCCAATCGGCGGACAAGCCGCAGGGCAGGCCGTGCGTGCCCGAGCGCGTCAGATTGAACTCGATGGCGCGGCGCATATGGCCGAGCACGCTGTCCTCGCCCTTGTCCGCATACGGAAGAACCTTGCGGTAGAAGGACAGATCGCCGGTCTCCTTGACATAAGCGGGGATCGCATTGAACAGCCACAGGCAATCGTCGGAACGGTATTCGTCCTCGCGCGGCGCGGCTTCCGATCCGGGGCTGTGGGCGAACTGCTTGACCACCGGCATGGCGCCGCCGCTTGCGACCTGGCCCGTGATCATCAATTCCAGCCGCTGAACCGCTTCGGCGGGGATCGCGTGCATCACGCCCAGCATGTCCTGCACCGTGTCGCGGTATCCCAATCCGTCCCGCTCGCCCGCATAAATCAGACTGGCGGCACGCGACCAGGCATAGGTCATCAGGCAGTTGAACGGGCCCCACATGTTCAACATGCTGTTGAATTCGGCATCGGGCGTATCCGCTTCGAAGCCCGGCGATGCGCCCATGCCAGTAACGCTTGAGGCGGGCCAACTCCTCATCGACCTTCGCGAGATCGGCAAATTCCGCCGCCGCAAGGCGGCCTTCCTCGCGCGCCCGGCCCACACCCATCAGCACCAGAAATTCCTTTGTTTCGCCCGGCTCAAGCTGCGATACGGCTTTGCAGCACGCCGCAGCCATTGTCGCCGACGGCGAGCGAATTCGTGCACGCTCCACGCTCCACCACATGGGGTTTGGCATAACTGCCATAGGCTCCAAGGAACGCCGTGCGATCGGTGTCGTAGCCCGAGACTTCGCAGCCCACCAAAGCGAGGAAACTGTGCCGGCCCTGGTCCGCGTCCTGGAAATTGTCGGGGGTGGGCGGGATGTTAACGTTGGTTCCGTGATCGATGATGCCGTCTTCCACCGCCATCTTCACGATGTGCTGGGAATATTGAAGATTGATCAGGTCGTTATAGGCGCTCCAGTTCCCCGCATATTCGACATAGGTGAAGGCGCTGAGCTTGCGCGGCTTGGCGCCAAGATTGGTCAGCCGGACGCGCCAGCACTCGAAGTTTCGGCCGAGCGGCACGAAGTAAGTCGTTTCCGCGCGGATGCCGGCATATTCGGACGAGATGATCGTGTAGGCGCTGCCGTGGCGGCACTCCGACTTGTACGCGTCGAGCGGCTTGCCCACCGGCTGCCACGAGGCGGACCAATAGTCGGCCGCTGTCGTGATCGTGCAGATAGATGGTGCGCCCCGGCTGATCCAGCGGAACGGCATTGAACCGCAGCCGCGTGAAGCGCCCTTGCGCCGCGGATTTGTAAAAGCTGTAGCCGCCGGCATTGTTGGTGATGATGGCGCCGTACTCGGTCGAGCCCAGATAATTGCTCCACGATTTGGGCGTATCGGGGCGGGTAATCACATATTCCTTGTTGGCATCGTCGAAATATCCGAACTGCACGTCATGCTCCTGCGGGTTTCTTGGCGCGCATTACCGCCAGTTCGCCTTGAATTTTCTTCACGCGCGCTTCGTTGAGGCGGTAGCCCATCATACCGAGCCCGCACAGCAGCGTGCCCACAGCCGGAGCAAGCGCCATCAAGATCCGGATGCCTTGCTGCGCTTGTGTCGTCTGCACGACATTGGCCTGGAAGCCATAAACCGCCAGCAGCGTGGCCGCCAGCGCGCCGCCGATGACCCAGCCGAATTTGTTCGACATTCCCGACGCCGAAAAGATCAGCCCGGTCGCGCGCCGGCCTGTCCGCCATTCCGAGTAATCCGCCGAATCCGCGAACATCGCCCAAAGCAGGGCCGAGGTGGGTCCGGTGAGCACGCAGTAAATGATGTTGTAGGCGTAGAGCAGCCAAAGCTGGCCCGGCCGGACCCAATAGGATGCGACCAACGTGCCCGTCGGGAGCAGCATACAGCCGATGAACGCGTTTTTCCGCCCGGTGAACGGCGTCACATACTGGATCAGGAACGTGCCGAGCAACGACATGACCGAGCCGACCACCATGAACATCGCCGCCGCGCCCATGTCGCCGACGATAGATATTTGAAATAATAGACGATGGCGCCGCCGCGGATGGCCACAAAACACACTTGAAGGATGCCGATCAGACACAGCACCAGCCAGGGGACATTCGTCACCAGATCGAGCAGATCGCGGCGCGTCGAGGTTTTTTGTTCCACGACCGGCTGAACGCGCTCTTTGGTGAGCCCGAAGCAGAGAAGAAACATCACCACGGCGATCGCGGCGAACACGGCCATGGTCATCTCAAATCCGAGGACCCGGTTTCCGTGGCCGAAATTCTCGACCAGCCGCAGCGTGTAGAACTGCACGGCGAGGCCGGCCAAAAACGCGAAGCTGAACCGCCAGGACGCCAAGCTGGTGCGCTGCTGTGAATCGGGCGAAATGACGCCCATCAGCGCGGAGTAGGGGATGTTGATCCCCGAATACACAACCATCATCAGCGACAGGGTCACATAGGCATAAACCAGCTTTCCGAACGGATCGAAGGAGGGCGTGGTGAAGCTGAGCACGCTGATGACCCCGAATGGCAGCGCCATCCAAAGCAGATAGGGGCGAAACTTGCCCCAGCGGGTTTTGGTGCGGTCGGCGATCATGCCCACAATGACGTCGAAGAACATGTCCCAGCTTCGGGTGACCAGCAGCATGGTCGCCAACGCGCTGGCCGCAAGCCCGTAAACATCGGTGTAGAAATTGAGCTGGAAGTAAATGAAGGACATCCAGATCAGGTTGGAGGCGCCGTCACCGAGCGCATACCCGACCTTTTCGGAAAGCGAGAGTTTGTGAATTTGCTCAGCCATGGCGAGCCTCGAATACCGGTAAATCGTGACGCTATCACACTTATCTGTCGCCGCAGCCGGCCTCTATGGGCACATCTCGTCGCGGTTTGGACCAAGAGCCTGTGTCGTTAGAGCACACGACCAGCGGCTGGAGCGAGGATTGCTCGCGTGGCAGCAGCGACCCGCCCGGATGCTTGACCTGCCGTTCGAACCGTTCTTCGGAGCTCGCGCGTCACGACGATGTGATGGCAGCGCTGTGGAACGACAGCGCGGCGCTTATCGGGCTAAGCGCTTAGGCTTGGTCGGAAAAGTAGGTCATCGCATGGCAGAGCTGACCGTCCTGGGCGGATAGGTGAGTTCTATTTAGCGTGTGACCTGCGAACGGAACTGCGACCCTGCAGAGGGCCGACGCGTGGCGTGTCCGCTAACGTCTGCTTTGAGAGGCCGATCCGGACCTTCGAGCGACGGCGAGGGTGCGCCACGGCGCACGCCATCAGCGATCATAGAATGTAAGCGCAGGAGGTTCTGTCGGGCGGTCGCGCCGCCAAGCGGTCTGCAGTACCAGACTACATCTATACCGCGACCGTATTCCCGGCAGCGCGATGTTGCTCTGACGGTAGCACGACACAGGCGCGGGTGCCATTTCCGTATTCGCTCTCGAGCCAAACATAGCCGCCATGCAGCTCGACCAAACCGCGGACCAGCGCTAGACCTAGGCCCGAGCCACCTTCTTCGCGATCGAAGCGGTTGTTGATTTGGCTGAACGGCGAGAACAACCTGTCGAACTTGTTGTTCGGAATGCCGCGACCGCTATCTTCGCAGACAATCTGAAAGCCGCCATCTTCTGCGCTCCCGGCGCGCACGGATATCTGTCCTCCCTCGGGGGTGAACTTGATGGCATTGGAGACAATGTTGAAGATTATCTGCTGCAACGCTCGCTCGTCGGCATAGAGCGGAGGGGCATCAGGCTCGATCGTCACTGCAAGTGTCAGTTTTTTCCGACGTGCCTCGACACTGATTAGCCGGAGCGCTTTGTTGATCGCGTTGCTTGGGTCCAGGTGGGCCGGCGCAATTTCCATCCTGCCGGCATTGATCTTGGCGACATCAAGCAGATCGTTGATCAGGCTCAGAAGGTGTCCACCGGAAGCACAGATATCGTTGGCATAATCCTTATAACGCGCCTCGCCGATGGAACCGAACAGCTCCTCCGCGATGATCTGGGAGAACCCGATTATGGCGTTCAGCGGCGTACGCAATTCGTGACTTATGTTGGCGAGAAACATGTCCTTGGCGGCGTTGGCCGTTTCGGCGGTTTCCTTAGCAGCAACGAGGTTGTGCTCCATCGTCTTGCGTTCGGTGATGTCTTGAATCGCCCCCTGAACGCTGTATTCGTCGAGGGCGGAACGTTCCAGTTCGAGGCGGATCATTACGGTCCGAGCCGGCGACGACGCACCGGATAATCGGCAATCAAGATTGAAACAGCGGTTGTCACTCCCAAGAGCGCGCAGCCCCGTCATCAGAGCAGGTAGATCGCTGGCTGCTACCCGCCGCAGCATCTTTTGCAGCGATACAGTGCCGTCGTCGGCCTGGATTTCGAGGAGGTTTTCCAGGTTTTCGGAAACCTCGACCCGTCTGGCTACCGGCTTTCCAGCGGAAGCTTCCCAATTGCGCGATACGTTGAGCTTGGCTCAATGCATGTTCGGTTGCGCGCAAGCAATCGAACTGGCGTTCGGCACGCAGCATGTAACGGACGCGGTTTATCAAAATGCGCCAGTCGAAAGGTTTCCCGATGAAATCCGTCGCCCCGGCATCGTAGGCTTTCTCGATTGAATCAATGTCATTGAGGCCCGTGACCATAAGGATCGGCACGGTGGCTCCGCCGGGAAGGGATCGCAAGGCACGGCATGCCGCAAAGCCGTCCATCTTCTTCATCATCACATCCATCAGGATGATGTCGGGCTTATGCTGCTTGAAGAATTCCAGCGCAGGCTCGCCGTCGTCGGCCTCGATCACGTCGAAACCATTGCTAAACAACAGATCGGCGCAGATCAAACGGCCGACTTCGTCGTCATCCACGACCAGCGCAACAGGCTTGAACGGCTCCTTGCGTGTCATGCAGCCTGCTCCTCGATCGCGTGCAGAGCTTCGCAAGTCTCGGTAAAGACACTCTCGATACGGCCGATAAGCCGTTCCAGATCACTCGGAGCACCGCCGCGTGCCCGGCGCTCAAGTTCTTTGCATAGTTCACTCAGATGGAGAGCCCCGACATAAGCGCTGCTCGATTTTAACGTGTGGGCACTGCGTGCCAGCGTGTCGAAATCGCCGGACGAGGTTTTGATGGCGTCGACGAGAGCCGGCGACGACTCCAAATATTTCCGCACCACGCGTGCGACCAGCCGCGCGCCTCTGGCCGGATCGCCCGAACCTGCGGCCATGGCGGCGAGCACGGCAGTGTCGATCGCCGACCCCGCATCCGCGCCCGCGGCAGGTGTTTGCTCCCGGTCGCCGATCGGCTTTGTTGCACCGGTCCATTTGACCAGCATCGCGCCCAACTGATGGCGGGTAACCGGCTTGGTCATGTAGTCGTCCATGTCGGCGGCAAGACACAGACGGCGATCGTCTTCCATGGCATTGGCGGTCAGTGCAACGACCGGCGTACGGCGGCTCAAAGGCCGCTCGTATTCCCGCAGCGCTTTGGTCGCCTCATAGCCGTCCATTTCGGGCATCTGGCAGTCCATAAAGACGATGTCATAGCGGCCTTCTTTCAGTCGCCTCACCGCTTCGAGACCGTTGTTTGCCCCTTCGACCATGCACCCGAATTGCTCCAAGAGATCGATGGCGACCTCCTGGTTGACCGAGTTGTCCTCGACCAGCAAGACCTTTGCAGTGATCTTCATGTCTTCATTCAAGCCGATGGCTTGGTTGACCGCCGTATCACGCGCGCAAGTCTCGCCCGAGATCAGCTCTGCCAAACAGGAATAGAGGTCGGAATGGTTCAATGGCTTGACCAGAATGCGAACCGGAGAATTCTCATCCTCCTTAAGGCTTGGGTGGCTGGTCGTGACGATAGCGCCGATACTCTCGGCACCAGCCCGTTGGACAAGGCGGTGACCGAGCGCTTGCGCCTCATGGGGATTTTGGGCGAGGTCGATAACGGCATATTTGAAGGGCGAACCGTTCGACGCGGCCACTTCCGCCGCGCGTTCAGCTTCCGTTACCGTTTCAACAACCACGACCGAGAGACCCCAGGATACAATGTGATCCGTGAGGATTTCGCGCCCAACCGGCGTATCCGCTACCAACAGGATTGGGCGTCCGCTCAGCAGCTTGAACGGCGGCCTTGTAACCTGGCTCGCAGCAGCGGGCATGATGGGGAGGGTGAACCAGAATTCCGTGCCTTTGCCCGGCTCGCTGCGGACGCCGATCTGGCCGCCCATCAATTCGCACAGTTGCTTGCAGATGGAGAGGCCCAACCCCGTGCCGCCGTATTTGCGGGTGGTCGAACCGTCGGCTTGTACGAAGGCCTTGAAAATCTGTTCCTGCCGGTTCGCCGCGATGCCGATGCCCGTGTCGTGCACTTCAAAATGTAGGATGCTCTTGCCCTCGCGAAAGCCCTCAGACACAACCCTGACGAGGATGCTACCAGACTCCGTGAACTTGATCGCGTTGCTGACCAGGTTGGTCACGATCTGGCTGAGCCGCGCAGAGTCGCCGACCACGTCGGCATTGATGGAGGCAGGAACAAAGGTATTCAACTCCAGGCCTTTGGCATGCGCTGCCGGAGCAAAGAGCTCGACGGTTTCTTCCAGAAGCTGGCGCAGATTGAAGGCGCGCGACTCAAAGTCGATCTGCCCGGCCTCGATCTTCGACAAGTCGAGGATTTCGCTGATGAGCGTCAGCAAATGGGTTCCGGAGCTGCGGATCATCTGCAGGTAGCGGCGCTGCTTGACGGTCAGTTCGCTTCGATCCAGAAGTTCGACGACACCGAGAACGCCGTTCATCGGTGTGCGGATTTCGTGGCTCATATTCGCCAGGAACTCCGTCTTGGCGCGGTTGGACGCTTCGGCTTGATCCTTGGCAACTTCGAGGTCGGTGACCGTCTTGCTCAGAGTCCTGTTGGACGCGGCGAGTTCGGCGGTTCGCGCGGTGATTTTGGCTTCCAGGGTTTCGCGGTAGGCCGTCAGTTCGTCATCGCGCCGCTCCACCTGCGCCAGCATGTCGTTGAAGCCGCGGATCAGCGTTCCGACTTCATCGCGGGTTGTCGCTTCGACCCGGACCTTGAAATCTTGCGTCTTGGAAACATCGCTGACCGCTTCGTTGAGGCGCCGGATAGGGCCGGAGATCACCCTCTGCAAAACATAGGACAACAGCGCCGCCAGGACTGCAGCGCATAGAAAGACGATGGCAGCCAGTTGCCAATAGCGGGACAGGTTCACATTGAGTTCGTCCATCGTGGCGCAAAGCTGGATATAGCCGACCCGGTCGCCTTTCAGGATAACCGGCTGCAGAACGGTGATGGACCCGTCGGTGACGAGGATTCCGCCGTTTTCATTCAGGCCGGACTGGATTAGGTGGCTCCGCCAAACGTCGATTTGCTCCATGTCGGAGCGGCTCATCTTTCCGCCGGCACGGTATTCGGAGAACTCCTTGCCGTCGTCGGAATAGAGTGTGGCGCATCTGATTTTGCCGACGGATGCCACTGCCGCGAGTGTCTGTGCCGCCGAGGCGTGGTCTTTGAACGCCAGTGCCGCCGTGCTGTTGATCGCGATGATTTGGGCCAGTCCGTTTAGTTCGCGGATGGCGGTTCCGCGATAAGACGAGTTTTCGTGCGCGATCAGCACGGCAAAGGTTAGCGTGAGGCTGACCAGACTGGTGACCAGACCCAAGAGGATGAGCTTACTGACAATAGAGAGATTTTTGAGAACGCTGGTCATTGTGGCTCATCCACCAAAATGGCGATCTTCAAAAGCTGGGAACTGATGGACAGGCCGGAGCGGCGAATGGCCCCGACATTGATCTGGAAACGGACTTGCCGGTCCACGGTGACAAGGCCGATTATGCCGCCCGAACCGGTAAAGTCGGGACTGTCGCCGATCGTCAAAACCGGGCGGGTCTTAAACGGCTCTATTGCCGCCAGGACTTGAGAAGAGCTTTGTCCGCTCACAATGATGGCATTGCACTTATCGAGCGCGTTCGCCGGGACCGATCGTTCCAGCGTAATCGGATGACCATCGATATGTTTTGATGTCAGGACGTTCAGCGCGCCGCCATAGGGGTCCGTCCCTATCGTACAGACGACGATTGGAGAATCCGGTTTGGCAAGAGTGCCGTTCGGCCACTGCGTAAATTTGAGAAAGTTATATATGAACGCCGTTTTGACGACGAATTCCGGCTGTTCCTCCTCGGCATAGGCTGCAGAGACACGCGAAGTGACTGCCGCAGCAACCGTTGCGGCAAAAAGAAGGAGGCAGACGCGAAGTGTGCCCTTTCTCTTAGACCGCAATGATGCGCCAATACACACTGGCGGAACTCCGGTGGATCAGAATGTCATCGACGCTTTAAGGAAGACCGTCCTACCTATTCGGGCTTCGACACTCGCAAGATTGTCGGTGGTGGCGTCGAACTCGGAATGCGCTGGTCCGATCAGGTTCTGCCCGACCAGGGACAGATCGAACCACTCGATTGGCCTCCAGCCAAGTCTTGCGTCGACCGCCGCATAAGCTCCGACGGACGTGTAGGCGAGCGCATCGACATAGCGGACGGTGATGTCCGACTCCAAGTCGCCGGGCAGGTCCGCGGACGACCGCAGCGAGAATTGGTTGTGTGGCGTCTGTCCCAAGACGCTCGTATTCGTCGTCACCCCGTCGAAGCCGGCCTGAACCGCGTTTCCGTTCCAGTAGGCGTAGGCGCCGCGCAACCGCCATCCTTGGGTGGGTTGCCATTCGCTTGCCAGTTCCCAGCCGTAAGAGCGGTAGCTGGCGAAATTGCCCATGATCATGTACTGAATGACGTGCGGGACGGGCGTCAGCGCGAAGCCCTGCGACGCATAATCGGCGCCACGCAGGCCGCTACCGTCATTGTAAAAGGTCGCCAGATCGAGGGACACGTTGTCCACAGGCTCCACACGGTATCCCAGTTCGTAGGTCATCACCTTTTCCGACTCGAAATTCCGATTGCCCGTTACCATGATTGCGATCGGCGGAAATGCGGGATTGACCGGATTGGGCGTTACGGCTTTGAAATACACCGCATACTCCTCGGCCATCGTCGGCGTGCGCGCGGCGCGCGACACCGCGGCCCACAGCGAGTTTTTGTCGTCCGGCGTCCAGATTAGGCGGGCACTGGGTTCGACATCGAACCCGGAAAAGTTGTTGTACTCGACCTTCGTTCCGATGGTGGTCCGCAGCTGGGACGGGATGAGGCTGATGTCATCCTGAACAAATCCGCTAACGACATCTTGTTCGACATCGCTGCGTGTCGTGGAGCTGGAAAAGCCGGACCCGATGTGCATGAAGTTGGCGTTGTATGCGACGCCCCAGACCACATCGTGAGCTTCGAACGGTTCGAAGTGGTC
>CAWGHR010000067.1:0-78812 GCA_963822275.1 uncultured Alphaproteobacteria bacterium
GCATAGCTGACGGCATCCGAACGATCGAACAGCAGCGAGGCGCTGTCGGTAATGTTGCCCGTAATCGCGCCACTCGTACTGCTGGCGCCGATCTGCAAAGCGCCGGAAGAAATCGTTGTCGATCCAGCGTAAGTGTTGTTTCCTGACAGGGTCAGCGTGCCGGCACCGACTTTAACCAGGCCGCCGGCGCCGGTGATCCCCTGCGAAACGGTGGCGTTGAGCCCATTAGTATCAATCGTGCCGCCGGACGTGCCAAGTGTGATAGCGCGTGTGCTCGCGATATTGACGCTCGCACCGAACTGAAGCGTGCCACCGTTTAACGAGATTCCGCCGGCCGTGTCCCCAAGATTGCTATCAGCGGAGATAGACAATGTCCCATTCGAAACCGTCGTGCCGCCTGTATAAGTGTTGATTCCCGACAAAATCAATGTCCCAGTTCCAATTTGGGCAACGCTGCCGAAGCCAGAGATCACATTCGCATACGCATAGGCATCGGAGCGATCAAACAGCAGATATCCGTTGTCGACGATTTTGCTGGCAACAGAACCGCTGGTGCCACCCGCGCCAATTTGCAGCGTGCCGGGTGAATTTATGCCGCCCGAGATCGTCGTGTTGCCGGAATAGGTGCTGTTTCCAGTCAGAATAAGCGTACCGGTGCCGGTTTGGGTCATACCGCCGCCGCCGGATATCACACCCGAATAGATGTAGACGTCCGAACGGTCGAATATCACAAACCCGCTGCCGGTTATGTTTCCAACAATCGAACCGGTCGTTCCGCCGTTGCCGATCTGCAAAGCACCGCCCGTGATCGTCGTGCCACCGCTGTATGTATTGGTTGCCGTGAGGGTCAACGTGCCCGATCCAGCCTTCGTCAAACCGCCGGAGCCAGCGATAGCTTGCGAGATGGTCGCGTAGGGATAGCCGTTGTCGCCGTTGGTGTCGATGATGCCGCCGCCGGCAGCCAGCGTGATGGGGCGCGAGGCCGATAAGTTGAACGCCGCGTTAAGCTGAAGTGTGCCGGCGGTCGTGGCATCGCCGAGCGTGAGCCCGCCGGACGTGGCGCCCAACTGCGCATCGTTGGTGATGACCAGGTCCGAATAGCCCTTGACCACCGTGCCACCGGAATAACTATTGCTCGTATTCGTGAGAATGAGCCCGCCACCGCCAGTTACTTCCACCTCGCCGGCCGCTGCGCCGTCACTGATCTGGCCCGCCCACGTCGTCGTCGTGCCACTCGCAATATTGAACGTCGGATCGCCTGTAACCGTAACAGGGCTGTTAAATACAGCTGTCGCGGTCGTGTACAATGTTGTCGCGTTAGACAGCGCAATGGGGTTGCCGTTCAGATTGTTATCGGACGAAATCGACAAGCCGCCGGAAGTCACCGCGACCGTGCCGTAGAAGGAGGCTGCGCCACCCGTCAACGAGTTGTTCGCAGTGATCGTCAAAATACCGGATCCGGCCTGTTTAAGGACAGGTGATCCCTCGAGTTGTCCGCCATACGTAATATTGTCTGCCCGGTCAAATTCGAGAACCGCGCTGTTGCTGCCATCCGCAGCACCGTAGCTGTAGCCCACGACAGTAGTGGTGTTTGAAAGTGATCCTGTGGCGCCTCCATTTCCGATTTGGAGTGTCGAACCTGTTCCAATCTGGAATTCAATAGCGGAATTGTTGTTGCCCGTCAGTATGACTGTGGCCGTCGGTTGGTCCGGGGTATCCCCGCCGGTCTCCACGTAACCAGTACCAGAAATCTGTCCGGAAAAGTTCGAGTCTCCAAGCACGAGGCGTGGCACAAGCCCCCCCATCACAAGCTGACCGCTGCCGAAGAGCTTGATGAAGGTATCCTGTGACGAAATCCGGCCATTTCCGTCGCTGTTGATCTGCAGCGTTGCGCCGGTATCGATCGTCACAGAGGACACCTTACCAAGCGCAGAGGCGAAAAAATAACTCGTGTTGGAGGTCGTATCCTCCACTGTACCGCCCGCAATCTCCACTGGTCCCGGCGAAGCACTTAACCAAACCGCCTGAGATGGATTGATGATGATCGTGCCGGTGTCTGAAGCAGAGCCGAACTTGGCAACATGGCCATCCGAAGCACTGGTCAGAAAATCCACATGGTTTAGGGTCAACGTTGTTCCTGTCGCAGCCGAGATCACGCTGTCTGTGCCAGCTTCAAATTGAATGAAAGCGGGAACAGTGTTGGACGCAGTTGCCCTAAGTGTCCCATTTAATTCGATCGTCGAGCCGCCGATATAGTTCGTTGACGAATACAGCAATGTCCCAGAAGATAATTGTGTGCCCTGATTGCTTCCAACATAGATATACGGCGCGACGAGTTGTCCGCTTTGAACTGCAACGGTGCTGCCGTTGGTTATGTTAACAATGTTCGCGTAGTTAAAAGGTGCGGAAACTTGGGCAGTGCCACCATTGCCGATCGTGGCCGTATCAGAACTCCCAGGCACGCCCGCCGACCAGTTTGAACTTGTCGCCCAGTCGCCCGTTCCACCTATCCAGGTGGAATCGCCTCCAAGCGCCGAAGGTGTTGCCATAGTGGCGAGCACCAAAACACAGCACGACTGCATGGCGCACAGTTTGATTGCATGAAATTTTGATCGTATGCTAAACCGCGCGCGCGCATTACGACGCCGGCTGTATGGCCGGTCGCTCACATGACTCGAAAACATTGACACCCCCTCAACGCATTACCAAGTCGTGCCGTCTAATACGAGGCACTTCCGCTCACCATCGATCACAACCATACCACGAACATGAATTGAGAAAAGCGATGATGAGATGGTGGAAGCACGCAGGGTTAGCCCGTCTGTTCGGGATCACGGTTAAAATCGTGTCGGTGTCAGATTGCACTCACTAGTCCTCGGTCGCAGTGTGTTTTGAATACCAATCAATGCGCGAATGGCGATGCATTGCGCTTCTGATCTCACGTAAAGCAGAAAACTTTATCGTCACTCCGGGCGGCGCGAGCGCGAACTAGAATTATTTCCACTTGCGGTGGGAGAGATAGATCGTTTGGCTGGAATGGCCTTGTGAGAGCACTGTTCCTTCGGCTTGGTCCGCATGGCGCTTCGTCTTAAAAATGGGAGCGTGCGGACCCGGTGTCCGTCCCCATTTCTTCCAGCATTCATATGACAACGCGAACCCGCTGAAGGCCATCCTTCAAAAATTTACCGTCAAGACGGTCTCAATCGCGGCCAAAAAACCCCTGTCCGGGCGGGGCTGATCGTCTTGCAAGCGGCCCTTGATATCGAACGTTCCCCACGACAGCGGCATGCGGATGCCCGCCTCGCCGATATTAACGACCACCGGCGTTGCCGATACGACGTTGGCTCCAATACTGTCCGGCGATCCGATCCAAGCGTGATGATAGGTCAGCGTGTAGACGAAAGCGTTTGGAGCGATCCAACTTGCCTGCAATGATGCCAGCCGTGAATCATTGTCGAGACTGAATCCGAGCGTGCGATCGCGATAGCGCATTCCGTCGACGTATTTGGAATCGTTATAGGCGTAGCCGTAGATATAGTCCCCAAAACTAAAGACATTTTTTGTGGCGATGCTGCTGGTATACTCGGCGGTCAGCCGCACATTGCTTTTGCGCACCGGTATCCAAACGCTGGCGCCAAAAAGGTGTGAGGTGCCGGAATGGACAATGGGGTTGGAATCCTCGTTCATGAGTTGCAGGTAAATCTCGAACGGATGGCGTGCGAGGACGCCCGAATATTTAATATCGATATTCCCTTCACCATTGTCATGCCCTGGATTCTGCGGGGTGTTGTAGAAGTTCATCCATTCCGCGATCGGCTTGCAGGGATGTCCGGTTCCGCAAAGTTCTTCGGTGCGGGCCACGGCAATCTCAAAACCAGGGAACGGATTGATCGTGAGACGAAGGCCGTCCCATAGCGTATTCTTCGCAATGCGCGGACCATCAAGCCAACCGGCGATAAACTCGAACTGCCACGGGCCAAACCAACTCAGCCACGGCGAACTGAATGGTGTCGTATCGATCCGTGTGATTCCCACTTGCGGAAACGGCCTTGCATTGTTCGAAAGCGATAACGCCGAGATCCATCCCGGTCCCCACCAATGGGTTATCGAACCGGCATAAACGGCCACATTGCCGATGCGCTGGGCAACATAGCTACCGTCGAGCAGCATGATTTGTTTGTCTTTATGACCTGTCGTTAGGGCGCCGGTAGCAAGAGCCAGCGGTGCTATCGGCACCCCCGGCAAGGGCAGCGTCCCGACGGTCGCATTGGCAGCCAGAATCGTCCAAAGATCGTGGCGGCCCGTCGATTGCGCACCGGCGGCGATGTGCACCGCTGTGGTGTCCCACAGATATTCGAGTGTCATCTGACCTTGGATGTTCTGCCGGCCTTGGGCATCGAAACCTCTCACCACATCGGGAGTGTTGGTCGTGTCGGCCGTGACTGAAGCGTCGAGCTTATGCGTGTCTGTTTCAGACATGCCGCGGGCCAGCACGCGCGCCGCCGCATCGCGGACATTATCCGGCTGACCATCTAGCGCGCCCGCCGCACCGAGCCGGTAGAGAATACCGCCCCACGGCAGCGGCCATTGCGTCGTGACATTGTCGATGACACGGGCGGTTGCGAGCACTTCGATATCGGAGCGCAACTGTGCGTCGCCGACTTCCGCCCAGGGCCCCGCCTCGGCTGCCCCGAAACAAAGCCCCAGCGCCGCAGCGCAACCCAATACCGTTCTGATAAGACTCTTCATACCACGCTAAATCACATAGCCTTCCTTGGGAGAGGAACATCAATAAAAACTGGAAGGCGCTATCGTCTCTAATTTTTGTCGGGGATTCGAAACTACTAATTTGTCATAACATTCGTGTGAACGACTGAGAATGCGGCTATGGCACGCAACGGCTGTTTCATAACGGTCAGATCGGCAGCTGCATTATATAGGCTCGCAAACCAGTTCTGATCGATCACAAGAAACTGCCGTGTCCGGATGGTCCGGACACGGCAAGTGCTGCTTAGTGGTGATGATCGTCGTGGCCGCCACCGGGATGACCATCGCCATGGCCGCCATCATGGCCATGACCACCATCATGGCCGCCATCGTGGCCCCGATCGCGGCCGTGGCCACCATCATGGCCGCCATCGTGGCCCCAATCGCGGCCGTGGCCACCATCATGGCCGCCATGCCAATGGAAATCATGGTTGCGCCAGTGACGGTACTCGTCGCGATCGTGCCAGCGCCACCAATGATCGCGATCCCGGAATATAAAGTCGCCGTCTATGTAAAGGCCGGGTCCCCAGATGCCGTAGAAGTACCGGTAGCAACGCCTTGGAACGGGCACGTCGTAATTGCGGTACCAAGGGCACGGGCGATAAAAGTCGTAATCGCCGGACCAGCCCGGTCCCCCAATCCCGATCGACACATCAATGCCGGCGCTTGCCGGCTGGGTTACTGCGACACTACCGCCCAGCATCAACGCGGCGGCAAACACTTTGGCAAGCATTCTCATCTTGCATCTCCTCAGATGGTATTGATTCTTAATGCCTCTCCCGGACTCCAATTTCGCGGGCCGCACCTGAACATGACATGAACGGGATATTTAAGACGGCCGGGCTGGCTGTCCAAGAGGTTTTTTGGGTCGAATGGAATCAAGAACTGAGATCGCACCATCCTCTTGAGTCCGACTGCGCAAATGACTCGCCGGACTGACCCGTCGAAGCTTTAGCGAAGACGGATTGAGGAAGGGTGGAATTTGTTGTGCAAAACCGTTCCGAATTTGGCCTACCCTGCCGTCCAGCCGCCGTCGACAACCAGCGAACTGCCGGTCATTAGCGAGGAGGCGTCCGATGCCAGAAGCAGAAGCGCGCCGGTCAACTCGTCGGTGCGCCCAAGCCGGCCGAGCTTGATCTTGCTCAGCACATAGTCGCGCGTGCCCGGCGTATCCAGGATCGGACGCGTCAGCGCGGTCTCGATGAAGGTCGGGCAAATCGTGTTGACGCGGATGCCATGCGGCGCCAGATCGATCGCCATGCATTTGGTCAAACCCTCGATGCCCCATTTCGAAGCACAGTAAAGCGAACGCCCACCCCCGCCGACCAATCCCATCTGCGAAGAGACATTGATGATCGAACCGGGCTTCTTGGCGTCCAGCAACCCCTTCGCCACCGCCTGCGCCGCGAATAGTGCGGCCTTCAAATTGAGGCTCAGCACCGCGTCGTAATCCTCTTCGCTTACCTCGGTGATAAAGCGAATGCGGTTGGTACCCGCATTGTTAAGCAAAATATCGAACGGACCGCGCGCCTCGATTTCGCGGCGCAGGACGGCAATGTCATTGACGTCCAGCGCGAAGGCATCCGCCATAAATCCCGCCTCGCGGATGTCTTTGGCCAAGGCCTCTACTTCGTTCGCCGTGCGCGCGCACAACGTGACGGCCGCGCCCGCTTGCGCGAAGACTGCGGCGGCGGCGGCGCCGATGCCGCGACCCGCGCCGGTGATGAGAGCTTTTTTGCCGTCAAGCCGGAAGGACGGCAAAGCGGGCGTAAGCGTCATGGCGATGTCTCAAATGGGGCGGCGATGCCATGATAGAGCATCGCCCAACGCCCCGCCACCGCAATGCGGTACGACGGCGTGTTGGTCATCGCGGTTGGGGATACGACTAGAATTTCTGTCCGATTTTCAGCCCGATCAACCGCGGCTGGGTGGGGATAATATAGGGCTCGTTTCCGCAGACTTGCGTCGTGCATTCCGCGAAGCGGTAGAGTTGCCCGCGCTCGTCAAAGACGTTCTGCACGGAGAATTCCGCCGACCAATTGCCTCGTTCGATGCCGAAGGACAGATCGAAGGTGGCGAATTGCGGCATCTTTCCCAGCAGCGAACGCACCGGTGTTTCCAATCCGGTCGCCGGGCTTATCGCCTGCACTCGAAGATCGGGCCACGAACTCGACTGGTAGACGACCGATCCTTGAAGGTGCGCGACAATGTCGTCGATATTGAATTGGTAGCGCCCGGTCAAATTGGCCTTATAGCGCGGAGTGGTGGGAAGCGCGGTGCCCTTCGGCGCATCCGGCGGATAAGGATAGGTGGCGTTCGGGCACGTGGTGTCGAGCGCACCGGTCACGGGATCGAGATCGCCGCAATAAACCTTGGTGATATGGGCATCGTTGAACGCGCCCGACCCGAACACTGTGAAATGATCGCTGACCATCCAATTCAAATCGGTTTCGACGCCTTTGATTTCGGCTTGTCCGGCGTTGGTGATCTGGGTGAGCGAATTGAGGCCCAAAAAGGCGAATTGGAAATTGTCCCACTGTTCCAAATAGGCCGCGCCGTTCCACCGCAACGTGTTGTCGAACCAGCTGGTCTTCCAGCCGATTTCGTAATTGGTCAGTTGGTCGGAGTGGTAAGGCGGCAAAGATCCGTAACGATTGACGCCGCCGGGGCGAAAGCCGGTGGAGTACGTGGCGTAGACCATGTGGCCGTCGTCGATCCGCCAGGTGACATTAAACTTATGGGTCTCGCCGGTTTCTTTCACGCGCTTGTTCAAGTCCGTGCAGGGCGAGCCTGCGACGGTGGCCGGCCCAAAGCAGCCCGCTTCGCCGGTGGTGCTGCTCATCGTGGCCGCAAGACCGAAGAAGCCGATAAGCGAATTGTCGGACTGAAACACCCGGACGCCACCGGTGACCGTCACATCGGGAAAAATATCGTAAGAGACCTCGCCGAACGCCGCCAAATCGCGGTCGACGCGTAGCTGATCGGTGAGCCATATGGTGCCCGGCCAGCCGGTCACGGATAAGTCCGATCCCAAGGCGTCGATCCTGTAGTCCTGCAGGATGTAATGGGTCTGCCGCTCTTGGAAGAGGCCGGCAACCCAGCGCAGACGATCCTCCTTGGGTGAGGAAATCCGCAATTCGTTGCTCAGCTTGGAGAAGCGGTCTTTGGCGATGATGTATTGCGAGGGATCGACGATGTTGCCGGCGTTGTCGGTGTAAAAGGCGCCCAAACCGGCCAGTGTGTCGTACCAATAGGCATAGTCGTTGTAATCGGCTTCCGCGCCAACCCTGCGGTCCATATAGCCGCCGGAATAAACCACATCGAGATCGGCGATCTTGCCTTCGACGGTCAGTGCCGCCTGATACCAATGATCTTTAATGAATTCGGGATGATCGTGGGAAACCTCAAGCATGCCGACGGAGGGATCATAACCGAAGAAGCCGTCGCTGGTTTCCGATTGTCCCATCAGTGTCGGCGTGATCGTCCAATTCTCGTCGAGGTCGATTTTCAGCGCCGCGCGCGCACCCATTTTGTCGACGGTGTTATAATCGCTCTTAACCAGCGCGGCGTTGTTCACTGTGATGCCCGAGGTCGGATAGGTCCGCGCCCCATAGACATTGTCGATATAACCGGCATCGTGCTCGTCCCAGGCCACAAGGCGAACCGCGATATTGTCGTCGATCGGCACGTTGACGACGCCGTTAAAGATATAGCCGAGCCCGCCATGCGAAACCGTATTACCCTCGAGCTCATAGGCGGCGGAGAACGCGTCGGGATCGGGTTGATTGCTGATGATACGGATTGTGCCGGCTTCCGAACTTGCGCCGTAAAGCGTGCCTTGCGGTCCGGCGAGAACTTCGACGCGATTGATATCATAGGAGGGAATGTCCAATGCACCACCGATGGTGGTCAGCGGCTGCTCGTCGAGATAGATGCCAACGGTCGGCTCGGGACCGGAATGGTTGCCGTCATTGCCGTTGGTGACGCCGCGCATCGAGACCGTCGCAAATCCGGGTGCGCCGCTCGATCCCTGCCCACCCGTGGTATAGGATACGCTGGGTGCAAAGCGCACCAAGTCGCGAAAATCCGTGATGTGCAATTGGTCGAGCTTTTCCTCGCCAAGCACCTCCACACTGAGGGCAACTTTTTGCAGATCTTCTTTGCGTTTTTCCGCGGTCACGACGATCGTCTCAAGCCCTTTCGAGGCGCTGGTGTCCGCCATCGCGACTTGCTGGGCATGTGCCGCCGGCATTCCTGACAACATCGTCGACGCCAGCAAAATCGACCCGAAAGTGGAGTGTGCACAAAGCCGCTGCGCAGATGTAAGGCGAACCATGATAACGACCCCCGATGGGCGGTCGCGTCGGCGTTTTCGCGACGCAACTGCAGCAATATTCCCATAGAAATTTGACGCGAAACTGACAACACCGTCAATAAAAGCGCGGTGCAAATTGCGCACTACAAAGAAGCGGAACGCACGGATAGATCGGGAGTGTTGCACAATGGACATTGTGCATTGCGAAGACTGCCTATTTTTGGTGCCGGCAGTGCCAAAAAAAAATGCTACCGCGTTGCGTCGAACTTTGGCTCCGTTGCGTAAGCTTCCAGCATGGGCGCCAACGCAACTTTCAATGGTTCAAGCCAGGGTTCGTAGTGACGCCATTGATCGAGGGAGGCCGTATAGATCGGCACGCGCACCTGCTCGGCGCTGGCGGTGCGCACAACGCGTTTGTTGCGATAAAACTCCAGACAGCGCTCTTCGAACGGCACCTCGCAGTAGTCGAGCAAGCGGCGCACCTCCCGTTCGGGATTTTCGACCATCTCTTCATACAAGACGCGATGGACTTTGTCGGGCAACACGGCATCGACATGCGCCATCAACTCGACGTAATCGGCGTAATAGCGCCCGATGTCCGAGAGGCTGTAGGTAAATCCCTGGCCGCGCGCAAAATGCTGTTTGAAGCAGGAGAAGCAACAGGCAAGGGGATGGCGGCGGGCGTCGATAATCTTGGCGTTCGGCAGGATGAGATGGATCAATCCGACATGCAGGAAATTGTTCGGCATCTTGTCGACGAAGAACGGCCGGCCAAGCCTCCTCTGAACGGCGGTGCGCTGAAGATATTCTTCGCCCAGGGCTTCGAAGTCGGTAGGATCGAGCTTTGTGAGCGCTTGGGGATAATCGGCGTCTTCGATGCGCCGCTCGCCCCCGCCTAGCCGTTTCGCAATCGACATAATGTCGGGCAGCTCCATCGTGCCTTCGATCGCCGTGTGACTGGAGAGAATCTGTTCGATCAAGGTTGAACCGGAGCGCGGCAACCCGACAACGAAGATCGGATCGGGCCTCGGCGAACCGCATCCCGCGCGTTCAGCAAAGAATTCAGGCGTAAACTGGCGCATCAAACGCTGTTTGAAAGCCGTCGTATCCTCGGCTTTGTAGGGCAGGCTAGTGCGGCGGACCGCGTTCGCCTTGTCGTAATGCAAAAAGGATTCGGCATAATTCGCTTCGTCTTCGAGCGCTTTGCCCAGGGCAAAGTGCAAATGAAACCGGTCTTCCTGCTCGAGCTTCGCATTTTGCAGCGCGTCCGACATCGCCGAAATCTCTTGCGACGTAAAGCGGAAGGTTTTGAGATTGGCAAGGCTCCAATAGGCTTCGCCAAGTGTCGGCAACAAAGCGATGCTCTTTCGGTAGGCGGCGACGCATTCGTCCTGCCGCCCGGCGGCCTTGAGCGTATGGCCTAGGCTCATCCAGGCTTTCGGTTGATTGGGATGATCCTGCAAGACTTGGGCGTAGGCCTCGATCGCGCGGTCGGTTTCCCCCAACCGCGCCAGCACGGCTGCGTGAAGATTGCGATAGCCGGGATGACGCGCATCCTTTTCGAGAAGCGCATCGATCTCAGCCAGCGCCTCCACTGGCCTGCCCTGACGATGCAAGACGATGGCGTAGTTGAATTGCGCGGCGTCGAAACTCGGTGCGAGTTCCACCGCGCGTGCCAGAAGTTTCTCGGCTTCTTCGTAAAGGCCCAAACGCGCGGCGACCTCGGCCAACATACGGATGGCGGCCACGTCCGTGGGATCGTCCATCAGGAAACTGCGCAACAATCGCTCGGCGACCGGCAGACGATTGTCGCAAAGCGCACTCGCCGCTTCCATCAATCTGGGATTGTTCACCGAAGCCTTGATATGGCTTGCATAGGCGCTGTCGGCGCCAGCCTCGTCGCCGGATAACCAAAGCTGATCGGCCAGAGCCCGCCAGGCCTGGCCATGAAGCGGCTCGATCCGAACCACTGTCGAGAATGCCCTAATGGCGTCGGCGCGTGCATCCTGATCGGCGAAGACAAGACCAAGTTCGAAGTGAATGGAAGCGGTATTTGGATTCGACAAGGCCAAGGGCTTTAGAATTGCGAGCGCGTCTGTCGCTTTGTTCTGCAGGCGCAAAGCGGCCGCCAGAAGCAAGAGCGCCTCGACATGACCGGGAACGACCTTCAGAATCTCGTATGCTTGAACCTCCGCCAGCGCCGGTTTTGCGCCAAGCAACTTTCTCGTATGCGCCAATGCCGAGGAGAGTGTGCCAAGTGGTTCTGGAATGATGCGCCTCCAAAAAGCCGCTACGCCGCAGAGAATTTTCGCAATCTAGAGCCGGGCACCGCAAACGGAAAGCACGATCCGGCTTCTTCGTGCACGTAGCCTCACCCGCTGGCGCGAACACCGCGGCCGCGGCCGGAACAAAATGGCGCCCAAGCCCGGCCGCAAATGCTTTTCCTTTTCCCGCCGTCCCAACAGGAAAGCGAGCAGGTATCTGCTCCGACCCCGATCCTCTTCCCTATTCGGCCGCTTGCGGAACTGTTCGCGGCGCGGTCGCCGCCATGCGCTCGTGCAGCGCGAAGGCAAGCACGCCGGCAAAGCACAACGCCGGGAAAAGCATGGCGAGATAGACGGTCGAAAAATGCCACACCAACAGCATGGCGCCGATTCCGATCGCGCTTCCCGAGGCGCCGATATAAATGAGCGCGGTGCCGGTTTTGGTCAACGGTCCGAGATCGCGGATCGCGATTCCGAGGATAGTCGGGAAGATGATCGATGTCGAAAAGCTGCAGGCGATCATCGCATAGACGCCCGCCTGGCCGCCGGCGAACGCCGCGATAATGGCGAACAGCACGCCGCTCAGCGAGAACAGCGCCAGAAGAGACTCTGCGCTGAAGTGCAACATCAGGGCGGTGCCCACAACGCGACCGACCGCAAAGGCAATGATGGAGATTGTCAGGAATCCCGTGGCGACCGGAATCGCAACGCCCGGCATGGCCGCCACGACGTACCAAAATAACAGCGTCCAGGTGCCCGCAATGATCGCACCGCAGCAGAATTGCGCCCCGATGGCGGCACGGAATAGCGGGCGGGAAAGCAGCGCGCGGAATTCCAACATCACCCCTTTGATCTCGCCGCGCTCTGTCGCGAAGGACGGAAATCGCGCGAAGTCGACGACAAACGCGAAGAGCAGGACGACAGCGCCGACCACCATGTAAGGCTGCAGCAACGCGTTGGAAAGATGCTCGCTGGGCAGGGTGAGACCGGAGAGGTTGAGCCATTGCAGCATGTAAAACGTTGCGAGAATGCCGAGCGGGAAAAGGGCGTGGGCGAAATTCAGCCGGAACGGCGTACGCTCGGGAGGCCCCATGCCGGCGATGATCGGGGTGATGGATATTTCGACGAAACAGTAGCCGGATGACATCACGAATGCCGCGATCACGAAGACGACGAACACATGCTGCTGCGCGGCCGGATAGAAGAGGAAAGCGCCGACGCACCAGCTGCCGAGACCCAGCACCAACGCGGCCTTCGATCCCAACGCTCGGGCATAGATCACTGCCGGAACGGCGAACACAAAATAGAGCAGGCTATACACGCATTGGATCAGCAGAAGTTCATTGCCGTTCAGCGCGAATGCCGCGCCGAACTGCGCCGACATGGTGTCGTATAGACAGCGCGCGACGCCCCACAAGGCAAACACGGCGCAGGTGATGGCATAAGCGAGCTTGTGTTTCCGCAGGGCTTGGGTGTTCATGCCTGCCTCTCCGGTTCGGACAGGCGCAGAATGTCCACTAACTCTTAATGATCGGTGATTGCGGCGCGCGCCGCCGGAGAACTCCCTCGCGGCCGCTTGGCCGCGCAATCCTGAACGACAAAAATCGGTGCAATCAAGACGCGTTCTGAACGGCAGGAATGGGCTGGCGGATTCAACCGGTCACCCGAATTGAACCAAATCGGCTTTCATGATGTTCACGCGAGGATCGGCAGGCGTGACAATCAGCCATCCGTACACGGAGAAGGTGCAGCAATGTCTGCTCCGTTCCGTTGTGGTTGAGCGCGCATCGCTGCGGCACGCGTCGCGACGCACTGGCCGCAGAATTCGGCCCATGAATTCACTGCTTATTAGAATTCATGACGTATAGTCACCTTCGGTTTTGCGCTCGATGCATGAAGCAATTGCGTACATCCGGGCGCCGTCACAAATCGCATCTTTTGCATTGATATTGGGGGACGTACCGACTTTGTAATTTGCCGCGCAATCAGCGCACGACCCGCGCTGGATTGCCGACTTGAGTACGTTGTCTTCCGCAATATCGGAAGCTCAAGGAGACCAAGCATGATGGGTTACAGAATACCCTCCCATTTCAAATGCGTCGCAGTTCTCCCCGCAGCATTCGGTCTGCCCTTCGTCGCACTTTGCTACTTTTACCTGGCAACCGGTCGCGGCTCCGTACTGCAGATGGCAATCATAGGCGCACTGGCTGCCGTTTGCGGATTCGTGGCGCTCGCAGCAATGCGCCGAGTGCTTGACCTGATAGGACAGTTGAAATCGAAGCTCTGGGGTATCCACAAGACCCGGCCGGTGATCGAATACAAGCCGGACGGCACGGTTATCTGGGCGAATGCGAACTTCCTCGAACTGTTCGGCTACAAGTCTACGGATGTCATTGGCCGCCATCACAGCATGTTTGTCGACCCGGAATTCGCGAAAACCGGCGAGTACCGCGAGTTGTGGGCCAAGCTCGGGCGCGGCGAAGTGATTGTTCAGCGCGGCAAGCGCGTTGACGGCAAGGGCAACGATATTTGGATCACGAGCTGTTACACGCCGGTTGTTGATGGGTTCAACAAAACCCAAATCATCGTCAACTGGGTGACGGACCATACCGCTACGCGCCGCGAGCAGGACAAGATCATCAAGACACTGGCGGGCGGTCTCAAGAAACTTGCGGCGGGCGATCTGACAGCCAGTATCGATGCCGCTCTTGAGGGCGAATACGACGGACTTCGATTGGATTTCAATGCCGCCGTAGATCGTTTGCAGGGCACGATGAAATCCGTGTTGGAAGGCACCAGTGTCATCAGCACCGGCGCCAGCGAGATTTCGCAGGCGGCCGACGACCTTTCCCGCCGCACGGAGCAACAGGCCGCCAGTCTGGAGGAGACCGCGGCGGCTCTGGAGGAAATCACGGCGACAGTCAAAAAGACGGCGGCGAATAGCAAGGAAGCCAACGCCAGCGTCATAGCGGCAAAATCGGTGGCTGAAGAAGGTGGACGCGTCGTCGAAACCGCCATCAAAGCGATGGATCAGATCGAGCAATCTTCGAAGAAGATTACCGACATTATCGGAGTCATCGACGAAATCGCATTCCAGACCAATCTGCTGGCACTCAACGCGGGCGTGGAGGCCGCAAGAGCCGGTGAAGCGGGCAAAGGATTTTCTGTCGTCGCAAGCGAAGTTCGCGCTCTGGCGCAACGTTCCGGCGAGGCCGCCAAGGAAATCAAAACGCTAATCAAGACGTCAAGTGAACATGTGGGAGCCGGCGTCAAATTCGTTAGAGAATCCGGCGATGCTTTGAAACACATCGTTGAACAGGTCGTACAGATTAATCTGCTCGTCACCCAAATGGCACAAGCCGCAGAACAGCAGTCGACTGGCATCGAAGAGGTCAACGCGGCTGTCAGCCAGATGGATCAGGTGACGCAACAGAACGCCGCCATGGTGGAACAGAGCACGGCGGCCTCGCGCAATCTTGCCACGGAGACGCAGTCGCTTTCGAACATCGTTGGATTCTTTTCCGTCGGAACGTCCGGCGCGCCTGCGAGCCGGAGTGTCCCGGCTGCCCGTAAAGCTGCAGAGCTGCCTGCCAAATTTACGGCGCTAGCGGCCGCAGGGCCGTCCGGCGGACGTCGCACGGCGGTTGCCGTCGCGCGCAAGCCGTCCCCCGAGAACGAAGCCGATGACTGGACGGAGTTTTGAGACGCCGACGTCGGCTTGTCTCTGGTTGCCGCACACAACCCGGTAACTTAGGCTCACGGATGGCATTTGCGCGCAAACGCGCTGTGCGAAAGCGGACAGGGAGCTGGCAGTGACAATGATACGCAAACAGCTTGTCGTCGCGGCCGGAATGGGCGCGGCGGCGATCATGCTTATCGTTTTCTGGCAGCACTTGGCCGGGTTGCCCTTGCCGCTGCCGGACGGCAACGACCAAGCCGCCCGGCTCGCCTTCGTCGCGCATTGGCTGTTGCTGCCGGGTTTGGCCTTACTGGCAGGCATCGGCGCCGTTGCCAATCAGAGATTCTTTGTCGCGGACGCGATAGACGGCGGACGCAGCCCCGGTGGCTGGTTTTTGGAAGTAACGCTTCGCTACAATCAAAACACGCTCGAACAGATCGTATTGGCGGCAATTGCTTGGAGCGGGCTGGCCTTGGTGTTGCCGCATGAGCGGCTCGGCCTCATCCCCGGCTTGGCGGTTCTGTTCTTTGCAGGCCGTATCATCTTCTGGATCGGTTACCTGCTCGCGCCGGTCGGCCGTGCCTTCGGTTTGGGGCTAACGGCATATCCCACTTTCGCGGCACTCTTTTGGCTGGCTTGGCGTTTGCTTTCCTAACGCTGCACGATTTCGATTTTTTCGAGGAACTGACCCGCCGATATGCGGTGTCAGAAACGAACGCCAGGCAATTCACCGCGATGGCGGTCGCGGCTGAGTAGTTTCCAAATCTACCAGCATTGTTTTGCTGCCTGCTATGATAAAATGGCCAATTCGAATCTGCGAATTGGTTGCGATATCGGAACTGATAGTCGTCGGCTGGGCCCGGTCCACGTCACGTCATGACAGCGTCGTTGCAATGCGGTATTATCGATATGCAACGCCCGCGGACGCCGAGATCTGTTCCGTCGCATTGAAAGTTCTGGAACAGATGCGCGATACCCGCGTTGAGAAAATTTGCTTCTGTTGGAAGCCAATCTTGGGGAGATAACAACATGCGCCGAATTCTTCGGGCCAGGTTGCTGGCCAGCGTTCTGGTGGTTGGCCTTGTTCCATTGGTTGCTGCCGCCGTTCCTGCTCAAGCACAGGAACAGTCGGATGTCGGTTTCGACAGCTTTTACGATCAATTGGCGCCATACGGCGACTGGGTCTATAGCGATCGCTGGGGACTTGTCTGGCAACCGGAAGGCGTGCCCGACGATTTTCGCCCCTATTATAGCGGCGGCTATTGGGCCTACACCGACGCGTATGGCTGGACCTGGGCTTCGGACTACGAATGGGGCGACATCGCGTTTCATTACGGACGCTGGGTCGACGATCCCTATGACGGCTGGATGTGGATCCCCGGCTATTCCTGGAGCCCAGGTTGGGTTATTTGGCGCTCGAATGCGCGATCCATCGGCTGGATGCCGATGCCGCCAGACGATGATTTCCTTCGTGGACGCGGCGATGCGTTCATCGGCATTTCGTTTGGCGGCGTGTCGGTCAATTGGAACAGCACCTCGGGCGACTACGGTTATTCGCGCTGGTACGGCCGGGATTACGATCAGCGGCGCTTCGCCGCGAACTGGACGTTCGTCGATACCGGCCACTTGGCGGACCGGGATTATCGTCATGTCGCTTACACGCCGGATCGGGCCTTCATCAGCATTCGCCAGACCTCGAACATCACGAATTATACGGTCGTCAACAATTATGTAGTGAACCGCAGCGTCGATGTTCACGCGGTCGAGCGGGCGAGCGGTCATCCTGTCGCGGCGGTCGCAGCGGCGACGATATTCAAGCATCCCAATTCGGTTATGACGGTCGCTGCGGGCCAGAAAATTCGCGCCCGGGAATTCGCCCATGCGCCTCACGGCACCGGCATTGCGAACTCGGCGCCTCCACCTCCGCCGGTCGTGATCGGCAAGCTCTCCGATCATGTGCCGGCGCACCATGCCGGTGCTGCTGCCGGCATGTCCAACAAACCTGGAGCGGGCGCGCCTTCGCATCTCTTCACAAAAACAACGATTACAGCGCCCGCGGCTACTAGCCAATTCCACGGCAAGCCCAATCCAGCGACTTCGGCCAATGTGCCCGCTCCTTCGCAAGGAGCGCACGCAGCTCCAACAGGTGCGCCCACGCTGACCAAGACAGGACTAGGCTCAGCGACAGAGCCAAACAGCGGTCAAACCAGTGCGGGCAAAATGCACGAGCAGCACGCACGTGGACCGAGCCCCGCGACCACACCCGCCGAAGGACGTGCTGGCGGCCCGGACCATCCGTTGGAGCAAAAGACTGTGCATCCTGTGACAGCACCGATGCAGGCGCCGGCACCGGTGGTGAAACCCGTCGAGCATAGAGTGGAACGCCCCATGACGGCGCCAATGCAAGCCCCTCCCCCGGCACCGGTGGTGAAACCTGTCGAGCATAGAGTGGAACGGCCCATGACGGCGCCGGTGCAAACGCCTCCGCCGGCACCGGTGATGAGACCCGTGGAGCATAGAGTGGAGCCGCCGATGACGGTCACTCACAACCCGCCACCGGTCGTTGAAACCCCAAAGCCGCTAACCACGACCGAGCCCAAGAAGGATGAGCACAAGAGAAAGGGCGACCAGAACCCGCCGAATTAGCCATCTCCCATGGCGCAGGCGGAGCCGTCTTCACCTGCGCCACGACGGCTTCGAGTTGACGGCCTTCGGCCCTCCTTTTCGATACCGGTGAAATCGGCTATTCTCTACGCAAGCGGATCATAACCGCAGTTGGGGGCTTGGGGATGGGCATACGCCGAACAATCGAATCTATAGCCGCTGCGATGGTGACACTGTCGCTCATCGCCTGCAGCGACACTGATCTGTTGCCGCACGAAACCAAGATGACGACTTCGCCCTTTGAAAGCTACGATGACGTTCAAGCGGCTTATAGTCATATCGTCCCCGGCGCCACGCATTCGAGCGATCTGCCAAAGCTGGGCTTCGATGCGGCAGCGATTCCGAATGTCGAAATCCTATCTTACGTCGATGCGATCGCGCGCTTCATGCCAAGCGATACCCTGAGCTTCGACCGCCTGCCGAAGCCGGTGCAGGACTGTATCGACGCGCAGAGCCGCTGTTCCGCATTGGTGTTTCATCTCGAACACTCGCAGTCGCAGCGGCAGGGCAATGTTTTCCTGGATGCCGCCGGCTTGAAACGCGAGACCGTCAGCAGCGGCTGGTCGGCCGAGGTCGTGCTGCTGATGCAGGACGATCACGTCGTCTACAAATTGATTTCGGGCCGACCGCATATCGCGGGACTGGATGATTCCTTCCAACCCCTCGGCCCGCTACAGGACATCGGCGATACGCCGTCCCATAGCGTGCATTGACGTCGTTTATCAAGGCAACGTTCTTTGCACCGCTTCCGCTGCGCCGGGCAGTTGGCACGAGGAACTGCGATTTTGTCGCACGATATCCCGCGCTTTTCGGCCATGACTTTCCGTCATCATGCGGTGATTTCCTTAAGGTACATTTTGGCCGGGGAAGATGCGACGGCACGGCAGTTGGTCCGTCGACGAGGGTCACCGAGTTTGTCAAAGTCACGATCTATGTGCAAATTGAATCTGGGACATGCTGTCCCTGACACGCCAGGGCGAATTGAAATGGGGATTTCCTATCGCCTTGTTGGCGAATTTCAATGAGCGCATGATGCGATCGAAGATGCCCCTCATCTTGCGGTGTTGCACATTATAAAATGCGGAGGAAGTTATGTCCCGATCCACACCTTTTCTTGCGCGTCTAATAGGAGTTTTCAGCATCATTCTCGCGACAGCTACGCTGGTCCGCGGAAACGCGTTGGTTGAGACGGTGATCGGCGACCATGCCATCATGTTTGATCTCGCCATAATCAGCGTCGCGGCGGGGCTCGCAATGGTCCTCGGGCATAATGTTTGGTCGGGCGGTGTACTACCGGTGGTCGTCACGCTGGTCGGATGGTTGATACTGGCGAAGGGGCTGTTTCTGTTGTTCGTAACGCCCGAGATGTTTGCCAAATTGTTCGCGCAGATACATTGCGCCGAACAGTCCTATATCTATCTCGCGCCAGCCCTCGTTCTCGGCGTCTATCTCACGGTGGCCGGCTTCCTCACATCGACGCCACCGATCATATGCAAGACGACATCATCGGACGCGAACAAATCGCTTTGATTGAGGCGCCGACTTTAAGTGCCGCGACAGACGATGCCGGCATATCGCATCCGGCCGCAAGGAAATCGCCGCCATGCCGACATCCGTCTTTATCGCGAAGCTCCTGGGACCGTTTTTTGTCGTTTTGGGGCTCGCCATCCTGTTCAAACCTCAAGCGTTCCGTGCGCTGCTCGAGGACATGATCGAGGGGCCAGCATTGATATTCCTCGCCGGAGGTTTCTGGTTGATTGGCGGTTTGGCAATTGTCCTCAGCCACAATGTCTGGATGGCTGGATGGCCCGTGATTATCACCCTGATGGGTTGGGCAACCATTCTTCGCGCCCTGATCTGCATTTTTTTGCCGCAGCTAATTGTGTCGATCAATAGCGGGCTCCTCGAGCACAAAGCACGCGTTGCTTTTGCAGCCCTGATCGATCTCGGCGTCGGCGCCCTTTTGAGTTATTTTGGATATTGGGGCTGACGCCCGTCTTATCCGCTATTGTGCCGACATCGATTGCGATATTTGCTGCTCTGATTGCGATGCCCTCACCGTCTGAACCCCCGCCACAAGCTTCTCGCGGTGGCCGTTCGCGTCGGACTCCACGTCTCCCACATTATGAACGAGCATGGGGCCGCAATCGGGATTGTCCATCGTCGGCAGCGGCGGATCGAAAACGCGGCAAATCGTGCCGTCGGCGCTCTGGCTCCAAGTTCCCTTAAGAGCCAAATAATAGGCTGGAACGCTCCCGGTGAAAGTATGGTCGGGCTTGTACCAGAAATAACTCTTGATGCCGCCATCCATAGAAATCAGCGTGTTGCCGTAGAAATTGACGAGAACGTCATTCCCCGCAAGCGCTTTTGTGACAATGAAAGGCAGCGCAGCCAAAAACAACAATGCCGCGTACCGAGCCCACGCATGCCAAACTTTCTCGTCATTCATGGAATCTTTATGGAATCCTCATTTCAGCCCAAAATCGATATTTGCGCATTCAACGTTCGAAGGGGCAAATTCCGTCGCGCGTCGCAGCAATCGTCGCAGCGCGGTTTTGCGACCTGGACTGCGGCCGTCAGCGGGCCTTGATCCAGCGAATCAGATGCGCCTAGCGTATATGCATGAGATTAGCGCAGCGGCAACGTGAAATCCTGCTGGCGGCCGGTGCCGTGTACGACGATCTTGTCAGCGAAAAAATCCAAAACGGCATAGGAGGTCTCCGGCGTGTCCAACATCCCCCTGAGATTGAGATAATGGATTTGGTTCTTCTCGCCGTAATTGCCGTCGTGATTGTGGCCATTCAACCACATTTTGACGGAAGCGTGTTTCTCCAGAAGCGCAATGACATCGGGGGCGTTCCACAGATCGTGCGGATTTTCAGGATAGACCGGAAAATGACAAAAGATCATGACCTTTTTGCTCGTCGCATCGGCGGTGGACAGCGTGTGATCTAACCAGCGCATCTGCTCTTCGCCCAAACCGCCGTCCCATAAAGGCGCGGTAGAATATTTCTCGTCGTGGATTTTTCGGCTCGCGACGGTTTTTGGGTCGGCTTCCGGCCAGCCGTAACTGCTCACATCGTTGCCATCGAGGACGACGAATACCCAACCTTGATTCTCAAAACTGTAATAACGCGCCGGCATGCCGAGTCTTGCCGGGACGAGAAGCTTCTTGTCGTCCGCAACCGCGAAGTCGTGATTTCCCAGCACAAAACGCAAAGGATTCTTCGAGGCCTGCGCAATGGGCAGGATGGTGTCGTAACTGTGCCAATCCCCATCGATGAAATCGCCCAGGTGAACGACAAAGGCCAGATCGAGCTTGTTGAATGCGGCAACGGCTTCGCGCAGCTTTTCAGACGCCGAACGATACATCCGCTTTCCCGCATCCGGCTCGTCCGCATACTGACAATCTGCAATGGCGCCTATGCTGAAGAGCGGCTTTTCGAAAGGCTGCGATTTTGCCGAACCAAAAGGCATAAGACAGAATAGTCCCGTCAACAGAGCCCGGCGTTTGGTGATGCCGACCGCAATAATATCACGCTCTTGCGTCATATCTCTCTCCAACGGGAAAAGGACCGCCGGTATTCGCCGGCGATCCCCCGTCCCTCGCTAAAACCGCGATACCATTAGAAATCGTATGTAATACCGAATGTGAAGGTCTCGCCGCTGGTGGTGTCAACCTCGGGACGTTTCGCGGTAACGTCCTCATATTGTTTGATCGGCTGGTTGGTCAGATTGATTCCCTCGACGATGACCTTCAAACGATCACTGACATTATAATGCGCCGCCAAGTCGACATTGTTGGTCGGCCTGAAGGCATCGCCGATATTGCCGCCGCCGCCTGCGCTGTCAAGATATCGACTGCGATAGGCATCGGAAACGCGAATGCCCCATGTATCGGTTTCGTAATAGAGTGTGAAGTTGGTTGCGAGTTTGGACAGATTCATCAACGGCAACGAGATTGTGCTCCCGCTGAAGATCACGCCCGTATTGCCGTCGGCATAGGTGACATTGCCTTGGACGCCCAAATGGTCGAAGGGCGCGGGCAGAAAGTCGAAGTCCTTTTGCAGCGCCGCTTCGACGCCGGCAATGACCGCACCTTTGCCGTTGATCGGTGCGGAATAATCGAACAGCGTCGACGGATCTTCGCCCTGCAGCAGGAAGGAAACCGGATAGCCCGTCGTATTGTAGGGCACCTCTTTGGTTGTCGTCGTGATGAAGGATTCCATGTTCTTGTAAAACACGCCGATCGAGGCGTAGCCGGTGTGGCCTTCATAATAGTCCAGCGAGGCTTCGATCGAATCCGCCATAAAGGGCTTCAGGTTGGGATTGCCGGCGCTGATCGAACCGCCGGTCGGCCTTGTGGTGAGCGTTCCCGCCGCTGCCAGATCCGACAGAGCCGGACGGCTGATATTGCGGTCGATGCTGAACCTGGCGACCATGTCTTGGTTCAAGTCGACGGCAATATTCGCCGCCGGCAGGAAGTCGTTGTAATGGTGCACGATCGCAACAGGGACCAGCGATGTCCCCGTGTTGAGCATGCCCTGCGACGTCAAGTCGGTTGAGAAATAGCGCACGCCCGCATTGGCGCGGACCGGAAAACCCATCAGCGCCGTGTTCAATTCGTATTCGACATAAGCGGCGAAGGTCTTTTCCGAGACTTGGTAGTCGGAGCCCGGCACGTCGTAAGCGGGGGTCAAATCGCGAATTTGTCCGATATACGCATAGGTCTTGTCGACGTCGCCGACGACGTAGTTCGCTTTGGTGTCGTAAGGGACCAGTTCCTTGTCGACTGTCGGGATCGCCGTATCCGTAGGCGTATTGTGATAGACCTTGTTGGAGCGCTGCCAGCCGTCGTTCATGAATTTTTTATAGGCGCCGCCGAATTTTACAGTCGAGGCGTTATTCAACGTCCAGTCAAAGTCGAGCTTGCCGTTCACATAGTCGCTGATGATGCCGTTTTCTTGCGTATCCATCCGCATCAGGTTCCACTGATTGGGATCGGTGAGATCGAAATCGTAGGTATTGACGATATTATTCGGATTGGTGTCGTCGAAGGAAACGGTGTGGTTCTGCGACTCCATAAAGACCTTGTCGAACACCGGCAGGGCGTATTCGGAACGCGAATAACCGAACAACGCCTTGGCGGATAGATTGTCCAAAATCTGGTAGCTGCCGTTCAGCGCGGCCTGATAGAATTTCGTGGAATCCTGCTCCACATTGTATTCGCTGCGCAGATCGACATGGCTGTAATTTGCCGCAACGATCGTGTTGCCTTGGATCGCCACGGAATTGAGAAGCTGTGTGCCAGAGACGTTGCCGGTCAGTCCATTCGTACCGGCATAGGCCAACGCATAGTCGTTACGGTGATCGGTCAGGCGGCCATACAGCAGGTCGAGGCCCAGGCTGAACCGCTCGCTCGGCTGATATTGCAGCGATGAAGTGACGCCGAGCCGCTCGCGGTGATCGAACCAGGTGGAATAGGTATCGGCCTGGGGAGCATAAAGCTCGGTGCTGGACGATGTCGATTCCAGCAGCGCCGCGTTTGCAGTGCTGATATTCGGACCGACATTCGCCGGCTTCAGCGTGATCTGGCCCCAACCCCAATTGCGATAGCCGTATTCATTGGAATCGTTTGTGCTGTAGGCGACCGATAAGAGCGCGCCCAATGGGCCCCAGCGATCGGAAACCAACCCGACAACACGCGGCGTGACCGAATCTGTGTTCGTGTTGGTCATCGCCTTTCCTGACAGAACCGCCTTGAATCCGTCGTAATCGAACGGCTTGGCTGTGTTCAACTCCACCGTGCCCGCGATCCCGCCCTCGTCTTGATCTGCGGAGTAGGACTTCTGCACGGTCACGCGATCGAACAATTCCGAGGCGAATACGCTGAAATCGAAGCTTCTGGTACGGCTTACGCCGCCGCGATTATCCATGCCGGAAGCGGTGTTGCTGAGCACTTCCATGCCGTTGAGTTGCGTGCGCGTAAAGTCGGGACCGAGGCCGCGCACAACGATCTGCCGTCCTTCGCCGGAATCGCGGGTGATGGCGACGCCCGGAATGCGTTGCATCGCTTCAGCGAGGTTTAGATCGGGAAATGCCGCAATGTCGTCCGCGACAATGCTGTCCTCAGAACCAACGGTGTTGCGCTTTATGTCGATCGCCTTCAGCAAACTGGCGTGATAGCCAGTCACCACAATCGTCTCGACGCTTAAATCGCCGGTTGCCGAACTCTCTTGAGCCGAAGCGCCCGTCATCGTGATTGAAAGAAAACCCGCGGCCAGTGCCGTCGTAGACAACCAGTTCGACCTGGAAACTTTGCTCACAGCCATTACCCCTCATCGCAAATGAATTGGACCATTGGCGATCGCGTGCACGTTTTCGCCTGCACCGTCGCCAATGAGGGAGAGCTGCCGATGATGTGGTTGGGGACGTTGTTGTCGGCGGTTATCTTGTGAAATTTTTGCGACGCAACAGATCACTCGTTCCGCGGCACCAGAAAGATCTGATGATCGCGGCGCACCGTCGCGGCACTGAGCAGCGTCGATATCATCGCCAAGGCAGTGTCGGTACGACTGAGCTGGAAGCGTCCTGACAGCGCGACCCCTGGAAATGCCTTGTCGGCGATGACGATTCTCCTATCCGTGTAGCGATTGAGTTTCGCCACGATATAGGGGAGCGGCATGTGGTCTGCCTCGAGCCAATCGCTCTGCCAGGTCTGAAATGTGTTCAGGTCGAATTTTCCGGAATGCGATCCAAGACGCGGATCGACCACCAGCCATTCGCCTTTGTTCAATACGCGAAACTGTGATCCCGCATTTGACACTTTGACGACACCTTTGAAGACGCGAACTTCCACGGCATCGTTCATCACGTCCACATCGAACAAAGTACCGACAGCCGTCACCGTGACGGCGCGTGCGGCGACGTTGAACGGGCGTTTGATATCCTTTGTGACCTCGAATATCGCCTCGCCGCGCTCGAGATCGAGATCGCGCGCCTGCGCGGTATACAGGACGCCTACCTTTGAGTCGGCATTTAAAAACACCCTAGAACGGTCTTTCAGCTGATAGTCGGCACGTTCACGCAGCGCAGTGGAATATTCCAAGCTTCTCGCTTGCTCGGACTTGTTGGCGGGAACGCCAAGCACAACGACGAGCAACAGCGTCGCAACCGCAAGCCCGCCACCAAGCCATCCCATACTGCCGAGGTATTTGCCCGCGTGCATCAATGCGCGACGCAATTGTGCGATCTGTTTGGCAAACGCACGATCCGCGCCTTCGGCTTCTCTCTGGACTCGCCTGCCGGCGTCGAGAAGAGCTGTGTCCCGCATTGTCTGCCGCAAAAGTGAGTATGCCTGCGCATTTTCGTCGGAGGCGCCCAACCATGCCTTGAATTCCCGGCGTTCGTCATCCGACATTTCGTCCTGCCGGTCCAGCCAATCTGCCGCAACTTCCAGAGCGGAGAAGCCGACGTTTTCCTCAACGTTTCTGTCCGTCATATCACGGCCTTTTTGTTATCGTCGTCAACTGCACCGCGTTGCCGTTCGCGAGATACGCCAAGCGTCAACTCCGCCATCGCACGCACCAAATGCTTCTTGACCGCTTCGAGATTCAAGTTCAGTTCCTCAGCGATGCGCTGGCGGGACTTCCCTTCAATATGACGTCTGATGAAGATATCCCGTCGCAACGGTGTCAGCCGCAGTAACGCTTCCTCAAATATCGCCGTGCGCTGCTTGTATTCCAACACTTCGTCCGCCAACGGCGCCTCACACTCGAAATCGGCATCGCCGATTTCGATTTCCAGCATCCCCTTTCGCGCATGGGCATAGATCACAGAAATCGGCAACCCGATAGGCATAGGCGACGGGATTGGCGATCTGGGATTTGCGGCTCTGTTCGATAATGCGCAACAGCGTCTCCTGCAGGACATCCTCCGACGAGAAACGGTCGCGACAGCGCCTATGGATGTAGGCCAGAAGCTTCTTTTCGTGCCTTTTCAAAATGGAAATGGCTTCTGTCATTGGGTACTCAAAAGCGATGACGCCCAGGTGGCGGACTCCATCCTGGCTATACTTAGAGGCGTTGAAACGGCAAACGGGGACATTAATCGTTCAGAAAACTGTCACCGTTCAACTCAAGAGAGAACTTCAGTCGGGACACGACGGCCATACCACCTTTGGCCGGCAGGTTCATGCTGCGGCGTGAAGACCCTGCTATCCATAACATTTGTGACACGCGGGCTGCCTATTCTGCCGCCCGAGCGGGAAATAAGACCTATCGAGATTGAGTATGGAGGGTAAACGGGCATCGTTGCGCGCGAAATCCGCGCCGTTGGTGCTGGCGTGGCTTGTGACGACGTTTGGGGGTTCTCTCGCCCGGGCTGAGGCCCTTTCGCCAAACGAGAAGCACTATTTCCACATCGAGGAAACTTCGCTGACGATCGCCATTCAGAAACTTTCCAAACAGGCTAATATCCAGATCATCACCTCGATCGACACCACGCATAAGACTGGCAATAAGGTCTCCGGCGTGATGAGTACGCAACATGCCCTTGCGCTTCTGCTCGAAGGTCAATCGATCAAAGCCGAGTATGTGGCAGGCGGTTACATCTTGCGGGAAGACGTCAAGGAACCCGATCCCTCGATCCCAAGGCTCGAGAGCGAGGACATCGAGAATGTCGTCGTTACCGGCTATCGCGACAGTCTGTTGCAGGCTCTCGCCCGCAAACGGGCCGCTGTCGGCTCGCAGGACAGTATCGTCGCGGAAGACATCGCGGCTTTCCCCGACCTCAATCTGGCGGAGTCGCTACAGCGGATTCCCGGTGTCGCAATCACCCGCGACACCGGCGAGGGGCGTCAGATTTCTTTACGCGGCTTGGGGCCGGATTTTACACGTACGCAACTCAACGGCATGGAGATCCTCAGCAACACCGCCTCCGGCATGGACAATCGCGGCTTGGTGAGCCGCACCAGAAGTTTTGACTATAGCGTTTTCGCTTCCGAGCTTTTCAACGCCGTCGATATCCAAAAGTCCTATGCAGTAAACCAGGATGAAGGCGGCATCGGCGGCACCATCCTGCTCCGCACGGCCAAACCATTCGATTACGACGGATTTGAAGCGGTGATCGCGGCCAAGGCGATGACCAACACCAATACCGGCGCACTTACGCCGCGCTTGGTCGGGCAGATTTCAAACCGTTGGGGACCATGGGGGGCACTCGTCTCAATCGCCTATAGCACGACCGATTCCAATGAATACGGCTATCGCAATTGGGGCTGGAACCAGATCACGATCAACGCCGCGAATATCGGGCCAGCCGTTAGCACCTCCAATGCCGCCGCGCTGCAATCGACGTCACCAAGCACCCAGCTCTACGCTCCGCAAGCGGAAACCTATTCAACCTGGTACGACCATCGTGAAAGGCTTGGGGTCACAGCCGCTCTACAATATCAATCCGGCGACCGATTAAGCTTTGGCTTCGATGTGATGTATGGCCGCCTCACCGACCATCGCGACAATTATGCCCTCGCGGCCGCGGGAACGAACGGTTTGACGGGCAACGTCTTTGGCACGCAGATCCTCAATTCCGTAGTCATTCAAGGCAATTCCATCATTGCCGCGGATTACAGCGGCGTCGATTTGCGCAGCGAATACAATGTCATGCAGGACTCCACGAAATTTGTTCAAGCAGTCTTCAATGGCCTCTATCAAGTTTCCGAAACGCTCTCCGCAAAAATTCTTGCCGGTTATTCGCGTTCGGAATATGCGCTGCCGGTATTCGATAAGGTTTTCTTGGAGTCGCAAAATCACAGCTTCAGCTTCGATTATCACAATCCGGGTGCGCCGGTTAATGCCTATGGTTTCGATCTAACCGATCCCGATCAGTGGAATCTGATGCGGATGGACACGCAGGAAAACGCCATCACCAGCGATTACGTCAACGGCAAGCTCGATCTGGCCTGGACGCCCAATCAGTTCTCGACGATAGAATTCGGTGCCGAATACAAGAAATTCATGAACGACGGTTGGACACGAACCGACAAGGTTTTCCACAACACCCCCACGGATACGGCGATCCCGGACGCGGACAAAGAGGTGGTTCCCCATGGCACCATCGCGCCTTACATCGTCGGCAATGTCGACAAGTCCTATGCCTATATCGGGCAAATACGCGACCTTAGCATTGCCTATGACGTGCCGGGCTCCGACTTTCAGGTTTCGGAAAAAACCTTCGGTGGCTACCTCCAGTTTGATTGGAATTCCTCGCTCTTCGGCATTTCCATGCGGGGCAATGCGGGCGTGCGGTATTTCATGACGAACCTGACCTCGAAAGGCATGCTCGATACCGGCGCAGGCCTTCAACCGGTGGCCATTGTGCACCACTATAGCGATTTCCTGCCCGCGGCCAATTTGGCCGTCGATATCACTGACGAAGCGGTTGGAAGAATTAGTATGAACCGGAACATCAGCCGCCCAAGTCTTTCCGACTTGGCCGCGGCCGGAACGCTGACCACCGCTCCGTTCGGCGGTACGATCGATGCGGGCAATCCCAATCTCAAACCCTTCATGGCGGATTCGATTGAAGGGTCGCTGGAATATTACAGCGGCCGCACGGGATATGCCGCACTTGGTCTGTTCTACAAGAATATGGAATCCTTCATCACGTCGCAGACATCGGTCGTGACCTATGGGTCAACTGGTTATCCGCTATCGTTTTTGCTGCCCGGACAAGACGGATCGATCCTTTACAACTACACCGCACCGATCAACGGAAAAGGCGCCGTCATCCTGGGCCTTGAGGCGGCATTGCAGCGAGACTTCGATTTTCTACCCGCACCGCTCGATCATCTGGGCTTCGTCGGCAACCTGACTTATGCCGATGGAGAAACGGGCGTCACCTATAGCGGCACGGTGGTTTCTCTTCCCCTCTATTATCTTTCCAAATTGTCGGCCAATGCGACGCTCTATTACGAAACCGATTTGTGGGGGGCGCGCATATCCGACGCCTATCGCAGCAAATATCTCGACGGCGCCGGGGGCAACGGCAATATCGGCGACGGCATAGGAGCAGGCAACAATTTGGATTTCTCTGCCCATTACGACATCGATAGTCACTTAAAGTTCGTCGTAGAGGGGATCAATTTGACCGATCAGCCGATCAGCCAATTCACGGATGTGCGCGCACAAAGGCTCGAGGCCCTCACCAAAAGCGGGGCCACATACACCTTCGGTCTGACATACAATTTTTAGAACCCGCCAATAATACTTGAGCGAACATCGGCTGTAATACATTTAAGGCCGAAATAACGCCGCCGCCCCCACAACAAGCTCCGCGAGTATGAGAATAACAATGAGCAGCTCTAGCCGCGCCGACCGCGCGGTGTCCATCAGATCGGTGAAGGTTTGGGCGGCTGTGCTAATCACGCCCATCTTTCCATTGAGCAGCGTGCCCCGCTCTATGATTTCATATTCGTCCTCAAGCCGGGCATAGAATCGTTCGAGTTCCGGATGATCCCAAAGAATATCCGGCTTCTCGGCGAAGGCGATGCGACCGGACACACGATGTTGGGTCAGCAATGCGGAGCCGATCATCCGCAAAAGCGTGCGCCGGCCTTTTGGGATGCGCCCCTTGATGGCGAGAGCGTTTGCCTCTGGCTCAATCGTATCGAACACGGCCGCAATGTCCTTTTCATAGCGCGCGAGCGCCACACTCTTCGCCAAGACATCGGCAAGAACCAAGGCATGCGCGGCAGAAAGTTCCCTGATTTGCAGAATGCCCCCTGAGTTCAGCCCTTCCTCTTGGTCGGGATGAAACGCGATGGCGAGACGCTCTTCTTCGATGGGTCCCGGCAGCGGAGTATCGCTGCGGAGCTCCTCAAGGACTGCGCTTTCTTCCGTCACAGACAAGTCAATCAGAACCACCACACCGTAGCGGAAGACAACGACATACCCATCGCCTCGGCGAAAGCAAAAAGGAGCCGTCGAAACCACTCCGCTATATCTGGAACGGTCGACAATTAGCCGGTCGCCCAGTAGAACGCTTCGCGCCCAATGCGGAGATCTGTCCGCCGCAGCCGAACTATTCACGTCATCTGGCATGCTGGCCTCGAAAAAAAGCATTTGTTCCGTCAGATTGACGAAGCATAGCGTTGCGCCAGGAATGTCCGCAATTGCTGCATCTTTCCCGATGCGGCCATAACCGCACTTGCGGCCGCTCACCCATCGAGGCAGCGTTTTACGCCAAATGATGACGCCTGGAGCCCGTCACGGCAAGATAGCCGCTGGAGCCTCAATTCGGCGGGTTGTTTGCCTCCAGGAACTTGACCGTGGCTTCGAGCATCTGCAAGCGCGTATCGCTTTTTGAAAGCCAATGGTCTTCGTGCTTGAGCTCCACGAACTCGTAGGGCTTCTTCGCATCTTTCAGAGCGTCGGCCATGTCGTCGCTCTGGGAAAACGGCACAACCGTATCGTCGCGCCCGTGAATGAGCAAAATCGGGATCGTCACCTTGTCCACATGCTTGATCGGCGAAATAGCGTCGAGCTTGGGATCGTCGTAATCGCTTACACCCAGAAAGCGGTCCCAGAATCGCTCGTTGCGGTCTTCCGACTGGGCCAGCCGATGCCAATAGCGAATCTGATTGCGGAGGTCCGAAAGGCCGGCGATGGAAACAGCACAGCGATAGACTCCGGTGTCCAGCGTCGCGCCGGCCAGGGCTGCATAGCCGCCGTAGCTGGCACCGACGATGCAGACCCGTTTGGGATCGATCACGCCTTTGGCGGCCAGCGCACGCACACCGTCAGATAAATCGGTCTGCATTTTCTTGCCGAACTCCCCGAAGCCGGCATAGAGCAAGTCTACGCCGAAGCCGGCGGAACCGCGGAACTCCGGCTGCAGCACAGCATAACCGCGCGATGCCAAAGCTTGAGAAATCCAGTCGAAGCCCGCGTCGTCGCGCGAATGCGGGCCGCCATGCGGCAGGACTATCAGCGGCAGGTTCTTTGCCACCTTGCCAACCGGCAAGGTGAGATACGCATGGATCGTGCGCCCGTCGGCGGCGCGATAATCGATCCAGCTCTCCGGCGCAACTTCGTCGATGCCCGCATACTCGGAGCCTATTAGGCTAGCCTTGTGCTGGGTCATATCGACGAGAAAATAGCTGTCGCCATAGGCGGCGCCGAAGACACGGGCCACGACTGTGTTGCGATCGTCCGACCACGATGCAAGATCGACATCTGTTGCATCTTTGAACGCGGCCTTGACGCTACGCCACATCTTGTCGGCGTGCGGATCGAAGAAGACATAGTCGTGCCTCTCGGTGACGCGCGATCCTCCAATGACACGGCCCGATCCGGGGTCGGTCTTGACGCCACCGAAACCGATGTCGGCGCGCTGCCATGGACCGATACTGCCGTCCTTGAGGGAGACCTGCTGATCCAAGAACGACCCATCGGACTGGGGAACAGTGACGACGACGGAAGTTTCATCCTCGCTCAAGCCTTCGATGGCTGGGCTGTCAATCGGAGCGGCCACATCCATGATCTCGGTCGGCTCGCGGTCGCGGAAGATCGTCAGCTTCCAATGCTGATCTTTATCGTAGTAGCTTGATTCCGCGACGATGTTTCCCGCCCTATCGACGACCCAATCCTCGGCGTGTGTATCGCCATCGCGCGAAACCATGCGGGTCGTGTTGTTCGTCAGGTCGATGCGGAACAGGGCGAGATATCCGGCATCGCCTGGAAAATAGATACCGCGAACGAATAGGATCGTGTGTCCGTCGATGATGCGAGGTTGGATGTCGCCGTAAATGACGTTCATCCTCTGCACGTTCTTGGATCCTCCGACGTGGTCGAGCAAGGCGTGCTGGGTTTTGGTCTGAACGTCGTATGTCTGCGCCATGGAATATTCCTGGCGATGGCCGATGAGGCCCGCGGGCAGCGCTGTGACCGATGTGGTGATGAGAAGGGTGTGGTTGTCGGCCCATTGCAGGTCGCGCAACTTCGCATCGCTGATATTGACCATCGCAAGAACCTGCACAGTGGCGAGCGATTGCGCCACCACCATGCGCTTGGTATCCGCGCCTCGGACATAGGCGATCGAAGTACCGTCCGGCGACAGTGTAATGTTGGTGAGCGTGGGAAGTTTTCCGTACGCTTCCAGAGGGGCCGCAAAAGCCGCACCCGCGCAAACCACCATCGCGGCCGAGGCCACGACCCAATTCTTCCAGAACATCCCCCGCTCCTTATTCGAAGCCCGCCGGCGCTCAGTTCTCAGAGGCGCGGCACTCAATAATTGCAGAAAGTTGCCCCCAATCCAAGATCGTGCAATGCCCGGACAAGAGTGGTCGTTTAGAATTGGTCGCAAATGCGTCCGTTAAGGCGTTATTCGTCGGGCCCTACGCTGTCGACGGATGGACCGGTGGACGATATCTAATGCTGAATTTTCTCCTGCCAAGGTTTCGGGAGAGATCGCATAAGAGACCTGGCTGTCATATCAGCCTGGCGTTGCGGTTACCAAACTAACCGGCTGTCCCACGCCGATCCTGCCTATGCGTACCACCGTTGCATAGGCGCCGGCATAATTCTGGTTCAGACGCACCGCGGCCTTTACGACGCGCGAATCTCGTTGGGCCGTGTCGGGATCCATAGTGATCATCACGCAGCGCAGATCGCGCATCGTCACGCTGACGATAGGCCCCGCGCCGTTGCGTCCAAACATCAGCCTGGCGCCGATCCAGCCGTCTTCTTGAAGCGGCATCGCCGCATCCGTCTCAAGCACGATATTCGCCCGGAATCTTCTTGTATCCAAATCCAGCTCCGCTTCCCGACCGATCGCCGCAATCGTCGCCGAAGTGATCACCGACACGCTCGCCTCGTCGAAGATTCCGTGCTTGAATTGCATCAACTCGAGCGCGCTCCCGAACCGCTTCGACACGCTATCTTGCAGTTCTGCGCTTCCCATCGCCAGAACCTCTCCTTCCGGCGAGCGAATGTGTGTCGGCGAAGGCTCCTTGGCGCATTCGTCAAGACCGAACGGTTTGTACAAAAGAAGTTCGGGAAGTTTGCCGGCAGTCAGCCAGGGAAAGCCGCCGTTGTCGCCGAGGCGGCGAAACGCAAAGCGCCGGTCTCCTTGCAAGCCATGCCAGCCGAGAAAAGCTGTATTTGTCGCGACACCGGCCATGGATTTAACCGGATAACGCACGAGTTCGCGGACATATCCGAGATGAACAATCATGGATATTGCGTACGCTCAGTTGGGGGCCGATGACGATCTTATAAATGTCCCTATCGATCCGCACAACCTAGCGGATGAACAGTACAAGTACCCACGCCGCCAAGTCCGGAATTGCCGAGAACAACGCCGTCGCTATTCGGCCGGCACCGCTTCCGGGGACTTGCTGATATAGGCTCGCAGGCGGTCCAGATAGATGTAAACCACGGGCGTCGTGAACAAGGTCAAAACCTGCGAAACCAACAGCCCGCCGACGATGGCATAGCCGAGCGGATGTCGGAATTCCGAGCCGGTGCCGTTCATGAAAATCATGGGAATGCCGCCGAGCGCGGCGCAGGCGGTGGTCATGAGGATCGGGCGCAGCCGCTGATGCGAAGCTTCCCGAACGGCCTTCTCGGCGTCCATGCCCTTCTCGCGCTCCAGCCGCAGCGCCACATCCACGATCATGATGCCGTTCTTCTTGACGATGCCGATCAAGAGAATGATGGCGATGATGCCGATGACGTTGAGGTCCTGGCCGGCGAGTTGAGTGCCAAAAGTGCGCCGACACCGGCGGACGGCAAGGTCGACAAAATCGTCAGCGGATGGATGAAACTCTCGTACAAGACGCCGAGGATCACATAGACCGCGATCAGGGCCGCCAGGATCAAGACCGGCTCGCTCGACAGCGATTGCTGGAAGGCTTGCGCCGTTCCTTGGAACGCGCCGATAAGCGTCGCAGGTGCATCGAGTTTTTGCCGCGCTTGCTCGATTGCCCCCGTGGCCTCGCTAAGCGCGACGCCGGGCGCGAGGTTGAACGACAAGGTCACCGCGGGATACTCGCCCTGATGATTGACCGTCAGACTGCTGGTGCCGTTGGGATCAACCTTGACAAACAGCGACAACGGCACGGTCTTGCCCGTTAGGTGGCGACAAAATGTAAAGCGAATTGAAAACGTTCGGCGTTTGGCGCAGCGCCGGCGTGCTTTCGACCACGACATGATAGCTATTTTGCTGGGTGAAATATTGCGTGACTTCATCCTGCCCCAGCAATTCATAGATAGCAGTATCGATTGCGGCGGGCGTAATACCGAAGCGCGCCGCCGCTGCTCGGTCGATGTCCAGCTTGACGGCGCCGCCTTGCGTTTGCTGGTCGGAACTGACGTCTTTGAGTTGCGGCAAACCCTGTAATGCCGCCACCATGCGCGGCGCCCAGGAATTTAGCTCGTCGAGATTCGAATCGGACAGCGTGTACTGATATTGCGCCTGGCCGGGACGGCCGCCGATATTGATGTCTTGTGCTGCCTGAAGGAACGTCCGGACACCGACGAGTTGCGCCAGCTTGGGACGCAGCCGCGTGATGATTTCATCGGCGGTGGAATTGCGCCCGCTGGTTTTGGGTTTGAGCGCGATATACATATTTGCCTGGTTGGGGCTCGACGCACCGACAAACATACCAAAACCGGCCACGGCTGGGTCGCTGCTCACGACCCGCGCCACGGCGTTCACTTTTTCGCTGGTCTTGGCAAAAGACGCATCCTGCGAGGTCAGCATCACACCGCTTAGGAAGCCGGTGTCTTGTTGTGGGAAGAAGCCCGTCGAGGCTGTGGCATAAAGAAAAACCGCCGCGGCCACCGAGGCGCAGAACACCATCAGCGTGGTGAATTTGTGCTTGAGCACAATGTCCAGATACCTGGCATAGCCCGTCTCCAAGCGCTTCAGGCCATCGGCCAGCCAGCGCGTGACGCGCGTGGAAGGCGGCATAGGCGGTTTCAGGAACTGGGCGCAGAGCATGGGCGTAACGGTGAGCGTCAGCACGAGCGAAACAAGCACCGCGGCACTCAGCGTCACCGCGAATTCGCGCATCAGAAGTCCCACGACACCGCCCATGAACATCAACGGCGTGAACACTGCGATCAGCGAAATGGAGATCGACAGAACCGTGAAACTGACATCGCTCGAACCTGCCAGCGCGGCATCGAAAGGCTTTTCTCCATGCTCGAGATGTTGCCAAATTACTTCGGACATAACGATGGCGTCGTCGACCACAAAGCCGACCGCGATGGTCAGCGCCATGAGCGAAAGATTATCGAGGCTATAGTTGAGCGTCAGCATCACGGCGCAGGCGCCCAGCAGCGCCAGCGGAATGATCGAGCTCGGGATCAGCGTAGCGCGGACATTGAGCAGGAAAAGAAAGATCACGAACACCACCAGCGCGACGGTAATCAAGAGCGTCACCTTAACGTCTTCCACCGAGGCACTAATTGTCTGTGTACGGTCCATTAGAATATGAATGGCGATGGCCGGCGGAATGGTCGCCTGCAGGCCGGGCTGTGCGGCCCGTATACTGTTCACCGTATCGATAACGTTGGCGCCCGGCAGCTTGAAGATGACGAGCAGAATGCTGCGACCACCCTTCAGCGTCGGATCGCTGTTTCCCCCTCCAGGAAATACCCAGGCGCCGATCTGGTTGTTTTCCACGCTGGGGAAGGCCTGGCCGATGTCGCCGATGCGCACCGGCGCCCCGCCGCTATAACCTATAACCAGGTTGTTCCATGGGTCGGCGTCGAGGAGCTGGTCGTTGGCATAGATGGTAAGGTTGCGTTGGGGACCGGTGATCGAACCTTTCGGCGCGTTGGTCGTGGCCGTCGTGATTGCGGCGCGGACATTGTCGAGCTGCAATCCGCGCGCCGCAACTTTGCGTGGGTCGATTTGGATACGGACCGCGGGCTTTTGCTGGCCGCCGATGGTCACCAGACCGACGCCGTTAATGCGCGAAACCTGTTGCGAAAGTATGACGTCGGCATAGTTGTCGATCTGATCGAGCGGAATTGTGTCCGAGCTCAGCGACAGGATCATAATCGGCGCATCGGCCGGATTGACCTGACGGATTGAGGGCTGTGCCGGAAGGTTGCTCGGCAATTGCGCGCTGGCGGCATTGATCGCCGCCTGCACTTGTTGAAAATCGCTGGTGATGTTCTCCGATAAGCTGAACTGCAGGGTGATGCTTGTCGAACCAAACGCGCTCACCGAGGTCATCTGGGTGATGCCCGGAATCAGAGAAAATTGCCGCTCCAGTGGAGTGGCCACGTTGGACGCCATGGTCTCGGGGCTCGCGCCGGGAAGCGAAGTACTGACTTGTATCGTCGGAAAATCGACATTGGGCAGCGCCGCCACAGGCAGCATGTTATAAGCGACGATACCGACCAGCAGGACCGCAATGGCCAAAAGGCTCGTCGCGACCGGTCGATGGATAAACGGGCTGGCGAGATTCACTGAGCCGGTCCGCCTCGTGCCAGTATTGATGATTTTGACGGCCGAGCCGGCTTTAAGCGTCATCTGGCCATCGACGACGACGAGATCGCCGAACTTTACGCCGTCCGTCACAGCGGCGAATGTGTCCGTTGTCACGCTCACCTTCACCGGGCGCATAATCGCTTTCTTGTTCTTGTCTACGACGTAAACGTAGCGTCCGTTCGGACCGCGATTGATGGCTGTGAGGGGGATCGTCGTGACGTTGTGCAAGGTCTGCAGCGTCAGCTGGACATTGACGAACTGGCCGGGCCATAGCCGACGCGCCGCGTTGGGAAAGCGCGCCTTCAGTTCTATTGTACCGGTCGACGGATCGATGCGGTTATCGACGATGCTGAGTTCGCCGGTATCCAGCAGCGCTCCGCTTTCCTGGCTAAAGGCACGCACCAATAGCGGCGTGCGAAAGTTGTTCGAGAACAGCATCAGGTTCTGGAAATCGCCTTCTGGCACCGTGAAGGTGACCGCGATCGGCTGAATCTGATTGAGAACCACGATACCGGAATTGCTGCTCGAACTGGGATTGCTCGTGTTTGTTGCCGCCGCCGTGGCGGGCGCACTGGCAACCCCGCCGCTGGCGCTGACGATATTGCCGGGATCGACGAGACGAACGCCTGTGCGCCCCGTAATCGGCGCGACGATGCGGCACCAATTAAGATTGGTCCGCGCCATTTTCACCGTTCCTTCGTCGCTTTCCACCACGCCCTCGTCTTGGTGAACGAGAGCAATCTGCGTCTGGTACTGCTGCAGGGGGATGGCGTTCGCCGCCGACAAGCGGGCGTAACGATCGCGGTCGATGATCGCCTCGGCCAGGGACGCCTGATCGCGCCGTAACGAGCCTTCCGCTTGTTCCAGCGCGGCGCGATAAGTCGTTGGGTCTATCTGCGCCAGCACATCGCCTGCTTTGACGTCGGTCCCTTCGGTGAAATTCACTGTTAGAAGCTTGCCGCTGACCTGCGCGAGGATGGTGACGCTTGTCCAGGCCTGCGCGGCGCCCAGTTCCATGAGCGTAACGGGCACATCCTGGCGCCCAGCTTTCACAACCGTCACCGGAACGGCGGGAGGTGGGGAAGCCTTTGCCGAGCCCTTGTGGAAAAGCGCCCAAGCCAAAAGCACCAGCACGATCGCGCCGGCCGCTACGTATATCCAACGGCGTTTCGCCGGTTGGGACTCGTACCAGCGCAAGAATTCCCGCCGATGAAACTCATACCAGGGCATAAATTTCTACCAATGTATGATCGTGATCGCCACCCAGCCTACAAGCTCGCGCCTCGGCAGAAAAGAAGTTCGGCGGTTTTGGTGCCGTATCGTCACATTTTGCGACATTGACCGGATAGTTTGCGACAAACGTCTCGCGCTCCAATGCACTTTACCGGTCTCCCGAATGGGGTGGAAACAGGTCCTGACGTGAAATCGACTCGAATGGTAGGCAGAAAGAGCAATATAGCCCATAGCAGGAACGCATTCTCCCAACCGCGGTTCCCGTCCAATGTTCGCAGAGATATTTTTCGTTTGCGCCCTATGCCCCCGGCGCAACCCAGAAGGCTGGCCCGCAATCGCCGGCCCGTTGTCACTTTGCAGCAGAAGACACGTGCGATTCTGCGTTGGGAGCGCTGGCGTCGTCAAAAAGAGCGCCGGACTGAGTAGTTTCCGAGCCTATCAAGCGAGAGCATACCCCGATATTGCCACGACGGTCATTGCCATGCGTAAGGCGGAGACACTTCACTCTAATCGGAGACATGCTCATGATTTCTGCGACAAAGTTCTTATCGACGACCGCTATTGCCGTGCTCCTTGGCACTGGTGCCTTGGTCGCCACGTCTGTAACTGCATCTGCTAGAGTGGTCTGCAATGCCGAAGGCGACTGCTGGCATACCGAAAAGACCTATCACTATAGGAAGGACGTAAAAGTCGAAGTCCATCCCGACAGCTGGTATTTCCACCAAGATTGGACGAACCAAAAGGATCGCCGCTATCGCGAACATCATGATGATCGCGGCTATTACAAGGGCGGCGTCTGGGTCACATTCTGATTTCGATCAAGCCTCTTTGATACCCAACAACTGGGGCGGCTCTCGGGTCGCCCCATTTTCTTTTCGCGCCTTTAGTCCTTGGCATGCCGTCTGGCTAATCGCTTGCATATTTGGCAGGCGACTCTGTGACGGTTCCACCAACCGCCGCCTAACGCTTGGAACAACGCGGCTGAGTCGGCGTAGCGGTTTGCTTCGGCTTGGATGCGGCTTATATGCGCTAGCTGGTATGTCTGCTGCGCGTTCAACAGAGCGAGATAGCTGACGGCGCCCAATTCCAACTGGCGACGGGTGATCTGCAAGCTGTCGGCGGAAGCGTTCTCCGAAGCTACGGCCGCCTTCAACGTGTCGGCGTCGAATTGAAGCGCATGGAGCGCATCGGCCACATTCTGAAATGCGGTAATGACGGTGCCTCGATACTGCGCCGCCGCTTGATCATAGGCCGCTTGCGCCGCTCTTGTTTTGTGCAACAACGTGCCGCCCTCGAACAGCGGCTGGGTGAGGCCGCCGGCGGCGCTCCAGAAATTGTTTCCCGGTGTGAAGATTTGGCCGATTTGTGTGGCCACGCTGCCCGTATTCGCCGTCAGCGTGATGTTCGGCAGCATATTGGCGATCGCGACGCCGATCTGCGCGCTGGCGGCATGCAGGTTTTCTTCGGCGATGCGAATGTCGGGACGTTGCTCCACCAATTTGGAGGCCAGGCTGACAGGGATATCTTGTGGTAGCTTGAGACCGGCAAGATCGAAGGTCTGCTCAATTCCTTCGCTCGGAAAACGGCCGGCGAGTGCGATGAGCAAACCGCGCTGCTGTGATAATTGCTTCTCGAGCGTCGGAAGGGTTTGCTGGGCTTGGGCCAGGGCTGCTTCTTGGGCCGCAACATCGACGCCGGCTATTTGCCCCAGCGCGAATTGATGACGCAGAATGTCCAGCGAATCTTGTTCGGCCTTGATGATGTCCTTGGTCGCGTCGATCTGCGCGCGTAGCGACGCCTCTTGGACCGCGGCATTGACGACATTGGCCGTCAACGCGAGATAGGTGGATTCAAGTTGAAACCGTTGCGCATCGGCTTGCGCTTGCAGCGATTTTACCGCCCGCCGGTTTCCACCCCAAATATCCAGAGTCCAACTGGCATTCAATTGAGCTTGATAGAGGTTGAAAAGTAGCACGTTGTTCGCAAGTGCCGGCGAAGGTTGCCCGGCGTTCTGATTGCGGCTGGCGTTGAGATTGGCGCCGATCATCGGAAAATAAGCGCCTTGCTGGGCGGAGACGTTCTCCATCGCCACGCGCAAGGCGGCCTGCGCCGACTGCAGATCGGGATTCTGCTTGAGCGACTGGGCAATCAGCGTATTCAGCGGCTCGGAACGAAAAAGCGTCCACCACTCACCGGGGATATCCTGACCGGGCGCAAAGCGTTGCGCCGCCCCACCCGCAGCACTGGTAGAAGACGTTTCTTCGGGAAGCGGCTTCGTATCATAGCCGCTGACCTTCGGCGCTTCCGGTTTGTGGAAATCCGGACCAACCGCACAGCCGAACAGTACGACGGCCATGGCGGATGCAAAGAGCGCGTTCTTTACTCTCTGCACTTGAGATCGTGACCCGATCAAATAGTCTCGCTGAAGAATGCTCATGGATGGCATGACCGGTTACTCCGCCGGCATCGGTTGCAGAGAACCTTCAGCCACCCTGACCGGTCGCGCGGCGAAAAGATCAATCAACACCGGCAGAATGACCAGGATCAACGCCGGTGCCAGCAAGACACCGCCAACCACGACAATCGCCAGCGGTTTTTGAACTTGCGATCCGATGCCGGTGGACAGAGCAGCCGGCAGCAGGCCGACGCACGCGGCAATGCAGGTCATCACCACCGGTCGCATTTGGGTTTGACAGGTGCGCATGATGGCCTCCGTCCGGCTTAATCCTTCATCAAGCATGGCGTTGAAATACGAGAGCACGATAATTCCATCCATCGCCGAGATACCAAATAACGCCACGAAGCCGATTGCCGCGGAGACGCTGAATGCGGTCCCGGTGATGAACAGGGCGAAGATGCCCCCGACCAGCGCCATCGGGACCACGCTCGCCGCGAGCAGCATCTGCCTTATCGAGCCGAAATTCATATAGAGGAGCACGCCAATCATAAAGATGCTCAGAGGCACAACCACTGCCAATCGTTTGACGGCATCTTGCAGCTCGCCAAATTCGCCGACCCATTCCAGCCGGGTTCCGGGCGGCAGATGTACTTGCGCGGCGATCCGTTGCTGTGCCTCTTGAACAGCTCCTCCGAGATCGCGATTGCGCACGCTGAATTTTATGGGGATGTAGCGTTCCTGGTTTTCGCGATAGATGAATGACGCACCCGACACCAACTTCACCTCGGCAAGATCGGTTAGCGGGATTTGCACCGTGCCGCTTCCACTGGGATTGGGGGCACCGATCGTGATGTGCCGGATCGCGTCCAAGCTCTCGCGATATTCGGGAGCCAGACGGACCATGATCGGAAAATTGCGGTCACTGCCGCCCTCGTACAAATTTCCCGCGGCTTGCCCGCCGATTGCCGCCTGTACCGTCGAATTGATGTCGCCCGGCGCGAGGCCGTAACGCGCGGCGCGTTCGCGATCAATATCGATTTTGACCGTTGGCTGACCTAGGGAGTTGAAGATTGCCAGGTCCGTGATGCCCGGCACATTTGCCATGACATTCTTGATCGCAGTGGCCGCTTTTTCGAGAGCCGCCAAATCATTGCCATAGAGCTTTACCGAATTTTCTCCCTTTACGCCTGACGCCGCCTCTTCGACATTATCCTCTATGTATTGTGAAAAATTGAAATCGACCCCGGGGAACCGATCCTGTAACCGCTGAGTCAGGTCATTCACGAGGCTTTCTTTATCCACCCCTCTCGGCCATGTGTCGAACGGCTTGAGCGGGACGAAGAACTCGGCATTGAAGAATCCGGTCTCATCCGTGCCGTCGTCGGGCCGTCCGTGCTGCGAAACCACGGTTTCGACTTCGGGATAGCCGGCGATGATTTTCCGCATCCGATTCACATAGGAGTCGCTTTCTTCGAGCGAGACAGCCGGCGGCATCGTCGCCCGTATCCAAAGATTGCCCTCTTCCAAATGCGGCAAGAATTCCGAACCAAGCCCTTCCATTGCGGCTACAGCCAAAAGAAACATGATGAAGGCACAACCGAGAATGACGATCTTGTTGTCGAGCGCAAATTCGATGACGGGCTGATAAACCTGCCGCAACGTCCGCACGATGACGGTTTCGGCTTCCCCTATTTTGTCGGTCAGCAAAATGCTCGAAAGCGCCGGTGAAACCGTAAACGTAGCGATTAAACCACCGGCAATGGCATAGGCATACGTCGTCGCCATAGGTCCAAAAATGTGGCCTTCTACGCCGCTCATTGTGAAAAGCGGCACAAAGCCCGCGATAATGATCGCCGCGGAGAAAAAGATCGCGCGATTGACCTGGGCGGCGGCGTTGCCAATGACCGCGAATTTCCCTCGCAGACCCATCACGGTCTGGATGCGATGCAAAAGCGGATGACCGACATTGCGGCGTTCGGGGCTTTCTCCGAGATGACGGAATATGTTCTCCACCATTATGACCGTGGCGTCGACAATCAGTCCGAAGTCGATGGCTCCGACCGACAGAAGATTTGCCGATTCGCCGCGGATGGTCATGATGATGATCGCAAAAAACAATGCGAAAGGTATCGTCGTAGCGACAATCAGCGCGCTTCGCAGATTGCCCAGAAATATCCATTGAATGAGAAAAATTAAGACGATACCGACGATCATGTTGTGAAGCACGGTGCTCGTCGTGACGTCGATCAATTCTGTACGGTCGTAGATTTTCTCGATGCGCACACCGGGCGGCAAAATACCGGAGGTGTTGATCTTGTCGACTTCGGCCTCCACGGCCGCGATCGTGGGTTTGCTTTGCGCTCCGCGGCGCATAAGCACGATACCTTGCACAATATCGTTGTCGCCGTCTTGGCCCGCAATACCCAATCGCGGTTCATGGCCTACCTGAACCCTGGCGACGTCTTTGATGAACACCGGCGCGCCGCCGGTCGAAGCGATCATCGTGTTGCGAATGTCGTCCATCGAGTGAACAAGGCCGATGCCGCGCACGACAGCGGCTTGCGGGCCGATATTGATCGTCTGGCCGCCGACGTTGGTGTTGCTGTTGTTGAGAACCTGGAGGACTTGCGGAACCGTTAGCCCGTAGTCGACCAGCTTTCTCTGGTCGATGATGACATCGTAGGTTTTGGTCTTACCGCCCCATCCGGTGACATCGATCACGCCCGGAACGGCCTTGAACCGGCGTTCCAATATCCAATCTTCGATGGTCTTTAAATCGGTAGCCGAATAACCCGGCGGGCCAACCACACGGTAGCGATATATCTCTCCAATAGGGCTTTCGGGCGATATCTGAGGCTGCGCCCCATTGGGCAGCGGCGGCAGTTGCGAGAGTTTATTCGTCACCCATTGTTCGGCTTGTTCGTAGGTGAAATCGTAGGTGAATTGAATTTTCAGATCGGAGAGCCCGAAGAGCGAAATCGTGCGGATCGCCGTGACATGCGGAATTCCGGCCATTTGTACTTCGAGCGGGATCGTAACGTAGCGCTCCATTTCCTCGGCCGATTGACCGGAGCTTTGTGTAATAACCTCGACCAGCGGAGGAACCGGATCGGGATATGCTTCGATGTTCAAATTCATGAAGCAGACAATTCCCGCAACAAAGAGAATCGCGAGCAGTACAACGATCAGAACGCGTTGCTTTAATGCAAAGGCAATGACTTGACTCATCTCGCAAATGGCTTTCGCAAGGCGCTTACGATCACGTCAGTCGTCATTCGTCGAGTTGCCAGTCGCGGCGCGATCGATAAAAATTGCTCCGCGCGTGACGATTTTTGCGCCGGGTGCGAGCCCGGCGAGCACTTCCATCATATCGCCGTTGGTTTTCCCAAGCTGAATTTGGCGCGAGACCAGTTCTCCTTTTCGCGATAATTCCCAAACGCGCGCTGTGTCGCCGTCATAGACAATGGCACTTTGCGGAACGCCAGGTGTTGCGGAATCCTGGCCCGTAACGATCGTGAAATTGGCAAACATGGCGGGCTTAAGCGCGCCATCGGGGTTCGGGATATCCGCGCGCACGGCCAGCCGCCGCGTATTGGGGTCGATAGACGACGCAATGTAACTGATCTTGGCCGAGAACACGCGCCCGGGGAGCGCAAGTACCCGCACATCTACCCTGTCACCCATCTGAATCAGCGGCGCGTCGGCCTCACGAACGCTCGCAACCAGCCACACGATCGACAAGTTCCCTATCGTGTAGACCGGATTGCTGCTCGCTGCCTGGATATACTGCCCCACGCCGACCTGGCGTTGAATGACCGTGCCGTCTATCGGGGCCGCGATTACCGCTTCGGGATTTGACGATCGCGCTATCGATGCACGTTGCAAGGCGGCGATTTCCGCATCGCTCTTGCCAAAGATCTTCAAGCGATTGCGCACCGATGCAAGCGCTATTTCGGAGGAATGATAGTTGCCCGTTGCTGTTGCAAGGTCGGATTGGCTCTGTTGCCAATCCTTTAAGGCGGCGCCACGCGAATCATAGAGTTCGTGTTCTCTCTTTTCATTGGTCTGCGCCAGATTAAGTTGGGCGCGCGCGGAATTGAGCGCCGACACGGCCGTTATGAGATCGTTTTGCACCTGTACGAATTCGGATGCTTCGACGACCATGAGTGGCGTACCGGCTTTGACATAGTCGCCAGCCTTGGCAATGAGTTTCGTTACGCGACCGGAAAACGGTGAATACACCGGTGTGGCAAGATCGTCATCGACCGCGATGGTGCCATCCGTGATGACCTGCGCCTTGAAGATCATCCGTTTGACGGGTGCGACGGTCAGGCTGGCAAGCTGTTCCGGGGACGGTTTGAAGACACCATAGACGGGTACACCGGCAGGATGAGATTGGCTTGCCATAGCGGGGATGAGCCAGTTCGCCCCCATGGAGAACAAAACTACTGCAAACGCACCCGCACCGGCCAAACCGACAATACGTAACTGACGCTTGATCGGTAGTGCGCGCGACGGCCGTAATTCCTCGCCGCTTTTCTGATCCAGCGTTTCCAGAATCTGCCAAACTAGGCTTTGGCCTTTCGCCCGCAGTTCGGTCCAAATGGCCATGAGATTCGCGCCATCCGACACCGAGAATGCCCCAAGCCGAGCGATCCACTTTTCGACCATTGACCACCCTCAAAATCCGGCAACCCAGGCAGGCACGGCGCAACGATGCCGGGGGCCTTGCTCCGGAGCCAATTAGCCGGATGATCTATATCGACCGATGCTTACAGCAACCTGACGGATGAGGAGTTATGGCGGGTCCAGCGATGCCATTTATGCCTATTCGCCTATTTCGCGCCTTGCGCCAAGCGCGCCGCCGTCAAATCGAGCGAGAACACGGCACCGCCGCCAGCACGCTGTTCAACATTAATGGACCCACCATGCGCCTCCGCCACGCGAGCAACAATGGCCAGTCCCAAGCCCGCACCGTCAGCATGAGTTCTGTCCCGGCGCCAAAACCGGTGAAAAATCAATTCGCGGTCTTCTTCCCTCACGCCTGGCCCCTCGTCCAGCACACGTACAATGCCCCGTGTTTCGACGATTACCTCGACGGTTGTCCTTTCAGGTGTATATTTGACGGCATTTTCGACAAGGTTTCGAATCGCCTGAAACAACATTCCAGCATTGCCTTTTATCCAAACCGGCGTCCCGCAATCCGTGAAGGCGATATCCTTATTTTGCGAAAGCGCCAGCGGGGCGATCAACGCAACAACATCTTGGCAAACGCGCAGCAAATCCGCCGTATCGCCCTGTGCTATATTCGCTCCCTCGAGTTCGGCGACATCCAGCAGCTGGTTGACGATGTGGCTCATCGCGTCCACATCCGCGCGTAACAGGCGGGACGATTCCCCATCGGGAAGACTATCAAGCCGCAGCCGTAACACACTCAGTGGCGTACGCAGTTCATGGGCGGCGTCTGCGGTGAATTCTCGCTGGATATGGAAGCCTCGTTCCAATCGGGCCAACGCTTGATTGATGGTTTCGATCAACGGCAAAATTTCGGATGGCAGATTAAGTGTGGGCAGCCGCAGGTCGAGGCGGTTGGGATCGATCGTTCGTGCTCGGTCGGATGCTGTGACCACCGGACGGAGCGCGCGCCTAACCACCAGAATATCTGCAACGAGAACAAAAAAGATAATTGGAATTGTAAACCACGCCACGCGCCGGAGAAAATCGGCGACAATATCGTCAACGATCACGTCGGGGTGTTGAAGGTTTTGCGTGACTTGAATCCAGACCATGCGCCCGCCAATCCGTTCCGGAATACTTCCACCGAAGTAAGAGAGCTTGTTCCAGGTGCGTTCAAAATATTGTGGCTTGGGACCGCGAGGGGCGTCGCCGACAGTCGGATCACCCTTTGCATTTGACGAAAGCAAGGTTCTCCCGGAACCATCGCTGATAGCGAACGCAAAGCCTCCGAACCCATGGGCATAAAAGGTGCGGAGGTCGGGTGGAAGATTGATTTCCAGCGCTCCGTCCCCGCTCAACTTGAGGTATTTGGCAATGGTGTCCGCGTGAGCGCGAAGCGCTGCATTTTCAAAATTCGAAGTCGTCGAGTTTAACAAGAGATAGGCTGCAATGGGCACTGCGATAGCAGCCATGGCGAGTGCAACAACATGCAGCCAAATAATCCGTGCAAGGATAGACCTAAAATGCAGTATCACGATTTGATCTCGCGAATAAGATAACCAAGACCGCGGATTGTGTGGATATTGGCCGTTGCACCGGCATCGACAAGATGCTTGCGCAACCGGTGCACGTAAACCTCGACGGCGTTCGACCGTACTTCCCCAGACAACCCATAGAGATGATCTTCCACCGCGCCCTTGAGAACGACGCGGCCGCTGCGCTTTATAAGAAGTTCCAGAACAGCGACTTCCCGTGCAGAAAGAACCAACGGATTGTCGTCGACGAATACTTGGCGCGCGACTGTGTCGAAGGTCACATTGCCGACACGCAGCGGTTTGCCGAGAAATTCGCTCGGTCGCCTTAGTAGGGCTTGAATGCGTGCGACAAGCTCTTCGAAAGCGAAAGGCTTGGCAAGATAGTCGTCTGCGCCGGCACTCAATCCGTCTACCCGATCGCGAACGCTGCCTCGTGCCGTCAGAACGAGAATCGGCGTCGGATCATTGTTTGCGCGAAGCGATCGTAACAATACCGTCGCGTCACCATCCGGCAGACCAAGATCCAGAATCGCAACCGCATATTGATTTTGGGAGAGAACCCCGCGGGCGTCAGCCATCATTGCGACACGATCGACCACAAATCCTTGCTTAGCCAGGCCTTCGACAAGAAGACCGGCCAACTCTTCATTGTCTTCAACGACAAGCAACCGGGCCAAAGCTCAACCTCCTCGTTCATAGTACGCTCCTATAGAAGATTATTGCAGCAGGGAGAGCACGTCAGTTTCATGTAGGGAATGGCGATTATAGAAGCTGGCGACGAGCAAGTTTCCGACATGGTTATTCGGCGTTCTAAACCAACATTTGGCGCCCCCGTAGCGAAAAAGTTCTGCTGCACGAGGTTAGAGAATGAAGTGGGCAAGCGGACTGATCCTTGTGGCCGCGGTGGTTGCTGGAGGCTGGGGAAAGAACGATCTAGGCGCTCCTTTTCAGACCCAGATCACTGAGTTGGGGGCGGGAAAATATCAATATCTGGCGGCGAGCACGGTGACGGACCCGGCTCAAGGCCAGTCGGGTGAGCAGCTTCGCTTGCATTTTCTGGATCGATATTTTGCTTCAAAGGGGATTTGCGGCAACGGCTATGATATTGTCCGCCGTGCAACAACTGCTCAAATGACCCAGCTTGCCCGCAGGGGCGACCGGGACGAAAGCGATGGTTGGGTGACGTACATTGTCCAGTGCCGTACATAGCGATCCAATAGGTTTAGTAGCTCAGATGCGTCGAAATTTGGCTTTGGGCGCCGTCGTGGCGAGCGCCTTTTTTTTGGCTGCGGCAAACCAAGCATCCGCGCAGGATATCGGCAATTGGAATATCCAGGCCTTGGAACATCCGATTGGGGACTACACCTTCCATCTCGGGGGGCAGGCCAATGGAGCGGCTTATGGCGCCACAGCCGCAACGAATTCCTCCGGCGTGACGGGGGCTGCGACGTTGTCGGCCAAGCTCGACCGCACCTATGACGACGGCATGACCGTCGCCCTCAACGGCGCCTTTGAGATTTATCACGATCATTTGTCGGGCGATCTTTACGGCAATCGGTTCCTGGAAAAACTCTATGCCAATGTGCAAACCGGTCTGGGCCGCATTGAAATCGGTCAAACGGACGGTGCCGCACACGCTTTGGCCGTCACCGGGCCCGTGGTCGACGACGATGTCTCTTTGGAAAGCGGCAAGACGACATTTTTTCTCGACCCTTCGCAGCATGCAGCGTTCGCCAACATCTTTTCCGTCAAGACGGCCCCCCTTTCCTCGCTCAATTATGCCAAAATTTCCTATTACACGCCGCGCTTGTTCGGGCTGCAGTTGGCGATGTCGTTCACGCCTTCGGAAAGCAAAGAGATTTTACCGTTCATTTCGAGCGGGCCCCACACGCCCGACCGTCAAGATGACATCTGGGAAGGTGCTGCCAGCTATTCGGACTATTTCGGCGATCTGGCTGTCGGCGCGTTCGCAAGCTTCTCGACGGCGCATGATGGGTCCAAGACGGCCGGTCATGAAGGACTGACCGATTGGGCCATCGGCAGCGAACTCGACTACAGCATCAATGACGATATGAAGCTTTCGGCCGGCGGCGCTTTTCGCCAGACCAACGCCTATACCTTCGACATCAATTCGGTATTCGAATCCGGCACGACGCGCGCAACCCATTTGAGCACCATGCTATCCGATGGTCCTTGGCTGATCGGCGCGGAATACAGCGATGGTATCGCGGACGGCAATGGGGCCGCCCCGACATTGGGCGTGCGCGGCTATGAGGGCTCGGTTGGTTACGTGGTGAATGCAAACCTACAACTGAGCGCGGGTTGGGAGCGCCTGAACTACAGCCGAAATAGCGGAGCGTTTTACAGCGGCCTGCCTCACATTCAGATGGACGCGGAGTTCCTCCATCTCCGTTTGCATATTTAGACGGGCGGGTGCGGATTATTGTCTTTCGTTGAAGCGGCGATACGACGCGAAAGGATCCAAATCCTCGGAAAAAGCTTCCGCGGCACATCGACCAATCATATGCGACAGCCGTTTCGACAGGTCGTTTCAGAACTGATGCAGGGTTGACCCGGTCAATGGCCTGGATTGACGTTCGATCCAGCACGTCAATTCTAAACTTGACGCGATCGAGACTGAAATCCTGCGGCCACCGTTCTAGGCTGCGATCGTTTCAGGCTGAAGCATAGCCGGCGTTCTCGAGGTCGTTCGTACACTCAGTTGGGCAGAAGTATTGGAGGAGTTGGCCGATACCACTCCTGGTGCGCTCGACTATTCGTTTTGCGGCCCCGCACAATAGGTCGAGAACTCGGCGAAACCGTTCTGCGCCAAGCCGCTAAGCGCCATCTGCAAGCCGGGCTGCCGGATGTTTCTCGAGATGGGCGAACATCGGCTCACGACCTATGCGGTGTGGGCGCCGGAAGAACCTAAACAGATCTGACATTCCCTGTCGCGTCGATACCCCGCCCTCGAGCGCAGCAATTACCTGTTCGCGCAAATCCATGCTGTAGGGTCCGCCCATCCGAACCTCCCGGCCAATACCGGTTGAATCGAATCACAGTTCGAAAATCTCGGGAATCCTCTCCCACTCGCGTTTCAAGGAATTTGCTCCAGATTCAATTGACGGACGCTATTGCCCGTTTGATCGGACGAATGCCCTTCCACGCGGTCGAAACGGCCTTCGCGCGCTACGATTGCGCCGACAAGGTAGGCTTTCTCCAAGCGAATATCGCAGTTGGCCTCCAACGCCCGGACATTGCGCCAGCTTTGCGGGCCGTCCCTAAGCATATGGGCGTTTGATTATCTTTCGCCAATAGGTCATATCGCATTGATTTTGCTTTAATAGTTTGAATAAATGCCGCTTGGGTTTGGCGCGCGGGCAATGCTGGGCCGGGAGGGCGCGATTTCTATTCGCAGGACTACGTGGGGCAAGCGGGCCGCCGGCCGCCGCAAGGCGCGCCCACGTTCTTGGCAGTCCGCGATAAATGGAAGTTGTGTTGTCTGCGCTGTGACGTTCGGCACTGCCGTTCTGACTCATAGCCTGTCCGCCAGCGCACAGACCAGCACGAGTGCGATACGCAATACGTATGGCGAAGTGGGCATGCTGGATATGCCCAGCGCTCATATGGCCAAAGATGGGGAACTCGCCTTTACGATCGCGAATATCGGTTCGAACCAGCGCTATAGCCTTGCGTTCCAGGCACTTCCTTGGCTCGAAACAAGCTTCCGTTACGCTCATGTCGTGGGCGCCTTCGTCGGCTACAACGAAACGCATTTTTACGATCGGAGCTTCAGTATAAAGGCGCGGCTGGTGCGAGAGAGCGACCTGACACCAGACCTATCCGTGGGCATTCGGGACATTCTTGGCACTGGAATTTACTCTGCCGAGTACATTGTGGCCAGTAAAACGATCGGTAGCTTCGATCTTACCGCTGGAATGGGGTGGGGGCGCCTCGCCGATAACGCCACCCTGCCAAATCCGTTGGGCTATATACTCAGTTCGTTCAAGACACGGGCGGCGGGGCACGGTGTCGCTGGCGTGGTAGATTTTGGACAATTTTTCCACGGGACTAACGTAGGGTTGTTCGGCGGCGGTGCGTGGAATACGCCAATCGATGGGCTGACGATGTTCGCGGAATATAGCAGCGATAAATACACTGCAGAGAGCACAACATCGAGCGGCATCCGAGTTCGGACGCCGATTAACGTTGGTTTGTCGTATCGCCCCACAGAAGCCCTTGGAATATCTGCCGGCTGGTTTTATGGAACTACCTACGGTTTTCGTGTGACTCTGTCGGGTGATCCTTCCAGTCAGATACCATCAGCGTTGCGTATTGGCCCCTCCGTTCCACCCGCGGCTGTGCGCGACGATCCCGCCCAGCAACAAGCACTATCGATAATGCAGGACCGCAATCGGCAAATTGCGTTGCGCAAGACCGGCAGCGTCTGGGTTAATGTACCAACCGAAGAGGAGCGCGAAAAACTCGTTATTGAGCAAGCTCTGTTAAGCGAAAGCCGTGGCGTACGTAGTGTCGAAATCACGGGAACTACTCTTGTGATCGACGCACGAAGCCAAGACGATCTTCAAATGCAATGTGCGGAATATGCGACAGTCGTGTCCGCCGAAGCAACCCGCGTGAAATCGGTTGCCCTGACAGACCTCCAATCCGGCAACGGTGCAGTGAAGTTTTGTTCAGCAGAGACCGCGGCAAGTCCCGTTGAGTGGCCCGCATCGAGCGGACTTGACCCTGATGGAATGGCTCCCGACCGCAAAGCACTGGTCGAGAACAAAATACGCAAAGACCTTGACGATCAGTCGATATTCTTTGATGCCATGTCACACGGCAATAGCGAATTGTGGCTCTATTACGAGAACTATCGTTATGACAAGGAAGCGCAAGCCATCGGACGCATTATCCGTGTTCTGATGGCGGACGCGCCGTCGACCATTGAAATTTTCCACATCATCGCAGCGCAGCGAGGCATATCTCAACGGGAAATTACTGTTTCACGTAGCGGGTTTGAACGCAGCCTGCAGAATCCAAGTTCATTACGCGAGCTCGATCAAGCAGTCACACTGAGCGCTCCGCCACTCGACGATTCCACATTGAGCCGGCAAATCGGGTCTCAGTACCCCCGATTGGGTTGGTCTCTGGATCCGAAAGTGACAGAGCATATCTTTGACCCCAATCAGCCTTTGCAGTTTATGATCTATGCAGATGCTGCGATGGTTCTCGAGCTGCGGCCGGGCCTTATGGTCGGCACTGAACTGACCGGCAATCTCTGGAACGATTTTCAGTTGACGCGACCAGCCGACAGCGCGTTACCACACGTTCGCACAGACTTGTTACAATACATCAAAGAAGGTGCGAATGGAATCTCAAGTTTAGAGGTGACATATCAGGCAAGACTATCCGGTGATGTCTTCACAGAGATAAAGGCGGGGTACCTAGAGGATATGTTCATGGGTGTCGGCGGCGAGGTTCTATGGCGTCCAGAGGGTAGCCGGCTGGCATTCGGAGCGGACCTTTATCAGGTTTGGAAACGCGACTTCAATCGTCTGTTTGGCGCGCAAGACTACAATGTCCTCACAGGGCACGCGTCGATCTACTACCATTCGCCGTGGTACGGATTGAACTTCAACGTACATATGGGGCGCTATCTTGCCGGCGACCACGGGGCAACGTTGGAGATAACGAGAGAGTTTGACAGCGGAATTGAAATCGGCGCTTTTGCAACGTTGACAAACGTATCCTCCGCGCAGTTCGGCGAAGGCAGTTTTGACAAGGGCCTTATCGTCCACATTCCGATGGAATGGGCACTACCCGTCTTTAGCCAATCCTCCTACGACGTCCACCTCAGCGCGCTTACGAGAGATGGTGGACAAAGACTGGATGGCGACGACGATCTGTATTATCAGACGCGTCACACGAGCGAAGGCGAAATTGCGGAACATTTTGATGACCTCGCCACTCCCTAAGACCCTGCGAATTTTGCCCGTCCTTGCGGCGAGCTGTGTGCTTGGCGGATGCAGCACCAACCTGTTTGGCAACGACGTCACCTCACTGTACCAACTTACCAAGATCATGATGCATGGCGGCGCACAGAAACTGACTCTCCAAGAGGCGGCCGCAGTTCCTTATGCATCGATAGGTATAAGTGTTGGGGACGATCCGGAGTCGATGCTCGTCCAAGCTGGTGATTCAAATGGACAGGCCCTCTGGACCTCCGCAGCCCGTATCGCAATAACGACCAATCGCCAAGGGCGCATTATTAGATCGGCGGGATTTCCTTACAACCTGGAAGGCTTCCAGATCGAAGCCGACGATACTCAGACGAACAGCTTGGGAACAGTACGCTGGATGGCCGATTTTTCAGATTTGGGTCGTTACGCCATTCCGATCGCCTGCAGCAGGCATTCCGGGGGCGAGGAGACAATAGTAATCCTGGGAAAGAACATCCGGACACGCCGCGTCGACGAAACATGCAGAAGTACTAGTAGTGAACTGGATTGGTCATTCAGCAACACGTTTTGGCTAGATCCTACGACAGGAATTGCCTGGCGCTCGATTCAGCACATCCATCCAAAACTTGATTCGATCGAGATCGAAGTCTTGCGGCCGCCGGCATGAGTTAAGCGGCGAAATTTGGTTCGTTGATTGGGAATAGAACTGAACGCCCACCGGCAGGCGCTACAACTGAAAAATGTTCCAGAGACATCATTTCAATTGGCGTGAAACGGAGACTGATTGTTTCTCGTTGGATTGCGGCAATTCTGCTCGACACACCAAAAAGTACAAACAATGCTCGCTAGCGATGTGGCGGCCATCAGGCCACCAAACATAATCTACATACAATAAATACAACAACCAAAGGGGTTGCGTGGAACTCCACACAACCCCAAAACTGTCTAGATCACAACGGATAACAACTACAAACGTTACGGCGTAGTGCCCGTAGTTGTCGTCGTAGTTGTCGTCGTAGTTGTCACCGGCGTAGTCGTCGTCGACGTCGTGGTCGATGTCGATGGATTGCAGAACGCGGGGCATGTAAACGAGCCCAAGGAGCCGTGGCTATTTCCTGTCGCCACAAGAACGATCCCGCCGATCACAACACCAGCACCCACCAGCAAAAGGGCATGATCGCGCCCATCAAAAAACTCGGCCTGCTTAACAGTTGCTGGCTTTCCCGGCTTTAGCGCCCCCTGATTGACGTCTGATGCTGCAAAGGCCGTGCTCGAAATGAACAACGCCGCCGCCGTTACGCCAGCTCCTAATTGCCTAAACATCAAAAACCCCTCCTATGACCTCGCGAACTGTGTGTTAAGGGTTAGCACACGCTATCCGCTAAGGTCAACCAAATTTGCCTGGTTTCTGTTGCTGCTGAGCAACAAATCTGCTCTGTCACATTAACGACAAACACTTGGCCAAGCTAGCGAAAATCCGTTCTCAATCTCTTAATGCGAGGGCCCAGAACCGATGCCGACCCATCGACGTCGGAGGCGACGTCAGATGTCGCTTCCTCTCACGGAGGCCGAATCAAGCGCAACTATCGTGCAATAGGAGGCGAAGTCTTCCGCTGACACATGTTGGGCCCCAGCACGTCCGACCTGCCACTTTGACAATGCCCTTTCCTGATAGCCCCCTAGCCTATTGCTTGGAAAGAACCGCTAGAGCCGCGGCAGACGTCGCCAACTGGCTAAAGATCGAGATTGTATCCACTATAATCTCGTGCACATCGACACCGGAAACGTCTCGCCCGACATAAACTGTGCTACCTGGCGGAATATCGTCGCCGCTGAAGTCTAGCCATGATGTCTCGACACGGCGAGCCGAACCGTCGGGAAGCACAACGAACGTTTCCGACTTGTCGGCGAATTGCGAATAGCCGCCAGCCTGTCGGATATAGTCCGAAGCGGCTACACCAGGCTTGAATGGCACACTCCCGGGCTGAAGCACCTGCCCCAGCACTGAAATCGAATACGGCCTTTGGGGGACATACACGACGTCCCCCGGCTCCAGCAATGGATCCATCGCCGGGTTGGCGGCGAGCAGTGTGGGGTCGGCAACCACCGCGACGCGTCCGAGCGCCTGGTGATTTCGCAACTCGGTGATGTAGCTCTGCAGCGCCGTGAACGCGTCCGGCGAAAGCTTCGAATTTGGATCGCGCCGGCTCATAGCGAGCAGGAGCTGGTCTTCGATCTCCGAGGCTTCGCGCTGGAACGCGTTTTGCTCGAGTTCCGCCGCGGACCGCCGCAGGAATACCGTACCGTAGGGATACGCGGTATCGGTAAGCCCTCCGGCGCGCATCATCAGATCGGAGAGGTGCTCGCCGCGGACAATCTGATAAGTTCCGACGTGGCGAATTTGACCCTGCATCGTTACGGAACCGACTTCAACGTCGGTGAATATCTTGTTGACACGCACGACGTCGTGAGGCGACACAATGTAGTCTGCACCGACGGCATCGGCCAATGAGACAATCTTGCGCTGGGTCTGTGATGTGCCGGTAGACGAATCAACGGCCGTCGATATGACTTCGACGGTACTCTTGTCCGCCCAATTCTGCATGCCACCTGCGGCCACAAGCAAAGACCGAAGATCGGCATCGGGACCCACTAGGTAAAGGCCACCGCCGCCTACGGCGCCGTCGATATTTGCGGAGTGATCCCGCAAGAAATTGACCAGAATCAAGGGATCAATATGTAGCTGTGTTGCGAGCTGACTTAGGCGAGTGACTTCACGGTTGCTGGGAACCTGCCCCGGTGCGGACTGTTCCTCTTCAAGATTGGCGGCAAAAGGAATTTGCCGTGGCAAATACGGTTGGTACTGCTGGCCCTGTTGATACGGTTGTCCCTGTTCATCCTGCTGGGTCTGTTGATATGGCTGGGGCTGCAGGAGCTGATATTGTTGCGACTGATCGAACGGAAGCTGCTGTGCGTATGATTCCTGTACCTGATTGGGAGGCTGCGATCCAGGCGCGCTCGGATACTGTCTCTGATATTGCGTTTGCGGATAAAGCTGCCGCAGTTGTGCCTGCGGCAAGCCGGGCACCGGCAATTGACCAGCAGCCTGAGCGAGCACATCCTGTTCCGACAGTTCCAAAGCTTGACGCGCATCCAAGTTGTAATCACTACCAACTTGCACTTGGGACTGTATCATCTGCGTCGTTGACGATGCCCGCTGTTGGCCATTTTGTGTATTTGCTTGTGTATCTGCATAATTTTGAGACGCGGACATTCGCGGGTTTCGGAGTGCTTCTTCCGCAAACTCTCGATGCTTTTGATATTGCGTAACCGTGGCCAGCAGCGTTCGAGCTTCGTTAGCGGAGATCACGCGAACGACGTCATCGCTTTGGACATTTAAATCTTCCGATCCCTTAAGTACGGCCACCGGCGTGAATGCTATCAACGACCGCATAAGCGTCACGGGATCACGCCGTGAAATCACTCCAAACAGCGTATATGGGCTACTTCCTAGCGCTCCAGGCGCCTTTAAAATCTCGGATAATTTCGTGTTCCTGAGCGAATACTGCCCGGCCAGAGCCGTGCCGCCGGAAAGCGTCGCACGATCGACCGTCTGGTCCGCTGCAGGCTGCACAAACAGAACATCGCTGTCCCCAACGGTTCCAGTCTCCCCAACGAGCGAAATCATTTGTGTTCGGCCGTCCGGTGCAACGCGCATGATGGAGATACGATACTTCCCGCGCACCTCAAGGCCACCGCCGAGAGAGATCAGATCCCGCACGCTGGTCGACGAACGACGACCGGAGAGCTCGTCAGATTCCAGGCCGACGTACCCATCCTGCAATTGCAGCCGTTGGCCCCAGGGGCGGCACCACGATCCTGTCACCGTCTGCGAGCGCTGTACGATTCCCCGCGCCCGTGCCAGTCAACACGCTGTAAAGGTCGACCGGGACTCGGCGACCGCCTCGCAAAATGTATACGTTCCGAAGGCTACCAGTTTTCTTGATGCCGCCGGATACCAAAATAGCATCGACGGCTGTCGACAGGCCCGTGAGCGTGCGTACGCCTGCACTGTTCACTTCGCCCGAAACCAAAACGCTGATTTGTCGCAAATGTCCAACCGAAATATACCCTTGCGTTGCAACAAATGCCTTATTTATTGCATTGGTAAGCTCTTCACGAAAATCGCCCAAAGTGCGCCCGCCGGCTGAAATTGGACGTATGCGGGGCAGCACAACGCGTCCGTCGCGGTCGACCACCGCGCGGTATTCGGAATTCTCCTGCCCGCGCAGAGAGACGATCACCTCATCGCCCGGCCCCAAGATATAATCGTCCTGCACAGCTCCCATCTGCGGAAGAGTAACTGCTCGGCCACTTCCGAGTTGATTGTAACCGAACAGCCTGAGTTTCACCCCGGCCCGGTCCGAAAGAATCTGTTCCAACCGTGACGCTGGAAGCTCGCTCGTTCCCGGTGCATTCGGCTCCAGGATTGTTTCAGCTGGAGTTACGGAGGGGCTGATGGCAACGGATCCACGTCCCTGCTGCATCTGTTGAAGCTGCTGCTGCAGTTGATCCGGAGTCGACTGCGAGGATTGTTGCGCGATCGCTTGCTGGAGAAAGGAACCAGAGGCAAGACAACCAAAAAGAAAAAAACATACAAAAGCGAGATTGCCGGTAGGACGACTAATCACAGCAATGCCTCCAAATCTCAAGCGGCAGTGCGCTTTCGGATCGCACACGCGAGCGGTGATGTAGCAACAAAATTATACGAATGCGATAGCACGCACGACCCTTGACGTTTCTCGAAACGATCTTTCATTTCGAGTGCACCGGCGACCGAAATCCAATGTTTTCAAACAGTTACCTAGATCGTCGAAGGAATTATAGCGGCTACGGACCACACCACAAGAGCGATATGCCTAACAACGACGACACGCTCAACAGCAAATTGCGTGTCCGGGGTCCCCATCCGTCACACACTTTGATGAACTATTCAATTCGGCAGCGTCTCCCACCTGATTTCCTACTGCGAAAAAAGCTGCTGTACATCGATAATGCGACTAGCGTTCACAAATCGCTGAGCCCACAGTCATCCCAAACTCATGTCCGATAGTGAGCATCCGGCCGATACAGCCATGTCCTCCGCAGACTGATTAACCGGCCGGGCCGTGCAGACATCGTCGCCAAGTTTTGGAGGAATCGAAAACATCCCACCAGTGGTCCGTTCGTATTTTTGATTATTTTGATGATCACGAATTTGTCTTCGGACCTTTGTCTCCGGACCGAGCAACCCTGCAGCGCCAGATTAAATTCGCCGTCTGCATGCGCCACATTAAGACCCCCGACGCATTCGACAAGACGCGAGTTGCTGCGGGACAAAATCCCGTGCAAATTGGGCCTTGATAGGCTAACACTACGCCGTTCCGAAAATAATGTGAAAATGAGTTTTGGTGTAAATGTCTATTGACCTAAAAACTATGGTTCTCCCGGCACTTGCCTCCATTGAGGAGGCATTTCGTCAGATCGATCTCAACACGCTTGGGATCGTTTTTGCCGTCGATGAAAGCCAACGCGTGATCGGCAGCGTAACCGACGGTGATATCCGCCGCGAACTGTTGAAACGCAACGATCTGACCGTACCGATTTCAACATTCATAAATCGCGAATTTGTAAGTGCAGCTGCCGGATCCTCGCGCGAGCACATTCTAAAATTGCTTGATCACCGTGTCCGCATTGTCCCTCTTCTCAATGAAACTGGCAGGCTTGTGGGACTGTGCACACGCAACGAGTTCAACCTTCAGGATGAAGCGGAGGTCTTCGCGCGTGCACGTGCGCCAGCCCGCATCAGTTTCGGAGGCGGCGGTAGCGACCTCACCCATTATTTCTTCGACCAGGGCGGCATGGTCATCAGTGCTACGATCACAAAATACGCCTATGCATCTCTGCGTCTTCGCTCTAATCCCTCGGTGCGCATTTATTCGCATGATCTCAAGCAGACCGTCGAGGCCGGCCAGCTTTCTGACCTTAAATTTGACGGCAATCTCGATCTGATAAAATCAATTACACAACTGATCGACCCGCGCTACGGGTTCGACCTGGAGGTGGGAACGGATTTTCCCGTGGGTTCCGGTCTTGGAGGGTCCGCATCATTGGCAGTAGCCATCATCGGCTGCTTTAATGAATTTCGTTCAGACCCATGGTCTCGACATCAAATCGCTGAAATGGCCTTTCAGTCCGAGAGGCTCAGCCTGAACATTCCGGGCGGATGGCAGGATCAGTATGCCGCCGTATTTGGTGGGTTCAACTACATGGAATTTTCATCGGAGGAAAATCTTATCATTCCGTTGCGCCTAGAGAACAAAATCCTGCGCGAACTTGAAGCTGGAATGATCCTCTGTTACACGAAGAAAAATCACAATTCCGGCAAGATCCACGCGGATCAGAAGAAGCGCATGGGATCCTCGGCCTCCGCGCAGGCAGCGATCCAGAGTCAAAAGGATATGACGACAGATATGAAGCGCCTCCTCCTGCGAGGCGACGTCTTCGGTTATGGACGCCTTCTGCATGAGGCGTGGCTAAGCAAGCGACAGATGAGCGATCTCATCAGCGATACGGACCTCGATCGGATTTACGATTGTGCAATTGATAATGGCGCGCTGGGCGGAAAGCTCCTTGGCGCTGGCGGGGGCGGCTATTTCATGTTCTTCGCACCTCCCTTTGTACGGTATCAAGTCTGCCGCGCGCTCGCAGAGCTCGGTTATGAGACCGAGCGCGTCATTTTCGACGAAAGCGGCCTGATATCCTGGAAGATGCGCATGCCGGCACCCATGCGGAACTGATCTGGTCTGCTGCGATGCGATCTGAAATCCCATCCTAACGGCACATACAATCCTTGGAACCTTCATGTCATGAATGAGACCGCTTCTTCTTCGAACCCCGTTGTCAAGATCGGTGATCATGTCATTGGAGACTCGGATCGCTGTTTTGTCATCGCCGAGATCGGAAACAATCACAACGGCGATTTTGATCGCGCAGTCACACTGATCGACGCTGCTGTTGCGGCTGGAGCGGACTGTGCCAAGTTTCAGATGCGCAAGCTGGACGAGGTTTACCGCGCGAAGAGCCTTGCGGGCACCGACGACGATCTGTCGGTAGAATATACACTCGATTTGCTCCGTCGCTTTGAACTGACAGTCGAAGATCAGCGACGGCTTAGCGAATACTGCGCCCAAAAAGGGATCGTCTATCTTTGCACGCCGTGGGACTCCACCAGCGTACGCATACTCAATTCCTTTGGCGTTCAGGCTTTCAAAGTGGCCTCGGCCGATCTCACCAATCTGCCGCTGCAGGCGGCTATGGTGGCTACCGGTAAACCGCTGATCATGTCGACCGGCATGAGCAAGATGGATGAGATCAAAGCAGCGGTCGCATTCCTCAATAGTCGGTCTGCAGCCTACGTATTATTGCATTGCCAGAGCACCTATCCCGCCGCTTTCCACAATATCAATCTACAATTCATACAGCGCCTGCGAGAAGTCCATCCGCTGGTCGGCTATTCCGGTCACGAGCGGGGCATCAGCGTTTCGATCGCGGCCGTTGCACTGGGCGCTTGTGTCATAGAGCGGCACATTACTCTCGACCGCAACATGGAAGGCCCCGACCACGCGGCGAGCTTGGAGCCAATCGAATTCCAGAACCTAGTGTCCGGCATCCGCGAAGTGGAGGCTGCGCTGGGCCAAGCGGCCGTCGAGCGTCTCTTGAGCCAGGGCGAGCTGATCAACCGCGAGAACCTCGCCAAGAGCGTCGTGGCCGCGCGCGATCTTCCGCAAGGCACCGTGCTGGCAGCCGAAGATCTACAGGTCCGGAGTCCCGGCCAAGGCCTATCTCCGATAATGCTCCCCAAATTGATCGGGCTACGCACACCGCGCGCCATGAATATCGACGATTATTTCTTCGCGTCCGATCTGGAGGCTGCGACGGGGGGACCCAGAACTTACAAGTTCAAACGCCCATGGGGCGTGCCGGTGCGTTATCACGATGCCGCCAGTTTCCTGGAACGCTGCAAACCCGATCTGCTTGAATTTCATCTCAGCTATCAGGACATGGACCGCGACCCGGCAGAGTATCTGAGCGGCACATACGATATCGATTTCGTGGTGCATGCGCCCGAACTTTTCGCCGGCAGCAGGCTGATGGATATGGCGACGGACGATGCGGACTACCGCAACTTCTCCATTGAGCAAACGCAACGCGTCATCGACATCACGAGGGGATTAAAGAAGTTCTTTCCGAAGACGAAGCGCCCTCCAATCGTCGCCAACATCGGCGGCTTTTCGATGGATGCGCCCTTCCCCGCCGAGATGAAGGCAAAGCTCTACGAAGCCTTTGCACAGAGCCTCGACAAGCTCGACCGCGAGGGCGTCGAACTCATACCGCAGACTATGGCGCCCTTCCCCTGGCACTTCGGCGGCCAGCGCTACCAGAACATCTTCATCTTCCCCGAAGAGTCCGCGAAGATGTGCGAAAAGCTCGGGATCAGGATGTGTGTTGACATCTCGCATACTAAGCTGGCTGCCAACTATTTCGGCTTTGATTTTCTGGCCGGAATTGCGGCACTCGGCCCCTATACAGCCCATTATCATCTGGGCGATTCAAAGGGCCTCGACGGCGAAGGATTGCAAGTCGGCGAAGGCGAAATTGATTTCGATGCGTTGGGCAAAGTGATGGCGGAATTTGCTCCCACGGCGTGGTTCATTCCGGAGATCTGGCAAGGCCACAAAAATCTCGGCGGGGGATTCTGGACGGCGCTGGACCGGTTGGAGCCGTATCTCTGATCCAACACCCTTGGCGGCAACAGCCTGCCGGAAGGTCCGAGTACTGGAGCCTGATTGTTTCCAGCTGAGAGGTGTTGATCACGGCTCGGCAGGATTTGGCCCGCTGCAACAGCGGCGACAACACGTCGGCGAAGGTCCAAGGACTACGCTCGCGCCGTCCATGCCAGCATCCAGCCCAGCCGGCATCTTGAATCAGAGTCGCGCCCTCCTGGGAATCCCATTCCGATTCAAAAAAAGCCGATCACAGATAGCAAATGTTTCGGATCGCGAATTGTGTCTTCACCATGGAATCCAGCTCGGTATCAGCAAACAGCATTCCGTCGATTCCTGCGGCCTGAGCGGCAGCAACATCGCTTTGCTTGTCCCCGATAAGGAAACTTCGACTAACATCTACACGCCAGTCGGAGAGGATATCCAGGATCATACCCGGCGCGGGCTTCCGCCTGCGGCAAGCGCCTCGATATGCTTCCACCTTGCCCTGTGGGTGATGCGCGCAGAACTCGAACGCATCGATGTGCGCGCCGACTTCCGCCAGATCGTCATTCATCCAGGCATGTAGTTTTCGGACCGCGCTCTCATCATAATACCCATGTGCGACACCGGCCTGGTTGGTGACCACAAACACCAACACGCCATGATCGTTGCAAAGGCGAATGGCGTCTTTGGCGCCTTCCATCCACACAAAATCTCCGATGCGGTGCGTATAGCATGTATCTTTATTCAAAACACCGTCACGATCGAAGAATAGGGCTGGGCGCGTCAGGCGCCGGCGCAATTCAGCGTCCGCACGCATGAAATCCTCCGGAACGCCGATGTCGATGAAATAACCATCAAATAACTTCCCGCGAATACGGCCTTGACGCGCGAGTTCGGGAAATTTGGCGCCCTCTAGCGAGAATTTGCCGTCGGGTAGGCTCTCGATGACGGAACGGCCAATGCAACTTATGCCGCCGTTGATCGGCCCTGGCACTCCTTCTTCCGGCGCGTGAAAGTTATGCACCAATCCGTTCGAAAAACGGACACGCCCGAAACGATTTCCTTCGATGCCGGAGCACAGCCCCATTACGATGCCGTCCGGCAATACGATATCGGGCTCTGTCAGCGCACGAAGATTGATATCGAAGAATGTATCGCCGTTTGCCAGGAGAAATGCGGCATCTAGATGCGGTAACGCAAACCGCAGCGCGCCTCCTGTACCTAACGGCTCCGGCTCGCGTAACACGCGGACCACGGATTCGCGCCAGTTGCGATTCTGGTAACGTGCCTCGACTTGATCACCAAGATGGCCGGCAAGCAGAACGATGTCGGTAAACCCATGCCGGGCGACTTCGTCAACAAGGTAATCTAGAAACGGCTGGCCGCCCACATCGAGCATGGGTTTTGGCGTGTTGCGGGTCCGATCATTGAGACGTGTACCCAGACCGCCGACGAGAATGACAGCCTGTCTCACCACATCATGCTTCCCATCGTTCCGGGACGTCTACCATGCCGTACGGCCGCCATCGACGGAAAGTACTGCGCCCGTCATATAAGACGATGCATCGGACACCAGAAACGCCACAGCGCCCTTGTATTCATCGGCCGTAGCCATGCGGCCAAGCGGGATCAGGTTGGTAAGCTTGACGACGAACGCTGGGTTCTGATTGTTCTCCACGCCACCCGGCAACAGCGCGTTGGCACGCACGCCTTGCGCCGCCCAGTAGGTCGCCAGATAGCGCGTGAGACCTACCAGCCCTGCCTTGACCACGGAGTAGGTTACCGGCTTCACGGGCTGCTGCGCTTCAGCGACGCCGTCCTTGCGGTAAATGCGTTGGTCCGGTCCGATTGCGGCCAAATCCGACCCGATATTGAGAATAACCCCTTTGCCCTGCTTGGCCATTTCGGTGCCGAACACCTGCGAACAAAGCAAGGCGCCCGTCAGCCCCACAGCGATGTCGGCGTTCCAGATTTCCAGCGGGAAGTTTTCCAGCCGAGTCCATTCTCCGCTGAGCCCGCTTCCTTCCATCTTCGGATTGTTGGCAGCGTTGTTGATCAGAATGTCGACGCGTCCGAAACGGCCAAGTGTTGCCTCCCGCGCGGCCAATACAGCGTCCGGGCGGGTAATGTCGCAAGCAAGGCCCAGCGCTTTGACATGGTAGCGATCGGCAATCTCACGTGCAGCGTCTTCGGTGCGTGCGGTATCGACATCGATCAAGACCGGAATAGCTCCGCACTCGGCGACCGCAGCGGCATGACGTCGCCCTAGCAGCCCCGCACCGCCTGTAATAACGGCAACTCTCCCTGTGAGATCTAAAAAGTCTTGAACTGTGCGATCAGACACGATTGATTGCTCCACGCGCCAGCAGCTCATCTTCGATCATTTCCATCAGTGCATGGCCGACGGTGATGTGGCTCTCCTGGATACGCCCCGTTTCTGTGGAGGGAACAACCAGCGCCAGATCGCACTCCGCAAGTGCAGCTCCTCCGCTGCCTCCAAGGAAACCCAACGTCTTCATTCCGATCTGGCGTGCTGCTTTTAGCGCCCTGTTGATGTTGGCCGAACGACCCGACGTGGTGATCCCGATGAGGACATCGCCCGACCTCCCGAGCGCGCGCGTCATACGCTCGTAATATACTTCGTAGCTGTAATCGTTACCGCAGGCTGTGATCGAGGATGGGTCCAGCAGCAGCGCCAGCGCCGCAACGCCATCGCGATTGACGTCCGGACGCAGCCGCACCAGCAGCTCTGCGGCAAGATGCTGCGCATCGGACGCAGAACCGCCATTGCCGCAGAGCAATATCTTTCCCCCTTTTGCGATCGAATCCACGCAGACTTCAGCCATCTCCGCCACGATTTCTGCATGACCGTCGGCGCTGATCAGTTTTTCCTTCACTTCGATAGAACGGCGCAGCAGGGCGCGCACGTAATCTGCTTTGGAATTCATGTCCCGATCCTAGAAGCTGCGAGTTTGGCCGCCATCGACCACAAAATTTGCACCCGTCACGAAAGAGGCTCTGTCGGAGGCCAGAAACACTACCATATCAGCAATTTCGGTGGGCGCTCCAAAGCGCCGCAATGGGACTTCGCGCTCGATATAGGCTTCAAAAAACTCCCTCCGCTCGGTCAGCTTTTTCTCCCATGTTCCTCCGGGGAAAAGCACGTTTCCGGGAGCCACAACGTTAACGCGCACGTTCGCAGCGCCGACCTGCCGGGCAAATGTCATCGCCGCTGCCTGCAGCGCCGCCTTAGCGGCCACATAAGGCACCGGCCCCCCAAGGGCTTCTATGCCGACAATCGAAGAGATAAACGTCAGGCTCCCCTGCTTGCGGGACACGAGGCGCGGTAGGACCGCAGAGGCCAGCAGGACACTGGCGGTAAGATTGGTGTTCACACTCAAGAGCCAATCCGATTGAGAAAGTTCGTAACCCGCTGGTCCCGTACCCGAGCCAATATTGGCGACAGCGGTATCGATAGGACCGAGTTCGGCCTCCGCCTTGTCAAGCGCTTCGCCGATAGACACCTCGTCACTCATATCGGCTTCGATGGCGGCAATTAGGGCGCTGGAAAAAGCGGCTGAAAGTTCTTCCCTGGCGGCCTGCAGCGCCTGCAGCGACCGGCCCGTGATCGCCACTCTGGCCCCTTCGGCGAGGAACCCGCGCGCGATGGCGAGGCCGATTCCCCGTGTCGATCCGGCGATGAACGCGACTTTGCCGCTCAGCCCCAGATCCATCGCCCTAGTCCTTCGCCTCGCGAGCCCAATAAGCTTCCACGAATTGGCGGTTTTTCCTGATCCAGGCGATCTCGTCACCCTCCCCGCCTCGGGCTACCTGCAGGATGAACCAGCGCGAAAATCCCGCATCGTGGATTTTGCGAAAACAGGTCGGCAAATCGGCGTTACCGGTCAATAGCGGCACCGTGCCGCCTCCCTTCACGCGATCCTTCACATGGACGCTCCCCAACCATGGCGCCAGTATCGTCAACTCTTCACCCTGATCGTAACCGAGCGACGCGGAATTGCCGATGTCATAATTGGCCTTCAGATGAGAATGCCCGGCACGGTCGAGCAACGCCGCAAAGGCGCGCGGTGGCAAGTCCGTCTCCATATGCAACTCGACCCCTACCGCCTTGGCTTGTGACAGGACACCGGACAGAATGCGCGGCAGCGCGGCACGCTCCGCCTCGGTCTTGAGCGACGACGAATCCACGAACGGCAGCACAATGTATGTGATGCCGAGTTTGGCGGCGCGTCCGATCAGCCACGAAAGATGCGCCAGCGCGCCTTCATCCGCCGTCGCATCGGGCCGCACCAGGCGCTTCGTCATATAATAGTCGGCACAGATTGACCACACCGATACGCCAGTCTCCGCCATGAGCCTCTTGAGCTCCGCGTGACCTTCGTCGTTGCGCATGGGGTTAGAGTCTTCGTTGGGTTCCTCGTAGATCCATTCGATATTCGCAATTCCAGCCTCTCGCGCATTCGCGAACTCGTCGCGCCAACGCTGCGCCGGAAAAGACTGAAACCGCCCCCCTTCCTTTGGGACGAGACGGCCTTGCATAATTCCAATGGGGAGCTGTGTCATTTCTTGGATTTGAACCGATATGGAGTGGGCGCGTCGCCCATCGTCGTTGTTCGCGATGCGTCCCACGTTTGGATCTGGCCTACGATGTCAACACCAACACTCTCACTCCATGCATCCAGAACACGTGAAAAGACCTCGCCAACTTTGCCATCTCCGATGTCCGCGCCATTGATGCGCGTTACAGGCAACATGCAGAACGGAGTACCCGTCATGAACGCTTCATCGGCCGTGTAGACGTCGTACGGATCTAGATTTCGTTCAACCACCGGAATGTTCAGTTTCGGCGCGAGTTCCTTCATCACATAATCACGTGAAATACCGCGTAGAATGTTGCGACCCTCAGGCGAGATAATGACGCCGTCCTTAATGACAAAGAAATTGTCGCCGGTCCCTTCTGCGACAAAACCATCGGGGTCAAGCAACAAAGCCCAATTGTCCTCGCCTTCAACTTGGGAGGCTTCAATGTTTGCCATCAGATAATGAATCCGGCTACAATTCTTTACCTTCGGATCCAGCAACGAAGCGGGCAATGCTCTCTGCGACGTGATGACTGCGTTGATGCCCTTTTCGAAAAGAGTGCTCATGCCGGCGACCGTCCAGCGCAGAGGAAAATCTGCGATGATAACGTTCGGCCCCTTTGGAACACCCACATTGCCCTGATAAATACCTAATAAGCCCCTGCTGACGTCGATCATCAGGCGGTGTTCGTCATCCGCAGCGAACAAATGCTCGTTCGCCTCGATCGTTTGGTAGCATGCGCGTTCCATATCTTCCGCCGTCATCTCAAGCGAAATGCGCAACACCTTGAGCCCGGAATAGAGACGTCCTAAATGTTCGCGCAGCTTGAACTGTTGTTTGCGGAACGATCGCGTCATCTCGAAAACCATATCGCCAAACATCAGCGCGGAATCATAGATCGATATCTTTGCGTTCTCCTCCGGCACAAGTTCGCCGTTGAAGTAAACCAGACGCTGTTTGCTGCTCATTGTTTGTTCGCTCCGAAGTTAGTGCTGTTGATGTGTCCCTAATCGCGTCGAACGCCCACTTTGGTGTTCTCCGTTGCGCCCACGGACGGTGCATCTAGCTTCGGTCGGTATACCGCGTCGTACCACGCGATAGTGTCGAGAATACTAAATTGTGGATTACGAGGATAGAGGTAGTCGTACAATTCACAAATGAATTCGTATTGTTGCGGCGTATTGACGTCCAACACGAGGTCGGGACGCGCAAACTGGGGCGGACATTGCACGGTCCCCACCGGATAGCGCGTCGGATTAGCGGGGGTTTGAGTTCCATAGTCGAAGAAATTGAGATGGGGATGTTCGCGCCTTCTAGCATCTCCGCCGGCGCGCCAGACCTCCTCTATCGCCCAGAAATCCAACACTTCGGCGCCAATTCCGTCGGGATAACCATTTCCAAATGCCTGAGCAAGGTTTGTTGAAAAAACTGTATCCGAATGAATGTGATAGTCGATGATCCGGTCAATTTCCGCGGGCTCCGGCGTGACGTTGTCGGCCGGCAGGCGCACGACAATATCGGCACGATAAATCTTCGCAGCCTGGTAATAGCGATCTACCAAGTCGTTCTCGGAACCGCGAAACACATCCACGCCATAGCGCCGCGAAACCTCGACGAGAGGATCGTCCTCCTTGCGCTCGGTCGTCGCCACGACAATAGCATCGACGCGCTTGGTGCGTAGGACACGCTCCAGGATGCGGCCAAGCAACGGCTCACCGGCGAGCGGCATCATGGATTTGCCCGGCAACCGCGTGGAGCCCATGCGAGCCTGCAGGATAAGAACAATACGCGGAAGCGTGCCGTCGGGTAAAGGTTGTTTCATAGCGAACGACCAGGGCGTATGGATTCACTATCGGAGTGATTATTTATTTCGTTGGGCATGCGAAAGTAAGATCATTTGGTATCCGAATAACGCATGGAGCGCCTAATTTCTTATACAGGTCTTTGGAGGAATGGATCGAGCGGTCAGTGTATCTTTGGACAATCTCCCGCGCAACGGTTAGGCATACCGTGGAATGGCTTGCTGCTCGTCATGCCCTGTTGGGCCCGGTAATAAATCGTGATGCCTTGCAGTGACTGGTTCAGCCTTTCGGCCGCATAGCAGACCTCTAAACTGGATCACGATTCCAACGCACTATTCATGGACATGCCACCTAGCTGCCTTTGGCCAAGGACGCGCGCGGGGACGCCACCACAAATCGAATAGGGCGGCATGTCTTTGGTAACGACGGCCCCGGCACCGATGACGCAGCCATTCCCTATAGTAACACCGCCAGTGATAACCACGTTTGCGGCAATCCAGACGTCATCGCCAATGACAATATCTTTATCCACACCCTCCTGTTCACGAATGAGACGATCGGATGCAATACCATGATTGGAAGCAATTACCGCTGTGTTAGGGCCAAACAACACATCGTTGCCGATCTTAATCTTTGCGTTGGGCGCAGCCCACACCGAACACAGGTGATTGATGAAGACGTTATCGCCGATCTCGATGTTTTCCGGAAACTTAAAAAAGGCGGTGGGCGAGATCTTCACGTTCCGACCCGTTTTGATGCGCGCTTTGCGTACGAAATTTCCACCTGTGATAAACGCGAGCAGATAAAGCCAACCTTTCACGACCTCGATCAAAATGCGCATTGTCGCCCCGCCATGCCGCTTGGTTCTTCTATCACTTTGGGAGAGAGACCGCACGCCTCAGTTGCGGCAGCGGATCGAATAGCAGCGCTCGCATGGCCGCAACATCGAACGGACCAAGCAGAGCTTCGCGCAGTTCACATCCAGCGTGGCCCTGCCGTGCCTCAGCCCATGCTTGCGGCAGCAGAACCGCAAACTCGGACGCGTCGTAGCAGACCCGCCACCAGCCGGCCCTGAACGAAAGTGGCAGTGGGATTTCTGCAGGACGATTGCCGCCCGATACGCAAATTACAGGCACGCCAGCTGCGACGGCCTCAATCAAAGTGTTTGTGCCCAGACCGATGACTGCATCTGCGCGTTCCAAGTAGTCATAGAAGTCTCCGTCGACGAACTCGACGGCGTGGGCAACGGAGTGAAAAATCGCCCGCACCTCGGCCTCGGGCATTGCAGGGTGGCGCTTGATTAGCCAGCGACAACCATCCGGACCGGCCATATCGACAACAGGCGCTATCGTCGCGAAAACCCTTTCCACAAGGTCTCGTTCGATTGACAAAAGCACCAATGTGATCGGACGTCCTCCTTCCGGCGCGTGACGCTGGAACTCTCGGAGCCGCCCATAGCGCAATCCGGGCGCTGGAAGCACAGTCAGCTCTGGATTGGCACGTTCAATTTCGGTGCGTACGTAGCCGCCGACGACCCCCCAAGTGAAAGGCACAACCTCGCTTGTTACCTCGTGACGCGCTGGGGTCACGCTCAAATAGCTGGCGGGCGCGACGGACCGGTAAGCAATCAATGTCGGCGCGTTCGCGTGCCAATTGATGGCCGCTGCCGTTGCATGATCAAAGTCATGTCCTTCGTACCAGTCGACAAACCGATCGATGGCAAGTCCACGTTCCATGGCGCGGTTCCAAAAGCGAAAAAACAACAAAGCCTGCAAAGCCGAATTCGCGAACCTGCCGTAGCGCAGTTCTGCGTCAACAAGGGGCCCGATATCGAACCCGCCAAAGCGGGCTTTCACCCCTGCCAGTTTCGATACACGCCACCAATGACCAAACGCAAATGCATAATCCCGCCAACGCAGGTAATCCTCTCGAATAAGAAAATTTCTGCTGCTTTCGCGCATAGCGCGGAACGTCGCGTAATAATCACGTAACCGATAGCAGACCGGCAAATAGTATAGCCGGCTCCGTTCGGCCTCACTCAAGCATTCGTGCAACGTCGGGTAATAGCGATCGCGGAATGTTCCTTGTGCGAAGCTGTCCCGCTGTACATATACTTCCAGCACGGACAGAGGGACTGGCGCGATCGGTCTTGCATATCGCCGGGTTCGGTGTGCAGCCATCCAGGCCGCCACGGCGTGAAACGACATGCTGGTGAAATTCCACAACGCGTTTTGCGCACGGCGGATGCGCCGCCTCGATGTCAGGACGAGTTCGACGGCTTCCCGTCCGAGCACAGATTGCAAAACGTTCGCCATTTCCGGCCGATCGGTTTTGACGAGGACGTTTGCGCCTTCGTCGAGAAGGGTACGAACTAGCGCCAGCTGCATACACTGCGTGAACAAAATACTGATATGGGTATTGCGGCTTGCCGGACGGCTCACCCACCAATCAATATTGCGCTCTCGGCCCCGTGTAAGCTCAGCAAGAAGCACGTTAAATGCTTCGCGCTCGGACTCTGCGAGCGCGTCAAGGCGCCGGAGCAGCGAAGCGGGCAGATTACCATTATCTGTGAAATCCAGCACGATGGAAGATGACTCGGCTGCAGTGGTAATCTGCGTTTTCAATGATGCGTGACTCAGCGCTGAGATTCGGCTAGAGATCGGATCGGCGGTGCAGGTTGGGCATGCGTCGCGGACTTTGTCAGCCGTAGTGCCTACGCAACTCATCGGTTCGCATAGCCTCAACAACTTCCCGAAGATCGTCCGGCGTATCGACACTATAAGTGATACGGTTTGTCGGCACCATTTGCACGACATGGCCCGTCTCCAGTGCCCTGTTCATATCGATGCCTTCGATGGTTTCCAATGGCGTCCGAGGCGTCTCGTTGAAGGCCAACAAATAATCGTGCCGAAACGGAATGATGCACACCTGCTTGACCATCGGTATGTTGACGCCGCCCTTTCTGCGAGACGGGATGGGCTCGCGGGAGAAATAGAGTGCCCTTCCACGGGTATCAACAACGACCTTTACCTCATTGGCGTCGTCGAAATCTTCGATCAACTCAATGGGGGCGGAGAGGTTCACCACGTTTGCCTCGGGATGCGACTTCAGACCGGCTACAGCGTCGTCGATCATATCCGGATAAATCATCGGCTCGTCGCCTTGGATGAGGACCACGATGTCGTGGTGCACCCCGGTCTGCTTTTCACGGAGTATCATGGCTTCCGCGATACGATCCGATGCGCTTGGGTGATCCGGTGATGTCATCATGCACGGCGCACCGATTGAAATCGGCATAGTCGCAAATCACGCCATCGCAAGTCGCGATTACAAGATCGTCGAGCGACTTCGCCCCTCGGCTTCTAAGATAACAATGCCCTATCATCGGTATACCGTGGATATCCGCCAGGGGCTTTCCAGGAAACCGCGACGCTTTCATACGTCCAGGGATGATACCGATTGTCATGTGTTACTCCGATTGACATTTGAATTCTGCTGCACTGTGCCGGCCGTATCGGAAGCGGCAATAAACAGTTCTTCAATCTTCATCAACAGTCCTTGTCCGAGATCGACGTGTCGATCCGGCGAATATTTCACGCCGATGTGCGGAATATAGGAATAGGGTGTCGTTTCGTAGTGTCCTGATGCGCCCTCCTGCAAGTATTCACATACAATATCCTTTCCGACGATCTCCGAGATCATCCGGAACAGATCGGCCATCCGGATCATCTGACTTCCGGAAAAGATCACGTGTTTATTGGCAAATTCTGGCTCAAGAATTTTGACGCTGGCGCGCGCTGCATCAAGAACATGGATATGCTCACGCAAGGCATTTGCGCTACCCTGATATGCAATGCGCGACTGCGTGATGGCCTGCTGAATAAACCTATGAATACCGTTGCGATCATCCGAGCGCGGTCCGTAAAGAGAGCCGTAACGCAGCACCGTATACTCAAGGGCTGCCGTTTCCTGATAGTGGTCGATGAATAACTCGCATGCCTGCTTGCTGCAGCGATATGCTCCGCCAGCTCGGCTGTACACGTACATTGTGCTAGCAAAGACATAGCGCCTGACCTTGTGGGCCATGCAGGCTTCACAAACATGCATATTGCCAAGGATATTGATCCGCGCGGCGTCGATGGGACGTCGGTTGGCCTCGCCTATGTCCGCAATGCCGGCAAAATTGTAGACAACATCACACCCCTCCATGACCGCACGTATTGCAGCTGGATCGAGGATATCGCCCACGACCATCTGCTGATCATGCCTTAGCCATGGAGAATGAACACAATCAAAAATCACCACGGAATGACCGACATCACTCAGCGCGTCCGCGACATGAGAACCGAGAAAACCTGCCCCACCGAATACAACTACACGCATCTGAGATTTCCGCCTCGTCGCCTATTGCCCAAAACGAACATCCGGAACGACTGCTGCACTCCAAATGAAAACAGCATCGGTGCCGTAGGCGATGAACCGATGTCCTTCGTCAATGGCCGTCTGCAGCCTATCTTTTTCCGGCAAAACAATGTGTACACCAGATGCGACCCCGTGTTCGCGACAAGCATGGAGAACGCTTGCGAGCGCTGCGCGAAACTCCGGATGGTCAAACTGCTCCGTAAGTCCCATGGAAGCTGAAAGATCGTAAGGACCGACCATCACTGCATCCAGTCGGGGCACCTTTAGAATGTCACCGATGCACTTCACAGCGTTAATGTGCTCGATCTGTGCAACCACGATGGGATTAATCGAACCCAAATACTCATTAAATCGCTGTCCAAACAGGTTGGCCCTTGAATAGCCGACACCGCGCACGCCGCGCGGGGGATAGTGCGCCCATGAGATAGCGTCGCTCAACGCCTTGGCGGATTCGATCATCGGCAAAATTACGCCGCACGCGCCAGCGTCGAGTACCGCCTTGATGGCATAGGCCGATATTTGCCCAACCCTTGCGAAGGGCAGACTTCCGCCATTTTCGATGGCGCGAAACAGGGATGGGTAGTTATCTTCAGCGAAACGCCCATGCTCAAGATCCAGGGCAACCCAGTCGTAACCGGCCATGCCCAGGATTTCACCGATGGACGCGTCTGTCAGTTGCATCCATCCTCCGATGGTCGGGATGCCGCGTTTCAGTCCCTCCCTGATTTCTTCAACGCTTCGCCGTGGCACCAGTGCATCCCCTATTTGCAATTATGAAACTTGAACTCCGGGCTAAGACTGACGGTGCATGCAACAACACCACAGAGCATAACATATAGACGCCATCCCACCATCTTTCACCCATGCCCGCCAGTCATCCCTGATTGTCGTATTCATCATTGGGTACAGGACTTTTCAGAGGTTCGCCCTTGAAAAACCGCAGTACCTCCGCGGTAGCCTCGCGCTCCATTTTTGCTCGGCAGTCGATCGAACAAGAACCCAGGTGTGCAGTCAGCAGAACGTTGTCCAACTCGCGCAGCGGGCCTGCGTATGGCTCTCGTTCGAACACGTCGACAGCGGCGCCAGCGATGTGGTTTGCCTTTAGCGCCTTGTACAGCGCATCTTCATCAACGACGCCACCCCGCGATGCGTTGATCAGGAACGTGCCCTTCCGCATCCGGGCCAATTCTGGTTCACCGATCATACCCCGCGTGGTGCGGCACAGAGGGACATGCAGCGTGACATAATCGCATTCTGCCAGAATGCGGTCCATGGTCGCGGCTTCAGCGCGGGCTCCACGTGCCGCCAGTTCCGCAATCTCCTCGTGCTTTCCAAGAACATCCCAAATCATAATCGCGGCCGGATTGAAGCTCACCAGCAACCGTCCGACATAGCTGCCGATGCGACCGAAACCAATAATGCCGATTTTTGACGTGCCGAGGCGGAGCCCCTGATAACGATGCCACTGGCCGCGCCTGATCTTGCGATCAACGCCTGGCATGTCGCGACACACCGCCAGCATGGCTCCCACAGTGAATTCTCCGACAGCGGGCGTCACCGCGTCGGGCGTATAGGTCACGGCGATATTACGCTCGCGACAGCGCCGCAACGGCACGGAATCCAAACCGATGCCAACGCGCGCAATAATCTGCAGCCCTTCGTTGCGGTCGAGCAGCGGGCTCAGATCCTCCGTCCCCGCAACTATGCCGTCGCAGTGCTTGGCTCGCTCAGCGACTTCCTCCGGCGTCAACTTCCGACCGGTGTCGTTGATTGCGACGTCCCAGCCAGTCTCCGCAAGCCAATCGACCGGTGAACGGTCGTGCTCTCCGAATGGTGTGGTCGAGACGAACACTGACCACCGCTTGTTATTGTTCATCGCACCCTCCTGGTCACCGAACTGGTTTACGTCCAAGAATCCAGACGTGCGAACTCAATTGGTGGCCTGCCAAAAATTCCTGAAACGCAGCTCCGCGTTCTTCATCGCCGATCATGAGTTGTGCGAAGCGATTGCCTGCGAGGACGTCCGGCGAACGCTTATAAGCATTGCGCACAATATCGACATCGAGCTTCCCGGGTGTTGTAATACAGATATCCGCCAATCCGGCGCGTTCGAACACCGCGCGGAACCCTGCCACGGAGAGAAAATTGATGTGATGGGGCGGAGAAATCCTGTTCGATTTTTCCCACGATGTCTGAATATCGAATCCGTCAACAGCGAGCGTACTGACGAACACGTGACCACCAGGCCTTACCAGTGCCGAAAGTGTTTTGACGAATGAGACTGGATCGTACACATGCTCCAACCCTTCGAAGCACACCAGCAGGTCCGCATAACCATCGTATCCGTGAACATTTTCGACGATATCCTCGACAACCTTGAAACCTTTGCCCCGGCAGATCTGCGCAAGATTTTGTGAGGGTTCTACTGCAATAAGGTCGGCTCGCGGAAAACGCGTCCTCCATTCCTCCAGGAATATGCCATATCCCGCACCTACATCGACAAGTCGTTCTGCGCTCACACCTTTTTCGGCGCACAAAGCAGCCAGACGCTCCACCCGTGGCCGAAAAATTCTCTCTCGGCGCGCCTCTGCCACAGCCGGAAAAAATATCTCCGCCCAATAACGTGACGATACGGAACTGCGGTAAAAGGCTTCGAATGCGCCGATCAGGGGACGCGGAGACTGATAGAGCATTCCGCAACCGTCGCATCGCACATCGGCGAAGCCGGATTTCTCAAATTGCCACGATACGTTGCCCAACTCGCAGGCGATGCACGGATTGGACAAACGTTCCGTGTTATTGAAACGGTGCTCCGCATCAGCGGCGCTTATTTCCAAATAACGCTGGAAAATGTCGTCCGGCCCGATATCAGCCCCTTTCATGCGTCATCTCGTGTCCAAAGATGGCCAACCCGCCACTGACGATAGGCAGGGGGCTCGCCAACAAATGCGCCACAACGAAAATCCAATAATAATCATAGGATGTTGCTGGTACACTGGCAAACTTGCCACCCATTCGCGCTTCCAAGATTGCCCATAGCGGCCGGTCTTGTTTTTTTTCGTTTACCATCCCTCGTTCTCGGCAATTGTCAGAACTGCGTTTTCCCACATCGATTGATCGGTACTGCCCGGATATTTGATGTAGCGGCCCCGGTACTCAGCGTAGCGAGTTTCGTCGATCCGTTGCCAATCCTTCAACAATTTTGGGTTGGGATCGTCCATAGATAGCATCGAACAACCCAGGGCCTGCTGGAAACTTGCGATGTAGCGACCCGACCAACCGCCAGCCAGATTCATGAATTGTTTCGCGTTCAATAGCACAACGGGCTTTTTGAAAATCACGGCGTATGCGAGGGCGGTACTGTAGTGCCCAATCACCAGCTTGGCAGCCGAGACCATCCCCATCGTATCACCTGCGCGGACTTCGTAATCTCCGAAACGGCCGGGAAGATAATCAAAGCGTGGGTGCGGTAACACAATTACACGTAGGCCTGTTACTTCCTCGACAATCTTGAAACTACGCAGGAGGGCCGCAAGATACCATTCCTCGTCGACGATATCGCGCTTAGTGAACCCTAGTATCTCGAAATCCGTATGACCCAACTCGTTCGAGTCCAGAAACACGCAGTAATCCTCTGCACCTCGATTGTTCTCGCAACGCGCAAACAAACCAGAATTCAACACCTTTTCATAATCGCGGGAGTGACTTGGGATGACGATTGCCGACCGCTCATTGACCGATTGTTGCGCCGCCTTACCTTCGAGGAGCACGTACTTTGGCGGATAACTCGATCGGTAGAATCCAAGGCGTTGCGCGAGTTTTGTGGTCCCCTTTTTTATCGCGACGGTCGAAGTACCCACTAGGCCGCTTTGTCTAACAAGGCGCCGTGCGTTGAACCACAAGGCGGAGACCTGTCGGCGCAGCCCTTGCGCCGGCAGCTTTCCCGGAATGAACCCAGCGGCAACGCGACACCAAGGGACACCATTTTTCTTTAGAGCGTCGCCGATGGGCTTGAGCCGATCATTTGACAAATCATAACTCGAAAAGACATATATGGGGCGCCGTACACTGACGAATTCGCAAAACTGAGAAAAATCGATATCAACTCCATAACTCTCCCTTTTTTCCTCACGATTCGGACGTAACAACCTGTCGCCATCGAAGTGAATGACGTCCAGCCCCATCCGCTGGAGCACGGGTATACCAAGAAAATCCATACGCCATGGGCTTAGCGGTCCGGAGGCAAGAATGACCGCCAGTCCGCGCTTGCCCCTAGGTCCGTCTACCACGGCACACTCTCCGGCATCCAACGATCATTTAAGGAAAACTTGCTGTAGCCACGCGCGAATGTTCATTGCTCCGCAAAGGAAATAGCAGCAATTTCGCGTGCGGGATTGCCCCCAAATATCGTTGCCGGCGGAACTGTGCCACGAACGACGCTGCCGGCCGTGATGACCGAATGTGCGCCTATCTCGCAGGGGCCAATAAGTGTGACGCCACTTGCGATCCAAGCGCCGCGCCGAATAAATATATCATAACCTTCAGTTGGAACCGTCAATATACGCGCTTCATCTCGCAGCTTGAAATCATGACGTCCGGTTAATACGGTTATATCCAAAAAAAACATGGTCCTCTATCACTACGCGACCAGAGCGGGAATTGATAATTGCGTTCTGCAGGATAACATCCTCTCCGATTTGCACTCTCTTTTTGTCGCCCCAATATAAAGGGGTCTGGGCAAGAAAGGGCCGCAGTTGCCGCGACACCCAGCGGAGAAACCTCCGCCGGCCACCCTGAATAAGTTTCACAGGATTCAAGTAATCACTTGTTTCCATACTTCGTTCTCCACCTCGTTCTCCGAAAAATGCGCAAGAAAATCTTGTGCGGTCTATGATAAGCCTGCTTCAACGATAAGCCAATGCTGTATTGAACTCGACCTGCCACTGAGATTTTCCTTCACGTGGGGTTAGAGCGCCGCCCATCGGAAGAACGAACCGATGAAGCGTTCGAATTCACCGAAAGGCCAAGCGCGGCGAGCTGACCGATCATGATCCAAGAGCCGACGGCCTGTGTCCCGGACCACAACTTGTTTTTCAAGGTTTGCACGTTACCCCTGAGACCTTTGCTCGTTGAGCTCCTTTTGGCCGCAAAGCCAATGAATATGGGACGCCCGGCGACCGTAGAACGTCTAGCACGACGATCAAAAGAAACAACATGTCATAGTGACTTGATAGTGACTTGGCTTGCCCTTTCCAAATCGACCTAATGTTGGTACGCGCCACTCCCTGTCCATGAAGGCTTTATCCCAAAGCTCCGCATCCGGATGAGAAAAGCCCCCTAACAAGCTACGTCGACAGGTTCTGCCGAGAGGGGATTTCAAGACCCCGTTTGAGACCACAACGAGGTGCCCGCCCGCACGATTGTGCACAGGGTATTGGGACAACAGCCATTCGCCGGCATCGTCCTCATATTCTCCAAATTCTCTATAGCGTAGTTGGCATTTCGCGCGTCCCCGGCAATGAGGCCAAGTTTGAACCGACGATTTACGTGTGTTAGTGCTACGAACCGAGAGGGGTGCCAATGGAAAAATCAAGACATTTTGCGGGCATCGATTTGGTCCGCTTTTTGTCGGCGATGATCGTGATGTTCCACCATCTCGGCTTCGTAGCCTGGACAACATATGCCAGTCCTGTCGTTCAGATAGTGGCCCCCCCGCCAGGCGCTCGACCGCCAGCCTTCGACTTCTGGCTTGGTTCTTTCGGTTGGGTCGGTGTCCAGATTTTTTTCGTGGTCTCGGGCCTCGTCATCGCGAATTCCGCCGTCGCATCAACTCCAATCGGGTTCGCGAAGAGCCGTATCTATCGCCTTTATCCGGCGGTCTGGATTTGCGCTACAATTTCCGCCGGCATTTATTTGTCCCTCGGTCTCAAGCACTCGCTTCTATTGCACTACATCGGCGCCATGTTGCTTGTCCCGATGGCGGGCTTCGCTGTTTATTGGACGCTCGGAGCCGAAGTTGTCTTCTATGCAACTGTGTTTCTATGGAAATTGCGCATCCCTGCAGTCTCCCTGCAAAGGCTCGCGATTTGCTTAACGGTTTGGAGCGGCGCCTATCTTGTCGCGCGGATGTTGGGATGGCAGGGAGTTCCGACATTCTTTGAACGCGTACTTCTGATGCGATTTGGCATATTCTTTGCGCTTGGTGTATTTTTGTGGGGCTGCACCGAGCGCAGACCAACACCTGTCCAGATCGCGCTTATAGCGATTACGTTAGTGCTGTGCGTATACGAAGTTGCTCTCTCGACGACCGACGGTCCGATCATCTTTCCTATCGTTACATGGCTGATCGCAGTGTTCCTGATTGTTGTGTCCACGACCAAGATGGTCTCGACGATGGCGCTTCCAGCATCGACTGCTTCCATTCTTCGAACACTGGGACTTATGACGTACCCGCTGTATTTGTTTCATGACGAGGTGGGAAGCGTAGGGGTTCGCGTGTTTTTGCGCGCGGGCTTCGCGCCAGGACTTGCCATCGCGTTAGGTATGCTTGTGGCGGTCGCAATGGCGTATTTTGTGGCGGCATTCGGAGAGAAAATGATCCGCCGACAGCTACGCCGTTGGGTAGAAAGAATTACAATGCCGCGTTACGCGACAGGCCGGCCTATGCCTCCCTTTATTATATCGCTCCGAACTCTATTCCGCTGCCTGGTCAAAGCACTTCCGCGATGAGCCCACGGTAACTTTTCAGTCTCTTGCGATATTCAACCGTTTCCTCCTTTCGAGCCTGCGGCTATTCCGATCCCGTTCGAACTCCGCGTGAAATGCACGCCCCGTCTCCGTTCATAGTCTCCTTTTCTTCCATCCCTTTTCCCTGGCGATAACACGGATATGCGCAGCATCCGCTCACCAGCTGGCAATTGCATCCACGCTGGGTGAGCACGCCTCGCCGATCTTATCTCTTCCGAAATTACGAGTTGGCATATGCATATTTGCAGATGACCATCTCGACGTCATATGCGGATCGAACTCCGGGGTTGCTGGGATCGAGACGGACGCTGGAATTAGCTAAGGCAATGTTGTAGTAGACGATGATCGGGGAATCCCTCAAGTTGATGGCTGCCCGGTCGTTCACGGACCGGGCCGGAAATCGGCGACGAGACTGGGAGCAACA
>CAWGHR010000068.1:0-58130 GCA_963822275.1 uncultured Alphaproteobacteria bacterium
TAAGCTCGCGCCATAGAACAGGTTTGATGCTTGCTGGATAGGGGTGATACGGCCGAGCGGCCAGTCCCGTTTTTGCCAAAACTGACGAAAAAGGCCTATGCCAAGCGGACGAGCTTGCCCTCGGCTTAGCCCCGCCTTTCAGAAAAATGCCAGCTGGCTGGGACGGGTAAATCGTGCTGGATATCTGTTGGTTCGATTCCAGACCAGCTTTACGGGAGCACCGGCCACTTTCGAAATCCAGGCGGCTTCGACCATATAGTCGTTCATCAGGCCGCTGGCCGAAAGATGCCGCAACGTGTCATATGGATTTTTTTCGTCGAGCCCGAGTTATTAGCCTGGACCGTTGGGTCGGCGCCCGCATTTTCCGCCTCGTCGCCCCGCACACTAGCCTGGTGCAATTCATCGGCTCCATCGTCGGCGTGCGCGAGAAACGAATTGCAAGAAGAAGCCGCCTCGACCACTTTGGAAGGTCTCCGAGTGCTGCCCAACTCGTCCTCCCGATCGCAACTGCGCCGGTGAAGCCTTCGCAAGTTCGCTGGCGCGCGAAGTCCTCTCGCTGTTCTCTGCGCTTGTTCGTTTTCATTTCACCTCGAGTTGCCGGCGTGCCTTTCGCGGCCACCAGCTGTCCGTGACGATCGCTGGACGCCGGGAGCAGCCCGGTCATGATTTCGCCTTTGGCCACTAAAGCCTGGCCCGCGCCGCCGTCCACCAGCAAGGCCTGGCGCAGCACCTGGAAGTTTCCGGATTGCGTCGAGGTTTGTGCTTGCCTCGCCCTGCTGCAAGCTACCTGGTATTTCTGAAATGGATAAAAAGTATTCCCGGCACCTACGGTATCGATGCTGGGAGTGCGGTTTGCCTTTGGCCAGATGCCTGGTGTCTCTTCGAATGGCCGATGATCTTATAGCTCTACGCTCTTCAGATTGGGAACAGGAAGTGTTGCAGCCTTCGCGGCCAATGCACCATAGTTCAGCAACCTCCTGGTCCCGTGGATGACCGTGGTCGTGCACTCACCTTGCGGAACCTTCAGTTTCTGCGCCGCCGCCGCTGAGCATCTGGCGCACCGCCGCGCCAACCTGCGCATTGGCTCCCAATTGAGCGGCGTCCCGATGCTGCTGCTGGTGGAGCGTGGCCTCTCATAATAGTGAGGGATCGAAGTTGGTTGTTTGGTGCGCACTTGTTTCCAGTTGATATCTCTTCCGCGATCAGCATTGGCAGCATGGTTTGATGCCCTGTCCGATCTTGGGGTTGGCCGCGATGGTGGACGATGTTCCCGCCGAATCGCAACATGAAGCGTTGAGCCTAGGACTCAGCTGCTGGTTGGCGCTTTGGCGGAGGCGGACAATCTCCAAAGTCAGAGTGTCTGCGCTTGCCTTTAAAAATGTCCGCTCGTGGATAGGTAATGCGGATCTGCTGTTAGTCTGCGATGTGATGGTCGTGAGCATGGCTTCAACCTTTCGGTGGAGGCTGCGCCGAGATGCTCGCTTGCGGCCTGCTTGTCGCATCGCGGACGCGCAGATAGGTCGCGCAGCGGAGATATTGCTGTTTTTCATCTGAACATCCATGTTGCTTGGCTTTGTTCTGCGCGAGCAGTGCTGCTGCTTATCTGGCCGGGCTGACAATAGCTGCATTGAAGGAACATCGCATGTTCAGCCATGCTTTCTGCAGCCGCGCGCCGATAGGTGTATCGCCAACCCCTTCGATGGTCGTGCATCGGTGGATTTCCGACGGCTGGAAGCGTCAAGGACACGTGCCCTGTCAATATGCTGCCTAGGCGCCGCAAATCCGGTGCTGCAGCCGAATTTCGTGCCCTTCAGAATCGCATTGCGATACCTCACACACATGTCCAACTGCAGCTATTTATTGATGCGAATAGTGCATACCGGTCTCTGTTCCAATAAATTGTGCAGCGTTACACAAAACGTCTCGGCATAAATGCCCGCGGATCAAATTTCATGAACAAGCTTGTTACAGTCGCAGTTCGGACGAATGCTGCCAAATTCGGGCGTGTCGATGTCGAGCAGCACCGCTTACCGCTGCCTCCACCTCGCACAATCTCAAGGCGTGCGTGCTGATCAGCTTGGCGCCCGTATTGCCTTAAGTGCCAGCAGGCTGGAAAATATTTTCTCTGCGCCCAGACCACCATCGCTGTGCTGCCTTGGAAGGTGGAAATACAGATACCATGTCTGGCCCTGGTTGAATTCTCGTGAACAGGACATGTGTAACAAAGGCATATTGCTTAGGACCATGGGCATGCGTGTGGCATTCCATCGCATTGCTTTGAGCCCGCAGACAATCGAACTGCTCAGGCCTTCGAGAATTCCGCGTTTTCTGGATATCATTTGATCACGTGCGCTATATCAGAGCGCTGCTAAAACGCTCACAATATCGGCGCGATCGTTTTGGCGGCGGGCTCATCTTCACGCATGGGTGCGGACAAATTGCTCCTTCCGCTCGCAGGCAAGCCGTTGATCCGTCATGCTGTGGAAGCCGCCGTGAAGAGCCGCGCCGCGCCGGTCGTGGTCGTCATCGGTCACGCCGCAGTGCAGATCGCAGCAGCGCTTGGGCGATTGGACGTTTGCTTTGCGGAAAACACGGAATTCTACGAAGGCCTGAGCAGTTCGATTGTCTGCGGGCTCAAAGCAATGCCGATGGAATGCCACGGCGCTGCCATCGTCCTGGGCGATATGCCTTTTGTTACACCGCATGCTATCGATGCCTTGCTCGCGGAATTCGACCCGGCCCAGGGGCGTCGTATCTGTATTCCCACCTTCCAAGGCAGGCGCGGCAATCCGGTGGTCTGGGCGCGGGAATTATTTCCCGAGCTGCTGGCGCTTAAGGGCGATACGGGCGCCAAGCGTTTGATCGGCGCGCACGCCGAACTGGTGTGCGAGGTGGAGGCAGCGGATAACGGGGTGCTGCTCGACATCGACACGCCCGAAGACCTGGCGGCGTTCGGCTCAAACATGCGACTGTAACAAGCTTGTGTTCATGGAAATTTGATCCGCGGGCAGTTCCCTGCCGAGACGTTTTGTGTAACGCTGCACTCTTCCTTGGACAACGCGCGGACGGAGACCGGTCATGCGCTATAGCCTTCGCATCAATGAGAAGATCCACTCGGTCGATGTTGACAGCGATACGCCTCTGCTGTGGGTACTGCGCGATGCGATCGATCTGAAGGGCACGAAATTCGGCTGCGGCGCGGGACTTTGCGGCGCCTGCACGGTTCATATTGACGGGGCGGCGGTGCGCTCCTGCCTGACGCCGATTTCCGCGGTCGGAAAATCCGCGATCACGACCATCGAAGGGGTTGGCAATACGCCTATCGGCGCGCGGCTGCAGAAAGCATGGCTGGACGTCGATGTTCTTCAATGCGGCTATTGTCAGCCCGGCCAGATCATGTCCGCGGCGGCGCTGCTCGCGCAGAACAAAGCGCCAAGCGACGCAGAGATCGAGTCCGCCATGAACGGCAATATCTGCCGCTGCGCGACCTATCTGCGCATCCGCGATGCGATCAAGCAGGCCGCAAGCGAGCATCTGGGCGCAGCCTCCGCCGAAAGGAAAGGTTGAAGCCATGCTGCACGACCCATCGGCACTTCTCGATCCGCTGGCACAAGATGCCGTTGCCTATCCATCGCGGCGGACATTTTTAAAGGCGAGCGCGACGGCGGGCGGCGGCCTGCTTCTGAGCTTCAATCTGCCCGCCTTCGCCAAAGCGCCAACCGGCGGCTTCGTCAGGCTCAACGCTTATGTTGCGATTGCGCGGGACAACATCGTCACCATCGCGGCCAAGAACCCCGAGATCGGACAGGGCATCAAAACCATGCTGCCAATGCTGATCGCGGAAGAGCTGGATGTCGACTGGAAACAAGTGCGCACCAAACAAGCCGACTTCGATCCCTCGCTCTATGAGGGCCAGTTCGCCGGCGGCAGCATGGGGACGCCGCTCAATTGGGAGCCAATGCGCAGGGTTGGCGCGGCGGTGCGCCAGATGCTCATCACAGCGGCGGCGCAGACCTGGAAGGTTCCACAAGGTGAGTGCACGACCGCGTCCGGCGAAGTCCGCCATGCTTCCACGGGACGGATGCTGAACTATGGTGCATTGGCCGCGAAGGCTGCAACGCTTCCTGTTCCCGATCTGAAGAGCGTCAAGCTCAAGGACCCGAAGGACTATAAGATCATCGGCCATTCGACGCCGGGCGCCGACAGCCCGGGACTGGTCAAAGGCGAACCGCTGTTCGGCATCGATACCGTGGTGCCGGGGATGCTTTATGCGGTTTTCCAGAAATGCCCGGTGTTCGGCGGCAAGGTGGCGAGCGCAAACCTCGACGCGATCCGGAAACTTCCAGGTATGCGCCAGGCCTTTGTCGTGGACGGCGGCGCGGGCCAGGCTTTCATGGCCGAAGGCGAAATGCAGTTGACCGGGCTGCTGCCCGGCGTCGCGATCGTCGCGGACAGCTGGTGGCGCGCGGAAAAGGCACGCCGGCAACTCGAGGTGAAATGGAACGAAGGCCCGACAAGCGCAGAGAACAGCGAGGACTTCGCGCGCCAGGCCGGCGAACTTGCGAAGGCTTCACCGGCGCAGAGATTGCGATCGGACGGCGACGCATTGGCGGCACTCAGAAGCGCTTCCAAAGTGGTCGAGGCGGCTTACTTCTATCCGTTTCTCGCGCACGCGACGATGGAGCCGATGAACTGCACCGCCTATGTGCGGGGCGACAAGGCGGAAATCTGGGCGCCGACCCAGAACCCGTCGCCCGGCCGCAAGCTAGTGGCTCAGACACTCGGGCTCGACGAAAAGAACATCGTCGTCCATATGACGCGTTGCGGCGGCGGCTTCGGCCGGCGCCTGATGAACGACTATATGGTCGAAGCCGCCTGGATTTCGAAAGTGGCCGGTGCTCCCGTAAAGCTGGTCTGGAATCGGACCGACGATATCCAGCACGATTTCTACCGTCCGGCCGGCTGGCATTTTCTGAAAGGCGGGCTCGACGCCGAGGGCAAGCTCGTCGCTTGGCATCAGCACTTCGTGAGTTTTGGCAAAAACGGGAAGTTCGCCAGCTCGGCGGGCCTGTCGCCGAATGCCTATCCGGCGGGGCGCGTACCGAACCTGTTCTATGGCGCGAGCTTGATGGCGAGCGGCGTGCCGACGGGGCCGCTGCGGGCGCCGGGAGATAACGCGCTAGCCTTCGTCTTTCAATCCTTCATCGACGAAATGGCCCATGCCGCGGGCAAAGATCCGTTGCAGTTTCAGATTGATCTGCTTGGCAAGCCCGAATTTCTCGGGAACGACAAACAGGCGTTGCACACCGGCCGCGCCCGCGGCGTTCTCGAGAAAGTGCGCGAGGTCTCCGGGTGGGGCAAACGCACGCTTCCCCCGAGAACCGGTCTCGGCGTGGCCTGCCATTATTGTCATCTGGGCTATTTCGCCGAGGTCGTGGAGGTCGCGGTCTCCGAAGAGGGAGAGGTGAAGGTCAACAAAGTGTGGGCCGTCGGCGATGTCGGTAGCCAGATCATCAATCCGACCGCCGCCGTGAACATCACGCAGGGCGGCGTGCTTGATGGCTTGGGCGAGGCCCTAAACCAAGCGATCACGATCGAGAAGGGCCGCGTCGTACAGGAAAATCTCGATGGTTTTTCGCCTCTTAGGTTGTCGCAGAGCGCGCCAGTCGACGTGCATTTCGTGATCACGGACAATCCGCCGACGGGATTAGGCGAGCCGGCGATGCCGCCAATTATTCCCGCATTGTGCAACGCGATCTTCGCCGCGACCGGCAAGCGCATCCGCAGCTTGCCGATCGATCCGGCGACACTGAAGGTCTAACCGGATAGAGCAAAATACGTTCTGTCGGAATCGCTTCGTCATCCTTCGCTCTTCGAGCTACGGCGGACAACGATATCTACACTCGCCCGCTGAAGCTCCAGCATAGGCGGGTCGAGGCAGGGCCGCGTCATGCCGAGGGTCGATAGTGTCAGCGTATCGACGCGCGGCGGCCCTCAAAGCACGCGGCCCCGCGCAGGATGACGTGACGGTTTCGTCTAGGCGTCCCCGCTCTAGATAAAGAGGCGATCAAGACCGGTCGTTTGTTGAAACCGGAAGCGGACCCGCTTCCGACACCGACAAACGTCGCCCAATGGCGCTTTTGCGAAGGTGAACGATTTACCGTTCTTAAGTCCATTGCTTCCGCTGTGGTTTTGGTGGGATTGCGCCAGAAAGCGACATTCGATTGGAGGCGCTGAGCGGGTGCGGCAGCCACCGTCGTCCTGTGACTGGGATTTGGGAGATTAGTGGAAGACGGCTCTGTGCTAATCCCGCGTAAATCGCGGTCCGGCAAAACAAAACTCTATATCGTTCTTGCATTTTCGGCTGCGCTCACGCTGTTGCCGCTATTGGTCGAACGCACGAACCTTCACATTGCTCTAGGGTCCGTACGCCATTACCGTGTCGCTGCCGCGGGGCAATTGCGCACGGACCTTAGCGAGGGTGCAGGTAGCTCGTGAACCTGCGTCCCCGGAGCGCCAGACCATAGCAGACCGCCGGCGCGGGCAGGTCCTCTTCGCGGCGGGCCACCAGCCGTTCTTCCATCATGAATTTCAGATTTAGCGACAGGGCGCGCGGCGTCACCGGCGCCAGCTCCTTCTTGAGCACGGAGAAACGCGTCCAGCCGCCTTCCAGCGTCGTCAGGATGGGCAGCGACCAGCGCGGTAGGCTGTGCGCCGCAAGATCGAGCCGCGCGCAGGCCTCGGTGATGCCCCGGCAGAGTAGGGCCGTGTCGCGCCCTTGCGCCGTCAGCAGGTATTCGGGCCGCAGCGGATGGCCGTAGCCGGGATTGCGCATCACCCAGCCGTGCTCGATCAGGCGCGCCAGCGTCCGCACCAGGGAATCGCGGGAAATGCCCAGCTGCACCAGCATCTCGGCGAAGCGCGCGCCGTCGCGGTCCAGTAGCAGATTGAGCAGCGGCGCGGTCCACCGCGACTGGCCGATCTCGCCGAGTGCCTCGTTCATGATTCCACATTCCGCGCATTGACGGGAAAAGCAATGTGGTATAAAAACCAGACCATCAATGGGAGGTTCGGATGGCGATCGATTACGACGGCGGTCTGACTTGCGCCCTCGGTGTGCGCGATCTCACGCGCGCTATTGCATGGTACACGGACGTGCTCGGCTTCAAGCTGCTTTACCGCGTCGACGACAAAGCGTGGTGCGAACTGGCCACGCCGGTCGCCCGGGTGACGGTGGGGCTCGGCCAATCGGAGAAAGTCGGCGAGAAAGGCGGCGCCACGCTCACCTTCGGTGTTCGCGACATCGATGCGGCCAAGGCCGTGCTGGATGCGCAGAAGGTGCGGCAGGATGGTCCTGTACGCGACATTCCCGGCATGGTCCGGCTTCTCACTTTCTACGATCCCGACGGCAATCCGCTGATGTTCTATCAGGACCTTCACAAGGCCTAGGCCCAATCGACATTCAGGATTCACGATGCCGTCGAAGCGGAGGAGTGGTTTCGCAGTGTAGCAGATATAGGTTCCGTTCGCGGCCGCTATTATCTTGGCACTATTTATATCCGAACTAAACAATACAGGCAGGCTCATGACGCTCTGGCCTGTGCGGCGGCGCCAGGTTATGGCCCGGCTATGTGCAAGCTCGGAATACTGCACTGTCGGGGTGTCGGAGTACCGCAAGACGTCCATCTTGCTGCATGGTACTTTGAACGTGCCTATGACGCGGGCAGCATTTTTGCCGGAGCATTGCTGGGACATTTGCACATGAGATCAGGTAACACGATTATTGATCGTGTACGCAGTGCAGCCAATTGGGTGGGTGCATTTGCCAAAATGATTGCTGTTGTGAGCATCAAAGGTCCCAACAGCGAGCGGCTATTTACCCGACCGGCACTAGCAATCGACGGTCCACTTTTGGCGTGACATTGGCGTTGATTTGCGCTCGAGAATGTCCGCTTCCGCTCCAAGAACTGCCAATCCGGCGAGCGAGACATGAATTTGGAGCTATTACCTCGACCCCAAACTTCTAAACAGGGATGTACCCTTCAGGCCGCGCACTCCGACACGTCATCGCTGGCAAACGATGAGATCAGTTTGGTCATTCCCAGCAGCGTAACCATTCGTCCGTTGAGAACCGCAACGCCCTCGACATAGTCATTTTGTCTTTCCCGCATGACATCGGGAACAGATTGGATTTTGTCCGGCGTCACCGTCAGAATATCCGAAACAGCGTCGACGAGAAGGCCGACAGTCCGTTCGCCCGCATTGACGACGATGATGACATGCTTTGGCGTGGCTTCGGTCAGACCCAATCCCAAACGAGCTTTGAGATCGATCACCGCCAGGACGGTGCCACGAAGATTGATCACCCCGCGAACATAGTCGGGCACACGCGGCAACACCATTGTTTCCGTCCAACCGCGAATTTCACGGATCGTCATGATATCCGCAGCGAATTCCTGACCGGTGGCTAGAAACGCGATATACTGACGGCCATCGCCATCCGCTTCCTGCGTGTTGACGCTCATAGCTGTACTCCGATTACCTGCTGAGTATTGTTTGACCGACTGACGATCAGTGTGCGGCAGCCTCTCATGAAGTCAGCTGTCCTGCAGATTTCGTTCATCGCAGCGGTTTCTGATTGTTCCGGTGTTCAGCCCGGTTTCTCGCTTCGGTCTCAGTGCTCATGCAGCAGCCGTCGATGACGGACGTCCGCTACTTTTACCCATCTGACGCTTGGTCCCGAGCGCCTGCGGCTTCGTCTTTTGGTGCGAGGCTGTCTGAGCATGAGTGGCCGGTGCGGCGTGGGCGGGTTGTTTTGCTTCGGCACCAACCGAGAAGAAACCAACCAGCTGCGAGAGCTCCTGTGTTTCCGACGCCAGATTTCGCGCCGCTGCCGTACTCTCTTCGACCATGGCTGCGTTTTGTTGCGTTACCTGGTCCATCTGGTTGACCGCGACGTTGACCTCACCGATGCCGGTGGATTGTTGTTCGGTAGCCTGCGCCATTTGGCTGACCAGCGAGTTGATCTGCACGACCTGTTCAACGATGCGTTTGAGGGCCTGACCGGATTTGCCGACAGACTTCACCCCGGCACCGACATGTTCGCTGGAGACCTTGATCAGTGTCTTAATTTCCTTGGCCGCTTGGCTAGAACGCTGCGCAAGCGCGCGCACCTCGCTCGCCACCACGGCAAATCCCTTGCCCGCATCGCCGGCCCGCGCTGCCTCGACACCGGCATTAAGCGCAAGCAGGTTGGTCTGAAACGCGATCTCGTCGATGACTCCCGTGATGTCCGTGATTTGCTTTGACGACTGGTCGATCTGATCCATGGCGCCGATCGCGGTCTCGACGACTCGGCTGCCTTCCTCTGCCGCCGTTTTCGCGGCCGCCACGTTGACGCTCGCTTCTTTTGAGTTGGCAGCCGTCTTTTTCACCGTTGCCGTGATCTCTTCGAGTGCTGCGGCGGTTTCCTCCAAGCTGGCAGCCTGTTGTTCCGTTCTACGGGAGAGGTCGTCTGCGGCCTGCGAGATTTCGTTGGCTCCTGTACTGATGGTATCGGCCCCAGCTAGCACGGATTTCATGGTTTCTTGGAGGCGCGTCAACGCCGCGTTGTAATCAGTTTTCAACTTTTCGTATTGGCTGGAGACCACGACATCAATCCGCGCCGTCAGGTTTCCTTCGGACAATTTTTCAAGACCCGCTGCAAGAGATTTCGACGACGGTGACCTGTTCGGCCATTTGCGCCTCGCGCTCCACTTCCATCGCCGTGACGTCGCTCATGAAGTTCACAACCTTGAACGGCTTTCCCACCGAATTGAGCAGCGGAACGTAATTGGTTTGAATCCAGATGTCCTTGCCGCCAGCCCCCTTGCGTTTGAACTTTTGGGCAATACTTTCGCCGCGATTAAGCTTGCTCCAAAACTCGCGATATTCGTTGGTCTTGGCATATTCCGCATCGACGAAGATGTTGTGATGGCGTCCCACGATGTTGGAAAGCGTATGGCCGAACAACGCCAGGAAGTTTTTGTTGGCAGTGATGATCGTGCCGTCCATTTTGTATTCGACGGTACTCCACGTCCTGCCGAGGCCCATGAGTTTTGCAGCAAATTCGTTGGTGGAACTCGAGGTCAGGAAAGCAATTAATCCGCAGATGAGCAATGCTGCCCCAACGACGATTTCCTGCACGACGGGGCTAATACTCGAGGCCGGACCGAAGTGGAAATAAGCGAGGATCAGCAATGGAAGGAAAAACGTCGCTACCAGAATCAAGGCACGTAACGCCGACGGGATTCGCTGTAACATGGAAGACATGGACGCCCCCAACAGGTGCAATAGACCTTGTTGTCGAATTGTTAAGCACGCTCGTCTGTGAAACGTGTCTGTCGCCGAACCCAACCAGAATGACACCAAAGCCTTTCGAAGTTGGCGAATGCGCGACAAAAGAAGCGCGTCAAAACTCGAAATAATCTGAACGCAAGAATTACTAGGCCGTTTCCAGGGCAGGCGTGATAACCGCCCGTGGTTGCGGCGTTATTCGGCTTTCGCGTTGCACGATGCATCTGTCTGGCTGCGCGGGATTGGTCAAAGAAGAGTTCGGCACACAAACGTCACTGGGGTCCTGGTGTGGAAAAGCGTGCGTCAAATCGTCTTCAAACTGCAACAATGCTTTCGTCTTAACCGAGCCCGGCGCTCCGCTGGACGATGCCACGCCAAGCTTCACCCCAAACTTCTATGCCGCCCGATCAGATCGGTCCGCGATAACGCCGAAACCGGGCGGCCACGATGAGGCAGAAGCGGTAATTCGTTGTACTTCGCAAAAGCGCCAAAGCCGGACATTGCCGGATGAGTTTGCTGTGATGCCGCGTGTTGTTGCAGTGCCACCCGCGCGGCGATGTGCGGCAGGAGTTGGCATTTGCACCGACGCGGCGCTTGTCGTCTATCCACCTCTACCGCGGCTCAGGCGGCAACGACCATGTGCCGGCGAAAATGAGCTGCATGAAGTGATCTCCGAAAAATAGGAGCACAAATAACAACACGTAACTCGCCAACGAAAGGCAACCGAGACCTGCAACGAAATTCTCAGTGGCAGGACTTAGTTTGGTCCCAGGCACGCCAGTATCGAAACCAAAGATTCTTCGCAGCAAGAAATAGAGGCTGGCAGCGAGGATAGCTGTTGCCGCTATGTATAGCAGAATGGAATCCACCCAAAAGTGCTGTACAGAAGTGATGTAGAATACGCCCTTAACTGCCTTTTCAAATACGACCTGCCCCGTTGCGGCGTTCGGTGCGATCGGACTGCTGAATCTAAGCCAATCAGCGTAAGCGAAATCCCAGCACCAGCATACAACGCAGATGATGAAGGTGAATTTGAGTAGTATCAAAACCACGTGCTTCATTATTGTCTCCCCATGATGGCGAGATCGTAGCTCCGGCCAGCGCGATCACTCTACGGCGAAATTGCTCGATCCTTGAGGTAGGCCGGTATGTCCAAAATTGGCGCAGGGCGGGCTTCGCCCGTTCGGCAGCTTTCAGGCCGAGAGCGGAACTAACCCATTGGGCTGAAACGCGCCAGCTGCGGCCATTCGCTGTGATGTCTAAATCTCGTCGGGTAGCACTTTTCCGACCTTCTTCCGGAACTGCTAATTGCAGGCACCGAGTAACCTGCTCAATCGATCCTGGCTTGCGCGTGCAAGCTCGCGCCCAAGCGATCTCGCCGCTCAGGTGAGATCGCGAGAGATGGGCAACGGCCCGAAGGACTGCGACACGGGCATGAGTTCAATTGTGTTGACGTTGACTTTGGACGGCCGCGTGGCGACCCAATGCACTGCGTCTGCAATGTCCTCGGGAAGTAGCGGGTTTGCGCCTTGATACAGCTTGCTAGCTCGCTCCCCGTCGCCCCCAAATCTGACAACTGAAAATTCAGTGTCCGCCACTAGGCCCGGCTCGATGTCCGTGACACGCACGCGTGTTGTGGAGAGATCGGCGTGCAGATTTAGTGAGAATTGGCGCACGAACGCTTTGGTCGCGCCATACACGTTGCCGCCCGGATAGGGGTAAAGCGCCGCTACGCTTCCCATGTTGATCACATGTCCGCGGTTGCGGGCAACCATTCCGGGAAGAACTGCGTGAGTTACATAGGCGACCCCTTTTGTATTGGTATTGATCATTGTATCCCAATCATCGAGCCGCGCTTGGTGTGCGGGCTCCAGCCCGAGGGCCAAGCCGGCGTTGTTGACCAGGACGTCGATCTCCGCGAAATCGACGGGAAGACTTCGTATGGCCAAGGCAACGTCATCTCGGCGCGTTACATCGAGCGTTACCGTATGTACGGTTTCGCCGCCAAGCGCAGACTTGAGTGCGGCGAGCCGTGTGGTGCGGCGCCCAATCGCAATGATGCGATGTCCGCCGGCTGCAAACCGTCTGGCGATGGCCTCTCCGAAGCCGGAAGTAGCGCCGGTCACAAGCACGATCATGCTAATGCCCCCGCAGGCGTGCGCACAACATCGCGCAGATAAACCGAAAGATCCGTGGCGGGTGGCGTGACCGATGCCTGATAGAGCATGTCCCCGACGAAGCCCCGGTGATAGGTCGCATGGTTGACGAGGTGCGCGAGAATCTCCGCACGCGTCATCGTGCCGTGACCGCCGCCGACGAACTCGAACTCGACGAGTTCGTTAAGATCGTGCTGCGCAAGTGATTTCGCGTATTCGATACACCAGTTATCCATCGCTTCGACTTTTTCGCGAAGCACCTCTAGAGGTGGCGGCTGCGACGTGTTGCGGCTCGTATATCCGTGTTGGCGGCCTTCAAGATGCGCGCGGAAAATATCCTCCACAACGAAGATGTGATTTAAGGTGTGGACGATGTTGCCGAAGCGCGTAGGCCGGCTGCGCAAGGCCTCGCCATCTGGTAGCGCCGCGACCGTGGCGTAGGTGATCTTGTTTGCCCACGCCTTGTACCGCACCAGCGTCACCAGTTCCGCTTGGCGAGATTTTGCGACCGTCGCAACCTGATCAGACATGCGGGCCTCCGTCTATAAGCGGAGAAATAAATTGCACTGCGTTGGTGCCGGTGCAATTGTTATATTGCACTCAGTGCAATGTTGAGGGCTTATGCGCGACTACAGAACTGTGGCGGACGAAGTGGCGGCCGAGATCGAGCGTGGTGTGCTCGAACCGGGCCGCAGGTTACCGCCTCAACGTGAGTTTGCTCATCAGCGCGGCATTGCCGCCTCGACGGCGAGTTGTGTCTACGCGGAACTTACACGGCGCGGGCTGGTCATTGGCGAGGTCGGCCGCGGGACGTTTGTCCTCAACGCGCCGGCGAGAGTTCGATCCTGCCCTCGTCGAACCGAGCGCGGGGCTCACCAATCTGGAAATAGTCTTCTCGAACCCGCCTGGGTGTGAGGAGATGCTGAGCGCCAGCCTGAAACGATGGGCGGCGTCGCCTGCTTTCGGCGCGGCGCTGCACCCCATGGGCGTCGCCGGGACATCGCAATTCCGCGAGATCGCTGCCGCATTCTTGGCCCGGGCGGGCTGGGCGCCCGATCCGTCATGCGTTCTGTTTGCGGGCAACGGACGGCAAGCCATCGCTGCCGCCTTGTCCGCCGTCGCCAAGCAAGGAGACCGAGTTGGCATAGAAGCAGTCACCTACCCGGTGGTGAAGGGGATAGCGGCGCGCCTGGGCATCACGCTCGTTCCGCTGCCGCTCGACAATGAGGGACTTGTGCCCGACATCGCAGCCGCGGCCCATCGTGCCAAAGCTCTCGCCGCCGTGTATCTCCAGCCTAGTCTGCACAGCCCACTCGGAGTTTCGATGGGACACGCGCGCAAGGAGAAGTGGGCGAGCTTGCTCGCGAAGACCGGGCTCATCGCGATTGAAGACGGTATCTATTCGTTTCTGGCTCCGGATAATCGGCCGCTCGCCGCATTTGCTCCAGATCGGGTCATATTCGTCGATAGCCTGTCCAAACGCGTGTCTCCCGGACTGACACTCGGTTTCCTCGTCGCACCGCCCTCGCTGGTTTCGCCGCTGTCGGCATCGCTGCGCGCAGGGGCCTGGTCGGCTGCGAGCTTCTCTGTCGCAATTGGCGCTCATTGGATGAAGAGCGGCGACGCGGTTGCGATAATGGATAGAAAACGCGCCGACGCTATCGCGCGGCAGGGCGTGGCCAGGTCTATTCTTGCGGACAGCCAATTGCAGGCCGATCCCCGCGCTTTTCACGCTTGGCTACCGCTTCCTGAACCTTGGCGCGGAGAGAGCTTCGTGGCGCAAGCGCTTCGTCGTGGCATCGCGATCACTCCGGGAGACGCCTTCGCCGTGGGCGCAGGCCATGCTCCGTCTGGAGCCCGCTTGGCATTGGGCGCCCCGGACATCGACACGCTCGCGTCAGCGCTTCGGGCTCTTCGCAGTCTGATCTCGGAGGACAGCGAGCGTCACGTCGAATGATGAGGCTCCCTAATCAGGCGGCATACTTCCTACAAGTCCCAACATTGCAGATGGTGCGGCTATAATTCGGGCTCATTGGTGCAATCCATAACCGTTCGCGTGGTGGATTTCCGAGCGTCATACAGCCGTCCTGCCGAAGTCCTACGGAGAACGACCGCTTATGGCGCAACATTGCCGTTGATTTGCGCTCGAGAATGTCCGCTTCCGCTCCAAGAACTGCCGATCGATCGAGCAAAACATGAATTTGAAGCTATATCTTCCTCGACCCAAAGCTTCACTCCAAAATTCTATGCCGCCCGATCAGATCGGTCCGCGATAACGCCGAAACCGGGCGGCCACGATGAGGCACGCCATTGTGATCGCCAAGCCGATCCACAGTTCCGGTGCCGTCAGGAAACGCATCGGCGTGAGCTGCGTCATCGGGTCCATGGGGAATGTGCCCGACGCAAAGAGGGCTTCCATTCCGCCGCCGAACCGAGAGGCCACCAGCCCAAGAAGATGCGTGGTGCCTAATACAATCTTCTCGAGATAACAGAGGGCGATGGGAGGCAGAAAGGACCACAGGAACGGCGCGCGCCGAACCCAAGCGGAGATCAGCAGCAGCCAGCCGTAGAACGGCGCTTGCCAAAGCGCGTGAACCGTCACGAGATGATACAGCAACATCTCCGACATACGGGGAAAGGACATCAAATCCCATAACGCGGGAACGCTTTGACTGCTTGCCGCGAGGATGGCGCTGCTCAGCAGAAGCATGAGAAGTTGCAGGGCGAACGTCACCGCGAATACGATCAACGGCATGGCGATGAGCGGAATGCTCGCCTTGGTGAGCACCGTTGAGATATCCGAGACGGGCAGTGATTTCCAGAACAGAATGCTACGATCGCGGCGTTCGCCGTAAAGTGCATCGAGACAATAAAACGTCGCGACGGCCATACCGGTCAGCATCAAAAGACCGGCGGCAACATCGTATGGAAATGCAACAACGGCGCGTTGTTTCATGGGGTCGAGCAGCGCCGCGGCCCGCATGGTGGCGGGCAGATGCACCGCATTGAAGACGTAGCCGACCAGAAACAGCGCGGCAACCGCCGGCGGCGCAATCATCAGCGAGCGGTTTTCCCAAAATTCGCGGCGTAGCGACCAGAAAAGCGCTCGCAGGTCCGCCGTCGCTTGGCCCTGCACGTGAATCGTCGATTCCGCAGACGGCACGCTCATGGCGATGCTCCGTTCGTTCCTGCCACGCTCACTACGGCCATGAACAAATCCGCAATACTGGGCGTGCGGACTTCGCCCAGACTTCGCAAGCCGATCCCTTTCGACGCCGTCGAACAGAAACGTGGTGCGGCCGAATATCTGGCGCTCATATATGGGTCCGAGCGCGCGCGCTGCCGTAATGCCGTCGGGATGAACTGCAACCTCCACAAAGCGCGCCTCGAGATTTTCCATGCCACAGGCGAAGACGATCCGCCCCCGATCGATGAACAAAACATCCGTGAGGATGTCTTGCACCTCATCCGTTTGATGTGTGGTGATCAGGATCGTGCGGTTCCGGTCGAAATACTCGCTGAGGAGGCTGTCGTAGAATTGCTTGCGATACAGCGGATCGAGGCCGAGGGTCGGCTCGTCCAGTACCAACAGCTTCGCATCAATGGCCATGACCAATGCGATGTGCAACTGGCTGACCATGCCCTTCGACAATTCTCGCACTATACTCACGCGCGGAATGGTCGTTTTGGCGAGAAGACGCTCGGCCTTGGCACGGTCGAAATGGGGATGCACGCCGGCGACATAATCGAGCAGCTGCGAAACCTTGATCCAGCGTGGCAACACGGCGACATCGGACATGAAGGTAACATCACGCATCAGCCGATCGCGCTCCGCCCAGGGATCGTATCCCAGCACTTTTAGTTCGCCTTCATAGGAGGTAAGACCGAGAATAGCGTTAAGGGCGGTTGTTTTGCCCGCACCGTTGCGCCCGATAATCCCAAGGATCCGTCCTTCTTCGACGCTGAGATCGATGCCGTCGAGGGCGACGGTCGGGCCGAATGATTTGCGCAGCCCGTGCGCTTCTATGCAAAGACTTGCCATTTCTATTCAACTTTCCTTGCCGGCTTCGCTGCGGATCGCCGGCCGTCGCTCTGCAGATCTTCGGGCGACAGACCCAGCCGTTGGATGGTCGCGCGCACACGCGGCCATTCCTCGGTTAGAAATTTCCGGCGCTCTTCTTTTAGTAGCACGGCAAGCGTGCCTTGTCTGACGAACATGCCAAGGCCGCGGCGTTTCTCGACAAAACCATCGTCCACCAGCGCCTGATAGCTCTTAAGAACCGTCAGCGGATTGATTCGATAGTCGGCCGCAACACTGCGCACCGATGGCAAGGGATCGCCCTCTTTGAGAACGCCGTCGAGAATCATCACAACCACGCGATCGCGCAGCTGGTAATAGATTGGCTGTGTGTCGTTCCACTCACGGGCCATTATGAATTCCGAAGGGCCCGGCGCGTTTCATTTCTGCGCCCGCGTCAGGTCCATACGAGCGTGAAGGGCCTTCTGCCCCGGTGCCAGAAAGGTCCAATCCTCAATGTGGTGGTTTGCGTCGACGACTGTGAACACGGCGTGGCTCACATGTCCGATGTTGTCGCTGCCGGAAAACTCCACGAGTTCGAACTCCACGCTTTTTCCGTCCTCTGAGGGCCGGGCAACCATGCGCGGCCAATTCGCATAATCGCAATAATGGACCAGATTCAGTTGGTCATGGTCCACATAGAATACCGTGAGCTCCGCAGGAAAGTTCTCTTGCTTATACTCATGCGCCAAAGCGTTGCCGCGCGAGACCACGCGCATCGTGATGTTGGCCGGTTTGTCGGTCGCCCAAGCCGGATTATCGACCGTGATCGGGCCCCTCCAATCTCCGGCGAGAGACTTGATCAATTCGAACGATTTCTGCGCATCGGTTGGCGGCGGCGAATTTGCCGCAGCGGCCAGTTGTGAGAACCCACACAGCAAAAGCAAAGCGATCGGCAAACGACGCGACATCATGACATCCCTCCTGGTGAACATCGTTTCTTGTATCTCTTCTATGATCAGTGTTATACATCACTATAACAGTAAATGTCAAGCGGGGCGACCCCGTAGTGGCGCCTCAGAAAATCAGCGAGGAACTCTCCATGAAACCGATCAAAACTGCCTTGTGCGCCGCCGCGGTGGCGCTGTGCTGCGCAACCTCCGCATCCGCCGGCGACGGCGCGAATTCCTACGCGAGCTTGAAGACGCTTGATGGCATTTGGCAGGGGCTGGTGACGACCGATTGGCCGCAAAGCGGATTTGACGGCAAGACCTTGCGGGTCAAGCTGCGGGTAACCTCCAGCGGGCATGCCATCGTGCACGAGATGCGCGAAGCCGGGGTACCGGAAACGCCCAATTTTATGGGCGATATCACGATCTTCTACCTCGTCGGCGAACACCTCATGGCCGTACATTATTGTGATGCCGACAATCAGCCCCGCATGGAGGCCACGCCGTCGCCCGACCCGAAATCCATCGCCTTCGATTTTGTCGGCATCAGCGGCAATCTGCAACAAGGCTACATCCACGACGTCACGTTCAAAACTATCGCGGCGGACCACCACAGTGAAGACTGGACCTACGTTTTCCCCGGAAACAAATCCGTTCACGTCCACTTCGATCTGCGGCGTGCAACTCCTTAGGGGAACCGGGCGGCGAGATCGGCTTTGCGAAGCATTCATCGTCTCATGGGTCAGCGTCCGCTGGAGTAGGGAACGTGTCCAAGAATTCGCCGCAGAGAGCACAACGGATTTGGGCCCGGGTGGCCGGTTTTACCTTCTTGTTCCTGATCGCCGTCTTCATGGGCGCGGACAGGTTCATGTCTGCCATCGCAGGATCGGGAGAACATGGCGATGTCGTGGCCCGGATCGTTGCCGCACAACATTTGTATCGCACCGGTCTCTCCGCTGAAGTCATCGGTGCGATCTTGACGGTCCTCCTGGCTGTGGCGTTGCATGCGACGCTTAAGCCTGTAAATCCCGATGTGGCGCGGCTGGCACTGTGTTGGAGGCTCGGCGAAGCCACGCTTGAAGGCATTACCTGCGCTTTGAATTTTGCCGTCGTGCGAATTTACACGGCGCCGCACGATTTCACGGCGTTCGATCCGGGGCAGCTGCAAACCTTGGAGTCGATGATCCGCGCCTTTCAGGGAAGCGTATTCTACATCATCACGGCATTCTTCGGCTTCGGCTCGACGCTATTCTTCTATCTGTTCTTCAAGTCACGTTACCTGCCGCGCCTCATCTCGGCCTTTGGAATTCTGGCTTCCGTCCTGGTTCCGCTCATGGCGCTGGGAAATTTGATCGCTCCGGAAGATGCCGCGCTGTTCCAAAACGGCTGGTACCCGATTTTTGTGGCCGAACTCGTCACAGGTTTCTGGCTGCTTGTGTTCGGCGTGAAGATAACCCTGTCCGGCAACGCGATGGCATTCACGCCGATTGATGAAGGCTGCACGCCGCAAAGCGAGCGATAGAGTTCCCCTAATAGGAGTTTACGTCATGATTCACAGTGAGGCGTCCGCGCCAAATCCCAGAGCAAGGCTTACCGGATTTATCCATCTGCTTAATATGGTGAGCGGCATGGAAACGATGCTCGATCGCGGCACGCCGTTGGCCATCTACAACTTTCCCGTCGGCATGTTCGCGGCCGCCTGCTATGTGGCCGTGACGCTGCTGCTTTATGTGCTGTTTAAGCCGGTGAACAAATGGCTGTCGTTGATCGCGATGCTGTTCAGTTTCTTGGGCTCGGCCGAGGGCATCTCGGGCATGTTCGGGGGACATCTCACAGGCATCAATTTCTTGGTGTTCTTCGGGTTCTACTGCGTGCTGATCGGTTATCTCGCGTACCGCTCGGCATTCATGCCGCGGATCATCGGTGCGTTGTTGATCCTGGCGGGACTGGGCTATCTCACCTTGTTATGGCCGAGCTTTGGACAGAGCTTGGTGCCGTACAATTATGCCCCCGGCCTGATCGGCGAAGGCGCTTTGACGTTCTGGCTACTTCTAAGGGGTGTCGACACGGCGAAATGGCAGCACATGGTCCGCTCGGCAAAGACATCGTAATCGGATACGGAGGCCATCACGCATAGCCATCTATGGCGACAGCTTGATGCATATCGGCGAAGCTTCAGCCGTAATATGATGGCGTTTTTCGAACAGTGGGGGCGCTCATGACAGATCGGATCGCAGAATCGTCGCCACGTCTCAAGGCCAGGGTGGCCGGCTCGTTTTGGTTGATTACCACCATCGGAAGCTTGTTCGACTTTATGTACGTCGGCGGCAAGATCAACGTGCCGGGCAACGCAGCGGCAACGATGCACAACATCGTGGCGCTCGAGTCTTTGCGTCGACTGGGTTTTGCAGCCGACCTTATCGGAGACGTGGCGTTTGTCGTCGTGATCGTTCTCTCCTACGAGTTGCTGAAGCCCATAAACCGAAGCGTCTCCCTGCTTGCGGCGTTCCTCGGTTTGGTGGGGTGCACAGTCGGGGCTATGAATGGCATCTTTGGGCTCGCGCCTTTTGCTGTCTTGGGCGTTGCGCCGCATGCAAGCGCGTTCAGCGCGCAACAGTTGCAGGAGATGGTGTTCCTGTTCCGCAGAATAGGAAGTGGGGGCGCCGATATCAGCATGGTGTTTTTCGGATTCTATTGCGTTCTGATCGGCTGGCTCGCTTTCAACTCGACCTTTATTCCCCGAATTATAGGAGTGGCGATAGCGATTGCGGGCGTGAGCTACCTGACCAATAGTTTTACGAGCATTCTTTCGCTCTGGCTCCCAAGCATCCTATACGGGAAAGTTTTATACGGCGGCATTGGGGAAATCGTGTTCGCCCTGTGGATTCTCATCTTCGGCGTGAACGTTTCGAAATGGAGACTACGGGCCGTTACAGCCTTCGAACGCCGAACCTAGCGGGAGGGGTGGGAAGGTTTAAAGCGCGAACACCGATCCAGCGGCGGAGAGGAGTGTTGCGAGATACAGGCCCCCCAAATTGCCGCGTCATAGCGCATCTCTACGCAGTTCGGCGTGCCGCCGATGGTTAGCCTAGCGAGGCTCGCGAGTGCCTGAAAGTTTGCCGTAGGCGCGTCGCGGTTGTTGCCCGAAGGGCCGGTATTTGGCTCTGAGGGTGGATTTGGACACGGGAAACGCCTGGCGTTATCCCATTTTCATGCGACGGTATTGCCTATATTGTACGTTTAAGTCTTGCAGGAACTGGGGAGAGCGAATTGAAGTGGCTCATCGCGATGGCCATCGGATCGGTGGCGGGCTGGCTGATCGTTTCGGTAACCGACGAGGCGGCGATCGCTGTCGCCTCCGGAGCGGCGATCGGCGTTCTCGCCACCATTGCTCTGTTTGGCACACGTCCGGTCCACTCCGTTTTGAAGGCGGCCGGCGCGATGGCGATCGGGTGTTTGGCCGGATGGCTGGTTGCTTATCTGGCCGACACGCTGGCAGTCGCAATGGTCGGCGGCGCGGCCGTCGGGGTATTGGCAACCATCGCGTTGACCGGCACGCGTCCGCTTCGTTCTCTTACCAAAGTCGTCGGCGCGATGGGCGCAGGTTTCGCCATCGGCTGGCTCATCGGTACCGCTGTCGGTGATCACAAACTGGGCATGGTCCTGGCCATCCCGTTTGGCGTGCTGCTTTTGGTGTTCATTGCCGACTCCGTACCCAAGATGCGCCACCGCCCGTTCTGACACGAACTATTCGCCGCTCCCGATATTCACGGCATTGGCCGTAGGCCCGGAGCGATCACGTCGTGCCGATGCGTTAACCGCGAAGAGCTGGCATCAGGACAATTCGGCTTTCCATATCCAACTCTTTGTTGACGGTGATCGCCAACGGACATTCGCTTCAGCTCGTTTGGTTAAGGACACTCTCACGCTGTGGCTAGAATGGGCGGTTTCGGGCATAATGGGCTCGGGTTAGGAGGGGGATTATCATGCACTATCTGTTTGGCTTCGACGGCCGCATCAACCGCGCCAAGATGTGGCTGTTCATTCTGGTGACGATCGGTTGGGAAATTCCGGTTATTCTGGTTGCGATGTTCGGACTGCATTGGTCGCATTACCTGCAGGCTGTGGGGCAATTCACCCATCCGCCGGTCGGTCCGGCGCCGATGCCGATGCCGGATCCGCTCAGCGGAACGGCCTGGATTGCCGTCGCGGCGATCGCCTTGATGGTGGTGCTCTACATCGTCGCTTATTTCGCGGTCATCGTGAAACGGCTGCATGACCGCAACAAAAGCGCAAGTTGGCTTATTTTGTATGTTGCCGTGCCCTGGGCGCTCCACCTGTTCGTCCGGGTGTCTGGGCCAATGCTTGGTAGTCTTCCGAGCGGGTTCTTCGCCGACCCGATGGGCACCGTGCGGGGCGTGGCCTATCTCACCGCCTTAGCGATCGGGCTTTGGGTTTTCATCGAACTCTATTTCTTCCGCGGCACCCAGGGCGATAATCGCTTCGGGCCTGATCCGTTGGCATAACACCGCCAACGGCGTGAGGGCGCGGTAGGACACCGCGCCCTTTTTGGTCGGAGGACTTGGCGACACGAGCCCGTGTCTCAAATGAGCGGTCTTGGATTTCCGCTGGCTTCGCGGGATAATTTGGCGATGAGAGCGCTTCTCGCCGCACTTTTTATCTTGCCCCTCGCAGGCTGCCATTCCGATCAGATAGAGGCGTCAAAACGATGCGTCGCCAAAGCCAAGATCGAAAACGCGCGCTCCGTGGACCAAAGCGAAGAAGAATATATCGATTCCTTGAACCGTCCGATCGACGACTGCATGAAAGCGGCCGGCTACTATTACTATTCCGCGCAGCCTGCCTGCGACGGCAGCCACAGCAATCCCGATTGCTTTGGCGACCGGAGGAAATGGTGAACGCTCCGCAAAGCACTACCGCTTCCCAAAATCTCAGTGCTTGTTTTTCGCGCCGGTTCCGAGACGTTTTGGGTCTGCCACATCGCGCACCCGCCCGGCCTTGATATCGGCGAGCAAATCTTTGAGCCACTCCCGATCGAGGCGGCGTTGTTTGTCCAGATGCTGCAGCAAATGGCTTCCGCCGGTGGAGATCACCGCGCGCAATTCCTTGCGGATCGGGCCGAGTTTTGCAATCAGCTCATCAAGATGGGCGATCTTGCGGCGGACGAGTTGTTCGACCAGCTTTAGATCGCAAAGGTGCAGAAACAATAGCGCGCCATATAGCGTCTGCGAAACCGGCCCCTCTTCCTCGAATTGCTTGTGCAGCTGTGTGCGGAATTCGCTCTTCCCCTGAGCGGTGATCTTGTAAATCGTCCGCATACCGCCGCGCGCCACGCGCTCATGAGCGACGGGCAATATCAAACCCTCTTTTTCGAGCTGCTTTACGGCGTAATACAGCGTCCCCACATCGACATCGATGTAGCACTCCACCATTGCATTCTCGAGCCGGCGCTTGATCTCGTAAGGGTGGAAATCGCCGCGGTGCAGCACGCCGAGAATCAGCAGTCTTGCTTTCATAGTTTAATTAGACTATTACGATTCAACTAAACAAGGGGTGCAGCATGGGACGAAATGTCATTGGGGTGATCGCCGGGCTGGTGGCCTGGGCGGTGATTGTCACGGTCATAAACTGGGGTTTTCGGCTATGGCTGCCGGGATATGCGGCCGTCGAACATGCCTTGCAGTTCACGTTGGCCATGAAAATCGCGCGGCTTTCGATGGCGGCCGTCACTTCGCTGGCAGCCGGCGTGTTGATACGCGCGCTAGCGCCCGCAAGCCGCTGGGCCCCTTGGATCGCCGGTTTGGTGCTGTTGATCCTGTTTTTGCCGAGCCACATCTATCTCTGGAACAAATTTCCGCTGTGGTATCACCTGACGTTTCTGCTCACGCTTGCTCCGTTGGTGGCGCTGGGTGCACGCCTCTGGTCGCGCGTCGAGACCGGATCCAAATGATCATTGCTAAATTGCGGAGAAGTATATGAAGCGCATATGGACGATCATTGGCGTGGCGAATGTGTCCCAGAGCTTCAAATGGTACCAATCGTTGCTTGGTTTGCCCGAGACGGCTCCCGCTCACAACGACTTCGGGCAGATTCTTGACGCGGATGGAACGGTCTTGCTTTGTCTCCACGAATGGGGCGTCCACGGCCATCCCTCACTTGCAAGTCCCCACGACGCCAAGCCCGGCAACGGTCTTCTCTTATTCTTCCGGGTCGACAACTTCGAAGTCGTGCTGCAAAAGGCGCGCTCGCTTATCAGCCGGCTGGAGGAACAACCACATGTAAATCCCAGCACGGGAACTGCGGAGTTTTCGCTGCGAGATCGTGACGGATACTATGTCACTATTAGTGCGTTGAACCCACCGTAGTTGGTATCTGCGCCGCGGGGCCTGGCGTCGTCTAAATATGCAAACGGAGATGGAGGAATTCCGCGTCCATCTGAATGTGAGGCAGGCCGCTGTAAAACGCTCCGCTATTTCGGCTGTAGTTCAGGCGCTCCCAACCGGCGCTCAGTTGTAGGTTTGCATTCACCACGTAACCAATCGAGCCCTCATAGCCGCGCACGCCCAATGTCGGGGCGGCCCCATTGCCGTCCGCGATACCGTCGCTGTATTCCGTTCCGATCAGCCAGGGGCCATCGGATAGCATGGTGCTCAAATGGGTTGCGCGTGTCGTGCCGGATTTGAATACGCTATTTATGTCGAAGGTATAGGCGTTGGTCTGGCGGAATGCGCCGCCGGCCGAGAGCTTCATATCGTCATTGATGCTGTAGTCGAGTTCGCTGCCGATGGCCCAATCGGTCAGCCCGGCATGACCGGCCGTCTTGGCCCCATTATGCGCCGTCGAGAGGCTTGCGAACGCGCCGACCGACAGATCGCCGAAATAGTCCGAATAGCTGGCAGCAGCTTCCCAGATGTCATCTTGACGGTCGGGCGTGTGGGGCCCGCTCGAAATGAACGGTAAAATTTCTTTGCTTTCCGAAGGCGTGAACGACATCGCCAACTGCAGCCCGAACAAGCGCGGCGTGTAATAGGAAATTTTGGCATAATTGAGCGAGGAAAGGGGGGCCGTCTTGACGGAAAAGACGTTGGCGAACGCTGCATGCTGCGAGGGGGCGAGAAAGAATGTCGTCCTGCTGCTTTCCAAAGAGACATCGTCGTCGACCACGGGGCCGGTGACGGCCAAAGCGTGTGCGGCACCGTCCGTTTGACCGATTTCAATGCGGCCCAGACCGGTTTGCACATTGGCATAGAGTTTTTCCAGGAACCGATTGCCGTAAAGATCGCCCGACAAATGATCGTGATAAATCTCAAAGGCGCCGTTGATGGCGACGGTCATGCCGTCGTCATAGGTGCGGTCGAGCTTGGCCGACAACGTGGCCGCCCCCGTCACGCCCGAGGAATTCGTTGCGGCTGACTGCGTGGCGCCATAAGCTGCCCCATTGGCCTGCCCCCCGAGATGGAAGGTGTAGTCCCCAATCGGATGTTCCAAGGCCTGGATATTCCAATTGCCGATATCCTGCGCGGATGCTTGGTTTGCCGCAGCCAAAAGAAAGGCGCTCGCCACGACGGCGCCTAAAGCTATATTTCGACGCATGTGAGCTACTAAACCTATCGGATCGCCATCGGATTATGAACGGCATTGGACAATGTACGTCACCCAACCATCGCTTTTCGTCCCGCTCGCCTTTACGAGCGAGCCAGGTCATTGGAAGGTTGTTGCGCAGCAGACAATATCATAGGCGCTGGCGCAAATCCCCTTTGAAGCGATCCAGAAAATGCAGGCGCAGCCGCTCGCCAACCGGCTTGGGGCCGGGTCGGTAACCGTACCGGCCGCCAAATATTGATAAATTTCAGGCCCTAGCTTGGTGACGCAGCCATCGCAAACGATGCTCATCATCATGGCTGCGGGAAGCGTCCGATGAACTGATCGAGTCCGTTACGGGCACGGCGCGGTATAGTAATGGCCAGTCTTGCCGCCGCCATTGGCGGTTGCGACCCATTTCGATAGGCAGGCGGCTTTCTCCGGATCAGCCGTGCTGCACCCGCTCAAAAGCATTCCACCAATAACGACGGCCGACAGCAGCAATGCTTCCGATCGTCTCTTGGCAATAAGTCCACTGCCGTGGCTTATTGTTTCTGCAAGCTTCGAACCAACGCGCCCCGTATTCATGACTACTCCTTGGTCTAACGGCACGAACAAACTATCATTTCCTCCAATCATGACTTTATATCGATTTCACTCTATATAAATAAATACGCGCTGTTCATTTTGGCCCATATTTGTAAGTTCTGTATTCGAAGAAACAAGACTGTTACTTATGTCTAATGGCTATTTCCTTATTCGATTTTTATTTTTTGGAGTGCGACGTGTTGGTGCGCCAAACCACTGGTGCGGGGGGCGGCTTTCCTGCCAAAATGAAGTCGTGGCGGCGCCAGTCGAGCAACAGCCTCGAATATAAGCAGACTTAATGCATTGAAGAATTTCGATCACACGCCGACAGCGCAAGACAGCGCGACGAGAAGCGTGTTGCGCCAAATCCGATCTTTAGTTCAGCGGATGAGGCTGGGCGCCTATCTTGCAAGTGTCGCCCTTGTCGGTGTTGCGACATCGATTTCATATTTTGTGTTCGGGATTACGTCCTACGCCAGCCTACCGCTGATCTACTTGATTGCCATCGTGCTCAGCGCCCAACGCTATGGGCTGTGGCCGTCGATCATGGCTTCTGTGCTTAGCGTTTTGGCGTGGGACTACTTCTTCACTTTGCCCTATTTCGACCTTGCAATATCGGACGAACGTGACCTCTTTGCTTTGATCATTTTTTTGATCGTTGCATTGCTCGTAAGCGGAATGACGGCAAATATTCAGCAACAAAACAAGCAACTCGCACAATTGGCGAGCAAGAATGCACAACTCTATGCCTTCAGCCAGAATTTGGCGACGATCGGTACAATCGAGACGATCGAGTCTTTCTCGGCTTCCTATCTTTCCGCCATGCTCAAGCGGGATGTCATCATCATATTGAATGATCGCTTAAGCGGCGCGCCGATTTTTTCCTTTCCGCCGAACGCCATCCAAAACGACAACGACAAACTTACCTATCTGGACCTAGCTGCCGAGATTCAAATCTCCGAATTCGGCAAAATCCTCTGTAAGGAGGGATTTCACATACTATCCGCTCAATGCGCTACGAGGCCGCATCGGTGCGTTAAGGGTCGCAGATACATTGGAAAGGCCTGTATCTGCTGAAGAAAAGCAATTGATCATGGCCGTTCTTGACCAGGTGGCAACGGCCATCGAACGTGTCTGGCTCGCACAGGAACATGAAGCTTCCAGTCTCGCTGCCGAAACCGAGCGCGTAAGAAACGCGCTGCTCATATCCGTTTCCCATGATTTGCGTACACCGCTAACGGCGATTATCGGCTCGCTTTCGACGCTGGACTCTCTGGACAAAACAGACGACGGCGATAACGAAAAAGAGCTGACGTCGATTGCTCTTGCAGAAGCCCAACGGCTCGATCGCTTCATAGGCAATCTGCTCGACATAACAAGACTCGAACTGGGCGGGCTGGACGTGAAGACATCGCCGGTGAATATCGACGATGTCGTGGAATCCGTCCTCGAACGCGCGCAGCCGCTTCTTCAAAATCACAGAACGGCCGTCCAAATTCCCGAGACTCTTCCAGCGGTCGCGGCGAATTATGTTCTGCTCGAACAGGCGATATTCAACCTGGTCGATAATGCGGGCAAATATTCGCCGACAAACTCGGAGATCCGGATTTGCGCCCATTGCGCGGACAAGGAGGTCGTCATCGAAGTTTCCGACCAGGGCAGCGGGATTCCCGATCAACTATCGCTTGTCATATTCCGAAAATTTGCGCGCTTGGCGCACGGCGATGCCAAGCCGCCGGGAACCGGGCTCGGTCTGACGATCGCAAAAGGATTTGTCGAGGCTATGAAGGGGACCATCGCGGTGGCAAATCGTTCGGATTCGTCCGGCGCGATCTTCACGATAAGACTCCCCGCCGTTTTGCCGTCGCCGGGCAGAGCTTTTCCGGCTTAACAGCCGATCTGCGCTGCACCGAGGGGGTATGGCTCCAAATGGTATTGCATAGAGCATATCCAGGCTTTGAGCTCGCCGATGCGCGTTTCATGAGAAATGATGATTTACTTATTCCGAAGAATTACTCGTAACCCACAAAATTGATGGTATATTTATGGTTCAAATACTGGCGATCAAATTACCCTTCGCCTCCACACGTTACTGATATGTTTGAACCATGGCCATCAATCAATCCATCCTCCTCGTCGACGATGACATCCAGATACGACGATTTCTGAAGGTCGGGCTTGCCGCAAAAAGCTACAAAGTGTCCGAAGCCCGGACAGCTGCCGCGGCGATGGAGAGCCTTGCTGCGGAAGACTTCGCGCTTGTCATACTGGATATAGGATTGCCGGACCGCAACGGCCTGGAAATCCTTCAGGAAATTCGCAGCATATCGGCCGTACCGGTGATTGTATTGTCGGTCCGCAATGACGAGGCCAGCAAAGTGCAGGCCTTCGATTTGGGCGCAGACGATTATGTCACCAAGCCTTTTGGGATGCCGGAACTTCTCGCCAGAATTCGCACAGCGATCCGCCATAGGCTGCAATCCGCCGGAACGCAGCCGGTCCTTCGCGTGGGCGAACTGGAGATCGATCTCGTCAACCGTCATGTCCGGCGCAACAATGTGGAAATTCAACTGACACGAACGGAATTTTCTCTATTGCACCTATTCGCCGAGCATCCAAACAAGGTTCTTACCCACGAATTCATCCTGTCCAATCTTCGCGGGCAATACGATGCCGGCGACGCGCAATATCTTCGCGTTTATGTTCGCACGCTGAGGGGTAAGATCGGAGATCTCGACACCGACGACAAGATCATCCGCACGATCACGGGCATCGGCTATCGTCTCGTCATGCCGCAATCGCCGAACCTTGTTGCGTCTTGAGCACTACGGCAAATAGAGCGGTGTGAATTGCCGGACTTTTACTGACGACGCAACACAGTCCGCCAGAGTTTCCGCCCGACAAAGTGCAGAATGGACGCCGCAACGATTGCAGCAGCGAAATGAGACAGGGTGATCGCCAACCCAAATCTATGGGCAACAAGCTGGATCACCAGAGCGATAATCATAACCTCGACAAGCCACGCACCGGAATTTTGCGGACCTCTATCGAATGTCATGACGTCATCAGGCTCAGTCATCGCGCTTCTCCAGCGATGCGATATCAGGGCGGTTCCACCACCCACCGCCCAGCGCCTGGAACAGCGCAGCCGTATCGGAAAATCGGTTTGCCTGCGCCTGGACGAGATTAATCTCTGCCTGGCGATAGGTCTGTTCGGCGTTTAGGAGCGCCAGAACATTGACATAGCCGGCTCTTTGCTGGTGCATCGTAATATCGAGCGCATTTTTTGCGGCATTGGCGGAATCGGCCGTTGCTTTCAGTGTGGCAGCATCCGAATGAACGGCGTGCAAGGAATCGGCCACGTTTTGCAATGCGGAAATCACCGTACTGCGGTATTGCGATTCCGCCTGCTCAAGCGCGGCGCGCGCACCGCGCGTCTTGTGAAGCAACGTGCCACCATCAAAGACGGTCTGGGTCACGCTTCCCAAGATTGTCCAATAAGCGTTGTGCGGTTGGAATAATTGCGAGAGTTCGGTCGCAACCGTCCCGTCATTGGCACTGATCGTAATATTCGGCAGCATATTGGCAATGGCGACGCCGACCTGGGCGGTCGCTGCATGAAGGTTGTCTGCGGCAGCACGAACGTCCGGTCGTTGTTCTATGGCTTTGGCGGGTAAGCTCTCCGGCAATTCCGTCGGCAATTGGAGCTCGGACAGTTCGAAGGTTTGCGCTATTTTCTCGCTCGGCAGCTTGCCAGCCAGAGCCGCAATCAGGTCGCGGGTCTGGGCGAGCTGCTTCTGCAGCGGAGGAAGCGTTGCGGCGACTTGCGCCAGCTGGGCCTCCTGTGCTGCCACGTCTAGACTGCTCGCGTAGCCATGCGCGAACTGCTGTCGTAGGATGTTGAGCGTCGTCGTGTCGATCGCGACCAGCCTTTCGGTTGCATCAATCTGCGCGCGCAAACTTGCTTCCTGGACCGCAGCGGTGACGAGTGAAGATGTCAGCGTGAGATAAGCTGCTTGGAGCTGTTCGCCGGCGGCATCGGCGGTTGCTTTCAACGATTCCACTTGCCGCCGATTGGCCCCAAAAATATCGGGGGTCCACGCGGCGCTCACTTGCGCAGAATAGAGATTAAAATAAGGAACATACGCCGTCAGCGTTGGCGAAGGTTGAACCGCATTGTGATAACGGCTCGGCGTGAAATTCGCCTGTAATGTGGGGTAGTAATAGCCTTCCTGGGCATAAACGCCTTCCTCGGCTGCGCGTAAAGCCGCGGCTGCCGATTGCAGGTCAGGATTCTTCTTGAGCGCCTGCTCGATAAGTTCATTGAGAGCTGCTGAATGGTATAATGTCCACCATTGTCCCGGAATATCGAAACCAGCCACGAATTTCTGCGTCTCGCCGCCGTGAATGTCTGCCGACACGGTTTGATCCGGCATCGCTTCCGGCGAATAGCTCATTGCGTCCGGCGGAGCCGGCTTTTTGAAATCCGGCCCTACCGCGCAGCCCGCGACGAGAGCAGCCACAGCAGTGCCGAGCAGAAGGCGGAACACGCGCCGATTTCTTTTGTTCTTCATGATTCAGCTCATCATGGCTTGCGGTTAACACGGGTTGCGGCGAGTACCGCCGGGGATGCGTTGCTTGGCTTTGCGAGCCGTCCGAGTGCCGCGGGGTTGCTATTGCTGCGATACACACCGTCCGACGCCGTCCCGCTCAGTGCGAGAAGGCCGGAAGGACTGACCGGCTGGCGTCGGGAAATCGCGTTCGGCGGCTTCTCCGGACGAATGCGCGTTGCCGTCTCAATCGCGCGCGGATGCGATCTTGCGTCAGCGACATGCGCGAAGCTCGCGCCAAACATCCAGCCAATGCTGCAGATGAGATATATCGAAATCGAGAGGCCAGTTTTCATGCGGCCTCCGATTCGTCGCTTGCGTAGTCGTGTTTCCCCAGGAAATAAAGCATCAATGCCGGGACGAGCGTGAGCAGGACGACAGAACCCGTCAACATACCGCCAACGACGACGGTAGCGAGCGGGCGTTGCACTTCGCTACCTATGCCAGTCGAGATCGCCGCCGGAAATAAACCAATCGCCGCCGAAAGGCTCATCATCAGCAAAGGGCGCATCAGGGTGGTGGCCGCGTTGTACATGGCCTCCACAGGCGTGTCGACGCGCACTCTTGCCCGATTGTAGCGTGTAACCAGCAAGATGCCGATCATCACCGACACGCCAAACAGGGAAATGAATCCGATCGCCGCCGAAATGCTGAAATATTCGCCGGAAAGATAAAGTCCGAATATACCGCCGGCGATCGTGAACGGAATGCCGGACAGCGCGAGCAAGCTTTCCCGCAAGGAGTTGAACAGACTGTAAAGCAAGCCAAAAATAAGCAACAAACTCACCGGCACGATAACGGCCAGACGCTGTTGCGCCTCTTGAAGTTCGCCGAACTCTCCCGCCCATTCGAGCCTGTAGCCCGGCGGAAGCTTTACGTTTTGCTTGATGCGTGCTTGAGCTTCGGTGACCGTGCCTCCAAGATCGCGGCCGCGCACACTGAATTTGATCGGAATGAAACGTTCGCCGTTCTCGTGATAGATCCAGGATGCGCCGGTATCGAGACTGATCGTCGACAGTTCGCTTAAGGGAATATAGGCGTTCGAACCGCTGCTGGTCTGATAAGTCACTTTAAGGTTGCGAATCTTATCCATGAAATCGCGGAAGGGCTGTGCGTAACGCACCACCAGGTCGAATTGGCGATCGCCTTCGAACACTTCACTTGCGACCGTTCCCCCTAGCGCGGCCTGAACGACGGTATCGACATCTCCCGTGTTGAGACCATAACGCGCCGCTTTTGCACGGTCGACGACGATATCCAGATCGGGCTGACCGAGCACGGGGAATATCCCAAGATCGGTCACGCCGCGAACCGTGCTCATCTGATCGCGCACCTGATTGGCGAGATTTGTCAGGGTCTCCAGACTGGGGCCGTCGATCTTGACCGAATTGGAGCCCTTTACGCCCGACATCGCCTCTTCGATGTTGTCTTGAATGTATTGGGAGAAATTAAAATTGACGCCGGGCAATTGATTTACAAAATCCGTGTTGACCGCGTCGACGAGCTTCTCTTTGGTCATGCCCTTCGGCCACTCGTCATAGGGCTTGAGTGGGACGAACAGCTCGACATTTGAAAAGGGCGATGCGTCGCTGCCATCGTCGGGCCGGCCATGCTGCGATACAACCGTCTGGACTTCCGGATATTTGAGCAAAATCTCGCGCATCTTGCGCGCGGACGCCTCCCCGTCCTGGAGCGCCGTGGTCATCGGCAATTCGGCGCGTATCCAGAGATTGCCCTCATCAAGCGTCGGCAAGAATTCGCTTCCAAGGCGCGATGCGCAAAATCCCGCAATCAACAGAAACGCCACGCCGATACCTGCCATCAGGGCACGGTTGTCCAAAGCAAACCGCAGAGCGGGATAGTAGATGCGGTGTAACCAAGAGACGATGAGCGTTTCGGTTTCTTCTACGTGATCGGGAAGCAGCAAAGATGCCAGTACCGGGGTGATCGTGAATGTGGCGATCAATGCTCCGGTCAGGGCATAAGCATAGGTGCGCGCCATCGGACCGAAGATCGCTCCTTCGACGCCCTGCATGGTAAAAAGGGGCACGAAGGCCGCAACGATGATGACGACGGAGAAAAACACGGCGCTGTTAACTTGCAGGGCGCTGATCAGGATCATCCGCAACCGGTCCGTCCAACCATATTTTTCCATGTCGGCGCCGGAGGTCCTCGTCGGGTCGCGGCCCCAGTCGCCCTCGGCCAATCGGTGGAGCAGTCCGGTTCGTTCCTCAGAACTCTTTTGAAGATTTCCGAAAATGTTTTCGACGAGAATGACGGCCGAGTCCACGATGATGCCGAAATCAACGGCGCCGAGCGACAAAAGATTGGCGCTATCGCCGCGAAGAACAAGGATGATAACGGCAAAGAGGAGCGCGAAGGGTATGTTGAGACCGACAATGATCGCGCTGCGAAGATTGCCGAGGAAAAGCCATTGAATCACGAATATCAGCAGACATCCGAATATGAGATTGTGCATGACGGTGTGGGTCGTCACCGATACCAACGCGCCTCGGTCGTAATAGGGAACAACCTTCACGCCTGCCGGTAGGCTGCCATCGCTGTTCATCCGGTCTATCGCGGCCTGAACCTGAGGCAGCACCTGGTCCGTTTGATAGTCGCGCTTCATCACGACAATACCAAAGGCGATGTCGTTCTTGTGGTCACGTCCCGCGATGCCAAGTCTGGGTCGCGTGCCTACTTGTACCTTGGCGACGTCCTTCACTCTCAGCGGAATGCCATTGTATTGGCTGATAACGGTATTCTCTATATCGTCGACTTTGTAGCCCTGGCTCAAATCGTCGTCGCCACCGTCTTTTATCAAGCCAACGGCGCGGATGTTTATCGATTGCTGGCCCATCGTGATTTCGCGGCCGCCGACATTGACGTTGGCGTTTCCGAGGGCCGTTAGGATTTGCGGCATGGTCGCGCCGTAAGCTTCGAGCTTACGCGGATCGACCGAAACTTCGAACTCTTTGGTGGGACCTCCCCAGCTATTGATGGCCACAACGCCATGCACCTGCATGAGCCGGCGGTGAACGATCCAATCCTCCACTGTGCGAAGATTTGAGACGCCGAAATGCGGCGGCCCTTGCACCTCGTAGCGAAGAATTTCGCCCGTTCCGCTGTTCATCTGAACATTGGGCGCGACGCCTCCGGGAAGGCTGACATTCTGCTGCAAGAAGGTCGCCGTTTGGGAATAAGCGAAATCGTAGTCGATTCCGTATTTGAAAGTTACCCGAACGAATGAGAGCCCGTAGAACGACGTAGATCTGATGATGTCCACGCCGGGAAGCGTGTAGAGCGCATTCTCAATAGGGATTGTATAATAGCGTTCTATCTCGGCGGCCGAGAGACCCGGCGCTTGCGCCGTGACTTCGAGAACCACGGGCGACGGATTTGGATAGGCCTCGATGTCGAGTTGCTGATAAGCAATGACGCCTGCGCCGACAAAAAAGAGCAAAGCGAATACAACAATTGCCCGACGGCTCAAGCAAAACGCAATAATGCCGTTCAACATTGATAAACTCTATTCATTGGAGGGTCGCGGTTTTAGTCACTCGGCGGCGCTTGCAACAAATTGTCGAGGAAGATTGCGCCATTCGTCACAACAGTCTCACCCGGTTGTAGTCCTTGGAGAATTTGGACCCTTCCATTCTCTCGCAATCCGGTCTTGACGGTTCGTTGATAGAAATTGCTGCGGTCGGAGGTTACCCAGGCGGTTGTGGTGCCGTCGCCCTCGCGTACGACGCCGTTCTCGGGTATGCCGATCGAATTTTCCGGTTTCTGAAGCTCGATCACCACATCGGAAAGCATTCCCGAACGAAGTTCGCCGCTGGGGTCGGCGACTTGGATCCGCAGCGTGACGCGATGGGAATTTGGGTCGACCGTGGAATACACTTCTGCAATCGCACCTTCGAATGTGCGATCGGGAAGCGCCAACACGCTAACTTTGGCCGTCTGACCGCGATGAAAGAGCGGGCTGTCAGTCTCATTGGCGTTTGCGATGACCCATTTGGCCTCTAAGCGGCCAGTTGGTCTTTCGATCCGACCGCTTTTGATCATCCTGTCGATTTGGGCTTCGCTTTTACCCAATGCGCGGACGGCATCTCGCGCCGCTCTCAGCGCTGCGGCAGCCGTCTGTTCGTCCGAAGTCGCTTGGTCCGATTCTTTCTGGGCAATGCCGTTCGTGTTGCCGAGGGAGCGGACGCGCGCCAATTCCTTGCGGGTCAAGTTGTAGGAGGCAGCAGCGGCGAGCAGTGTGGACTCGGCCTGAATAATAGCAGGATCGTCGTCGAAATTGACGCTTCCCACCGCCTCCCGTTCGACAGGGAACGGATAAGTCTGTGCTTGCCCAATCGTAATCGCGCTCAACTGGCTTGGAGCGAGCTTCACAGATGGAGCCGCCGCTGTGGCTGGGGACGCGGTGCCTGCAGTTTGCGATTGATCGGCACCGGATTGTTTTCCGCACGCCGCGAGCAGGAATGCGGTAGCCATTCCAATTACTATTCGTCTCGTATTCGCGAGACAGCCATTCTTCGATAATTCTGAGGGGTATTTCATGTTACACGAGCATAGTTAGGACATTGTCGGTTGCCATCGAAGTCTCGGTCATATGTCCACGCCTATTTGAGGTATCCGCCGCCTGGCAAACTTGGTTTGAGACTCTGGCGGTTTTCGGTGTGCCAAATTGCGCAGCCCGTTCAGCCAATCAAAGCGAGCTTGCCTTTGTGCCATCGAAAACCGCTGGTCGAATTCCCGTTCCATGACAGCCAGCGGTTTGGAGAAAAGAATTTCGTTCGTCCCCTGACTTGCCGGCGCAACGATTGTCTTTGCAGGCCATAGGTCGTATCCAAGCTGCGTTCCCAACAGCGCGATCTCTTTCGTAGGGATGCCGGAGACCGGGATACAGAATATTTGACGACCGGTGAGCACAGCGCGGTTGACCTCGTCGTACCACACCTCGAGGCGATCCATCGGCCCTTCAAGTGTGTAGCGCCACGATTCGCAGTCGACGACGAGAAGAAGAAACGGAGGAGCGGCAGAACGCTCAGCGGGGAAACTCGTACTGACCATTGCTGCCGCTCCTCCTTCACGGACACGCTAGAAATGGATGATCGCGTCCGAAGCGAAAAGAATCGTCTCGCTCTTATTGGGAGCAATGCCTGCATTGGAATTGCCGTTGAAGGCCGGCCCGTTGAGGGACTTGTAAAATCCGACTTCCGGCCGTAGTTCGATTTGCGGCGAGAGCCAATGCTGCCAACCGAAGGAGAACTCGACGTAGCGCGTTTTGTTACCCGTACGCTGTCCCTGCATGTCGTCGTAGAACTCGGGACGGAACGAGATATTGTCCAACGGATCGGGCGAATAGTTGATGTAGGCAACCGTACCAAAGGCACTCGCCGTACAAGTGAGGATGCTCGCATTCGTACAATAAGCCATACCAGGCGCATTGAACGGGACGTATTGCGGCGAGAACGGCGTGCCGCCCATGGCAACCGCATTCAAGACGACCGGATTGAGCAGGTTGGGCACCTTGTCTTCGTGCTCGTCGTACAATTCGTACGAAATGTGCCAATGATCGTTGAACTTGTGATAGGCGGTGAAGCCGTACCACTGAAGGTTGTTGTAACCCCATTTCCCGCTGTTGATGCCGTCCGCACAGACATTCAGATCGCTGTTGCCGGAATCGGCGGTCCAGCGAAAGCATCCGGTCACCGTCGGCATTGAACCGGGATCCACGGGCATCGTCGCGTTCGGATACAGCGGATTTGGATAGGGGTTCGGCCTGTTCTTCCACATATGCCAAGGTGGTGCTTCCGTGCCGACTGTCAGACCCAATTGCAGGATCCAGTTTTTCGTCAAGCCCAACGAGGCCTGAATACCTTCATTGGTGTAGTTGTCGTAGCCGTAGGTCAGCGAGTGCGAGTACATGTAATTGTTGGGCGCGAGCTGCGCCTCGATATCCGGCAGCGAGATAAAGCGCCCGATACGGAGCATCAGCCCACCTTCACCAAGGTGGAAATCGCCGATTTTCGGCACATAAAGCTCGAAATACACCATCGGGAAATCGAACCCGTTGACGTTATTCTCATGCAAGAGCTGGTAACTGGCGATTCCGTAAGCCGTCGTGTAGCGGTAGTTTTCGCCGTAGATTGCGGAAATTCGCAGACCCCAGTCGATATGATCCGTCTGCACCGTATCCGGGAAACGGTCGAGATAAATCACGGCCTGGTCGAGCTGCACCGTATTCGGCGTATAGAAGTACAGGATTGGCGCATTGCCGCCCGGCTTGGTGGAATTGCTGCTCAGGTTCATCCCGGGATCCACCCACCCGTAAATTTGGAAATGGTTGTCGGTAAGCCACTGACCAACGCCGGTATTGCCGATCGCGGCCATGAACGGGCTGTCAACCGAACCCGGTAGCGTCACGCCAAGCGACGTCGTGCCGCCATAGGGCCATTCGGTGAATGGCATGGGCGGAGTGGTCTCCGGCGTTGTCGGAACACCGTCGCGGTGGGACGATGGCGCATTCGGGTCGGTTGGTGCCGCGGCCTCGCCCCATTCGAGCCGATAATAGTTGAAAAAACGCTCGCCGACGGTGTCGCCAAGATAGGTATCGAGACAGGCATAGTTTTTGTAGGGATCGACAACCCCAGTGCAACCCGCCGGCGCGCTCGTCGGGGCCGAAGTCGCCTGTGCGACGCGCAATGGGGTGGGCTTTGCGACGGTGAGGTCAGGCTTTTGTGTGCCCTGAGTAAGTTGGGCGGCCAACCCGGACCAATCGGAGTTGTTGACCACGATTGATGATTGAGTGTTCGTATCCGTGGTCGACACGTCGGCCATCGCAACCCCGCCGAAGCCGAGGCTCGTCGCGACGGCAGCCGTTGCGCCAAATAAGGCCTTCCGCCATACGCGTTCATGTCTATGTGCACTATCGCCGCTCTGCTGCATTCTGCAGAAGAGATAGTCCGGCGCATGATTAGTTCTGATCATTACTTATCCCCTTGCTTAAAGGTGCGCCGACAGCACCACCACCCGCGTCATTGCCGCCCGATCAACGCATTAGCGCTATTGGAACAAGCGATCCGTTTGAGTGGGCTCCATCAGCGATGGTTACTTGGCAACACGCGTGCCAACACTTCGCAGCTGCGAATACAGCATGGGGGATGATAAAATCTCCATTGTTCAATCGCGTGCATTGTCGAAAGTTCTGCGTACGGAATTTCGGCAAAACTCTCATGACGCGCGATCACGTTGCCTAATGAGTTTTGCAATTTTTCTTACGGCGTATTTATTTATGACGGACGAAATAAACATCGGAATCATATTCGGTGCGCGATACGGATTTGGAGAAACCTGCCGTGCACAAACAAAAAAGCTCTGTTGCTACACGATGTGGGCGAGTTATGAATCGGCCAATCAGAACACATCGATTTATAGAAATTTCCGTCACTGTTATGACGATTCCATCCACCGCATTCCTTCCAGCAAATAATTCACGCAATGCCGTCGGCAGCGCGCTATCGCAGCACGAAGAGGGCTCTGCGTTGGTCTGGTCATTGAATAATTCGCGGGCGTTGCCTATCGCAGTGGCAACTGCATGACTCCGGTGAGAAAAAATTAAGCAATATTCTTAAATCCTTTCCATCAACACGGTGCCAGTAATTGCGCTTTGCCTGGTGCCGTTCATCGAGTGGGCGGCGCAAAAGCAACTTAAGCGCAATCGTCGCGCCGATTCCAAGAACACTTGTTGCGCTGGGTTGCATCCGATTAATTACGGCGGAGCCCGTGCAGCGATCGTCTACAGGCGCCGCAATGCGCGAGCACAGCGAATAGCGCAAGGCGTCGTGAGAGCATGGCGATGGCCGGGAAAGATAACGCAGTGATCGAACCTCCCATGAAAATCGGAGAATTGATGACCGCCGAGTGCGTTGTTTTGAATTTGCGAGCGGCAAACAAACAAGAGTTACTCGCTGGCCTCGCCGAAAGGGTGGCGCCCGCCGCGTCACAGGACGGCTTCGACGTGTTTCGTGCGCTGCTTGCCCGTGAATCGCAGGGTTCGACGAGTTCTGGGCATGGGAGCTGCCTTGCCCAACGCACGGTTCAAACAGTTGCATCGGCCGTTTGCATTGTTTGCACGGTTATGGCGGCCAATTGACTTTGACGCACTGGATAGAAGACCGGTCGATCTCGTATTCCTGCTGCTCGGCCCGGAACCCGCCGACGCAGCCTATTTGGAAATCCTTGGCTCCGTGTCTCGCGTGCTGCGGAATTCGGCCGTTCGCGATCAATTACGAGCTTGCGCCGACGTTCAATCCATTTTGTCGCTGTTGAAGAACGAATCCTCTCCCGCGGACAAATTGTTTCATTACCCGTCTCGATGACGGCAATCGCCTGTGGAGAGGTTAGGCGCCCGGAATCAAAACATTTGCAGCGAGCGCTAGCATCAGCATCGTAGCGATGACCAGAGCAAATTCGAACAGCACACGTTGCGGGCTGTTCTCCGGCGACACCGACTGACCGCGCTCCGGACGGCGCCAAACATCCGGAAAGAATCCATCTTCGCCGTCACCGTGGCAGATTTTGGTGAGTGCTCTCACGCGACGCGATCCTCGTTGCGGATGTCCGCGCGGCATGCGTGGCTCCAGCGTCTTTTGATAGGACAAACCGCCATAAAATTTCGATATGAAATCTGCCGCCGCCGCATAAGATTTTCGGAAAGAAAGTGGGATTAGCGACCGAGAATTGCGCGGTTTTGCGGGTAAATCCGGTTTCTTATTTATTCCGCCGCAAGCTCGTATCGATTTCTTATGCGCCGGGTGTCACGGCAATGCTTACTCTTCGTCTTAGCTCAACCTTCAGGCTCAGGGATCGCGGTCTGTCATCTGCGTTTTCGTGAAAATAGAATTCTCCCCACCGCATTTCCCGCTCGATGGGGTGCGCAGCTGATCGTACCAAAGGTGCTCCCTGATTTGCGCGACTTGAGCGCCGCGGACTCCCAAAAACCGAAAAGTCCTTCACCAGCGTAGTGTTGATTCAGATGCAAGCCGATGGCAGCGCTGTCATTTCGTAACAGCGTCCCTTCGCGCCTGCAAAAACGACGAGTTCGCCGGAAAATCCGCCTTTTGTCATCTCATTCCGTGGGTGAAGGCGTGTAGCGCGAATATCACGGCGCCGGAAAAGTCCGCCTCATGGCTTGACGGACTTGGCGTATTAATATGATAATATAATCTCATGCGATTAATGAACATGTGCATGTATTTAATCTCGCACAAATAAACGAATGCGCGCTCGTCGATCGTTACGAGACGCCCAAACAATACGGGAGGGACTCAGGTGAAATCGCTTCAACGTATGCTCCTTTTGGGAGCCAGTGCCGCCGCGATCTGTTCCGCAGCAACAGCCTACGCGCAGGACGCATCTAACGTAGAGACCATAACCGTGACGGGCGTGCGCGAAAGTCTGCGCGACTCGCTGGTCATGAAACAAAACTCGGATCTGATCACCGACAATATTTCGACCAAGGACATCGGAGAACTCCCCGATGTCACGATCGCCGAAGAGCTCAATCGTCTGCCGGGCCTCAACACCACGCTCGACCGCGGCAATGCGAGCCAAGCGGCTGTCCGTGGCTTGGGCCCGCGTTTCGTCCTCGGCCTCGTGAACGGCCGCGAAGTGGCGTCGTCGGAACCCGACCAAAACGTGCGCTGGGAAATTTACCCTTCCGAAGTCGTTTCGGGCGTGCAGGTGTTCAAATCGCAGTCGGCCAATTTGCTGTCGGGCGGCATCGCGGCGACGATCGACATCAAAACTGTCGCACCCTTGGATTACGAAGGTCCCAGCCTCACTTTGCGCGCAGGCCCGGAATACAATGAGGAAGCGAACGAGCTTCCGCATTACAGCCCTTTCGGCATGCGCGGCAGCGCGTCCTATATCGCCCATCTCAGCGACAATTTTGCGATTGCACTCGGCGCCAGCTTTCAGCGCGAACAAAACGGTTATGAATCGTTTCAAGGCTGGGGATACAATCCGGCGTCAAGTTGGAATGCTGGAGACATCACCGGTGACGCCATCCCGGATGCAACGCCATGGGGCGCTCAGACCGAAGTGACCGAGATCCAGCAGGATCGCACGGCATTCATGGGCGCGGCAGACTGGAAGCCAAATTCGAATTTGCGGATTAAGTTCGATGCGCTTTATTCGGGCTACGCGATTTACGAGAACCAGTTCCAAGCGTGGTACGGCAACGGCACTTGGGGCGATTACACATCTTTCCCGACCAGCCCACCGGTACATACGCCGTGCGACGGCTCGGCCGCATTTAAGTATGGCTGCAGCCTCACTTCGACGACCAACCCCAACGTCACCGAATTGGGTGGCGTCATCGTAGCGGCGAACATGGCCAATTCCTATGCCGACGTGCAAAATACGATCGCCCTCTATACCGAACGTCACACGCTGATCGTCACCGGGCTCAACACGGAATGGACGCAAGGGGCGTGGGACGTAAAGCTCGACCTTTCGCACTCCGAAGCCGGCCGTAACAACGATTGGCAAGCCATCTATGCGGACCAATATCCGCAGAACATGACCTTCGATACGCGAGCCGGACAATCTCCGGTCGTGACGGTGTCCGGCAGTGGCTCCGACGTTGCCAATCCGGCATCGCAGACCGTGCATACCTGGAACCCGTCCTCCACGGGTCCCGAGTACACCCGCGATCACATTTCCGCAGCGCAGCTCGATGGGGTACGGACCATCGAAGGCTCTTTCTTCACCGAGTTCGATTTTGGCGGGCGCCTATCCGACCGTTCGAAGAATGACCAAGACTTTTCCTTCAATCTGTGTCCGGTCACCGGATCGACCGTGGGCAGCTGCTCGGGAACCTCGGCCAATTTCACGCTTCCCGCCTCCGACCTCAGCGAATTCACGGTGAAAGACTTTAGCGTTCCGTCAATGATGTACGGCAATTACACCACGCTTGCGCCGCTCGTGTATGCGAATACTGCTGTGCCTGCGGGTTCGGAGCAGTTGCCGCAGCATTGGAAGGTGCATGAAGGCGTCTTCGAAGGTTACGTGATGACCGACTTCAAGTCGGATGTCATGGGTATACCGATGAACGGCAATTTGGGCGTACGCGTGTCGAACGTGTCCACGACAAGCTCGGGCTATAGCAATAACGCACCGATTTCGCTCAAAAAGAACTACACCGATGCGCTGCCGAGCTTGAATATCAACTTCCATCTGTCCGAGGAACAGGTCCTGCGCTTTGGCGCTGCGATCGCCGTCTCCCGTCCGCCTCTGGATGAACTCAGGACCGGCTATTCGCTGAGCACAACGCCGCCCTTCACCGGTTCCGGCGGCAATCCCTATCTCAATCCCTATAGGGCGGACCAGGTCGATTTGGATTACGAGTGGTACTTCCACGAGGAATTTCTGTTTTCCGCGGCCGCTTACTACAAGCACCTGAACAGCTTCATCGGTTACGGTTCGACCACGCAAGTCATCAACGGCACGAGCTATGCCATGTACTCGCCGTTGAATGGTCCGGGTGGAGATGTCACGGGCTTGGAGCTGACGCTACAATCCCGCTTCTATTTCCTTCCGGGCTTCCTGCAGGATTTCGGCGTGTATTCCAACTACGCCTATGTGAATTCCGGCCTGAAGGAATTCACACCGGCGAACAATCCGTTGGATGCAACGGGCCTCGCGAAGCACACGGCGGAATTAGACCTGTGGTATAGCAAGTCGGGCCTCGAAGCCCGTGTTGCCTACAAGGTCCACAGCCCGTTCACGATCATCGCCGGCTGGAATTCGCAGTCGCTCACCAGACTAGATTGGGAGCGGACATTGGAAGCCAGCCTTTCCTATCAATGGAACGACCATATCGGGTTCCGTCTGCAGGGACGCAACCTGACGAACGAAGTCTCGCGCTCCTACTGGGACAACAACCCCCAGGAATTGGCGCGCTATGATACGTTCGGCCGCTCCTATCTGTTCGACATCTCATTCAAGAATTAGCTCACAGTTCTGTGGCGAGGGGCTCCGGCCCCTCGCTTTTTTCTGCCTGCGGCGTCGGCGCTCTCGCAGCGTTATTGATTGCGGCATGACAATGCGCCTATAATTATCATATAAATATAAACGGGAGGCGAGCATGCGGTTCGTGGCCATGCTATTTTTGGCGTTCGTTTTGATGGCGTCGTCGCAAGCCTCGGCTCATGAATTCTATTTCGGCGCCGATCTTTCTTTTGCCAACGAAATGGACGATTGCGGTGTCGTCTACCGCGAGGGCGGTCAGCCTAAGGATCTCTTCGCTCTCTTCAAGGAACATGGCGCCAACATCGCCCGCGTCCGTATTTGGACCGACGGCAACCCCACCAAGTACAGCAATCTCGCCGACGTGGAACGCAGCCTGAAGCGGATCAAAGACGCCGGTATGACGACCTCGCTCGATTTTCACTATTCGGATTGGTGGGCGGATGGCGGCAAGCAGATCATTCCGACCGCTTGGGCGAAGATCAAAGATCAGCGCAAGCTGGCAGAGATTCTCTATCGTTATACGTATGATGCGTTGATGGCGCTCGATAAGGAGGGCGTGATGCCGGACATCGTTCAGCCGGGCAACGAGATCAATCACGAGATCCTTTATCACGGCCGCTGGAAATACGGCGCCATCAATTGGAAGCGCAACGCGCTCTTGCTCAACGCCGCGATCAAAGCCATCCGCGATGCGGGGCGCAATTCGGGCAAGATGCCGAAAGTGATGATCCAGATCGCCCAGCCGGAAAATGTCTTGCCGTGGTTTGCCGCGGCCGGCAAAGCGGGCCTGACAGATTTCGATATGATCGGCATCAGCTATTATCCGAAATGGTCCACGGATTCGCTGCGCGGGCTTGGCCGCGTGATCAATATGCTGCGCAACCGCTATCCCAAAGTCGACGTCACCGTGGTGGAAACGGCTTATCCCTGGACGACGGCGGGCGGCCATTCCGCGCTGGCGCTGGACAATGTCACGCCGGGCTATCCCGCGTCGCCCGAAGGCCAGAAGAACTTCCTGATCGATCTCACGCAAAGTGTGGTCAGCAATGGCGGGGAGGGCGTTCTGCTTTGGGCGCCGGATTGGATTCCCTCGCAATGCCAGAAAGATAAAGCGCGCGCAGTCGATTGGGAAGTAATGGGCTTCTTCGATGACAAAGGCGAAGTGCTGCCGGCGATCGACTTTATGCGGCACCAATACGATCAGCCGGTGAATGTCACGTTCCGCTTTAACGGCCTCTCGCCAAAGCCCGGCCAGACTTTTTATTTGTGGGGCGATTTCTTCGGCGATCCAGATTTCACCGTCTTTCCTGTCCCCTACAAGGACGGCGAATTGATCTATCAGACGACGATCCCGCCGGGAACCTTCATCCGCTTCCAGTTGTTCGGCGACAAGGCGATGAAAAAACCCTTGATCGTTGGCCAAAAGCTCGATGAGGGTGCGGTTTCGAAAACCGTCCCCAACAATGACACGGTGTATACGTTCGATCTGAACAGACCGGCGCCATAGATAGGAGTGCGCCCATGAAATCCGCCATCGTCTTTTTCGCGGCAATGATACTCTTGTCGTTGCCGGCGTCGGCACATGATTTCGCGTTCGGCGCCGATCTTTCGTTCTCCAACGAGATGGAGGATTGCGGCGCGGCCTTCAAAGACAAGGGCGTGCGGAAAGACATCTACGCCATTTTCAAGGATCATGGCGTCAATCTGGTGCGCATCCGCCTCTGGAACAATCCCGATTGGACCAAATACAGCAATTTCGAGGACGTAAAGAAAAGCATCGCGCGCGCCAAAGCGCAGGGCGAGAAAGTGCTGTTGGATTTCCACTATTCCGACGATTGGGCCGATGCCGGTAAGCAGGTCATCCCCGCCGCTTGGGCGGGAATCAAAGACGACAGCGCGCTGGCGCAAGTGCTCTATCAATACACGTACGACACGCTCATAGCGCTGGATAAGGTCGGGTTGATGCCGGACATGGTGCAGACAGGCAATGAGATCAATGGGGAAATCCTGATGCCTGCGCCATGGAGCGCGGGCCAGACCATCAATTGGACGCGCAACGCGAAGCTGCTCAATGCTGCGATCAAGGCGGTGCACGACGCCGGTGCGCATTCGGCCATTCATCCGAAGGTGATGCTTCACATCGCGCAGCCGGAGAATACCGAAACGTGGTTTGCCTCGGCCGTGGCCGCGGGCGTGACCGATTTCGACGTCATCGGGATCAGCTATTATCCCAAATGGTCGAAAAATACCTTTGCTGGGCTCGGCGCCACGATCAACCGTCTGCGTCATCGCTATCCCGTCGAAGTGATGGTGGTCGAAACCGCTTATCCCTGGACCCTGGCTTGGGCCGACAGTCTCAATAATGTGCTGGGCGAAGATGCGCTGATCCCAGGCTATCCGGCCACGCGAGAAGGGCAGGCGCAATATCTTATCGATCTCAGCCAAGCCGTCATCGCCAATGGCGGTGCGGGCGTCATCTATTGGGCGCCGGATTGGGTTTCGACCGGCTGCCGCACACGCTGGGGCGTCGGCTCCACTTGGGAGAACGCCACGCTGTTCGACTTCGACGGTGAGGCGGTGCCGGGAATTGATTTTGGGCAGCACGCCTACAATTGGCCGGTCACCGTAGCGTTTCGCTTCCACGGTCTGACGCCGTCCTCAGGACAGCCCTTTTATCTGTGGGGCGATTTTCTCGGCACCAACACCTTCGCCGTGCGGCTTCCCGAAGACGGAAAGCCGCTGATCTATACGACCACGATGATGCCCGGACAGAAAATCCGCTTCCAGGTGTTCGACGGGTTGTCGCTGCACACCCGCCTGCTTGCCGGCGACAAGGTTGTCAGCGGCTTTATGACGGAAACCATTCCGTCTGCCGATACGGTGTTCGATTACAACCTGGCCAGACCGGCACAATAGGTAAGAGCGTTTAGGATTATTATTCCGCAAATATTTCGCCCCTCAAAGGAAGGGTGGAATTGTGTAGCGTCCCCTAACGGCCGCGCACAGCATGACGCGGCTATCAGAACGTGTTTTGCTCTAGACGCGTCGTATCACTCTCAAGACCAGCAGCAATACGACGGCGCCGATCGTCGCGCTGGCGATGATGGGAACAAGGCCAACACCAAAATTGATACCAAATCTTGGTAACAGCCAGCCGCCAAAAAACGCGCCGACGATGCCGACGACGATGTCTCCGATCAGACCGAAGCCTCCGCCCTTGACGATCATGCCGGCCAATAGGCCCGCGACCCCGCCGACCAAGAGCCAAACAAGTATGGTGTCGACGGGCGTGTTGATGATCATGATATAGGCTCCTTAATATGGCGGGTCTCTGGGCTAGGCGAGTGCGCTCAGGCGCGTTTGAACGTCCTGTCGGGAATGATCCTCGGCGTCCTGGTGACTGACCATAGCGGCCTGCATAGGCTGCGCTATTGATCGGCCAGGAAATGCCCACCGAGCCGGCCAATCCGACAAGGGCGTTGCGGCTTCCGGCCAAGCTGCGTCGGCCACGATTGTCCGCTCGAATCCGGTCGAACCCTTACGCAGTACGCCCTGACCATAGAGCGCCGCCGCCAACGCGGCGAAGCCTCCGGCGATAACGGCGCACTCGACGGCACCGACGATCAGGGTGCCGACCGTTCCGAATGTCAAAACATCGGTGGTCAGAGGAATGGCCACCAGCACCGTGGCGAAAGCGAAGCCGAGAAACCCGCCCGCTACCATCCCGCGCCAGCCCCAGGATTTGACGCTGGCTCCGACATCGTGAACCACGATGGCTTTGCGTGGGGAAAAGTGGCAAGGAAATGTGATCGCGTTCATGTGGTACTCCGGGGAGTGCGGTGCATCCATGGGGATGGGGAACTCCGAGCCATATTCATGCGCTAATAATCTGGCAGCGCGGAAGGATCGGAATGTACGCAGGAGGACCTGGCCGCATCGCTTGCGGGCAGCGTGCCGACGCCGAATGAGTAGATTCCGAAGCTGCCGCCCGGTACCGCGTTCGCCTAGAATTCATCGTCGGCCTTAGCCGTATTCGGCAATTGCTGTGCTATCCGGTGCCCCCCAGCAGATGCACAGCGATCGGGCTGTAAAGCCGCCGTCCTCCTGGTCGGCGGCTTTTTTACGGCTGCGACGCGAGGCGCTCTTGCGCCTTTTCGAGCTGGTCGCGCTCACCTTGAACTTCCACGACCAATTCTTCGAGCAGTTTGACTTCTTCGACCGTTTCTTGCCGCAGTTCATGGACTTCTTCGATCGTGCGCTTTTCAATGCCGATAAATTTGTTTTTGGCGGGCTCGAGGGCGCGGATGAGTTCGTCGAGCTTGGCCTGAACCGCCGCACCGTCGCGATTCTGCGTGTTTTGAATAAGAAACACCATCAGGAAGGTCGCCATCGTCATCGCGGTGCTGATGAGCGACTGCCAAAGATCCGCGAGATGAAAAACAATCGATGCAACCGCCCAGACGGCCGCAATGGCGCAGGACAGAACAAAAGCGAGCGGGTGGCCAGTTGCGCGCGCGACGGCGCCGGCTATCACCGCGAAACGCCGCGACAACAGATTGGGAGCGCGTTGGCCCTCTTCGTTCACGCTGCCCGCCGGCCGACGATGATCAGCCCGACACCCGCCACGATCACCACGACGCCGGCGATCAAGGGAAGCGAGATGCGATGCCTCTCCTCGGTCGTCACGTGAATTGGGCCGGCATCCAATACGGGCTTGGTGTCGGTGTAACTGAAATGGCCCAACAACAGGCCGCCGGCCCCCAACACGACAAGAACGACGCCCAATAGGGATAGATTGCGCATGAAGGATCCTCGTTGGTTGGTGGTACGGAATGGTGCCGCGTCACGCCTCTATGAGCACCTTGAGCGCTCGCGTGTTGGCGGCATGCGCAAAGGTCTCGTAAGCGTCGAGAATATTATCAAGCTTGAATCGATGCGTGATCAGCAGCTTGGCGTCGATCTTGTGGGCGCTCAAGACATTGAGCAACATCGGTGTGCTGACGGTATCGACCAATCGCGTCGTGATCGTGATATTTCGGTCCCACAAATTCTCCAGATGAAGATCGACCTTCGTGCCATGCACGCCGACATTGGCGATAGTCCCACCGGGCGCAACGATTTTCTCGCACAATTCGAAGGTGGCGGGGATGCCGACGGCCTCGATGGCGGTATCGACGCCGCGATCTCCCGTCAACTTCAACACCGCGTCCGCCGCCTTGCCGTCGCTGCTGTTGACCGTTGCCGTTGCGCCAAATCGTTTGGCGATTTCGAGCCGGTTGTTGTCCAGATCGACCATAATGATCTCGGCCGGCGAATAGAATTGGGCGGTTAACAACGCGGCGAGCCCGATCGGTCCGGAGCCGACGATTGCTACGGTGCCCCCCGGCTGAACCTTGCCGTTGAGCACGCCGCACTCAAACCCGGTCGGAAGGATGTCACTCAGCATGACAAGCGCTTCTTCGTCCGCGCCTTCGGGAATGTGATGCAGACTTGTATCCGCATGGGGGACGCGAACAAATTCCGCCTGTGTGCCGTCGATGCGGTTGCCGAGAATCCAACCGCCGGTCGTGCAATGCGAATACATCAGCTTTCGGCAATAGTCGCATTTTCCGCAGGCGGTTATGCAGGAAATTAAGACGTGATCGCCGACTTTGAACCCGGTGACCGCGGATCCCACGCTGTCGACGATGCCGACGCCCTCATGGCCCAGAATACGCCCGGGCACACAACTCGGAACGTCTCCCTTGAGAATATGCAGATCGGTGCCGCAGATCGTTGTTTTGGATATTTTTACGATGGCGTCGCTTGATGCCGCGATTTCCGGCTTGGGGCGCGTCTCCACCGACTTCTTTCCGGGACCCAAATAGACCAAAGCTTTCATCGTCGGTACTCCTGTTCCTGCGAATTGGGCGTGCGCGTTATCTGCCGGAGTTCTGCGACGAGGCCGTGCCGGAGGATAACGTGTGTGTGCTGTCGACGGGTCCGAGCGAGGGCGGACTTGAGACGAACCATTCCCCCGCCAAAACCAAAGCGATCAAAAAAAACATCGCATAGATGGCGGTTTGCATCCCGGCCATGGGGCGCAGGGCGAGCAGAGCTTTGCGCGACGGAATGCCGATCGGCGTGCGGTGCGGCAGCAGAGCAATCAAACGTGTGGCGATCATCGAAGGCTCTGAGGATGGTCTGTCCGGAATCGCCGCAATCAGCGATGTCAGCCTCTCGATCGCCGCAGCGCCCGGCAGCTGGTTCAATCTTGCCGCTTCCTGCCAAGGGTCGAGGTCTAAACGCGCCAGCGCGGATAAAACGCTGAGCAATGTACCGTTCTTGTCCGCTCCAATGTCGGCGAACAGAAAATTATCATACTCGGATCCCAGTCTGGAGACTGCCGCGGAACGCGCCATTTCAGTCACTGAATTTAATTACCTCTAGCGATCGTGTGGGCCCGAAAACGCCACCATGGACGAGCGGGCGAGACAGCCGACCCCGGGATCGCGCCCGGGGTCTTCCGGCCTCACGCCAACATTCGTTCAATAGAAAACGCCGTAATCGACTTGGACGACATCGCCGCTGACTTCGTCGACCAGCAGCGCGTCATCTCCGACGCGCACCCAGACGAGACCATCGGGCGGTGCGAACAATCCGAACACCAGGTAATCGGTCAGCCAATAGTTGCGGTTGTAATAGCCGCGCGGCAGACGATCGCCATAGCTCCAACGGCGGGCTTGATAGCCGGTCGGCGCGTTGTAGTTGCCATCATGGAACTGGCGAGATGCTTGCACATTAATACGCATCGAATTGACGCTGGGATGATGTCCGGCTGCATTCGCCGCCATTGCCGAATTGCCGCGCGCCGAGCCGTTGCGGGTCGCCCCGCCGGTTTGCACTTGGGAGGCGCCGGCCGAAGAGCGGCCTGTCTGGCTATGGGTTGTGTCGCCCGATGCCGGAAGGTATCTCTGACTGTCCGTCGCGACCGCATGCGTGTTCTGACGCGTACCCACAGACCTGGTGTGGCCCGCGGCCGGCGCATTCTGATACGTCCCAACCGTTCTGGTATGAGGTTGTGCGGTCATGGCGCGTCCTTGCACATTTTGATGGGCCGCAGGGGCAGCTTGATGAGCCGAAGGGGCAGCACCTTGATTGGCGTCATGGTGATTGTCGTCCGGCGCGGACCAAGCTGGCACCGACGCAAGCAATCCGAGTGCAGCAGCGCAAACGAAAAACGTTTTCATGGGATCTCCTTTGGCTGTCTGAACGAAGACTTGGCCTCGATCCGCCAGCGCCTTAACTCTAGTTGAGCGCCCCCCCGCAAAGCAGGCTCGGAAACTACTCAGGGGCATCGGCTTCGATTCTGTGGGGCGTAATAGCCTGTTTGGGAATTCCTCGTGAGCCGCGCTTGCCCGATGTCCCCGCATCGCGCTGCGCGGTCCGTAGCAACCGCGTACGGACCCTGCCGGATCGGAGCAAAATCGGCAGCGTCGCGGCCACGACGAGTTCTCAAACAGGCTCTTAGAATCGGAAGGACAAATCGACGGCGCCGAAACGCTGGGCTGACGGTTGCGTCTTGAATTCGCGGCTGCGGATGTCGTGGGTAAAGGCAATGCGGATGGCGCGGAATGTGATCGCCGCGCCGAACACCATGTCGTCCACCAAATTCATCTTGTCCACGCTGCGGCTTGCCTCAAAGGTATTGCCGTCGAGAAACAGATTGCGGGCGATGGCGCGGCCTTCGACGCCGGCAAAAATATAAGCGCTAAATCCTCCGTTAGGTTCGAAGAAGTTCGAACCCGGCAGGCTCGGTTCGATTCGCATCGGGCCGTAGTCTTTTGGCAAGTTAAATCCGAAGCGCGCCAGCGCGCCGAGATTGGCGTAGTCGTAGACATTGCCGATTGCCGCGCCGTAATGCGGTTCGAAGTCGAACACCAAACCCAGCCATGATTTGGGCGGAATGAGCTTGATGCTGCGGTCATACTGAAGGACGAGCCCCGGCTCATTGTGCAACTGCGTGGCCCAGCCCATCGGTTTCTGGCCTTTGATGATCGAATGGACCAAGGTCTGCGTTTGGTCGGCAAGCGAATCCGGCCCGATCACGCCGAGCGTCAGCTGCAATTGATCCAGATGGGTGCCGGTGTCGCCGACAAGTCCGAACGCACCATAAAGAAATCCGGCATAGGGACGATCCGTCAGCGGCGGGTTCGTTAGCGTCAAATTCGTCGGTGTGTAAATGCTCTGGCCGAGCGCGTAACGCGTGCGCACATTGGTATTTTCGGAGAAAAATGGCAGCCAGTTTGCGGCGCGGATCGCCCAGTCGGGCGTATCCTCCGGAGCCGTCGTGTAGGCGAGTTCGACGCCATTGGTATAATCGTGATCGGTGTTGTCGAAGACGTCGTTCTCGAAAAGTATACTGAATGTGCCTTTTTCCGTTCCGCTTTCGGCGCGGGCGGCGACGGCGCTCAATGCCATGACCAGCACGGCTAGAAGGAAGATGCTCATGGCCGTGACCAAAGCTGCCGGAACGATGGATATAAGCTTCACTGTCTAACCTCTACTCGCAAAAAAAAACGCCGGCGACGCCCTGCCATTCGCAACAAGACTCGCACCACTTTCTTTATCAACGCATCACGATAAGCTTTGGCCACCATCCGAACTTGTGAGGCCAAAGCTCATCGCAACTGGTTGTCTTGCTTTAGTGCTTGATTCTGGAAATCTTCGTTCCTTCAAGGCTGATTCCAGCCATCAGGCCTTGCTGACTGAAGATGAATGCGTAGGCGTCGTCCTTCAATGTCGACGAGGAGAGGTTCTTGGCAACACCCTCATCCACAACAACGACTGTCGGTCCCACGCCGATTTCCCAGCCATGCGTATTGTGGATGTAGCGCACCGCTTTGTTGGTCATCAGGAACACGACGTATGAATAGGACTGGGCGCCGGCCTGCAGGCCCCAGGATCCTGTGACGGAGTTGTAATAACCGTCGATCTTGGATCCTTGCTGCAATTCACCCTCGCCATACGCGCCACCGAAGATCAAGCCGGCTTTGACGACGTTCGGGAAAATGAGAATGGCCTTGGCCTCGTGCGAAAGCCTCTCCGCGAATGGATGGATCTTGTAGAGCGTCCGCAGCGCCTGATCGGAATCATTGTTGAGATCGGCCTCCGATGCGGCATAGGCGGGGGCGGTCATGCCGACCGTCATCAAGGCTGCCGTAGCGAGTGTCGTCGCTAGAAAGATATTTCGGATGTTCATCATTTTGCGTTCCTGTTGTGACAGCTAGACCAACCCGGTCACGAAGGTCACGTGCTTCCGAACGGGAAAAGGCATCACGGCGCGCAAATCTGCGTTCCATTTGCCTATGTTCGTATTGTATCGCGCGACAGCGTTGCGCTGCAGGCTCGGAAAATACTCAGAGCTTCTGCGCAGCACTTAAGTCGCAGTCAACGTGACGCCGCCGGACAATAATATTGTTTACGATGCAAGCGGCCCAATTCACTTATGCGATCGTTCCAAACAAGGCTCCGACACCCGCCGTAATTCCCATTGCCAGCGCCCCCCAAAATGTCACGCGCAAGACGCTTGGCATCGGTTTTGCGCCGCCGGTTCTCGCTGCCAGGGCGCCCAAGAGCGCCAGAAAGAGCAGCGAAGTGGCGGATACCGAGATAATCAGTACGGATGCTGGGACAAGCAGAGCAACGAGAATCGGAAGGGCAGCCCCGACCGTAAAACTGGCGGCCGACGAAAGTGCGGCTTGGATCGGGCGTGCCATTAGCGTTTCGGAGATCCCCAATTCATCGCGAGCATGTGCGCCCAACGCGTCATGCGCCATGAGTTGGTTGGCCACTTCTTTTGCGAGGGCAGGCTCCAGCCCCCGGCCTACATAAATTTCCGCCAATTCCCGGTGTTCCGCCTTGGCGTCCGCTTTGAGTTCAGCGCGCTCTCGTTCGAGGTCGGCATGCTCCGTATCCGCTTGGGAGTGCACGGAAACATACTCGCCCGCAGCCATCGACATGGCGCCTGCGACCAAGCCGGCAACGCCCGCGATGAGGACGCTGCTATGCGTCCCATGCGCAGCAGCAACTCCCAACACCAGACTGGCGGTCGAAACGATGCCGTCATTCGCCCCCAAAACGGCCGCGCGCAGCCAGCCGATTTTATCGGTGCGGTGGCGTTCTCTGTGTCGGGATGGCATTGTTTATGTCCGATATTGGCTCCCCATTCTAACCCGGTGGGGGATCGGAATTCTACTCAGTTGGGCGTTCCAGCATTTCTTGTGCAGATGGCTTGTGGTAGATTTGGCTTGCGCTTCCCGCGTGGAAGCAAACTTTTGAGCACATTCTCAGGATGCCAAAAAGCCGTCCGCATCGGACCAAAAAGGTCCGAGCGCGACCGAGCCGCCGTCCCGCGCCATTGCGCGTTCCCAAGCGCACGACTCCCGCGTTTCCGATTGTCGGAATAGGTGCCTCGGCCGGCGGCCTCGAGGCCTGCCGAAAACTCATAAGCCCATTGTCGGCTGGCAACGGCATGGCGTTCATTCTGGTCCAACATCTCGATCCGACGCATGAGAGCATGATGGTGGATTTGCTGGCAAGCCACACGGCAATGACGGTGCTGGAAGCCAAAAATGGAATGCCGATCGAGCGCGATCATCTCTATGTCATTCCGCCGGGAACCTACCTGTCGGTCGCTGGCGACGCTCTACAGATTTCCAAACCCGCGGAACGCCACGGCGCGCGCATGCCGTTCGACTTCCTGTTGTACTCGCTGGCGGCCGAATACGGCCCGCGGGCCGTCGGTGTGATTCTGTCGGGAACGGGATCGGATGGGAGTCTCGGATTGAAAGCCCTGAAGGAGAAGGGCGGCCTCGTCATTGCGCAGGATCCCAGTGAGGCGCGCTATGACGGCATGCCGCGCAATGCGATAAAAACGGGGGCCGTCGACGATGTGCTTGCCGTGGAAAAGATTGCCGCAGCCCTCGTCAAATACGGCAAACGGACAGAAACCGCGGCGCCGCGAAGCGTTACGCCGCAGAAGGACATCGTGAAAAATTGGCTGCCTGAGGTCATCAAACTGCTGCGCACGAAAACCGATCACGATTTCACGCTCTACAAGGACGGCACATTGCAGCGCCGGATCGAACGGCGCATGGGTATGGCGGCAATCCGAACGGACGATAAGGATCGCTATATCGCATTTTTGCGAAGCGACGCGACCGAGCTTGATCTGCTCGCCAAGGATTTGCTCATCAACGTCACCAGCTTCTTCCGCGATCCGAAAGTCTTCGAATTCCTGACGAAAAAGACCATTCCGGATCTGATTGCCGATCATGCTTCCGATCAATCCATACGTGTTTGGATCGCAGGGTGCAGCACCGGTGAAGAGACTTATTCTTTTGCCATGCTTTTGAACGAGCAGATTGCGAAGGCGCGGAGCAGCCTCAAACTGCAGGTCTTGGCCTCCGATGTCGACCCGGATGCCATTGCCTGTGCTCGCGACGGCCTCTATCCGGAAACGATCAAGGAGGACGTCTCGCCGGAACGCCTTGCACGCTTCTTTGTGAAGGAGGGTCATAGTTACCGCGTATCGCCGGAATTGCGTTCGTCAGTCGTATTCACGGTGCACGACGTGCTGGCAGACCCGCCCTTCTCGCGTCTCGATATTATATCGTGCCGGAATCTTCTGATCTATTTGCTGCCCGAGGCACAGGCTAAGGTCGTATCGCATTTCCATTTTGCGCTACGCAAAGACGGCATACTCGTTCTTGGAAGTTCGGAATCGCGTCAGCAACGACGATGCACGATTCGAGATGATCTCGAAGTCGGAACGCATCTATCGTCACGTCGGCCGCAGTTGGCCCGGCGAAGTCGGTTTTCCCGTCGGCGCCGGCTTGGGCGTACGCGCTCCTGCGCGTTCCGGGCAGGGTCAAACGCTTTCGCGCCAGGCTGCGCTGGGAGAACTTTGCCGGCGCTTGGTGATGGAGAATTACGCACCAGCGGCGGTTTTGATCAACAGCAAGTACGAATGTCTTTATACCTTGGGACCAACGGACCGCTATTTGCGCGTCGCACCGGGCTATCCGTCGCACGATTTGCTCGCCATGGTGCGCCAAGACATGCGCACCAAGTTGCGCTCCGCGATTCAACGCGCAAGTCAGGAAAACGCGCGCGTGGTCGTTACGGGCGGACGGGTGGCCAAGGGCAGCGACGCGCTGTCGTTCAACATCGCCGTTGAATCTGTTGTCAGCGAAGGCGAAACGCTGTTGTTGATCTGTTTCATCGATGAGCCGAAGAGCGAGCCCAAACAAAATCGTAACGTCACGCCGGGGCATGCATCCGAAGTTGCCGAACTCGAACGAGAGCTCGAAGCGGCGCGTACGGGACTCGAAGGCGCCATCCGAAACCTGGAAATTTCCGGCGAGGAGCAGCGGGCGATCAACGAAGAGGCGTTATCCGTCAACGAAGAAAACCAATCGACGAACGAAGAGCTGTTGGCCTCGAAGGAGGAATTGCAATCGCTCAACGAAGAGCTGACGGCCCTCAATACTCAGCTTCAAGAAACGCTGGAGCTGCAGCGCACAACCTCCGACGATCTGCAGAACGTTCTATACAGCACCGATGTGGCAACTCTGTTTTTGGATACCACACTCAAGATCCGCTTCTTCACGCCGGCCACCAAATTGCTCTTCAACGTCATCCCGAGCGACATTGGACGGCCGCTTGCCGACCTCAGCTCCTTGACGGCCGACGGCGATTTGCTGACCGATGCGCGGACCGTGCTGCAAAACCTCGTGCCGATCGAGCGCGAAATCGAGGCTAGGAGCGGCGCATGGTACATCCGCCGCGTGTTGCCGTATCGCACCCAGGACAACACGGTCGGCGGCGTGATCATCACCTTTGTCGACAGCACCGAGCGGCGGCGCGTGGCCGATGCGCTGGAGTTGGCCAAACGCCAGGCGGAGCAGGCGAATGTCGCAAAATCGCGCTTTCTGGCTGCCGCCAGTCACGATTTGCGCCAGCCGCTACAGACGCTCGCCCTACTTCAAGGGCAGTTGGCAAATACCGTAGAAGGCCCCAAAGCTCAGCGGCTGGTCGACCGGCTCGACGAAACCCTGGGTGCGATCTCGGGCATGCTCAATGCGCTGCTCGACATCAATCAAATCGAAGCCGGGACCGTTCATGCGGAAATGATCGAGTTTCCGATCAACGATTTGCTCGACAGTTTGCGGGACGAGTTTACCTATCTCGCGGAAGCGCAAGGCCTCGAATTTCATGTGGTCCGCTGCAGTCTTTCGATACGTACGGATCCGCGCCTGCTCGAACAGATGATTCGCAATCTGCTATCGAACGCCTTGAAGTTCACCTTGCACGGCAAGGTTCTACTGGGCTGCCGCCGCCGTGCGGGACTGCTCAGCATCGAGGTCTTGGATACCGGCGTCGGGATTCCCGGCGAAGAATTGCGTCCGATTTTCGAGGAGTATCATCAGCTCGGCAATGCTGCGCGCGAGCGCAGCCGCGGCCTCGGACTTGGCCTCTCGATCGTGCAGAGATTGGGAAATTTATTGGGCCATCGGGTAGCCGTTGCCTCGGAGCCCGGTAAAGGCTCAGTCTTTGCGATCGAGGTCAAGCTCCCCGCGAAGGAATTTTCCGTCAGGTTGAAACAAAAACGCAACGGCAGGGACAACGGGATCGCCCCCGATGCGCCTCACCGTGGCACCATTTTGGTTGTCGAAGACGATCCCGAGGTTCGAGAACTTCTCGATCTCATCCTCAAAGACGAAGGACATCACACCGTCTTGGCCGTCGATGGTATCGCCGCGCTCGGATCTGGTGACGCGTGGAATCGTCCGGCCCGACATCCTGTTGGCCGACTTCAATCTGCCGCATGGCATGAACGGGCTTCAAGTCGCCGCGAAACTGCGCGAATTTCTCCATCGGGAACTCCCCGTCATCATCCTGACGGGGGATATCACGACCGGAACGTTGCGCGAGGTCGCGCTGCAGAACTGCATCCAGCTCAACAAGCCGGTGAAATTGCGCGAACTGATGCAGACTATTCAACGGCTTCTGCCGATTTCGCAATCCGTGACGCAGCCGCTCGCACTGCAACCTGCAAAAGAGATCAGCAGCGCCGGTCCGCCTGTGATTTTTGTCGTCGATGACGACCGCCATATTCGCGATGGTATTCGCGGCATCCTCGAAGGCAAGGGTCATGCCGTAGAAGATTTTCCGACATGCGAGGCCTTTCTGGAAACCTTTCATCCCGGACGCGAGGCATGTCTTCTGATCGATGCCTCTCTGCCCGGAATGGATGGGTTCGAACTGTTGCAGCGGCTCAGAGATGAGGACCATTCGCTGCCGGCGATTATGATTACCGGTTATGGCGATGTGCCGATGGCGGTTCGAGCGATGAAGGCGGGCGCGCTCGACTTCCTGGAAAAACCCATCAGCGCAAGCGATCTGCTTGCCAGCGTCGAGCGCGCGCTCGAACATGCCAAGGATTCGACCAAATTGCTGGCTTGGCAGGAGGCCGCGGCCGACCGCATCGCTACGCTCACATCGCGGCAGCAGACGATTATGGAAATGGTCCTCGCGGGCAATCCGAGCAAGAACATTGCCGCCGATCTCGGCATCAGCCAGCGCACCGTCGAGAATCATCGTGCCTCCATCATGAAGAAGACGGGCTCCAAGTCTTTGCCTGCGTTGGCGAGGCTGGCATTGGCCGCCGGCGCCAATGTTGCCGTCTAGCGGTTTGCGCTTGCGGGCCGCCAAGATGTGCGCCGCACGTACTGTTAGGTAATTTCCGATCCTATCGCAGCCATTCGGCCGGGTGGACTGTGCGGTCGTCGTCCCGGCCAAGCGAACCGGTGGACGGCCAGACTTCGGAGTACCTCATGCAGACCGTACAATCCGCGCAAGCGGGAAACAGCCGATTGAGATTCGTCTTTAACGACACGGTGAGATCGTTCAACCTTGGCGCCCGCACAACGTTGGGCGAAATTGCGGAAACTTATGGCGATCTTTCGCAACGCGGTCACGGCAACCCGCTCACCGTCGACGTCACAGTGAGCCGTTGTGGTGGACCCTTTCGCGGATTCTTTGGCCAAGTTGAGTAGTTTCCGAGGCTGTAACAAGCGTGTTGCTTCGGCCTAGGTTGCTGCGGATCCGGCTTAAGCGGCCGCGCATTCCCCAAGAGGTATCGTTATGAAATATGCAATGCCAATCGTCGCATTGGTTGCGACGCTCGGTCTCGGTGCGTGCACCGGACCCGCGGGCCCGGCCGGACCGCAAGGCAACACCGGCAATACGGGATATACCGGCGCGCAAGGCGCGACGGGTAGTCAAGGAAATACCGGCAACACGGGTTACACCGGCGACACAGGTGCCACTGGGGCGCCGGGCGTTCCTGGAGACACCGGCGCCACAGGTGCCAAAGGCTCAAAGGGCAATACCGGTTCTGGCAATGGCGCAACGGTCGTCGTCGTGCCGGCACCAAAGTAATCCGTACACGGTGTAGACGGAGGCGGGAGTGCAAACCCCGCTTCCGGTGTGCTCCGTGAGTGTCACATTTCACTCCTCATTCTTTGGAGCGCAGATTATGCTCGGTACAATTCTGTTGGTTGTCCTGGTGTTGTTTTTGGTCGGTGCCTTGCCGAATTGGAAGCACAGCTCCAATTGGGGCTATGGCCCGAGCGGTGGATTGGGCGTCGTCCTGGTGATCGTTCTTGTTCTTGTGCTTATCGGACGGATTTAGTCCGACGGCTCTGCGGGAGATCGAGGCGGGCAAAGAAGGAAGTTCCTATGCGTCGGAGAACGACAATGCTGGCCGCCATCTTATTCGCAC
>CAWGHR010000069.1:0-10133 GCA_963822275.1 uncultured Alphaproteobacteria bacterium
TCCATAGGCGTCGGCGGCGGAGGTGATGGGATTGTCGTCGGCGTGTTGGGCCGCGCTCGCCTGCAAGGTCGCAAAAATGGCCGCGACAACGATCCTGACCCGAACAAACGCCATGCCCACTCCAAATCCAAATCGCCCGAGCCCCAAGCTAAGTGTGCCAGCGGCGCGGACCCAGACCGCTCGCTGCACGGGGCCGGCAATTGGCTGCATCGATGAACCTCGGACGGCACTTTGGTGTAGAGTGGCGATCATGACCCATACCGGCGCACGCCCGACCCGTCTGCTCTGGATTGCCGCGATCTGGTGCGCATTCGCCCTGGTCGACGCGAGCTCATCCGTTCTCATGCTGCAACGAGAACATCCTCATCGCGTCTGGCTCGCGCTCTTTCCAACCGAGATGATCCAATGGTTGCCATGGGCGCTGGCCACGCCTTTCGTTATCAGCCTAGCGCGGCGATACCAGATAACCCGAACGACAACAGCGCAAACCTTCGCGCGTGCACCTTCTGGCCTTTGCCGCCATCGCTATCGTCGCCGGTGCGTGGTCGGCAGAGCTCTAGGTGCTCGTCAATCCGTGGGGACAGCCGGTGCGGCCGGTATTTGTGAACACCTGGACGAACTCGCTTCTGGAACAAACTCTGACCTACCTGATTGCTTACGCGCTGATACTGGCCGTGACCTTCGTCGTCGACTTGCGCGAAAACGTCCGCCCGCCGGATCGAGGAAGAGGCGCGTCTCAACGAGGAGCTCTCCCGCGCGCAGTTGGGCGCGTTGCGCCGGCAGATAGAGCCGCATTTCATCTTCAACACGCTCAATTCCATCGCCGGCATGGTGCGCGACCAGAAAAACGAGGCAGCGGTCAGGATGATCGTCGGGCTTAGCGAGTTTCTGCGCCGCGCCACGAACGATTCGCACCGCGCGCAGGTCACGCTTGCGGAGGAAGTCGAATATCTGGAGCGCTATCTCGATATCCAGAAAATCCGCTTCGGCGACCGCCTTCAAGCGAGCGTGCGGATTCCCTCGGAGCTGCTGCGTGCCCAGGTTCCCTCACTGCTGCTGCAGCCTCTTGTCGAAAACGCCATCAAACACGGCATCGCGATGCGCGTCGCCGGAGGCACAGTCCGCGTCGTAGGCACGCATCGCGACGGCGAGCTCCGCTTGAGCGTCTAAATGAGGGCCCCCTCTTGCCGAAAATTGGCAGGCGACAAACACGGGCGTCGGCATCGACAATCTTCGCACGCGTTTGCGAATCCTCTATGGCGACAAATCCGGATTGGAGCTATCGAGCGCCGGCAGCGGCGGCGTCGAGGCGATGGTGATCTTGCCGTTTGTGGAGCTGTGAGTGGCGCCCCCCGATCGGCAACCGATACAGGTCCTGGTCGTTGACGATGAGCCGTTGGCGCGGCGAAATCTGACCATATTGCTGCGCCGCGATCCCGATATCGGCGTCGTTACCGAATGCGAATCGGGATTGGAAGCCATTGTGGAAATCAGAAAGTCGAAGCCCGATCTGGTTTTTCTCGATGTGCAGATGCCCGAATTCGGCGGCTTCGACGTGCTCGAACTTCTGGGCAGCGAGCTTCCGCCGACGATCATTTTTGTTACGGCCTATAACGAGTATGCGATACGCGCCTTCGAAGTAGGCGCACTCGATTATCTGTTGAAGCCGTTCGACGACGCGCGCTTCGTTCGCGCCTTAAATCGTGCCAAAGATCGGCTCGCTCATTACACGCCGCAGCAATCGCAACGCGCGGAGCGACTCGTCGTCAAGAGTCGAGGCCAGGTGCAGTTCCTCAATGTCTGCGATATCGACTGGGTCGAGGCTGCGGACTATTACGCCTGCCTGCATGTCGGCAGTGACACGCACATCTTGCGCCGCAGCTTGTCGGAGCTTGAACGGGATCTGGGCGATGGAGATTTCGTTCGCATTCACCGCTCGATCATCGTGAACCTAGATCGGATTCGCGGATTGGTGCTGCAAGACGGTGGCGAATACGAGGTCGAATTGAAATCCAAAGTTCGATTGCGGTTGAGCCGACGCTTTCGCAAGCGACTTCAGGATTGTATGGCGGCGCGGGAATAACCCGTTCCGGCACGATCCTGCGAAACGCGGAAATAGGCTGCGGAGCGGACCTAGGCCTTTGGCCCGAAGTGCGCCGCTTTGAAACATTCAAGGTCCGCGACACTGTGCGGCGCTATTAAAGTGAACGAGCGCCGACACCTCGTCCGATCGCTGTGGTCGTCTTCTGGATCATTGGTAGTGTGATGAGACATCCTTGGCCAGCCGCAAGCTTGTGTCCGAGCTGCGGCCCGCTGCTGGAGGATTCTCACGATGGGCAGAGCGGAAGTCGGTGGGTAGGAAGTTCCATGAGGAACCGCGGAGCGTGTGCCGCTCGCAGCTTGGCGACCGCTGAGCAGTGCCGTCGGAGGGGGCGGAATCGTAGTTCTCCACGCCGCAGTCCTCCGTCCATACCTCCACGTTGCCAACCGTATCGAACAGACCAAAGGCGTTGGACCGGTAGCGCCCCACGGCGGTGGTAAAAAGTGCCCCGTCGTTGCAAGTAACGCCTAGTTTCCATTTCGGGAAGCGCGCGTTGGCGGTGGCATCGCGGACGTTTCCGTATTGACAGACGTCTTCGGCGGCCGAACCCCAGGGATACGGAGTGGACGAACCGGCACGAATTGCATATTCCATTTCTGCGGCCGTTGGCAAGCGATAGGGTTTTCCCGTCTCGTGCGAAAACCAGTCGGCATACGCCCGAGCATCGTTCCAACTTAGGCACACCACCGGCTCGTCGTCGCCCTGTTTGTAGCCCGGATCGCGCCAACTTCCATCCGCTTTCCAGCCGAACTCGCTGCCGCCCTTGTAGGCGAAGCAGCCCACCGGTGTCCCCAATCCGGTTGGCTGAAATGGAATGGGAGTATTCTTCTCGGCGTCGGTTTTGTAGCCGGTCGCAGCTACGAATCTGGCAAACTCGCCTCGCGTTACCGGATACTTCCCAAGGGCAAAGCTGCGCACGTTGACGTCGTGCACAGGACCCTCATTTTCTTCGCGACCGGTTTCGTCTTTAGGGCTTCCCATAGCGAACTTACCGCCAGGCAAAACAACCATTTCCGGACCCTCGCCGCCAGAGGCGAGGGAATCGCGATATGTGTGTCCTGAGACGAGGGCTGCGCTGTCAGCCTTCGCTTTGCCCGCCTGGACTTTCTGCGGAGACACTTCCCCATTGCTGTTCGATTGGGAGTGCAATGGCGCGACCATGAAACTGGACACGATCACGAGCGTGAAAGCGGTGTTCCGTAAGTGCATGTGATCCCCAAGCAGGCGGGCTAAACTCGACGAGCAACACACAATTAAAGGCCTCCGTCAACCGGCGCCTTCGTGGGTGCAAGCGAACGGATGCTGGCCCAAGATCGTCTCTTACATCGAACGAAAACAAGCGGCGGACACTAGGAGCCTGTCCATTTAGTCGACGCGACGAACGATTAGAATCAGGATGGGCCTTCGGTGACAACGCCATTGCCAAGAGAGGGGTCCCGATTCCGAAACTTTTAATTTTGGTGTGCCGGAAATACTGGGACGCCTAATCCACGACGGCAAGCGCGGCGTATCGCGAAGTATCCGCCACGTTTTGTCGCTTCGGCGCGTCAGGGCAGAGTTTTGAAAATTAGACGTCGCTGCAGTTCTCATTATGAATGGTGACAAAAAAGCGGCTCAAATTGAAGTTGGCACTATCCGTCGGGCCAGGGCTGACGAGAATAGTTCGACGTGAAGCGATCAAGCCCTATTTCTGAGTGAACAAGGCTTCGTGACGCGCGCAGATCTTCGGCCACAGAACCGCCGCCTCGGGCAACTTCAGATCGAAGATCTCATCGAGCAATGCAACATATTCGCCGGCATCCGCGACAAGGCGATCGGTCTGCTCATGCGGTGTCAGAACGCGCAGGATACGGCCACGCAGAATGCACAGCCCCTCTTCTGTGGCGCGCTGGCAGACGGCATTCTGTACGAAGATCGATTGTTCGGATGTTTGCAGCCAATCGCATTGGGCGGCGAGCAAGGTTTCATCGGCTTGGGCCAAATTGAAATCGAACGATGGCGCCCCGCCCGCTTTGTGATTGTGCATCCGCCACCAGCCATCAGCCTGGCGGGATAACGCAAAGTCGAAACCGTTCGAGGTGAAATTGCCGGGCACGACACGAATGGGGTCTTGCGATCCGTCGCCGAAGCCGACATCGGCGAGAAAGATCCCCTCCTCCAATTCGACTTTCAACACCAGATGATTGCCGATGGCTTCGTCGCCCACTGCCTCGCGCATCACCGCGCCGGCGCTGCGCGTCACGCGAAAGCCCAGTTCGGCAAGCGCCCAGCCGAACAAGCCGTTCATTTCGTAACACCAGCCGCCGCGCCGGTTGCGGACGATTTTCTCGAAAATCTGCTGCCGCTCGATGGTGACCGGACGGCCAAGCTGCACATCCAGATTCTCATACGGAATCGCGCGCAAATGGGCGCGATGCAGCGCCGTCAATGTCGCGAGATCGGGACGTCGAGACCCGGAATAGCGGATGCGTTCGAGATATTCGTCGATCTGCATAGCGAGCCCATGGTAGCGCTCTATTTGCTACCATGGGATTCAAGGCTTGTCTTTCGCGCTTGCGCCGCTATTCGACGGCGTAAGTCACTATGACTTGGGCGCTTATCGAAATCTCCCCGGGAAGAATTGGCGTCCCATCCTGTGATATCACCGCGGCGTATGCTGGTGCACGCCGGTTCGCATACACAGGCTCGTACCCCAAAACATCGCTCATCGAAATCATCCGTCCAATCTTGCGAATTCTCTGCCGATGCCATCACCGTCGCATCGTGCCGGGCGTCAGCGACGGCTGCCGCAAGCATCTTATCGTCGTAGGCTTTGCGGTCTTTGACATCAAACGACACCGAGTTTGAGGAGTTCGCGCCAGCCTTTACAGCAGCGTCGATGATGGCCGGAATTTTGCCGAAATCTGACACAGTAACGGAAATCTTATTTGCCACTTCGTAACCGAGTGTGATGCTGAAATCCTCCCCGCCGTATTCGCCCTTCACTGGGGGGTGAATGCCATTAATTGAGAATTTAGACGTCCGCATAGCTTCGTCCGGAATTCCCAAGGCCTTTATCGCAGCCACGACACGCTGCATTTCAACATTGTTTGCTTGAAGTGCATTGGCGGTGATTTTGTCGGAGGTGATCACACCAATGTCGACAGTGGCGCGATCGGGTTTAACCTGCATTTCGGCATAGCCATTCACTTCGATCGTCTTTGGGTCGGCCGGCCCGGCGAAAGCCGCTCCGGCCGTCAGCGCGAACAATGCTGCCAAACACACAAATTCTCGCATGATTTCCCCCTTAGATTGTGAGTAACCATTGCCTTACCTAGCGTCCGGCGGAACTAAGGCGACGGCCGGGGGTGCGGCCGAATTGCGCAATTAACCATCTACCGACCCAACTCGAATTATTTTCAACTTCGCTATAGGGCCCTCTTGCATATTACGAAGTTCATGCTAGATAGGAGTTCGTAATAGTTTGGAGGGCGGAAGAAAGGCGTGTTGTGTAAGTGACTGAAGAATCCCAATACACGCGCAAATTCCGTAAGGAACTCATGGCCGGGCTCTCATCGCTCGTCCTTCTGGCTGTGCTCGCTCGCGCGGGCCGGGAGATGTACGGATACGAAATCGCCAAAGCCGTGAAGGCCGAGGGCGAAGGCGGGTTGATCTTCAAGCAAGGGGCAATTTACCCCGTCTTGCGGTCGCTCAACGCTACGGGGCTGCTGGACAGCCGGGTGGAGGCCTCGGCCTTCGGCCCACCCCGCCGCTACTACAACATCACCGACGATGGGAAGCGCGCGCTGGCCGAGTGGCAGTTTGCCTGGCGCGACATGCGCGAATTCGTCGACGATGCGCTCAAGGCCGGCACCGGAGGAGTGGTCAATGAATTCAGACCGACCGCCTGAAACCGTCCGCGCTTATCTCGACGCGCTGCGCCGTGCGTTGAAAGGCGCCCCGCCCGGACTGATCGCCGACGCGCTCGCCGATTGTGAAGATCATCTCGATACCGAGATCGCCCACAACCCCGATCTCCCCGAAGCAATCGTTTTGGCCAGCGTGGTGGAAACCTACGGCTCGCCGCAAGAAATCGCAGAGGAGTACCGCGACATGGAAGCAACGATTTCCACCCCGTTTCCGAAGCAGGAACAATCCGCATCGCAACGCAAAGGCTTCTTCAACGTCATTTCCGATCCGCGCACCTACGGTGCACTGCTGTATATGCTGTTGTCGCTGATCACCGGGATTTTCTACTTCACTTGGACGGTGGTGGGAATTTCGATGACGGCCGGCTTTGCCATCCTCATTCTGGGCATTCCTTTTGCGCTGTTGTTCGTCGGCTCGGTCCGTATGTTGAGCCATGTGGAAGGGCGTATCGTCGAAGCCCTGCTCGGCGTCCGCATGCCGCGCCGCCCGCCCTCTACAGCGCCGTCCGATGAATTCGATTTGGACGCGCATCAAGGAAGCATTGAGCGACATGCGCACTTGGACGTCGATGTTCTATCTGCTGCTCATGCTGCCGCTCGGCGTCGTCTATTTTGTAACCGCGATTGTCGGGCTGTCCGTTTCGCTCGGTGTGGCCGGCGGCGCGATCTATTCGCTCGTCACCAACCATAGCCATATCCAAATCAGCGATGTGCCGTGGCTCGACCACGTCATGCACACGGCGCCGGGCCTGATGATTGTGGCTGTCATCGGTATCCTCTTGTTTTTCGTCGTGCTGCACATCGCGCGCGGGATCGGCTGGTTGCACGGTCGCATTGCGGAAGGTCTTCTCGTCCGTTTATAACCGCTCGTCCGCATTATAACCCCCGCGGACGAAATCCTCGCGGCTCACCGGCAAAAACCGGTGGGCCGCGTTCGTTTCCGGCCCGTTTTTTGCTGAACGATTCGTAAACTGCGCAAATTGACACACGCGACTGTGCGGGTTTGGAGCAGGTGAATGTTAACAAGGACGTAATGGTTGACGCCGCAGTATCATGTCGGGCTATATGCCTCGCGCGCCGGTTCGCCGGCGCATTTTTCGAAGCGGGGGCTTTGCTTGAAACTGCGTTACAGCAAGCTCGGGAGTTAACGTGGACCGCCGAAACGATCCGACGACCCTTACGACTGAATTCGATTGGCGCGACAGCGCGCAAAGAGGCACCTCTGCCCTTGCCTCGACCGATGCCCGCTGGGCGTTGGTTTCGACATCCTTAACCGCTCTGATTGCCGGTTCCATCGCTTGGCTCGCGATCGGCACGATGGCGCCCGCAAATTCGCGGGGCTTCGAAACCACCAATCAATTCGAGCCCTACCGGTTGTTCCAGCAATTGACGCAATCGACTGGCAACGCGCTCTATGCCGCGCTGGGAACGCCGCCAAACGCCCATAGCGATGAATCAACGCCGGCGAACGGTCAGCTCAACAATGCGTTGGCGGACGAACAAGCAGGCGATAGTAGCAGTCCCAATCCCGGCATAGAAACACACACCGTTACGCTCGATTCCGGCGACACCCTGGCGGGCGCTCTGGAAGACTCCGGCATTTCTGCCGACGACGCCAATGCCGCCATCGCCGCTTTGGCAAAGGTTATCAATCCGCGCAGTTTGCGTGCCGGCCAGTCGTTCGACGTGACCTTTGCCACCGCAAAATTCTCCAATCCATCCGGCGCTGCGTCCGACGACAACAATCCCTCTTCGGGTGGCGACGCCGGCGGCAGCCTTGCGAATGCGCAGGCGGCGACTCCGGACACGATCGGACGATTGATGTCGATCAAATACTCGCCGTCTATCGAGCACGACATCACGGTGATGCGCGGTGCGGATGGTACGTTTGCGGCAAACGATGCCGTGAAGCAGCTTGTAGCGCATGTGCATCTCGCCGGAGCCACGATCGAGTCGAGCCCCTATCTTTCTGCGATGCAGGCAGGGATTCCTGCCGACGTCGTTGTTCAAATGTTCAAAATGTTTTCGTACAAAGTGGATTTTCAGCGCGACATCCGCCCCGGCAATTCCTTCGAAGTCTTCTACGACTATTACTACACGCCGGAAGGCCAGCCGGCGAAAGAGGGCAACATCTCCTACGCGATGATGCGGCTGGGCGGGCGCGAGATCGCCCTTTACCGTTATCAGCCCGACCCCAACGAGCCCGCGGATTATTTCGATGCCCACGGCCAGAGCGCCAAAGGCATGCTGATGAAAACGCCGGTCGACGGCGCGCGCATCACCTCGGGCTTCGGCATGCGCTTCCATCCGATGCTGGGTTACACGCGGATGCACAAAGGCATCGATTTCGGCGTGCCGATCGGGACGCCGGTGATGGCGGCGGGTTCGGCGGCACGATCGAATATATGGGCTGGGAAAACGGTTACGGCAATTTCGTGCTGATCAACCACGGCAACGGCTACGAGACAGCCTATGGCCATCTTGTCGCGTTTCATGCCCGGCTTGCACAAAGGTTCGCATGTTCGTCAAGGCCAGGTCGATCGCGTATAGCGGCATGACCGGCATGGCGACCGGCCCGCATCTGCACTACGAAATTCGGATCAATAATGAGCAGGTCAATCCGACTGAAGGTGAAAATCGCCGACGGGCGTCAAGCTTGCGGGCAGACGCATTGCGCGACTATCTCGTCGAACGGCTGCACATCGATTCCGTGATGGCCTCGACGAAATTGGAAACAAAGTGGCGGATATTTCCGCCGGCCTACGTCAGGCGAAAGTGAAATAGGTTCGAGGGGATGAAAAGGGTGCGGACTTGTGTTCGCACCCTTTTTGCTTCGTTAGTGCAGCGCCTTGCTCGGTGCCTGATCGATGTCGAAGCTCGTCCGCTCGAAGCTGCGAATTCTTGCCCGTCGATCGTGAGACCGCATTTTCCCGCGCCGACCTTCACCTTGGCGCCGTCGGGATTTTTCCTTCCAGCAGCAACTGCGCCAGCGGGTCCTGCAGCCGGCGTTGGATCACGCGTTTGAGCGGCCGCGCGCCATAGACCGGATCGTAGCCGGCATTCCGCCAACCATTCGCGCGCCTTGGCGTCGAGCACGATCTCGATCTTGCGGTCGGCGAGCAGTTTGTGCGAAGCGGCCGATCTGGATGTCGACGATCTTGTCCATGTTGGCGCGGCTGAGCCGGTGGAACAGGATGATCTCGTCCAGCCGGTTGAGGAACTCGGGCCGGAAATGTGCGCGCACCGCCGCCATCGCCTGGGCGTGGCCTGCGGCGTGTCGTCCTTCGCCGGTAAGAAATTCCGTGCCGAGGTTCGAGGTCAGGATGATGACCGTGTTCTTGAAATCGACCGTGCGGCCCTGCCCGTCCGTCAGACGGCCGTCGTCGAGCACTTGCAGCAGCACGTTGAAGACGTCGGCATGCGCCTTTTCGACCTCGTCGAACAGGATCACCTGATAGGGACGCCGGCGCACGGCTTCGGTGAGCACCCCGCCTTCTTCGTAGCCGACATAGCCGGGCGGCGCGCCGATCAGCCGCGCGACCGCGTGCTTCTCCATGAATTCGCTCATGTCGATGCGCACCATGGCGTTGTCGTCGTCGAACAGGAATGCGGCGAGCGCCTTGGTGAGTTCGGTCTTGCCGACGCCCGTCGGGCCCAGAAACAGGAACGAACCGATGGGCCGGTTGGGATCCTGCAGCCCGGCGCGGGCGCGGCGCACGGCATTGGAAATGGCGCGCACGGCTTCGTTCTGGCCGACGACGCGCGCCTCCAGCGCCTGCTTCCATCTTCAGAAGCTTGTCGCGCTCGCCTTCCAGCATCTTATCGACGGGAATGCCGGTCCAGCGCGAGACGATGCCCGCGATATGCTCCGGCGTCACCGCTTCCTTCACCATCGCCGTGGATTGCTTTTCCTCGATGGCCTTCAGCTTGCGCTCGAGATCCGGGATGACGCCATAGGTCAGCTCGCCGGCGCGGGCGAAATCGCCTTTGCGCTGCGCGATTTCGACATCCTGACGCGCCTTGTCGAGCTTTTCCTTGAGGCCCTGCACATCCTGGACGGATTTCTTCTCTTCCTGCCATTTGGCGGAGAGCGTGGTCGCCTTTTCTTCCAGTTCGGTGAGTTC
>CAWGHR010000070.1:0-26369 GCA_963822275.1 uncultured Alphaproteobacteria bacterium
GATCACCAGATGTTCGACACCGTCACGGCTAAGCAATACGAGACGTTGGCGCGCTGAAATCATTAGCGTCTCGACGATTTTCAATCGCCGCGTATCAATGGGCTTTGAAAGGCCGGGCAAGCCGTAACGGCGCGCCGCCAGTCCGGCGAAGCCAATCAGCCCCAGCACCAAGAGTAGGGCGCCCAGATAACGTGCAAGATCGAGAAGGTCCATGACCCACATCAAAGGCCGTCAACCTTAATCGCTGGTTAAGCGCGGAAGAATATGCCCGGCAGGTTTTTCCCGTTGCGTTAAGCGCGGCTTAATCGTTCGCGCGCAGCATGGGCGTTCTTAAGGCTAACAATTCGTATACGGATCGGCAAAAATGGACCTACCCGCCATCCCGTTTCTTTCGATGCTGAAAGAACGCATGTCCTGGCTCAATCAGCGCCAGAATGTGCTGTCGCAAAACGTCGCCAATGTCGACACGCCCGGTTATGCGGCGCGCGACCTCAAACCCATCGATTTCGAGAAGGCGTTGAAGGCAGCCACCTCGTCCAGCAATTTTTCCAGCGGGCTGGTGGTCACCAATCCGCGTCACATCGCAGTATCGCCGTCGGCGGCGAGCAACTTCGACGATGAAAGCACGCCCGATATCGAATCCGATCCTTCGGGAAATTCGGTATCTCTGGAACAGGAAATGATCAAGGTCGCCGACACCCAGGCGCAATTCCAGGCTGCAACCAATCTCTACGCCAAGGCGATCGGCATGATGAAAACCGCCATAGGCAAAAGTGCTTAGGAGGATTGAATGACGGATTTCTCGACATCGATGACGGTCGCCGCGTCGGGCATGCGCGCGCAATCCGAACGCATGAAGATCATCGCCGCAAAACCTTGCCAACGCGAACTCGACGTCGCCTTCGGCGAATGGCGATCCTTATCGGCGCCAAATCGCCACCGTGAAAAGCGAATTCGACCGGCAACTGAACGCCACCGTCGTGACATCGGGCAAGCCGGTCGCCGACATGACCGACTTTCGCATGCAATACGATCCGGGCAATCCGACGGCCGACAAGCAGGGCTATGTGAAAATGCCCAACGTCAACAGCCTGGTTGAAATCATGGACATGCGCGAAGCGCAGAGTTCCTACGAAGCCGACCTCACCGTGATGGACGCCACCAAGTCGATGCTGTCGCGCACGGTCGATCTGTTGAACAAATGATGCAGAATCCCGCGAAAGCGGAGATTCGGTAAAAGGAGAGTTCGATGGCCGTCTTGCCCGCCGCAGCCGCAGCTGCCTACCAGTCGGTCGCCCGCATGGGCACCACCGCGGCATCGACACCAGGCTATTGTTCCCGCTGACGTTTCGGGCACCGGAAGTTTTTCCGATTTTCTCACCGATGCGGTGAAATCCAGCGTCAGCACGATCAAACAAGGCGAGCAGATGGCCGCCAAACAAGTCGCCGGTCAGGCCGACATCGTCGACGTGGTCAATTCCGTCAACGCCGCCGAGATCACTCTCGATACGGTGGTCGCGGTGCGCGACAAGGTGGTCGCCGCCTACCAATCCATCATGAACATGCCGATTTGAGGGACCGTTTATGAATCCCGCCGACGCCATCGATTTCGCCCGCTCCTCCATCTACGTGCTGTTGGAGGTCATCACGCCGGCGATGCTGACCGCTCTGGTGGTCGGGCTCGGTATCGGCTTGCTTCAAGCGCTGACCCAGATCCAGGAAATGACGCTGGTCTTTGTGCCAAAGATCATCGCCATCTTTGTCGTGCTGCTGATCACGCTGCCGTTCGCCGGGACAAGCCATGGGCGGATTGATGACCGACATCGCCCAGCGCATCGCGGCATATTAGGGCGGCGATGACGATCACGCTCCCCGGCCTTTCCGGCGCGGTTCTCGTCTATCTTGCTGGTTTTCGCGCGTACCGGCGCGATGGTGATGCTGCTGCCGGCGATCGGCGAAGCCACCGTGCCTGCCCAATGTCCGCTTGATCCTAGCCTTGGCGATTTCGCTTGCGCTTGGCACCGACGGTGATGAGCGCCTATCCGCAGACCGCGCCCGCGTCCACTTTGGCGCTCGGATTGCTGATCGCGCAGGAGATCACGGCCGGCATTCTGATCGGCGCCATGGCGCGCATCGTGATGAGCGCCTTGTCCGTCGCCGGCTATCTCATCGCCAGCCAGACCGGACTTTCCTACGCGCAGACGCTCGATCCCGACCAGCGCCGGCCAGCAAGGCGCCGTGGTCGGCAACTTCATTTCTCTGCTCGGTGTGGTGCTGATCTTCGCCACCAATCTGCATCATCTGGCGATCGGTGCGATCGCCGGCAGCTATCATCTGATTCCGCCGGGGACATCCTTGCCGAGCGGCGACATGGCCGAGTTGACCATCCGCATCGTCAGCGGCTCTTTTGCGCTCGGTTTCCAGTTGGCCGCGCCGTTCCTGGTGTTCGGCTTCGCCGTCAACGCCGCGTTCGGCATTCTCGCCCGCATGATGCCGCAGCTGCAAGTCTTCTTCGTCGCCATGCCGGTCAATATCCTGGTGGGTTTCCTGTTGCTCGTCCTTTTGATCGGCTCGATGATGACGCTGTTCCTCAATTTCTATGCCGGCCAGATGGGGGTGTTCCTCTAGATGGCCGACGATCGCGACGACGCACAACAAACCGAAGAACCGACACAAAAACGGCTTTCCGAAGCGGAAGAACACGGCGATATCGCAAAAAGCGCGGAGCTGCAGACTCTGGCGATCTTGCTGGGCGGCACGCTCGCCATCGCCTTTTTCGGCAAATCCGCGGCCATGAGTCTGACCAATACGTTCCGCATGTTCCTCGCCGAACCCGATGCGATGGGCACGGATTCGAACGCCTTGATTCAGCTGGCGCACGCACTGCTCGGCCAGATTTTGGTGATCGTCGGACCGTTTTTCGCAGTCATGATGCTGTCGGGCTTGGCGGGAAATGTCCTCCAACACCGCCCGGTTTTCACATTCGAGAAGATCAAGCCCAATTTCGCCAAGCTGTCGCTGATCGGCGGTCTGAAACGGATGTTCGGCGTCGAGGGCCTGACCACCTTGTTCAAGGGCATCGTCAAGATTGCCATTGTCGGCGCCGCCGTATGGACTCAGCTTTGGCCGGAACGCAGTGGACTGGAATCGGTGCTTGGCCAGTCACCGTCGGGCGTCGCCGGCGATATGAGCCATTTGATGTTCAAGGTGCTGATCGCTGCCCTGGCCGCGCTGACGGTCATCGCGGGCCTGGACTATGCGTTGCAGCGCATCCAGTTCATGAAGCGCAACCGCATGTCCAAGCAGGAGATCAAGGAAGAATACCGCCAGTCGGAAGGCGATCCGATGGTCAAGGCCAAGATCCGCCAAATCCGCACGGAGCGCGCCAAGCGGCGCATGATTGCTGCGGTGCCGAAAGCCACCGTCGTGATCATGAACCCGACCCATTTCGCGGTCGCACTCCTGTACGAATCAGGCAAAATGGCGGCTCCAATGTGCGTGGCCAAGGGGACCGATGCCCTAGCCTTGCGTATCCGCGATGTGGCGAAAGAGCATGGCGTTCCGATCATCCAAAACCCGCCCTTGGCGCGGTCCCTATACGCCTCGGTCGAGGTCGACGAGACGATCCCCGAAGAACATTATAAGGCCGTGGCCCAGGTTATTGGCTTTGTCATGCGGCTCACCGGCAAGATCAAGCCGAACTAGACTTTTTCCACTCCGACGACGCCGGGGAGGAAAAATCCCATGGCATCGCAAACTTTCGGCTAGACTCCGCCCATGATGGCAACTCGCAGCATCATGAGCTCCAATCTCGGGATTCCGGCGGGCGGCTGGCGCTGGGCGGCTTTGGGATTCGTGCTGGTGGCCTTGGCCGCTGCCGGGGTGGCCGTCGCCGCTCCCGACACCGTGAAATGGACTGGTGTGGCACTGCTGTTTGGCATTATGGCTGTGGGTAGCCTGTTTCTGTATGTGGTGTGGCCGCGCGAATCGATGAGCGCCGCCGATGCGCGCCGCGTCGCCGAAGCCGCCTCCCGTGCCAACGTCGCTTGGGCGATCACCGGCACAGACGGCGCAGTGATCGATTGCAACGAGGTCTATCGCCGTATGGCAGGCGCTGTGGATGGCGAAGCTGCCGCACCGCCCGAACTGGCCTTGGCGGGCGAACCGTCCGCGGCCGTTCTTTATCGTCTGACCCGCGGCGCCGCCGAAGGTGTGGCGCGCGAGGAATCCTTCACCGTTGCGCCCGGCCTGGAAATTGTTGCGGCAGTGCGCCCTCTCACCAGCGGCCAGACCACCTGGTGGTTTACTCCGCGTCTTTCGCCGGGTGCTGCGCGCGCCGCGGCCAAGCCTGCCGACGCGAGCGTCAATCTGGGCGTCAGCGATGTGTTCCGCGATGCCCCGATGGGTGTGGCCTTTGCCGATTCCGACGGCAAGCTGGTCGATGCCAATGTGGCCTTCAAAACCTTCTTCGGATCCTCAGGCGCGCTGTCGGGCCGCGCGCTTGCCGATATGGTCGAGCCCTCCGACCGCGAAAGCGTCGCCACGCTGCTTGGCAATGCCGCCAAGGGCGTGGCGGGAAACGGTTCGGTGGAATTGCGCGCTGCCGGCCAAGGCGATCGCATGGCAGAATTGTTCGCCAGTCCGATGAGCGGCGGCGGACGGGCGATCCTTTATCTTCTCGACGTTTCCGAGCAGAAAGCGCTGGAGATCAAATTCGCTCAATCGCAAAAGATGCAGGCGGTCGGCCAATTGGCGGGCGGCGTGGCGCACGATTTCAACAACCTGCTCACCGTCATCATCGGCAATTCCGAATTTCTTTTGATGCGCCACCAAGCGGGCGATCCGTCGTTCAAAGAGATAAACGAAATCCACCAGAACGCGCTGCGCGCCGCGACTCTGGTGGGCCAGCTTCTGGCCTTCTCGCGCAAACAGACTTTGCAGCCGCGCGTCCTGGTAGTGCGCGACGTGGTGGGCGAGTTGGCCCTGATGTTGCGCCGGTTGTTGCGCGAAGGCGTCGATCTGAATCTGGAGCATGGCGCGGAGGTCTGGCCGGTGCACGCCGACGAAGCGCAGCTCTCAAATGCCATCATCAATCTGGTGGTCAATGCGCGCGACGCCATGCCGGGCGGCGGCACAGTGACGATCCGCACCGCCAATGAAACCGCGACGACGCCGGTGGCGCTGGGCACGGCGATCATGCCGGCAGGCGATTATGTGCGTATCGAAGTGTCCGATACCGGCACCGGCATCGCCAAAGAACATTTGGGCAAGATCTTCGATCCCTTCTTCACCACCAAACCGGTGGGCCAGGGAACCGGTCTTGGTCTCGCCACCGTTTACGGCATCGTCAAGCAGACGGGCGGTTTCATCACCGTGGATTCCGACATCGGCAAAGGCACGACCTTCCGCATTTTTCTGCCGCGCTTCCGCGCCGATCAAAATGCGGCCGCAGCCGTGGAGCCCGAACGCGCCAGCCCGCGCGATGTCACCGGTCAAGACACCATCCTTCTGGTGGAAGACGAGGAAGCCGTGCGCAGCTTTGCCGCGCGCGCGCTACGCATGCGCGGCTACAATGTGATTGAAGCGTCCGGCGGCGAGGAAGCGCTGGAAATCGTGCGCGCGGCGAAGGCGCCCATCCATCTCGTCATCACCGATGTGGTGATGCCCAATATGGACGGCCCCACCTTGGTGCGCCATGTCAAGCGCTTGCGCCCCGACATGGCGATCATCTTCATGTCGGGCTATGCCGAGGAAGCTTTCCGGCGCAATGACGAGAAGGCCGAGGACCTCCACTTCCTGCCCAAGCCGTTCGGCCTCAAACAACTCGCCGCCAAGGTGAAGGAAGTTCTTTCCGGCGCCCCTGCGCCCAAGCGCGCGGGAACGGGAGACTGAGGGGCGCAAATTTGCCGATCACCGTGTTGCAGCTCGGCTCTATCGCGAAGACCGAACGAAGGTTTGCGGCTTGGTACGGTTCGCAGGCCGCCCCGCGGCGTGCCGAAAACGGAGTTCGCCAAACGCGATTTTTATGACGTCTGGCTGCCGAACCTCGCGCCAAGCCTGGAATTGATGCAATTCGCTCTGCGATCGCAGGACGAGAAATCGTGGAAGATATTCGAACGAAAGTTCCGCGCCGAGATGAACAAACCGGAGCGCCGCGAAGATCCTCGATTTGCTGGCGGCGTTGTCGCATCAGACCGGCTTTTCGCTCGGGTTGTTATTGCGAAGACGAGAAACACTGCCATCGTTCCATTTTAAGGAACTGCTGGCGCGAGCGCGGGGCCGAATTTTCCTGAAATACCGGCCAGTTGCTTCTTATGCGACATTTTGATGTCGGCGGGCCTTTGTCTGGGCACATTCGCAGTCTATGAACAGAGGGTAATCTTCAGAGGTATCCTGATGCCCAAATTGCCGAACATGTCCGCCGCCGCCGTTATGAAGCGCAAAATCATGACCAAAGCGCGCAAAGCGGAGATGGCCAAAGAGCCGCCGCCACCGCCCGTCGTTAAGGTCCGTATCGCCAAGCCGAGATAGGTCCTCGCGCGCAGCCGTTCACAGCGGACGGCGTTTGACCGCCGGCAACATGGATTCGAGCACATCGTCTTTCAGCACCATGTGATGAAATAGCGCGGCGCTTGCGTGCAACCCTACCGTGACGGCCAGTGCCCATGCACCCCATTCGTGCAGTTCGTGGAATTTCTCCGACAGATCCAGCAGGCGCGGCAGCAACGCTGGCATCGTGACGCCCAGAACATCGAAGGGGCGTCCGCGCAGCAAACTGTGCGCCAATCCCGTCAACGGCTGAAGCACGAGAAGCGCATAAAGCGCGTATTCGCTCGCCTTGGCGGCCCATTCCATCAGGCGCGGCAGATTTTCCGGAAAAGGCGGAAACTGCGCGAATGAAGCGCGCCACAAAAAACGAGCAATTGTGACACTCCACACCAACACACCGGCCGAACGGTGCAGCATGAGCAAAAAAGAAAAGAACCGCGTGCCTTCGGCAAAGGCGAACGACCAGCCGCTTGCCAGGAGGAAACCGACGAGAAACACGCTCAGCCAGTGAAAAAGAATGGTTACGCGGTCGAAATGACCGCGCGAAATGCGGCCGTCGGGCAGAATGGTGACTTGGCGGATTTGCAGACAACGTCCCCGGTGGATGTTCGATGTTCTGACCGGGGATAATCCGATTTTATTCCGGCCGTCCGGATAAAGTTAAGAACCGTTCGATTCCGAAGCGTTGCGGAAGAGTTTTTTTACGCTGGATCGAGTTTGGCTAAGCCTGTCCTGCGCGATCGTGATAAAAATACCGGCGCGTGCAGTTATGGCTTTTGAGATAAAGCACATGCGTTCGACAAACCATCGCGAACGGAATTTGATCGGCGAACAAGGGCGCGTCTGCGGCGACGCAATGCCCGTGAAAGTGCGCTACGACGCGCTCGGGGAGAACGACAATTTTCCTCCAACAGAAGGAACAACAGCGGACGACGACAATGCCTAGCTTCAAGATTGCACACATCAAAGAGCAAGGCGCGGACATGATCATCGTGCCCGTCAATGCTACCTTTGAAGACAAGACGACAAACGAGCAGCAAGCCATCGTGGCGACGCTGGAAGCCGCCGCGCGATCGGCGGGCTTGGTCGGCACGGTGGTCCCGGTTTGGGATCACGGCCTGGGCCAGATGGCGTTTATGGCGCCGAAGGCCTGGGCGCCGTTCTTCCAAAATATCGGCCTGGAGTATGTCTTCCGGAACATCAATCGCGAGCTTTCCTGGTAAGTTGGACGCGTTCCAACTTGGGGCATCCGCGTATCTTCGCCGCTTCCCCATTGGCGCGTCGCAAGAGCGTAGGCGGCCGCCAAGAAAATCTCCTTGCCACCTATCAAAATATCGGAACATTAAACGAACGATATATGCAATTATCTTTCTATATCAACTAATTAACGACCATCTTGCCAAACAGAACAAACCGTGTACCGTGTTTTTGTTCCGGCGGCGCGAAATTCATTGGGAATAGGGCGCGCGCCGTGAAATAAGGAGGCGGACATCATGAGTCAGCAGGCTTTGCGCGTCGTGGTCAAAGAAGAAGGAAACGACAAGAAACGCGCGCTGGAAGCCGCGCTTTCTCAGATCGACCGGGCCTTCGGCAAAGGCTCGGTGATGAAGCTCGGCAGCCGCGATCCGGTGACCGAAGCCGACACGGTTTCCACCGGCTCTCTGGGGCTCGACATCGCGCTCGGCATCGGCGGGTTGCCGCGCGGCCGCGTGATCGAAATCTACGGTCCGGAATCCTCGGGCAAGACCACGCTGGCGCTGCATGTGGTCGCCGAAGCGCAGAAAAAGGGCGGCACCGCCGCTTATGTCGACGCCGAACATGCGCTCGATCCGGGTTATGCCAAGAAGCTGGGCGTCGATATCGACGAGCTGCTGATTTCGCAGCCCGATACCGGCGAACAGGCGCTCGAAATCACCGACACGCTGGTGCGTTCGGGCGGCGTCGACATCGTGGTGATCGATTCGGTGGCGGCGCTGACGCCCAAGGCCGAACTCGAAGGCGAGATGGGCGATCAATTGCCCGGCCTGCAGGCGCGTCTGATGAGCCAGGCGCTGCGCAAGCTCACCGGTTCGATCTCCAAATCCAACACCATCGTCATCTTCATCAATCAGATCCGCATGAAGATCGGCATCATGTTCGGCAATCCGGAAACCACCACCGGCGGCAATGCGCTGAAATTCTATTCCTCGGTGCGTCTGGATATCCGCCGCATCGGCGCCATCAAGGATCGCGACGAAGTGGTGGGCAACCAGACCCGCGTCAAAGTGGTCAAGAACAAGGTCGCCCCGCCCTTCAAGCAGGTCGAGTTCGACATCATGTATGGCCAGGGCATCTCCAAGGTCGGCGAGTTGCTGGATCTGGGCGTCAAGGCCGGGATCGTCGAGAAGTCCGGCTCCTGGTTCTCTTATGAAGGCACGCGGATTGGCCAAGGCCGCGAACAGGCCAAAACCTATTTCGACGCCAACAAGGACATGGCGGGCAAGATCGAGGCGGCGATCCGGGCCAATGCCGGCCTGCTCAGCCAGACCCTCGCTTTGGGCAGCGCCGAGGCTGCGGAGGCTGACGACTGAACCCTGTCTGTTCCCTTGTTGGCATGAGGGAGCGACTCCAGAAGGGGCGTGTCGGGCGACCGGCGCGCCCCTTCGACCTTCTGCGTCATTCTGCCGGGCTTGCCGAGCGCTAGTGTCCCGATTCCGAAATTCGTTGTATCTGATATCGGCCTCGTTCGAATTTCGGAATCGACAGGACACTAGCCAAACTATTGATGCTAGTGTCGTTTTGGTTTCGAAGTTCGCGAAAGATGCGGATATCGGTCATATCGCGAACTTCGAAACCACGACACCAGCGCGCGCCCCGGCTGGGTCCGCCTACACGCTGGTGTTTTGGGCGACTTCGCCACGGTTACCTCCGCGCGCGAAGGCTGGATGACAAGTTTTTTAAGCGCCGTTACAACCTCCCTATGAAGAGTCTCTCCGATATCCGCTCCGGCTTCCTCGAGTTCTTCCGCGAGCGCGGCCATGCCATCGTGCCCTCTTCGCCGCTGGTGCCGCGCAACGATCCCACCTTGCTGTTCACCAATGCCGGCATGGTGCAGTTCAAGAACGTCTTCACCGGCGCCGAGAAGCGGCCCTATAGCCGCGCCACCTCAGTGCAGAAATGCGTCCGCGCCGGGGGCAAGCATAACGATCTCGACAATGTCGGCTATACCGCCCGCCATCACACGTTTTTCGAGATGCTGGGGAATTTCTCCTTCGGCGATTATTTCAAGGAAGAAGCCATCCTGTTCGCTTGGGATTTCGTCACCAAGACGACGGCTTTGCCCAAGGACAAGCTTCTGGTCACGATCTATCCGACCGACGAGCAGGCGCGCGCGCTGTGGAAAAAAATCGCCGGTCTTCCCGATGATCGCATCATCGGCCACACCGACAATCTCTGGGCCATGGGCCCCTTGGGGCCTTGCGGCTTCTGTTCGGAAATCTTCTTCGACCAGGGCGACAGCGTAAAGGGCGGCCCGCCCGGCTCGCCGGATGAAGACGGCGACCGCTTCCTGGAATTCTGGAATCTGGTCTTCATGCAATTCGAGCAGGTCGGACGAGAAGACCCGCATCGAACTGCCCAAGCCCTCCATCGATACCGGCATGGGGCTGGAGCGTATCGCCGCCATCTTGCAAGGCGTGCACAACAATTACGACACCGATCTGTTCCGTCATCTGATCGCGGCGTCCGTGGAATTCTCCGGCGCACGCGGCAAGGCTGTGGAAGTCGTCGCCAGCCACCGCGTGATCGCCGATCATCTGCGCGCCACCTCCTTCCTGATCGCCGACGGCGTGCTGCCCTCGAACGAAGGGCGCGGTTATGTGCTGCGCCGGATCATGCGCCGCGCCATGCGCCACGCCCATCTGATCGGGTCGAAAGACCCGCTGATGTACCGCCTGGTGCCGACCCTGGTCGCCGAAATGGGCACCGCCTATCCCGAACTCAAACGCGCCGAAGCGCTGATTGCCGAGACATTGAAGCTCGAAGAAACCCGATTCCGCGAAACCTTGGCGCGCGGGCTGAAACTGCTGGACGAGGCTACCAAGACGCTGAAATCCGGCGACCAACTGGCGGGAGAAATCGCCTTCAAGCTTTACGACACCTATGGCTTTCCGCTCGATTTGACGCAGGATGCACTGAAGGCACGCGGCATCGGCGTTGATATCGCCGGCTTCGATGCGGCGATGGCCAAGCAAAAGGCCGATGCGCGTAAGGCTTGGGCCGGTTCGGGCGAAGCGGCCACCGATGCACAATGGTTCGCGGTGCTCGACGACGTCGGTAAGACGGAATTTCTGGGCTACGACACCGAGGAAGCCGAAGGCACGGTGGTTGCCATTCTCAAAGACGGTGCGCGCGTTCCAAAAGCCAAATCGGGCGAGACCGTTCTGTTGCTGACCAATCAGACGCCGTTCTATGGCGAATCCGGCGGCCAAGTCGGCGACGCCGGCACGCTCAAATCCGCCCGCGCCGAAGGCAAGGTGCTCGACACCGAAAAGAAGCTCGGCGCCTTGCATGTTCATGTGGTCGAATTGACCAAGGGCGAAGTGATGGTGAACGACGCGGTCGATCTCAAAGTCGATGGCGAACGCCGCCGGGCCACCCGCGCCAATCATTCGGCAACCCATCTGCTGCATGCCGCCCTGAAGCGCGCGCTCGGCTCGCATGTTCAGCAAAAAGGCTCGCTGGTGGCGCCCGAAAGACTGCGTTTCGATTTCAGCCATCCCAAACCGATGACCACCGACGAGCTGCAACGCGTCGAATCCCAAGTGAACGCGGTGATCCGACAGAATTCCGATGTCGCGACCCGCTTGATGCCCACCGACAAAGCCATTGAAGCAGGCGCCGAAGCCTTGTTCGGCGAAAAATACGGCGACGAGGTTCGCGTGCTGACCATGGGCGACGACGAAGCCGCCTCCAAACCTTTTTCGGTCGAACTGTGCGGCGGAACGCATGTGCGCCGGCTTGGCGATATCGGCCTTTTTACCATTCTCTCGGAAAGTGCGGTGGCCTCAGGCGTGCGGCGCATCGAGGCGCTGACCAGCGAAGGGGCACGGCGTTATCTGTCGCATCAAGCGGAACTGGCGCGCGAGGCCGCCGCCGCGCTCAAAACCAATGCCGAAGAATTGCCCACGCGCGTCGCGCAATTGGCCGACGACCGTCGCCGTTTGGAACGTGAATTGAGCGACGCCAAAAAGGCGCTGGCGCTGGCGGGCCCGTCCAGCGGTGCCAAGAGCGACGGTGCCAAGACGATCGCCGGCATCACAACCGTATTGCGTCAGGTGGAGGGCGTGAGTGCCAAGGATTTGAAGAGTTTGGCCGACGACGCCAAGGCCAAGATCGGATCGGGCGTAGTGGCGTTTGTCGCGGTGGCCGACGGCAAAGCCTCGCTGGTTGTCGGTGTCACCGACGATTTGACCGCGCGCATCAGTGCGGTCGATCTGGTGCGGCTCGGCGCCGAAGCATTGGGCGGCAAGGGCGGGGGCGGACGCCCGGACATGGCACAAGCAGGCGGACCCGATGGCGCGCGGGCCGGTGACGCTTTGGCGGCTATCGAAAAACGGCTCGGCGGGCTGGCGCCGCAGGAGTGATTAGTCAACAACATCAAGAACCGCTTCGTCGCCGCGTCTATCTGGTGCTGGAAGGCGGACGCGCCGGTGGTGTGCTCGGCGGCCTTGTTGAGACCTTTCTGATAATTCTTATTTTGCTCAATGTGATCGGCTTCACGCTGCAAAGCGTTCCCTCCATCCGGCATCTTTACTGGTTCGACCTCTCGGCATTCGAGATCGTGTCCGTGGCGATTTTCAGCATCGAATATGCGTTGCGGCTTTGGGTGTCCGCGGAAGACCCCATCATCAGCGAATTGGGGCCTTGGCGCGGCCGATTGCGCGCCGCTTTAAAGCCGCTGCTGTTGATCGATTTTCTGGCCGTCGCGCCGGTTTATTTTACGATGTTCTTTCCGTTCCTCGATTTGCGGTTTCTGCGGCTGGTGCGCCTGCTGCGCCTGCTCAAGATCGCACGTTACTCGCCGGCGCTTTCGACGCTTGCCCAAGTCATCGCCAATGAGCGGCGCGCGCTGTTCGGCACCTTGCTTTTGATATTGTGCGCTACGGTGTTCGCGGCCGCGTGCATGCATGCGGTGGAAGGGGCCGTGCAGCCCGAGGCTTTCGGCTCCATCCCCGATTCCATGTGGTGGGCCATCACCACCTTGACGACGGTAGGTTATGGCGACGTCGTGCCGATCACCGCGTTGGGCAAGTTGGTGGCAGGGCTTACCATGGTGGCGGGCCTTGGTCTTCTGGCGCTGCCCGTCGGCATCATTGCCACGGGCTTTATGGATACGATCCATCGCCGCGACTTTGTGGTGACCTTCGGCATGCTGGCGCGCGTGCCGCTGTTCAAAGGCTTTTCGGCGCGCATTCTGAGCGAAATTTTAAATCTGCTGCGTGCCCAATCGGTGGCAAGCGGCGGCATCATCGCGGTACGCGGCGCGCCGGCCCATGCGATGTATTTCGTCGTCTCGGGCGAAGTGGAAGCCGAACTGCCCCATCGCAATATCCGTTTCGGGCCGGGCGATTTCTTCGGCGAGCTGGCGCTGCTGCACGAAACCCATCGCCGCGCCACCATTGTGGCGATGTCGCATTGCCGTTTGCTGGCCCTGTCGGCGGAAGATTTCGCGATGCTGATCCGCAAGCATCCCGCTCTTAAGAAGCGCATCGAAGACGCGGCGCGGGAACATCTCAAAGACATCGGCAACGAGGACGGCGATCTGGCGCAGTCCGAAATGACGTCCGCTCAGAATAACCATTTCGACTACCGCGACGACGATTGAGGCCTTCTTATTGCGCTATTAGACAGATGGGATCCCCGGCACGGTGGCCCGTGTCCAATTCGCATGCGGTCCCACTAGTGCCCGAGTGATACGCTTGCCGCCGAGCACAGAGGGGGGGCGCCTTGTTTCGCGACATCGGCATTTCGGCAGGAAAAATCCTGCTTTTCTTTGGTCTTTGGGGCGCAGGCCTCGCGGCCGCCACGCTCACTGTTGTTCATCTGGGCGGCCCGAAATTCTTCGACAACATCGGATGGCGGATTGCAGCCGAAACCGGGGGGATGGTCGCGGCCTTCGCTGCACTTTTCATCGTTGCGATCTTTGTCGACAAACGTTCCGCTGCGACGCTTGGCTTTCCGGCCCGTGGCGCGTTCATGGGCCTCATCAAGGGTACGTTGGTAGGAGCCGCGATTTTCGGGCTTCCCGTCGGCATCCTGGCGGCTATGGGCTACCTCCACTACCAGCCCGACTTTGCTAATTTCTCCCTGCAGGCGCTCGGCCTCGCGCTGCTTTTGGTCTTCGTCAACGTCATCGATCAAGAGTTGATCGTGCGCTCTTATCTTTTCCAAGAGATCTGGACGAAGTATTCGGGAGCCGCTGCCGTCGTCGTTTCCACCATTATCTTTGTAGGTCTGCATGCGGGTGCAATCTCGCATGGCACGGCGGGGATGCTCGCCGCGCTGAACATTCTCTTCGCCAGCATATTGCTCGGGATTGCCTATCTGCGCTCCGGCGCGTTGTGGCTGCCGATCGGAATCCATTTCGGCTGGAATGGATTTCAGGGGCCCGTGCTTGGCATCGATGTCACCGGCGCGGATCTCGGCGCGCATTGGCATGCTTTTGCCGTGAATGGACCGGCACTGTGGACCGGCGGCACCATGGGTGTCGAAGGCGGGCTTGCCGGTCTTGCAGGCCCGCTCCTCGGCATTGCCATCGTGTTGCTGGCCGTCGGAAAACGCGCCGACGCTTAAGACTTGTAGAACACGCAGATCTTGTTGCCGGTGGGATCGCGCAGATAGGCACCGTAGAAACTGGTGGAATCCGCCGGACGTGGACCGGGTTTGCCTTCGTCGCTGCCACCATTGGCGAGGCCTGCCGCGTAAGCCGCGTCAACCTCCGCTTTGGAATGCCCTGTGAAGGCCAGCATGCTGCCATTGCCAGGACGCGCAGGTTGCTTGTCGTGCGGCGGGCAAACATAGGCGTAATGGCTGTCTTCGCCTTTGGGGCCATAGCCGATCCAGCCGCCATCGTTGAATTTGCGCTCATCGCCCAAGGCACCCAATACCGCATCGTAGAATTTGCCCGACGCCTCGGTATCGAGTGCGCCGATGGTGACGTAACCGATCATGTTTCCTCTCCCAAATTGGCCGAGGTTTCTAACACGCCGTTAAGAACAAATCAAGAACGTAGGACGCGCGCGGCTCGAATAGGCCGTTTTTTGAAAACTCGACGCCCTGGATGAAGTGCAGTCTGCGCCCCGCAAGTGAGAGTGTTTCTCAATTGAGGGTCATGGACGCATTTTCATTTCCGCAAAAGACGCGCGAATTTCACGATCATCATTTCGACACCACTTCAAGACGGTGCGCGAGGACCAAGGGCATCGAGCAATGGCTGCAACATCGATCTTTCAGGTCTGGGACGCCCGATCGAGGTGCGGTAAAGCGGACGGCGCACTTGTCCGGCGCTCGCCGTCCACACCGCACGCGGCGACTTTTCAAATTCCAGGCAAGCCGGGTCCCACCTAAGTCCGCAATGGGCAATCATGCGGCGCGCTTCACCTTCGAGATCGCCGACGACGTTCTCGTAATGGATTTCCAATATGGTGCCTTCGGGCAACACGGCTCGCCAGTGATCCATCAGGCTGCGATAGGCACAATAATAGCGGCCAAGCTCGCCCAACTCGTAAGCGAAAGGCTGGCTCTCGGCAAAATGCGTTGCGAAGCAGGACAGGCAGGTGTCGAGCGGATCGCGTAACGCGTGGATGATGCGCGCATTGGGGAACACGAGATGAATGAGACCGACGAGAAGGAAATTGGCCAATAGTTTGTCCGTCACACGCAACACGCCGGATGCTTCGCGCCGTATCAAGCCAAGATATTTCGTCCCGATCTCGCGCAACTGGTCGGCGCTGACGTTCAAAACATCATCGGGGAATTGCTGAACATGCGGTTTGCAGGCGCGAGGAAAGCCCCGGTTCTCGCCCGCCCCACAAACGGCCGGATGACTGGCAAGGATCTGTTCGACGAGCGTCGAGCCCGAACGCGGCATTCCCACAATGAACACAGGCATATTGGACGTATCACCTTGCCCGGATCGGGCCTTCACGAATTCGGGCGTGAACACTTCTTTCACGTGTTCAAAAACACCCAGCACCTGGGCCTCGTGATAAACGATCTGTCGGCGGACGATCCGATTGCCATCGATGAGGTGCGCGAAGGTGCGCTTGTGATCGCCTAAATCGGCATAGGCCTTGGCAAGGGCGAATTGCAGGCCGGCTTGTTCTGCTTGCGGCAGCGCTTCGGGCAACAGGCAATTCATTTGGGCAAGCTGTGGATCGTCGGGCTGGTAAGTTTTCAGCTCGCCGAGGACGCGATGATAAATTCCGCTGGCGGGCGCAAGAGCAACCGCCATTTCAAGCTCGCGCCGCGCCTCTTCCGTCCGTCCAAGGCCGCGATACAGTGCGCCGAGCATTTGATGCGCTGCGGCCAAGTTCGGATTGGCCGCCAGCGCTCGCTCAAGCCAGACAATCAGTTCTTCGGAGCGGTTCAGCCAGAACAGAATTGAAGACAGATGTGTGAGCGCGACCCAGTTCGCAGGCCGCGTCGTTAAGGATGCAGTGATATACTCAACGGCTTCTTCGAATTGATCGAGGCGGCCGAGCATGTAGCCCACGAAGCCTTGGGCATCAGGTAAATCCGGTCGTAATGCCAACGCCGAGCGTGCGGCTTGGAGCGCGCCGTCAAGCTCTCCCAAGGACAATCGTACCAAACCAAGATTGAGAAATGCCTCGAAGTGTCGGGGATCGTCGTTCAGAATTTTCTGATAACGACGTGCGGCCTCCTGCAGATGTCCGTTTTCGTGGAGCGATAATGCGGATTGAAATTCGTTGGCGAAGAGAGATACGGGAGCCGCCGGGAGGGCTCTTTGCGCATGTTGCCGATCCATCGCCCCTTTTCCGCCGTGACCGCGAGCGCATCTCGCCACTCCGTCGGTTTGAACGCGCAGCAAACCGCAAAGCCGTCGCTTTGGTAGGCATTTGTTTTCAGGGTTCTTCTTCGACCTTTTGTTTGCGACAATCTGCGAAAATATTTCGCTGATCGTGGCGTCAACTTTGCCGGCCGCGGCGATATTCGAAAATACGATAACTAGGTAACACCCGGATCGTAAAACACCACAAGCTTTGGGGGTTTCTATCCCATTGCCTTCTTCAAATTCTCGTCGACCTTGTCGAGGAAGCCTTCGGTGGTCAGCCATTTCTGATCGGGGCCGATCAGCAGCGCCAAGTCTTTCGTCATATAGCCCGCTTCCACTGTGTCGACGCAGACCTTCTCCAGCGTGGCGGCGAACTTCGCCAACCGCTCATTGCCGTCGAGCTTAGCGCGATGGGCAAGGCCTCGCGTCCATGCGAAAATCGAGGCAATGGAATTGGTCGACGTCGCTTTGCCCTTCTGATGTTCGCGGTAATGGCGCGTCACCGTGCCATGCGCGGCCTCCGCTTCCACCGTTTTTCCGTCCGGCGTCATCAACACGGAAGTCATCAGACCCAACGAACCGAAACCTTGCGCCACGGTGTCCGATTGCACATCGCCATCGTAATTTTTGCAGGCCCAGACATAACCGCCCGACCATTTCAGCGCGCTCGCCACCATGTCGTCGATCAAGCGATGCTCATAGGTGATGGCGGCGGCCTTAAAGGCGCTGGCAAATTCTTTCTCGTAGACCTCTTGGAACAGATCCTTGAAGCGTCCGTCATAGGCTTTGAGAATCGTATTCTTGGTGGAGAGATACACCGGATATTTGCGCGCCAATCCGTAGTTCATCGAGGCGCGGGCGAAATCGCGAATCAACTCGTCGAGATTGTACATCGCCAGGGCGACGCCCGAGCCCGGCGCCTGATACACTTCGTGTTCGATCACCTTGCCGTCGTCGCCGACAAATTTGATCGACAGCGTGCCTGCGGTGGGGAATTTGAAATCGGTGGCGCGGTATTGATCGCCGAAGGCATGACGGCCGATGACAATGGGCTGAGTCCAGCCCGGCACCAGGCGGGGCACATTCTTGCAGATGATCGGCTCGCGGAATATCACCCCGCCCAGGATGTTGCGGATCGTGCCATTGGGCGACTTCCACATCTTCTTGAGATGGAATTCCTCCACCCGCGCTTCGTCGGGCGTAATGGTGGCGCATTTGACGCCGACGCCGTATTTTTTGATGGCTTCGGCCGCGTCGACAGTCACTTGGTCGCCGGTCGCATCGCGATGCTCCACCCCGAGGTCGTAGTAATCGAGCTTGATGTCGAGATAGGGCAGGATCAGCTTGTTCCTGATGAGGGCCCAGATGATGCGGGTCATCTCGTCGCCGTCGAGTTCGACGACCGGATTTGCTACGCTGATCTTGTCCATGAAGGCCTCGGATGGGGAAGTTTGGAGGCGTTCTAGCGGGGAGCAGCCAGGGCGTCAAAGAGGAAAAAATATTGAGTTACAGGGCCGCATTCTTCCTTTCACCTCTCCCAACGCGGGGAGGTCGATCCATTGAGCGAAGCGAAATGGATCGGGTGGGGGGATGTCGAAATTCGTGCAGATGTCAGCAATCCCCCCGCCCGTCTCGCTTTCCTGCTGACGGGGGAATGCTCGCCGTCGGTACGCTGTTGCTCCCGACCCCCGCGTTGGGGGAGGTGAAGATCGGGGAGCAGCCATCATGACCGCCCCCGCCATTATCCTTTGTGCTCCGCAGCTCGGCGAGAATATCGGCGCCGCGGCCCGCGCCATGAAAAATTTCGGTCTGTCGGATTTGCGTCTGGTGGCACCGCGCGACGGCTGGCCCAATGAAAAGGCCGACGCGATGGCGGCAGGCGCGGCGGATTTGCTGGCCTCCGCGCAGCTGTTCGAATCCCTGCCGGACGCCCTGGCGGATTTGAATCTGGTCTACGCCACCACGGCACGTGAACGCGGCACCACCAAAGAGGTGCTGACACCTGTGGAAGCCGCCAAGCGGCTGCGCAAAGCGGCGGCGCTGGGCGAGAAAACCGGTCTGTTGTTCGGCAATGAACGCGCCGGCCTGGAGAATGACGACATTTCATTGTGCGATGCCGTCATCACGATCCCGACGGCAGAGTTTTCATCGCTCAATCTCGGACAGGCCGTGCTGCTGAACGGTTACGAATGGTTTCGCCAAGCCGATGCGACGCCGCCCGCCCGCATCGAACATGGGCCGCTGCACCGCAAGCCGACGCGTAAGGAAATGTTTCAACTGTTCGATCATCTGGAAGGCGAATTGCGAGAGTCAGGATTTCTCTATCCGCCCGACAAGCAGCCGCCGATGATCCGCGCTATGCGCGCCACGCTGCATCGTGCGCACCTGACTTATCTTGAAGTGCAAACCCTGCGCGGCATGATTGTCGCGCTGGTCAAGGGCAAGCACCGGGTGAAGAAGGAGTGAGGTCTGCCCCCGCGCCAGCGGGGGAAGTGCTAAGAGCCTGTTTGAGAACTCTTCGTGGCCGCGACGCTGCCGATTTTGCCCGTTTCCGGCAGGGTCCGTAGCGACCGCGTACGGACCGCGCAGGGCGATGCGGCACATCGCTCAAGCGCGGCGACAAACCGGACGGGCAAAATCGGCGCGTCCCGAAGGGTTTCGGCGAAAATTGGCCTCTGGGGCGTCGAAGTGCTCGACCGCATTGCCCGATGCGCTCTTCGCACTTCTCCTGCCATAGTCCAATTTTCGCTTGAAACGCGGCTCACGAGGAATTCCCAAACAGGCTCTAAGCAAGCGTGAGCTTGCGAAGCGAAGGGGGATTAGCTCGAGATGCGGCCTTGCCAGACCGGCCAGCAGGCGGCTCGGCCCTTGGCCTTGGTGGCGTTGTAAAGCTTTATTTGGGCGTCCTCGGCGGATTTGCCCATCTGTACAGCGCTGAAGTCGGAACCGCCGCCGCACCACACATAAAACTGATGTTTGCCGGGAGCGAAGAAATCGGTTTGTTTGCTGGAGCCGAAATTGGCAGCAACCGCAACGCCGGCAGCCGCAATGATGAGGGTGCCAAGGACTGCTCCGAGAAGTCGTTTCTTTGCCATCTTTTACCAATCCCCGGAAGGTTCTGTCCGCGTCCGCCCGGTCAAGGGCCGCAACGCATGCCTGTCCTAAACGCCTGGGGCCCCCAACCTCGAGCATTCGTACATGGCGAACACCCTTACCCTGAAGACAAAGTTACACCCTTCGAACGATTTTGCCATTCTTTTTTGTAAAGGTGACAGCGACTTAACGCCATTAAGGTGAATTCCGGGACGGTTCTGCCCCAGCCGCCCGCAGAATCAGTTCAATTCCCTGCGACGCTTTTTCCACGGCCGCCGCGTCCCGGCCGCGCGCGACAAGCTGCACACCGAACCCGTCCTGGCGATACCAGGGATAACTGCCGATCGAGACCAAGGGAGATTCGGTTTGCAGCCGCGCCAGTTCCGCCGCGATGGCCCCCTCGGCGATGCTTGCCGAAATGGTCACCGCATGGACAATCCGGCCGCGCGACAGCTTGGGGGCCAGGTCTTCCAGCATGGCCCGCATGATGATCGGCACGCCCGCCATGACGAAGACGTTTTCGATCTGAAATCCCGGCGCCAAAGAGACCTTGTTTTTTACCAGGGTCCCGCCTAGCGGAACCCGGGCCATACGTTTGCGCATCTCATTGAATTCGCCCGGCTTGAAGCGCGCCGCCAATACTTCCAATGCCTCGGGGTGATAGTCGATTCCCACACCGAACGCCTTGGCAACAGCATCGGCGGTGATGTCGTCATGGGTCGGACCGATGCCGCCGGTTGTGAAAACATAGGTGTAACGGGTGCGCAAAGCGTTCAGCGCTGCGACGATCTCCTCCTCGATATCGCCCACCACGCGGGCTTCCATAAGATCGATGCCCAGTGCGCTCAAAAAGCGGGCGATGGAATTGGTATTCGTGTCCTGGGTGCGACCGGACAGGATTTCGTCGCCGATGACGAGAACGGCGGCCGTGGGCGCGGGATTTTCACTCATCGCTTCTATCTGGCCTCTTGGCCGGGCGGAATTCAAGCTTTGCGAACCGGGCCTTGATCGAATTATTCGCCGGCAGGGGCAACGGCTTTTTCCGCTCTAAGGCCAGCCTGGGACTGGGTAATTGACCAAAAGCAGAGCCCTGGCGCGCAATACCTTCGACAGTGTAAGGAACGCTTCAGCAGCCAGTGTCCAGATTCCGAAATTCGCCATACCGTGATAGCAGGCCGTTGCGAATTTCGGAATCGTAAGGACACTAGCAACCTATTAAATCCTAGTGTCGTTTTGGTTTCGAAGTTCGCCAAGCGATCAATATCGGCGGCACAGCGAACTTCGAAACTACGACACTAGCGCTAGAAATACCTGCCTTTGGCCCCTAGATTGGGTCGCTCGACAGAGATGATGATGACGTCTTTCATGCCCGAAACCGAGGTTTTTGAAGCCGCCCGGCGCGCCCATTTTGCCGTGGCCCTGCACACGGCCAAGGACTTCGAGGGCATGCGACGCGCCGGCCGGCTGGCCGCCGAAGTGCTCGATCTTTTGGTTCCCGAAGTGAAGCCAGGCGTCACCACGGCGTATCTCGACAAGCTAGCCTACGATTACACGGTCAGCCATGGCGCCGTGCCGGCCTGTTTGGGCTATCGCGGCTATCGCCACACGCTGTGCACCTCGATCAACCATGTCGTCTGTCATGGCATTCCCAGCGATAAGCCGCTGCGCGACGGCGACATCGTCAATATCGACGTAACGGTGATCCTGGACGGCTGGCACGGCGACACCTCGCGTATGTATCTGGTGGGCGATGTGAAGCGCAAAGCCGAGCGCTTGGTCGAGATCACTTACAAATCCATGTTGCGCGGCATTGCCGTGGTGAAACCCGGCGCCACCACGGGCGATATCACAACAAGATAATGCGTCACACCTGCATTTCTCACCCCCTACAATTTACTATTTTTGGCATTTCATTTTTGGGGAAATTCTGGAAAAATTGGTCCCTAAAATTTCGGGGGTGTGGCAAAAAATAAGCAAAAATATTTGTGGGAAATCAAACAAAATTGTAAAGAAGATAGGATAAACTTTTTATCAGGGGTTTATATTTTCATCAAAGAAACAAAAAAATGTTTAAATGAAAAATATAAATGAAAACAAATTCACTTGTGGTATATAAATTTAGGGGTTAATTTTTAGGAGGTATTTCTGTTTGATAATAAAAATCAAAGCATTTTTAATGCGCCAAATACAAAAACAGCAAAAATGCTAAAATAAAATGGAAAAAAAGTTAAAAGCGCTGAAGGTTGATGACAGACACGCAACAAGTTGCTAGGATTTGTTTCTGAAACAGGTCTCTGAAACAATGTTGCGAGCATTGTAAAAATGTTGCGAGCGATCTGTGTTGCTGGGATCTGTTGCAGCAACATTACCAGTGTTGCGGGAAACATAGTGATCTGTGATCTGATAATGTGCATTTTGACGTGGATAGGCCTACTCAGTGGCTGTGTGGACTCGGTCGCACCCCTGACCGCGTCTACGCGGCCCCGTTTGGAATGGTATCATTGAGAATAGCCTTCGGCATAAAAAAACATGCAAGACCTACCCTTTCCCTTCCTCTTGAACGGCTAAAATTTATACTCAGAGCGAAGCAGAGGGTCCAGACAACATTATTAGGACCTTCACCATAGCAGCTAGCCAATCAAGCCTCCGTGCCGGCGTGCCTGCGTGCCTGTATAGGAGCCCTTGTATCCATGGGCGGCGCCACCATGGGAGCTGGGGGACAATGACCCCCCCACTTCTGAAAGGTGCGGGGGACAGGGGGGTCAAGAAAATCTGACATTTGACTCTAGGAAACGTGCATTTAATCACTTTTAGAGCATAAAAACCCGTTGGCGGCTGGGGCTGCGCCCCAGACCCTGCCAAATATTAATTGTTCTAGCATCATTCAAACATTTTTGGCAGTGGTTCTACGACACATTGACAAAATAAAGTGTGCAGAGTGGCTTGGGGTCAAAGTCATGGCGAATCGACCAAAAATATGCCCAGCTTTTTGTAAAAGTGCGGGGGACAATGGAAAATATACCTAGCATGTTCAGTTATATTTTGTCTTAATAACGAAACTGATATTTGAGTAAATAGGCTAAAATTTTGAGGTAAATACAAATTTTCTGCTCGCTTCGCTCGCGAACTTCTCTCTTAACAATTTTGCACGGGAAAATGTTAAATTTAGCACGTTTAAAGCATGAAAACCTGTTGGCGGCTGGGGCTGCGCCAAGGCCCTCTGAAATATTTTTGTTCCGTTAGCATTCATACATTTTGTAGTGGCAAGGGCACTGGCTTGCCTGCTCATCACGGAGACCCCTTATGCAAATGTAATGAAACTTGGCACGGTTGCTCCCGTCGGGTACGTAATCGCTCTGACCGCTTTTGTCCACACCGGTTAACCGGTTTCGGTGTGTCGCGACACCCAAGTTGAGTCCCTGCCATTGACAAGGCCCATCGGGCTTACTAAATTGCGGTTCACGCTACCGCGTGACCGCATGATGGCTAATTTGTGTGGTAGGAGATGTTATAAAAGTGGAGTTTCAAACAATTCTGCTCACTCCGTTCACAGATGTTTTCCTGCCTTTGTACCACAATGTTAGGCATATTAAAATGAATTGGCTCCACCAATTTAGCAAATCACCCCCCACCAAAAAATATTAAACTAACAAAAAACCTGGCAGCTTTTTGTTATTCTAACTTTAATCAGTAATTTATCAATTACAATTACTGTATTTTAAAACTTTGCATTCTTTCATGGTCAAAGTCTTTCTCTGATGCACATCAAAACATAAAGGAGAACCAAGTTTAATCCCATCTTGCACTCATTGTGGTATTTTACTAAAAATGACTGGCTTTTCACCTGAATGAGGTGGTGAATAATTGCTCTCCAAAAATTATGATTATCGCGAAATCCGTATAGTTGGGCCTGTTTTCGGCTTTTTGTAATAAAAAAATGTTTGATTTACACCAGAAGAGGACATTGCATTTGCAATTTGTTTCATTTTACTGCCTGCTGATTTACCATATTTTTCCATTGTCTTTCTATGCAGTAAATGTAAAATAGCTCTGCCAAAAGTGTCCCCCCAGGTGGGCTTAAAGTGGGGGTCAAATTTTTTTTCGCTCGCGGAACTTTGTCCCCCCACTTTCAAAACCGTGGCGCCGTATTTGCTTGTATCAGAGCGAATTTCGTTTGGATTGAATTAAGGGACCATGGTCTGTGCACGGACGAGCAGGGTGGGACGGATTTTGTGACAGCATTTGTTTGTAAAACGAGTGCGAGAATAGGGGGTCCACCCCAGCGGGGTCTGCAGGGGTGGACCCCCTATTCTCGCACTCGTTTTACAAACAAATGCTGTCACAAAATCCGTCCCCACCCTCGGTCGTTGCAGAATTAATGACGCAAAAAAAATAAAAACGAAATTCGCTCTGATACAAGCAAATACGGCGCCACGGTTTTGAAAGTGGGGGGGACGGCGAGCGAAAAAATTTTTGACCCCCCACTTTAAGCCCACCTGGGGGGACACTTTTGGCAGAGCTATTTTACATTTACTGCATAGAAAGACAATGGAAAAATATGGTAAATCAGCAGGCAGTAAAATGAAACAAATTGCAAATGCAATGTCCTCTTCTGGTGTAAATCAAACATTTTTTTATTACAAAAAGCCGAAAACAGGCCCAACTATACGGATTTCGCGATAATCATAATTTTTGGAGAGCAATTATTCACCACCTCATTCAGATGAAAAGCCAGTCATTTTTAGTAAAATACCACAATGAGTGCAAGATGGGATTAAACTTGGTTCTCCTTTATGTTTTGATGTGCATCAGAGAAAGACTTTGACCATGAAAGAATGCAAAGTTTTAAAATACAGTAATTGTAATTGATAAATTACTGATTAAAGTTAGAATAACAAAAAGCTGCCAGGTTTTTTGTTAGTTTAATATTTTTTGGTGGGGGTGATTTGCTAAATTGGTGGAGCCAATTCATTTTAATATGCCTAACATTGTGGTACAAAGGCAGGAAAACATCTGTGAACGGAGTGAGCAGAATTGTTTGAAACTCCACTTTTATAACATCTCCTACCACACAAATTAGCCATCATGCGGTCACGCGGTAGCGTGAACCGCAATTTAGTAAGCCCGATGGGCCTTGTCAATGGCAGGGACTCAACTTGGGTGTCGCGACACACCGAAACCGGTTAACCGGTGTGGACAAAAGCGGTCAGAGCGATTACGTACCCGACGGGAGCAACCGTGCCAAGTTTCATTACATTTGCATAAGGGGTCTCCGTGATGAGCAGGCAAGCCAGTGCCCTTGCCACTACAAAATGTATGAATGCTAACGGAACAAAAATATTTCAGAGGGCCTTGGCGCAGCCCCAGCCGCCAACAGGTTTTCATGCTTTAAACGTGCTAAATTTAACATTTTCCCGTGCAAAATTGTTAAGAGAGAAGTTCGCGAGCGAAGCGAGCAGAAAATTTGTATTTACCTCAAAATTTTAGCCTATTTACTCAAATATCAGTTTCGTTATTAAGACAAAATATAACTGAACATGCTAGGTATATTTTCCATTGTCCCCCGCACTTTTACAAAAAGCTGGGCATATTTTTGGTCGATTCGCCATGACTTTGACCCCAAGCCACTCGGCACACTTTATTTTGTCAATGTGTCGTAGAACCACTGCCAAAAATGTTTGAATGATGCTAGAACAATTAATATTTGGCAGGGTCTGGGGCGCAGCCCCAGCCGCCAACGGGTTTTTATGCTCTAAAAGTGATTAAATGCACGTTTCCTAGAGTCAAATGTCAGATTTTCTTGACCCCCCCTGTCCCCCGCACCTTTCAGAAGTGGGGGGGTCATTGTCCCCCAGCTCCCATGGTGGCGCCGCCCATGTATACAAGGGCTCCTATACAGGCACGGAGGCACGCCGGCACGAGCCTTGATTGGCTAGCTGCTATGGTGAAGGTGCTAATAATGTTGTCTGGACCCTCTGCTTCGCTCCGAGTATAAATTTTAGCCATTCAAGAGGGAGGGAAAGGGTAGGCCTTGCATGTTTTTTATGCCGAAGGCTATTCTCAATGATACCATTCCAAACGGGGCCACGTAGACGCGGTCAGGGGTGCGACCGAGTCCACACAGCCACTGAGTAGGCCTATCAGCGTAAAAATGCACATTATCAGATCACAGATCACTATGTTTCCCGCAACACTGGCAATGTTTCTGCAACAGATCCCAGCAACACAGATCGCTCGCACTATTTTTACAATGCTCGCAACATTGTTTAAGAGACCTGTTTCAGAGACAAATCCTAGCAACTCTGCGTGTCTGTCATCAACCTTCAGCGCTTTTAACTTTTTTTCCATTTTATTTTAGCATTTTTCTGTTTTTGTATTTGGCGCATTAAAAATGCTTTGATTTTATTATCAACAGAAATACCTCCTAAAAATTAACCCCTAAATTTATATACCACAAGTGAATTTGTTTTCATTTATATTTTTCATTTAAACATTTTTTTGTTTCTTTGATGAAAAAAAACCCCTGATAAAAAGTTTATCTATCTTCTTTACAATTTTGTTTGATTTCCCACAAATATTTTTGCTTATTTTTTGCCACACCCCCGAAATTTTAGGGACCAATTTTTCCAGAATTTCCCCAAAAATGAAATGCCAAATAGTAAATTGTAGGGGG
>CAWGHR010000071.1:0-50990 GCA_963822275.1 uncultured Alphaproteobacteria bacterium
AGATCACCAAAGCGCAGCAAATGGTGGCGACTTCCAAGCTGCGCCGCGCGCATGGAGGCGGTGGATGCGGCGCGTCCCTATTGCCGAAAAGATGAGTGCGGTGATCGCCAGCCTGGCGGGCGGACTAAAAGACAATCCCGGCGCGCCCAAGCTGTTGAGCGGCACCGGGGCCTGAAAAACGCATTTGCTGATCGTGGCAACGTCCGATCGCGGTCTGTGCGGCGGGTTCAACACCAATATCGTTCGGCTTGCCAAGCAGAAGATCGAAGCGTTGCAGCAGGACGGCAAAAAGGTTCTGATTTTGTGCGTCGGCCGCAAGGGCCGCGACCAATTGCGGCGGCAATATAGCTCGTTGATTGTCGATACCGTCGAGTTCACCTCGGTCAAGCGCATCGGATTCTCCAACGCCCATGACATCGGCAAACGCGTGCTGGCGATGTTCGACGAAGGGGCCTTCGATGTCGCGACCATCATCTATTCGCGCTTCAAATCGGTCATCACCCAGGTCCCTACCCTGCAGCAATTGATCCCTGCCCCGATCGAAGATGTGAAGACCACGGCGGGCGCGACGGTCTATGAATACGAACCGGACGAACAAGAAATTCTGGCGGATTTGCTGCCGCGCAATGTCAGCGTGCAAATCTTCCGCGCCTTGCTGGAAAATGTCGCGGGCGAATTCGGCGCCAAGATGACCGCCATGGACGGCGCCACGCGCAATGCGGGCGAAGTAATCGACAAACTGACGCTGGTCTACAATCGTACGCGTCAGGCGCAAATCACCAAGGAATTGATCGAAATCATCTCGGGCGCGGAAGCGCTGTAAGAGGAGAACGACCATGGCCTACACGACGAAATCCACGAGCAAAGGCGGCCGCGAAGGCCGCGCCCATCTCGACGGCGGAACGCTGGCGCTTTCGATGTCGTTCCCCAAAGAATTGGGCGGCGCCGGCGACGGCCACAACCCGGAGCAGCTTTTCGCGCTCGGTTATTCGGCCTGCTTCAACCAGGCGGTCATCGCGCTGGGCCGCAAGCACGGCATCGATCCCGCAAAAGCCGTGGTCGGTGTTCAAGTGACGCTCGACAAGGACGAAATCAGCTTCGCGCTGAAGGTCGACATCACACTGTCCGTGGCGGGCGCCGACAAGGAAGCGGTCAAGGCATTGCTCGACGACGCCCACACGATTTGTCCCTATTCCAGGGCCACACGCGGAAACGTGCCGGTAACACTGACGGTCGTCTGAAGGCCGTTAACGAACGAAGTTTAATATTGGAGGTTGATAGGGTAAGATAGGCTTATGACCGAAGAGACCGAAAATCCGGTTCTGGAGTTGTTGCGCAAAACGCGAGCATCGCAAGAGCGCATGGAACAAGATATCGGCGATCTCAAGGCCCGGATGTCCGCCGTTGAGAATCTTTTGGGGCAGCAACAGATACAGTTTGCTGCACTCAATGGACGGATGAACAGGTTCGACGAGCGGCTTGGCCGCATCGAACGCCGGCTCGATCTCGTCGCGGTCTAGGTCTCACCCAACCGACCTCTTCCATTTTCTGCATGCCGCGCAAGCGTCGTGTTGTAGGTTTGAAAGGAAGAGAGTGCCATGAACGCCATGACCGATAGCAACAAGTTGGGCCGGGTGACGCAGGTCACCGGCGCGGTGGTCGACGTCCAGTTCGACGGCGGCCATCTGCCGGAGATCCAGAACGCGCTCGAAACCGACAACAACGGCCACCGGCTGGTGCTTGAAGTGGCACAGCATTTGGGCGAATCCACGGTACGCACGATTGCGATGGACACCACGGATGGTCTGATCCGCGGTCAGTCGGTCACCGATACCGGGCTTGCGATCGCCATTCCGGTGGGTGACGGCACGCTCGGACGCATCATGAATGTGATCGGCGAGCCGGTCGACGAATGCGGTCCGATCGAAGGCGTCGAACGCCGCCCGATTCACGCGGAAGCGCCGTCCTTCACCGACCAGTCGACGGAATCCCAGGTGCTGGTCACCGGCATCAAGGTCATCGACCTCTTGGCGCCCTATGCGCGCGGCGGCAAGATCGGGTTATTCGGCGGTGCCGGTGTCGGCAAGACCGTCATCATTCAGGAACTCATCAACAACATTGCCAAGAAACATGGCGGATATTCGGTGTTCGCCGGCGTCGGCGAGCGCACGCGCGAAGGCAACGATCTCTATCACGAGATGATCGAATCCGGCGTGAACAAAGACCCCAAGAAGGGCTCCGCCGCGGGCTCGAAATGTGCGCTGGTGTTTGGCCAGATGAACGAGCCGCCGGGCGCGCGCGCGCGCGTCGGTCTCTCCGGCCTCACCGTCGCCGAGTATTTCCGTGACCAGGGCCAGGACGTGCTGTTCTTCGTGGACAACATCTTCCGTTTCACCCAGGCAGGCTCGGAAGTGTCGGCTTTGCTCGGCCGCATTCCCTCGGCGGTGGGCTATCAGCCGACGCTGGCCACCGACATGGGCGAATTGCAGGAACGCATCACGACGACGAACAAGGGCTCGATCACCTCGGTGCAGGCGATCTACGTGCCGGCCGACGATCTGACCGACCCGGCGCCCGCCACCTCCTTTGCCCATTTGGACGCCACCACCGTGCTGTCGCGCTCTATCGCCGAAAAGGGCATCTATCCGGCGGTGGATCCGCTGGATTCCACGTCGCGCATTCTCGATCCGCGCGTCGTGGGCCAAGAGCATTATGAAGTCGCCCGTCAGGTGCAGGAGACCTTGCAGCGCTATAAGAGCTTGCAGGACATCATCGCCATCTTGGGCATGGACGAACTCTCGGAAGAGGACAAAGTGGCTGTCGCGCGCGCCCGCAAGCTCGAGCGCTTCCTGTCGCAGCCATTCCATGTGGCGGAAGTGTTCACCGGCTTCCCCGGCATTTTCGTCGATCTGAAAGACACGATCCGCAGCTTCAAAGCGGTGGTGAACGGCGAATACGATCACTTGCCGGAAGCGGCGTTCTACATGGTCGGCACCATCGAAGACGCCGTAGCCAAGGCAGAGAAGCTTGCAGCGGAAGCAGCATAAAAATGACCGGCCCGATCGCCTTTGACCTCGTTTCGCCCGAGCGGCTGCTTCTCTCCGAAGCGGCCGAGATGATCACGATTCCCGGCGCGGAAGGCGATATGGGCGTTATGGCAAGGCCATATGCCGCTGATTTCGACGCTGCGCCCCGGCGTGATCGATGTGAAAGGCGGCAGCGAAGGCGACCAGCGCTTCTATGTCATTGGCGGCTTCGCGGAAGTGACGCCCGAGAAGTTGACAGTGCTCGCAGAAGAAGCCGTGCCTGTCAGTGAAATGACGACGGCGGCCCTGGACGTGCGGATAAAGCACGCCGAAGAAGATTTGCCCTCGCAAAGAGCGAGACGGAACGCGCCAAAGCGCTGGAATGCCTCGAATATCTCAAAACCCTGCGCGGGATCAGTTAGCTTCCTGATACGTTGCGTACCTGGACGCGGTCAAACAACCGCCTTATATTTGATATAAGGTTAGGTTGCAGTGCAGCAGAAAGGTGTTCTTGCCCTATGGCGGATGGTGCGGTTTACACACAGGGTTGGAGCCCCGATGACGTCGACTGGTCGAGGTTCGATGCCTCCAAGGTCGAGCCTTGGCTGCTGGTCGCCATCAAAGCCGCGGCCTGGTCGAGTACAACGCGCCCGGACTACGTGACCTATCTGAAGCGCGTCTTCCAAGGCGGCGGTCCCGAAATCCTCGGCTTCGATCGAACGAATGGGGCCGAGAGGAGACGCAGCACGGCAAAACGCTAGGCCGCTGGGCCGAGATGGCCGATCCGCGCTTCAAGCTGGAAGAGGCATTCGAGCGCTTCCGCAAGGGCTACCGGCCGGAGCATTTCGGGGCAACGGAAGCGACGTCGGTGCGCGGGTCGCGCCGCGGTGAGATGATCGCACGCTGCGTGGTGGAAAGCGGCACCTCCTCCTATTACACCGCCATCCGGGACGCCACCGAGGAGCCCGTCCTGAAAGAGATCGCCGGACGCGTCGCCGCCGACGAATTCCGTCATTACAAGCTGTTCTTCGAGACTCTTCACAAACAGGATGAACCGGAACTTGCCCTTCTGGAAGAAGCTGTTGGTGGCGGCAGGTCGAGTCATGAATTCGACGACGACGAACTGGCCTTCGCTTACTACTGCGCCAGCGTCCCGGCGGAGATGGAACACCAGATCCCCTATGTGCGGCAAACCTATGTGCGCATCGGGTCCGCCACGATGCTGCGGCTCTACCGCGAGCGGCATATCCAGAAGCTCACTCAGATGGTCGCCAAAGCCGTGGGGGCCAACCCGCAAGGCAAGCTGACCGGCGTCGCCGGCGGCCTGATGTGGCAGATGATCAAAATGCGCGCGGGCTTTTCAGGCGCTCCGAAGCAGGCAGCGGCGTAAGTGGCTTGTCTTGCTCATTTGCTTTTTTCCTACGTCGCGTAAACACAATTACGATCGGGAGGAACGTCAGACTGTTGATTATTACCATCAAGACTGGAAAATAGTGCCGCCACCCTACCAGGCTCCAAAACGCGCTGCTTCTTGCAAGCCAAATGGCCCCGCCGATCGCTGCAGCAAACAGCAATATGGTGGTGACCACGGCCAGCAATGCAGCATTCACGCGCGTCATGCGAGAAATATAGCTTAGACGCTGCGCTTGACCAACATTTGCTTGATTTCGCCGATGGCTTTGGCGGGATTGAGGCCCTTGGGGCAGGTGTTGGCGCAATTCATGATCGTGTGGCAGCGATAGAGACGGAAGGGATCCTCCAGATCGTCGAGCCGCTCGCCCGTCATCTCGTCGCGGCTATCAGCCAGCCAGCGATAGGACTGCAGCAGCGAGGCGGGACCGAGATAGCGCTCCGAATTCCACCAATAGCTCGGGCACGACGTCGAACAGCAGGCGCACAGGATGCATTCGTAGAGGCCGTCGAGCTTGGCGCGGTCTTCGGGCGATTGCTTCCACTCGGTCTCCGGTTCGGCCGATTTGGTCTGCAGATAGGGTTTGATCGACGAATATTGCGCATAGAAATGCGTCATATCGGGGACGAGGTCTTTGACGACCGGCATATGGGGCAGCGGATAGACGGCGACCGGCCCGGAAACATCTTCGATGGCTTTGGTGCAGGCCAAGGTGTTCGAGCCTGCGATATTCATGGCGCAGGAACCGCAGACGCCTTCGCGGCAGGAACGGCGGAAGGTTAGGGTCGGGTCGATCTCGTTTTTGATCTTGATCAGCGCGTCCAAGACCATCGGACCGCAACTTTTGAGGTCCACTGTGTAGATGTCGACCCTTGGATTACCGCCGTCTTCCGGGTCGTAGCGGTAGACGCGGAATTCCTTGCTCCGTTTGGCCTTCTTGCCGCTTGCCTCTTTGGGGCCGGGCCACTTCTTGCCCTTTTTGGGTTTGCTTCCTCTGGGCAAGGTGAACTGAACCATAGCGGGCGGAATCCCTGACAAATGCTGGATTGTGCTTAGCAAAGTGGGGCCGGCCCCGCAATGCGCCTCAGTCAGATCACCCCGAGCTTGCGTCCGACCTTTTCGAAGGTTGTGAGCGCAAAATCCATCTGTGCGTCGGTCAAAGCGGCGCAGGCCTGGATGCGCAGCCGCGCGGTGCCTTCCGGAACGACAGGATAGCCGAAGCCGGTGATGAAGATGCCCTCACCCAGCAGCTCCTTGCTCATCCGGATGGCAAAGGCGGTGTCGCCGACGATGATGGGCACGATAGCCGATGGGCCCTCGAGCGGTTTGAAGCCGCGGGTCTTTAGCCCATCGCGCAGGTTCCGGGTAATGGCATGCAAGCGTGCAACCCGTTCCGGTTCGCGCACCAGAATCTCGATAGCCTTCATCGCACTGGCCGCGATGGTCGCCGGCAAGGCGTTGGAGAACAATTGCGGACGCGAGACTTGGGTGAGGTATTCGACCAGCGTCTTCGATCCCGCCACATAACCGCCCGCCGCGCCACCCAGCGCCTTGCCTAGTGTACCGGTGACGATATCGATCTTGCCTTCCACGCCGAAATGCTCGGCCGTGCCGCGGCCATGCGGCCCCATTACACCGACGCCGTGAGAATCATCCAGAATGATGGCGGCGTTGAATTTCTGCGCCAAAGCGATGATGTCCGGCAGGCGGGCGATATCGCCTTCCATGCTGAACACACCGTCCGTGACAATGAAAAGCCGCCGCGCGCCCTTTGCCTCGTTCAGCTTGGCTTCGAGGTCTTTCATATCGGAATGTTTGTAGACCAGCCGCTTCGCTTTGGCTCCGCGGCAGCCGTCGATCAGCGAAGCGTGGTTGAGTTCGTCGGCGACCAGCGCATCGTCGGCGCCCGCGATGGCCGGAATCAAGCCCGTATTGGCCGCCCAACACGAAACATAGGTCAGCGCCTTTTCGGTGTGCGACAGCTTGGCAATCGCCGTTTCGATCTGATCGTGAATCGAAAACGTACCGCAGATGAAGCGAACCGACGCGGTGCCGGCGCCGAAATCGTCCAGCGCCTTTTTTCCGGCAGCGACGACTTCGGGATGGTGGGACAGGCCGAGATAATTGTTGGACGACAGCACGAGAACAGGGCCGGATTTCTCCGCCATCGTCACTTCGGTATCCATCGGACCGGTAATGTGGCGGAAGGTTTTCAGCGTGCCCGCCTTTTCCATGGCGGCAAGATCGCTACGCAACGATTCATCCAGGGTCATAGTTCGCTCCAATCGAGAATGACTTTTCCCGAATTGCCGGAACGCATGACATCGAATCCCTTCTGAAAATCCTTATAGGAGAAGCGGTGGGTGATAATCGGCGAGATGTCCATGCCGCTCTGAATCATAGAGGTGAGTTTGTACCAAGTCTCGCCGAACATGCGCCCATAGATGCCGCGAATTGTCAGGCCTTTAAAGACGACGGAGTTCCAATCGATGCCGGTCGGCTCCGGTTGGATGCCGAGCATGGCGATTTTGCCGCCATGCGCCATGGTCGCGATCATCTGATTAAGGCCCGCAGGATTGCCCGACATTTCCAGGCCGACATCGAAGCCCTCCTGCATGCCAAGGCTTTTCATCACCTCTTCGAGCTTTTGTTCTTTCACGTTAACGACGGCGGTGGCGCCCATCCTTTTGGCGAGGCCGAGGCGGTATTCGTTGATGTCGGTGACGACGACGTATCGTGCACCTGCCTTTTGCGCCATCATCACGGCCATGGCGCCGATTGGACCCGCGCCGGTGATCAGCACGTCCTCGCCGACCAGATCGAAAGACAAAGCGGTGTGCGCGGCATTGCCCAGCGGGTCATAGATGGCATAGAGCTCGGCCGGCACCTTGGCGTCGCAGCTCCAGATGTTCATGTCGGGCACGACGACATATTCGGCGAAGGCCCCATTGCGATTGACGCCGACGCCAAGCGTGTTGGCGCACAGATGGCGGCGACCGGCCAGGCAATTTCGGCAATAACCGCAGACGATGTGGCCTTCGGCGCTGACCAGATCGCCGATCTTGTGACTCTTCACATTGCTGCCGACGCCGGCGACCCGGCCGACGAATTCATGGCCGGTCACGGTGCCGAGCTTGATCGTCTTTTGCGCCCAAGAATCCCAATTGTAGATGTGCACATCGGTGCCGCAGATGCCGGTCTTCAGCACTTTGATCAGGACGTCGTCGATGCCGTAAGTCGGTTCCGGCACGTCTTGAAGCCAGATACCTTCCTCCGCCTTGGATTTCACAAGCGCTTTCATCGTGTTCCTCTTGGTTGAAATAACCTCGATTACAGGGACTGACCCCTTCAGAACGAGCTGCGCCGCGGCGCAAGCGAGCCGGAATAGTCCGACTGCCTATGCTTCGCAAGAAGCGGTTGGCGGCGCCGCACGCGGTCGCTTGCCGCTAGAGCTGTAACGTTGGGTGCCTATTTGGGCAATGGATTGATTGTTGTTCTGCCACTTTGATGGACCCCCCCTCTCATCCTCTTATTCGCAGATTTTGGTAACATAATTGTTTTGAGGATTCTTGTGGCGGTCCCTTTCCATTCCTCTTCTTCTCTTCAATTCCCTGAATTTCCATCCGCCCACATGACCGCAAAATGGGAGCGCGCGCTGCCGTCTTCGATCCAGCGCGGCGACGGGAAGCCTCGTGCCCGAATATCACCGACGCGTCTTTCGGTTTGGCTTCGATGCGGTCTTTGTCTTACCGACCGTGGGAGACTTGGACGCAGCGCCCCGATTGACCGTCCTGTCAAATTCCGGCGCGTGCTCCTCGATGTACCGCCAAAGGCGCGTGGCGACTGGACCATGGGGCGAACCGCGCAATCGCGCCGCCGTTAGTCTTCCCCGTCCGCCCGGGAAGTGCCGACCACTGAGCGAGAGAAGGCGTCCGGTATTGAGTTCATCCTGGATGAGGAACGTCGGCATGTGCCCCCATCCCATGCCCTGTAGGATGATTTCTTTTTTCATCAATTGATCGCTTACCGTCCAGCGTGGTGCGCCATCGATCAGATGATAATTTCGAGACGGCAAATGTCGCGCGGTATCTCGAATGACGCATTGCACATAAGGGCGCATCTGCTCCGGCGTGATCATCGGTGTTATCGAGAAAGCCAGAAATCCAGGCGCCACGACGGGAACGATCTGCACATCGCACAATTCGATGGATTCCAAGCGCGTATCGCTATCGTCAATGTGATGAATGACGAGATCTGCTTTGCCGTCGAACAATCGCTCCCACGGACCGGAGATCGCCTCGAAATACAGATGCAGCCGCGTTTCGGATTTGTTGAAGAAGCGGCGAAGCAGATCGAGAATTTCCGGTAGCGGACACAGATCGCCGATTACAATGGAAAGCTCGACCTCTTCGCCCATCGCGAGCTGAGCGGCCTGAGTTTGCAGTCCCTCCAATTCACTCAGCACTGCCCGTGCGCGCGCATGCACTGTTTTCCCGGCATCTGTCAAAGTAACCCGATAGCCATCGCGATCGAATAGAAGCAAACCCAGCCGCATCTCGAGATTCTTGACCGCTGCGAACACGGTGGGGTGACTTCGTGAAAGCTTTGATGCGGCGGCCTGAAAGCCGCCCTCGCTGACGACGGCATCGAAGCACAGCAATTGCTGGATTGTCACTCCGTCCATTGTCGAGCCCATCAACATAAAATGTTCAAGCTTTGTAATTTCTATTGTATCCAAAGTCACTAGTGTTCCGGCCACTACACCGAGAGATTGCACGGATGTGTGGCGAACCTCTTTGCCGCGTTATGTCCTAGGAGACGGAAGTGATTACGCTTTATCGATTTGGTTCCTTTTTAGGTGCGCCTGATTCCAGCCCATTCGTGATCAAGACGATGATGCTCTTGAAGCTCGCCGGACTCCCCTACAGCGAGGCGCCGGGCAACCCGCTGAAAGCACCCCACAAACTTCTGCCTTATATCAACGATGAAGGTACGGTCATCGCGGATTCGAGTTCTCATCCGTTTTCACATCGAGCGAAAATACGGATTCGATTTCGACACCGGTTTGAGTGCCGAGAAAAAGGCGGCTGGATGGGCAATCGAACGCATGTGCGAAGACCATCTCTATTTCGCTATGTTGGAATCGCGATGGCTTGATCGAAAGAATTTCAGAAAGGGCGTTGGAAAGATGTTCGGGATAGTCCCATTTTTGCTGCGACCGGCCGTAAAATTTGCATTGCGCCGAGCCAATGCGAAACGGCTTGCGGGGCATGGGATTGGCCGACACTCGAAAGGTCAAATTGCCGATTTCGGAATACGAGATCTCAAGGCTCTTTCGATATTGCTTGGAGACAAGCCCTATTTGATGGGCGCTCAGCCTTGCGGGGCGGACGCGACGGTTTTCGGCTTCGTGACGTCGATACTGACCCCACCGCTCGAATCATCGCTAAGAACGGCCGCAAAGAACCTTCCCAACCTTGTTGCGTATCGCGACGCGGTGACGGCCAAATACTTTCCCGAACTTGGGTAGGGCGCTTGCAGAGGAAAGGCGCCGGGTAAGATCTCTGTCGTAGCGCGGCCCCCTCACCCGTTCAGCGCTTGTTCCAGATCGGCGATCAGGTCTTCGGGGTTCTCGATGCCGATGGAAAGGCGGATTAGGCCGGGCGTTATCCCTAGCCGCATTTGCTCGGCCGGCGCGATGTCGGAATGCGTCATCGTCGCCGGATGCGAAGCCAATGTTTCGGTGCCACCAAGGCTGACGGCCAGATGGATCACTTTCAGGCGATTGAGAACCGCAAAGGCCTCTGCTTCGCCGCCTTCGACCACGAAGCTGAATGTCGAACCGGCCCCCTTGCATTGGCGCTCGAACAGCGCGCGATCGGGATGATCTTGCGGCAAAAATCCGAGATACCAAGCCGAGGCGACTTTCGGATGGCCGCGCAGGAACTCCGCGACCTGTTGGGCGCCTTGCGCCGAAGCGGACATGCGCAGCTTCAACGTTTCCAGCGATCGCATCAAAAGCCAGCCGGTGTGAGGATCGCACATCGTGCCCAGGATCGTGCGCATGCCGCGCACCGGCTGAAGCATCGCGGCCGATCCGGAACAGCCGCCGGCGATGAGATCGGAATGACCTCCGACATATTTCGTCAACGAGGTCACCGCGATATCGGCACCGAGCGCCAAGGGCGTTTGATACAGCGGACCGAGGAAGGTATTGTCGACGATGACCGGCGGTCGTCCGGCGTCCGTCGCCAGTTCGTTCGAAATGGCGCGTGCCGCCCCGATATCGACAAGGCCATTGGTCGGATTGGCAGGCGTTTCCAGATAGACCGCTGCGACCCGTCCCAGCTTCGCGGCGCGCGCGGCGGCGCGTTTCATTTCATCGCTTCCGCCTTCGGCATTAAATCCGACGACCTGCACGCCGAACTGCGGCAGGATCTTCGTCAACAGGAAATCCGTGCCGCCATAGACCGGATCGGAATGCAGGACGACCGTTCCCGGCCGCACATATGCCCATAAGGTTGTCGAAATTGCCGCCATACCGGAGGCAAAGACAACGCTCTGTTCGGCCTCGTCCCAGATCGCCAGGCGATCTTCCAGCATTTCAAGATCGGGGTTGTTGATGCGGCTATAGATCAGGCCGGGTTGCTCATTGGGTCGCTGCTCGCGCAAGCCATAGGCCAACTCGAAAAACGCCTTGCCGTCTTCCGCCGTGCGAAAGACGAATGTCGAGGTAAGAAACACCGGGGGCTTGAGCGAACGCTCCGACAGAGACGGGTCGTAGCCGTAACTCATCATCAGCGTCTCAGGCGACAAGGAGCGGGCTCCTACCACCCGGCTATGCCATTTTTCCGATCCCATCGGCGCACCCTTTGCGGAACGTCATCACCGGCGATGGTAGCAGCACGAGCCGCAAAGGTCATCGTTGCGTCCGTTCTCGATGGCCGCCTTTGTGCCCCAGCCACAATCCGCTTTCCGACCCAAGCGAGTCCGGAGGGACCGTCTCGTCCCTCATGCCGAACTTATCGAAGCACAGAAAAAACAGCTGTCACAGGTTGACACGCTCGGCGCATCCGACCAGCGGCATGAGGTAGAATTCCAGTTTCAACGAGGGTTGCAATCGCGCGAATTTCTTACGCACCTCCGTCATCACTTTGGCGTGCTGATCCCATTCGTCTTTGGGATTTGCCGGCTTGCCGAATTCGAGATTGTAAGCGCCGCAATCGCGATGATCGATCACGACGACCTTCTCGATCGAATGCAAATCCTTCGCCAGCTGGACCTGATCCCAGAAGGCGCGCGGCGACGAAGAATATTTCTCCCAGAGTTTGGCGGGATACCCGGCCAAGGCGCCACCCGCGAGCCCGACGAAATCGGCCTCCTTGAACAAGTTGAGGTCGTTCGCCAGATAGCTGGTATCCTTCGAGATGACGCGGTAGTCGATGCAGGTGATGCACAACGCGTCGATCTTCGCGGACGCCTTCGCGCTGAACGGTAACAGGCCGAGTCCGGCGGCACCCAAAACCATCGATCCCATATGACGACGGCTGATTTGCGCGTGACTTTCGTGATGCAGGCACATCGCCTCCCCCAACTTTGAGTCGTTCTAAATTCTACACCGAATATGTGATCTCCGCAGCACGGAACGGCGCGGCAGGACTTTGGGCCGGCTTTCCTTACTTCTTCTCGAAGGCCGCGCTGATTGTGATCGTCGTCTCGTCGCTGACGATCGGAACATATTTTCCCATCCCGAAATCCGATCGCTTGACCATACCCTCCCCCTTGAAACCGATCGTGGGGATCCTGCTGAACGCGTTGAGGCCGGCGCCGGTGAAGGTAACATTAAGCACGACCTGTTTGGTGATGCCGTGCATGGTCAGATTACCGGTCACCTTCGCGGTGGTGGCGCCAGTGCGCATCACCTCCGTCGAGACGAAATGCATCGAGGGGTATTTTTCGCCGTCGAAAAACTCGTCGGAGAAAAGCTCGCCATTGAGTTCTCGATTGGTGGTTTCGACCGTCGCGATCGGCACCTTCACGTCAAGTTTGGTGGAGGCAATCGCCTTAGGATCGATCACCAGCGTGCCCGTCGCTCCAGGAAAAGTGCCCCAGAACTCCGTAAAGCCCATATGGATGGTTCCGTACCGCACAAGTGTTTCCTTCGTGTCGATGATGTAGGTGCCGGGCTGGATGTCCTCGGGGCCAAGCGGCACCTGTGCGGCGGCGGGAGACAGCGTTGCAGCGATCACAAAAGCGAGAGCACGTATGGGCTTCATAGAGTCCTCATGGGGTTGTCTTGGCATGAATGCGAGAAAGGCCCTAACTTGCCTGTCGGCGGGGCGGGAAGTCCTGAAGGGACGCTGAATAGCTCTGAAGATTTCTGAAGCGCCGCTTTTTGTTCAATAAAGCTGATGCCCAAAACGGATGAGCGCTCCAACCAAATTTTGTATCGGTGACTGGTGTGTCGATCCGGCCGCCGGCCAGATTTTGCGCGGCGACGAGATAGTACGGCTGGAAGCGCGGACCATGCGGTTGCTGCTGGACCTGGCCGAGCATGCCGGAGAGGTGGTCAGCATCGACGATCTGCTCGATAGGGTGTGGTCGGGGGTGATCGTCACGCCAGACTCGGTTTACCAGGCCGTGGCCTCACTGCGCCGACTGCTCGGAGACGATCCCAAACAGCCCCGTTATATCGCGACTGTTCCGCGTTTGGGATATCGCATGGTCGCCACGGTCGGCCCTTGGACGGACCCGTCAGTTGCGGCGCGGCTCCGCCTGCACGTTAGCAATCGTGCCTTTCTAATCGCCAGCGTCCTCGGCGCCGTCGCACTCATCGGAATATTCTTCGTTTACAACCAACTCGCGCGCGCCGATTACACGGTTCCCGCGTCGGTAGCGCTACAACCAATAACCGTCGGCGTGCTGCCCATTCTCGACATGACAAACAAGATGGATCACGAGCTGCTCGCCGATGACATGACGGAGGGGGTGATTGACAAACTCAGCAAGAACCCAGCCCTACGGACGCCGGGGCCAAGGCCCTCGTTTCATCTCAAAGGTAAGCACGCCACGCTGGCGCAAGCGGTCAAGGCGCTGGGCGTCGCTTTTGTGGTGGATGGCAGTATTCACACATCAGGCACCAAAGTCCGGGTGGCCGCCCGGCTGATCCGCGCCGACAACGGATTCATCATCTGGTCACAGACCTATGATCGGCCGGAGAGCGAAATGCCGAGTGTCGAGGACGCGATCGCCGAAGATGTCGCCGGAACGCTAATCAAGGCCGCGAAGAGAGCACAGCCCGCTGCCCGCATTAATTTTTCGATAGGTATGCCTTAAAGGTCAAAAAAATCCCGATCGCGAGAATAATACCTTCGCCAATCAGCACGACAGTAGTATTTGCTTGGGCACCCTTTTGATAAAGTCCCGGCGCGAACATTCGAAACAGTCCAAGCGATGCCGTCAGCCAGCCCATAAGCGTGACAAGCAGTGGCCAGCCGATCGCCCATCGATTATGCGCGCGAATAACTGCAAACCCCGCCACGAACAATAATACGCCCGAAAGATACACAACGGGCGGAATTTGCTTGTCGTAAAGATGCGGATTTACCAATGGATTTTCTGTGACAATCATGGCGATCATCGTTGGGCCCATAAGTCCGGCGATATTCTTTGAATCTGTCATAAGACCCCCAGCTACGCCGACCCGCCCTCGATGTGTTCGAAGATCCACGCGACGTCGACTTGGGTATCTTTCACCGTGCCGGTGAGCACAAGCTGTTCGCAACGGCGTACCACATCGCCACCCAGATAGACGCTCTCTTCGATCGTGTGCGGCTCGTCGGTGCGAAAACGCCAGCCCTCGCCGCTCGGCAATTTCAAGATCACATCGCCGCTCTGCGCGCGCGACATGCGCACGTCGGGATGTATGTGAAAGCGTATCGCGAACGGGATTTCACGCGCGGCGTGATGACCTTTAAGCGGCAGAAGGCGGTCGGCCCCGGTTAGCGCCAAGCCTTGCGGCGAAAGAGTCAGTTCGCGCTCATGCCGTATGCCGAAGGGGCGGACATAACCGTCATGGCTCGCTACGACGGTCCAACCTTTGACAGTCTCGACGCGCCGCGTTTCGATCTCATGGGCGCCGCCCAGCAAACGCGCGCCGATAAGACGTCGGACCCAACCTTCGCCCAGGATCGAGGCGGTCGAGGTGTCCGCCAAGGTAAGGGTGGAATGCGCCGCCGTCGCCCGAAGCGCACTTTCCCATTTGACATGCCCGGCGCCTTCCGCCGTGCCGCAATTGACGACCATGCGTTGGGCGTTTGCGCTCAGCTCAAACGCCAAACATCCGGCATGCGCGTTGTTGGAGAAGGCGCCGGGCGGCGCTGCACCGCAATCCATTAGCACCAGCGTGCGCTGCGCTGCCAAACGGTGATAGCCGGAATGGCGGGCATAAGAAAAAGGCTGGCCGTGCACTTCGTCGCGCGCCAGCAAACCTGCGATCATGCGCGGATCGCTTTCCCCACCGCCATTGAACAGCGCCAGCGCGCCGTCGCCATGGCGAAAGAAGCGGATCATGGGCGCGATTCGATCATGAGCGCTGCGCAGCCCTTGCGGCACGTTGCGCCCGGTGGCGGCCAGCGTGTCCATCACCATGACGACATAGCGATAGGCGTGAACCAGCGTCTCCGGCGACCGGCTGATATGGCCGCCATCGGGCAAAATCTGGCGCGCGATCTCCCCTTCCAGACGCGCCAGCCCCGCTTCGAGTCGATGCGGGCTGTCGTCCAAACAGGCACCCGACAAAGCCAGCGCCGCCGCCGCTTCCAGCCGCGGCAACCCTTCGGGGGCTTCGCCGGCGTTGCGGGCCAGCATACGCGCCTGTTCGCGCAGCGTGACGAAGACCTTCGACCGCCACAACATGTCGGAATTGGTGACCACGAAACGGCCATGGCAGAAAATATGGATCAGGCGCCGCGCCACGACATGCGGCGACCATGCCGGCTCGCAATAGCGGGAATAACGCTTCAGCCATTGGCTGATGAGATTGGTAGCCAGCATGCGCGCGGCCTCGCCGCCGGCAGCGGAGAGCGGCGGCAGCCACGCGAAACCATGCAGCCCCTCGGCCCAATTGCGCGAGGGGGGCGGATGATCGAAGATAGAACCCTCTTTGATATCAACGCTTTCGCCGTTGAATCGAAACCGCGCACGCAACAATGCGTCGGCATCTTCCAGACGGCGCGGCAAGGCATCATAAGGATGAAAGATGATACGGTCGGCCAGCTGTCCCTTTAGGAGGCGGCGGTAAAGCCAAGTCCGCCGGTACCAACAGCGAAAGCCCGCACCGGCGCGCCAAAAGGCGACGCGCAATGCCTCGGGCAGCAGCGCCAGGGGCATTCTTTGCGGTTTGGGGTTTGCGGCCACACCTCTACCCCCGAAGTGCCGCGATGTTTGCGGCATAAGCTTTCGCCCCGCCTTGAAACACCGCCGTACCCGACACCAGAACATTCGCTCCAGCGGCCACCACTTGCTTGGCTGTTACCGGCGTAATGCCGCCATCGACTTCCAACGCGATCGGACGGCCGGCTTTGGCGATGCGATTCGCTGCCGCTTCGATCTTCTTGAGCTGGCTGGTGATGAAGGTCTGGCCGCCAAAGCCGGGATTGACCGTCATGATGAGCACCAGATCGACCAGATCGAGCACATCATCAATATGATCCACCGGTGTGCCGGGGTTGAGCGCGATGCCCGGCTTTTTGCCCAATTTCCTGATCTGCTGCAGCGTGCTGTGAATATGCGGCCCCGCTTCTGGATGCACTGTGATGCCGTCTGCGCCTGCCTCGGCGAAGGCGGCTAGAAACGGGTCGATCGGCGCGATCATCAGATGCACGTCGAAGGGCTTTTTGGCATAGGGCCGCAAGGCTTTCACGATGGGCGCGCCGATCGTCATATTCGGCACGAAATGGCCGTCCATCACGTCGACATGGATGAGATCCGCGCCGGCCCGCTCGACCGCCTCGATTTCGGCGCCCAGGCGCGCAAAATCCGCCGATAGTATCGAAGCTGCGATGCGAATGGGTGTCGTCATTTCAGGGCATTAAGTGCCGGATTCGACTGGTCTTCGCAAGGCAGCGTGGAGCCGCGGGCGGGCCGTTAACAGCAAAACGAATGGCACGATCCAAATCAGCCGCGCCTGATAGCGGTCATGGGGCCCCGAGAACATGCCGCAGACCAGCGCGTTGCCCAGCAGCGCCAGAAAAATAAAGGCCGGTAACGTCGCTTTCTCCCATGCGCGCGCCCTCAGCACGCGCCACAGTTCGAGGCAAAGCCAGAGGACCGCCAGCACGGCCAAAGTGTAGTGCACGACATTGACATCGATGAATCGCAGTGTTCCCCGTTGCTGGCGCGCCATCAAATAATCGGTTGTCTGCTTGGGCATGAAATTCCGGAATTCCGGACTGAGCACCCACTCCTGCGGAAACACGCCGTCGCCGGTGCGGAACATACCGAATTGCCGCACCGATTGATAAAGCCCTGTGGTGAAACTGCGCCAAGGATAGCGCTTCAGACTCTCCTCGGCGATGATTTGATATTCCTTATCCGTGTCCTTGAAGCGTCCTAACTTGTTGAACGGGCTTTCGCTGCCCCAGAGAAAATTGTCGGCAGTTGCCGGCAGGTGATCTTTGTATGCGCAAAGATTTAGGTGCCTTGTAGGACAGATTTCATCGAGTGTCGGTTTGACGATGCCGTCGCCCATCAACCGGGCCGTGAGAAACGTCATGCCTGCGCGGCTCACGAATAGCTTGTGCGTCAGGGAATAGTTCGCCGCGTAGACCAGCGCCAAACCAAGCACAAAACTCAATACCGGCAAAATGAGATTGGCGGGCGGCAGTTCTGTGCGGCGTCGCAGAATGTAGCGACCGATTTTGTAAACCGCGACGCAGACGATCAATCCCGCGCACAATCCGAGATGCGAGGGATGCCCCCCGGTTGCGAACGCGGCGATACCAACCAGCGGCACGCCTCTTACCCAACCTACCCGATCGGCGCGAAAAGCCAGCGGATAATACGCCAGCGGCAGGATCGCGGTCAGAAAATCGGGTTCGATCTGGCCGACAAACCAAGCAATGCTGGTGAAATAAGCGAGGAACAATCCGATGAGGAGCAATTCCCAGAGCTTGGTATGGCGGCGTACGGCGCGGGCAAATTCCGTGACGGTGAAGGCCGCTATGGCGGATTGTGCCAGCGCCACGAACCACAAGCTTTGGCGGGCTCCGGCGTAGCGCAAAAACAGCGAATAGACCGAGGAGCGCTCGGGTACGAGGACACGCCCGAGTCCTTCGAGGATGTAGGCACCGGTATCGTAGAAGACGAAGGGAAAATGGTTCCACAGGGCGGCGTGCAGGAACAAGGGAATCAGAACGATGATGGCGAGCAGCTCGGCACCGACATCGGTGATTGGCAGCGACAGAACCGGCAGGCGCGCAAATATGGGCCTTGCCGCCCGCTTGGGCCCTCCACTTTGCGAATCGCTCATAGCCCTGTGCCGACACGGAATGACGTCAAAAAACGCGCGACAATGCCGCATCGGCGGCCAAACCGCAAAGTTCAGATCGCCTCACGCGATAAGAGGGTTACGGTTGACTTAGGAGCTTCCAAACCTACACTCCGGCCCGGTTTTGCTTCTCTTTTTCTCTCGGGGAAATACATGGCGGATCACCCGCAGAAAGTGGCCACGCGGCCGCTTTCGCCCTTTTTGACCATCTATCGCTGGCCCATCACCATGGCGACGTCGATCGTCCATCGCATGACGGGTGTGGCCTTGGCCGGCGGCACGCTGTTCCTGGCTTGGTGGCTGATTGCTGCAGCTTCCGGGCCCGAAACCTACCAGTTCTTCTATAGTGCTGCCGTCTCTCCGTTCGGACAGATCGTGATGTTCGGTTTCGTGTGGTCGCTCGCCTATCACCTGGTCAACGGCATTCGGCATCTCGCCTGGGATTTCGGATATGGTTATGAGGTGTCAACGGCGAACAAGACTGGCGTGCTGGTCTTCGTGCTGTCGCTGCTGATGGCCGTCGGCGCATTCGCGTTGGCCTATCTGGGCAAGGGAGGCTATTACCAATGAGCCTCGAAACGCCCACCCACAGAGTCAAAGACCTCGGCTCCGCCCATTCCGGAGTTGGTCATTTCTGGCAACAGCGCGTGACGGCGATTGCGCTGATCCCGCTCAGCCTTTGGTTCGCCATTTCCGCGCTCGGACTTGTCGGCGCCAATGAGGTGTCGGCGCTGATCTTTCTGTCAAACCCGCTCAACGCCATTTTGATGGGCGCTTTTGTGCTGATCTCCCTGCTCCATATGACGCTCGGCTTGCAGGAAGTCATCGTGGATTATGTCTCCGCGGAATTTCCAAGACTGGTCCTGGTGTTGCTCAACCGCGGTTTCGCGCTTGCCGTGGCCGCCGCTTGCATCTTCGCCCTGCTTCGCATTGCGCTCTGATTTTCGGAACCTAAAATGACCGCATACCCAATCACCGACCATTCCTTCGACGTCGTCGTTGTCGGCGCCGGCGGCTCGGGACTCAGAGCCACGCTGGAATGTGCCCGCCTCGGCCTTAAGACCGCTTGCGTGACGAAAGTCTTCCCAACCCGCAGCCACACGGTCGCGGCGCAGGGCGGAGTCGCGGCGGCGCTCGGCAATATGGGCGAAGACGATTGGCGCTGGCATATGTACGACACAGTAAAAGGGGCCGATTGGCTCGGCGACCAAGACGCCATCGAGTATCTCTGCAAGAACGCTCCGGAGGCGGTCTACGAGTTGGAGCATTTGGGCGTGCCGTTCTCGCGCACCGAAGACGGCAAAATCTATCAGCGCGCCTTCGGCGGCATGACCAGTCACTACGGCAAAGGCATCGCCCAGCGCACCTGCGCCGCGGCGGATCGCACCGGCCACGCCATGCTGCATACGCTTTACGGCCAATGCGTGAAGCATGAGGTGAATTTCTTCATCGAGTATTTCGCGCTCGATCTCATCGTCGAAGACGGTGTGGTGCGCGGGCTGATGGCCTGGAACCTCGACGACGGCACAATCCATCGCTTCCGCGCGCACAAGGTCATCCTCGCGACCGGCGGCTATGGCCGCATCTATTTCTCCTGTACCGGCGCACATACGCAGACGGGCGATGGCAACGGCATGGTGCTGCGTGCCGGTCTGCCGCTACAAGACATGGAGTTCATCCAGTTTCATCCGACCGGCATCTACGGCGTCGGCACTCTGATCACAGAAGGCGTGCGCGGCGAAGGCGGCTACCTCACCAATTCCGAGGGCGAACGCTTTATGGAGCGCTATGCGCCGAACGCGAAGGACCTTGCTTCGCGCGATGTGGTCAGCCGCGCCATGACCATCGAAATCCGCGAAGGACGCGGCGTGGGTCCGCTAAAGGATCACATCAACTTGCACCTTTCGCATCTCGATCCGAAGATCATTCACGAACGCCTGCCCGGCATCACCGAAAGCGCGCGTATCTTCGCCGGCGTCGACGTCACGAAAGAGCCGATCCCGGTGCTGCCGACCGTGCATTACAATATGGGCGGCATCCCGACGAACTATATGGGCGAAGTACTGACGTTGAAGGACGGCAATCCGGATTCTGTCGTGCCGGGATTGATGGCGGTCGGCGAAGGCGCTTGCGTTTCGGTGCATGGTGCCAACCGGCTGGGCTCCAATTCGCTGATCGACCTCGTCGTCTTCGGCAAGGCGGTGGGCACCCAGGCCGCCACGACGCTCGAAGGCCGCAACAACAATCACGCCGATCTGCACAAAAACGCCGGCGAGGAAACGCTGGCCCGCCTCGATCGCTATCGCAACGCCAAGGGTAAGACCTCCACCGCCGAGATGCGCCTCGCCATGCAAAAAGCAATGCAGGACGACGCCGCCGTATTCCGCACGGGCGAAACCTTGGACAAGGGACGCAAGCGGATCGACGCGATCTACAAGAACCTCGGCGATATCGGCGTCACTGACCGCTCCATGATCTGGAATACCGATCTGGTTGAGACGCTGGAATTCGAAAACCTCATTCAGCAGGCCATTGTGGCCATTGAAGGCGCCTACACGCGCACGGAAAGTCGCGGTGCGCATGCGCGCGAAGATTTCCCCAATCGCGACGATGCGAATTGGATGAAACACACGCTGGCTTGGCTGGATCCCAAGACCGGTTGGGCGAAACTCGACTATCGCCCCGTGCACACCTATACGCTGACGAACGACGTCGAATACATTCCGCCAAAAGCTAGAGTTTATTGATCGGGCGACAACGCATCAATTCAATGGTTTTGTCGTCTCGTCGCTTTGTGTTTGAGGGGGCGTCCAAGGTGGCTTCATTTGCTGCGCCGCATTACAGCGAGGATCGTAGCAGAACCGTCATAATTCGCCGCCAGAGTGCGCCCAAAACCGGCGGGGGCGTTTATGAAACCCATTCTCGTGTCCCTTTACACGTTGGTGGCGATTTTAGCAGCCGCCGCCAACCCTGCTCTTGCAGCCACGGCCGAGCCCACATCCAGCGCCTATCAATGGCTCACGCTGATCGACAACGAGAAATATGCCGATAGCTGGGCCGAAGGCAGCACGCTCTTCCGCGAGCGTGTGACCGAAAAATCCTGGGAAAGCACAACCGGCATCTTCCGTGAAGCCGTCGGGCATATCGTCTGGCGCGATGTCGATAGCGTGTCGCTGGTCGGCGAGTTACCCAACATGCCTCCCGGCCAATACGCCGTCGTCCGCTACAAGGCGAAATTCGAGCGCAAGGCCGACAGCGTGGAGGTCGTCAGCCTGACCCTGGAAAAAGGGTTGTGGCGCGTCGCGAGCTATACCATCAAGTAATAGCCGATCGGCCGAGCAAGAAACGGGTGGCAGTATCCGTCGCGCTTGCGCATAGGCTTCGCGCATGAACGAGGAAAAATCATACGTCATAGGAACCCATGACGCCGAGATCGAGCGGCTTGGCGAGCAGCATCGCGTTTGGCGGGGCAGCGTTCTCGACCTGTGGCGGCAAGGTGGGATCACCAGCGGCCAGATCGTGCTCGATATCGGCGCCGGACCCGGCTACGCGGCTCTCGATTTGGCCGAAATCGTCGGCGCCGAAGGAAAAGTGATCGCCATCGAACGCTCGCACCGTTTTCTCGGCGCGCTTGTATCGTTCGCCGCTGCGCGCGGCCTTGCCAACCTCGAAGGCATAGAAGCCGATCTGTTGGATTATGAATGGCCAGCGGAGGTTGCCGACCGCGCCTGGTGCCGCTGGGTGCTCGCCTTTGTCAGCGATCCGGCAAAAGTTCTTCGCGGCATCGCGCGGGCGCTCAAGCCGGGCGGCAAATTGCTGCTCCAGGAATATTACGATTACGGCTCCTGGCATATGGCGCCGCGCTCGGAAGCCTTCGAAGCCTATATCGCCAAGATCGTTGCGAAATGGCGGGCCAGCGGCGGCGATTCCGATGTCGGCCTCGCCCTGCCCCATCTGTTGCCGGATGCGGGATTTGAAATCGAATCGATACGGCCGGTTGTGTTCGTCGCCCGGATGAACGACTTTGCCGCCAATTGGCCGATGGATTTTGCCCGGCAATATATCCCCGTCATGACGGCAAGCAGCGAACTCACGGCCGCGGAAGCAGAGACGCTCATCGCCCTTTTGGCCCGCTATGAGGCCGATTCGAGGGCCTTCGTCATCACGCCGGGCGTGCTGCAGATTGTGGCGCGCAAACTCTAGTGGAGTGGATTTGACATTCGCGACCCTGCTTGGCGCAAACATTGATAACGAATGTCAAATCTAAAACTCCACGAGGAACCCATAGTTGCTGGTGGTCCTTTGATTCTAACATTCGCAAAAATGCCCGGCGCAAGGGGGATGCGAATGTTCGAAATCGGTCCACTAGAAGCGCGGCCTTCCGGATTGCCAATGATTCAATTTTTCGCGATGCTGTGAGCGGTTAATATGACATCGTCACGCCGGAACTAGCCTGTGTTTTTGCCGTTCTATCAGCGGGCGATATCGCCCAATTGGAGCCGTTCAGCGAGCCCAGGCGAAGATGCCGGCATGACGTTGTTTGCCCTGAGAATTCAAAGGAGTGAATCGGTATGAGGAAAATTCTCTTAGCGGCCACGGCGGTTGCGCTGGTGTTCGGCGCGATGCCAGCCTCAGCACAATCAGGCCCTCCCCCGGGGCCCGGTCCGGATCCATACGGATATTACAGCCAATACGATCACGACGGTTATTATGACCGCGACGGTCATTACATACGCTACGGCGACCGCCGTGACGGCGGCTACGACAATCCGCCTCCTCCTCCGCCGCCCGCCTATCGCGAGGGCTACTACGAAGACAACTGTCGCAGTGGCAATACGGCCGCCGGAACGATCTTCGGCGCCCTTGCGGGAGGCCTAATCGGTGGAGCAGCAAGCCATGGCAATGGCGGTGCAGTGGTCGGCGGCGCCGTTCTCGGCGGTATGTTAGGCAATGCGGTTTCGCGCGATATGCCGTGCGAAGATCATCAATATGCCTTCCGTGTCTACTCTCAGGGATTGGATGGCGATATCGGCCATCGCTATGACTGGCGCCACGGCGACGACTACGGCTATTTCATTCCGGAACGCGAATTCCACCGCGACGGTTATGTTTGCCGTTCGTTCACGGAAACAACATACGCCCGTGGTAAGACCTTTACGCGGTCTGGCACGGCTTGCCGCCAGCGCGACGGTTATTGGCATTTCGACGATTAAGCTTAGTTGTGCGCGAGGTAAGATGACCCCGGCTCGGCAACGAGCCGGGGTTTTCTTAGCATCAATCCCTAATGGTTCGCCCGGAGCGCAGCCGCGATTTCCCGGCCTTTTGCGGATTTGAAGGCGATGCATTGTCCGATTTTCTCTTCGGCCAGCGCCAAGGGACGTGCAGTGCCCTCCCATCCGTCGACCTTCGGTCCGAAGAAATCTGCCAACGCCTTGCTCGCCCCTTGATCGCAGGCGTTCGACAATATTGTTACGGAGTGTGACATCCCGCGTGTCGAGACGCGCTTCACAATGAGGGCGTAATTCGCTTTGAACCATGACCACAGCACGCTACGCGCCACGGGTTCGTCCGCCATGTATTCATAGAGAAAGCGAAGTTCGCCGGAGCGCATTTTCGGTACCAGCGCCAGCAATTTGCCGATGACGGCCGGATTTTCGCTGCCGCTAAAAGCATAAATCGTCATGCGACGAAAATATTCGTCGTCCGACGCCTGATATAATTGCAGGACGGCATCGGCAAAGGCCGGGTCGGCCATCAGCCCGGCGCGCAACGCCACACCCGCTATATCGGGCGCGACTTTCACGGTGTTCTTGCCGCTCACCGCGGCATGGGCGGCCGCCGAAAGCACCGACACCGTGTTCGGATCGGCTCCCTCCGCGACCAGCAGGGTGGCGAGTTTCTCGCGCGCCAGCGTGACGTCCGGCCTTTCATGCGGCTTCATCGCCGGACCGATGGCTTTCATGCGCGCGGCAAAAGCCTTGCGCACGAAGTCGCGGTACGCTGCGAGGTCGTCGCCCACCAAGCCGGTCTCGCGCAACCGATGCAGGATGCCGGTCATGGTATCGAGCACATCCCAGCGCGCCTTGGGCGCCAGAACGCGGATCAGCGTCAAGAGATCGGCGGGTTGCACATTGCCGGCGCGAACCCCGGCATCGGCGTTTTGTAACAAAGTGATCTGATCTGCGGGCGAAAGTTTCGGCGCCGCCGCGGTTAACGCGCTCCATTCTTTTTCGCCGAGTGTGAAGCGGTAATAGCCCTTGCCACCCGCATTGGGCAGCACCCAGGCGGGACAAGTCCCCTTTATGGGAATCGTGTTGGTTTCCTTACCGACAAGCTGGCAAGTTTTCGTGCCGGCAGACGTCGCTAGACAAACCGGTACATCCCAATGGCGCTCGTGCGACTTTTGTCCGATGGCTGAATAGATGGATTGCGAGACTTTTTCTCGCACGCCATCGTTGCATTGCGTTTCGCCGCGCAACAATGGAATGCCGGGTTGATTGAGATAGGAACCAAAAGCCGAGATCAATGCTTCGCGAGACAGCTTATATCTATCAATAAATCGCTGTTTTAAGGTGGGCATATCCGACACGTTTTCGCCATTCCAACTGATATCACCATTACTGTTGACAGCGACTATGTCGCGCTGCGGTTTGGAAAATGGCATCTGCGCGATCGCGCTTATAAAATCGCTCTCCGTCGCATTTCCACCTGCGAACTTTGTCAGATAAGCATGGATGCCGGCGCGCCACGCATCCTCGCCGATATAGTTCTCGAACATCGTCAAAACCGACGCGCCTTTGTTGTAGGTGATGCCGTCGAATGCATTTTCGATATCATCGGGCGTATGGACGGGCTGGTGGATTTGGCGCGCCGACGGCAATTCATCGGTTTGCATCACCTCGAAACCGGCGCGCAGCGTTTCCGTATCGATTTGCCATTCCGGCATGACGGTGGCGGCTGCTTTGTGCCCCATCCAATTGGCAAAGGATTCGTTGAGCCAGGTGTCGTTCCACCATTTGGGCGTCACCAGATCACCGAACCATTGATGCGTCAGCTCATGGGCTTGCACCAAGAGGCTGCTGCGCTTTTGTTCTAGAGGCGCATTGGCATCGAACAGCAACAGCCTTTCGCGGAAAGTGATGGCACCGGCATTCTCCATGGCACCGGCAGCAAAATCCGGCACGGCCAGCATGTCGAGCTTGGAGAAGGGATAAGCGACGCCGAAATAATTCTCCAGCGCGATGACCAGTTTGGGCGTCATCGTCAGCGCCAAGCGTATGCGCTCCCCATTGCCCTTGGAGGTGACGCCACGCAAATGGATCGCGTGCGAACGCACTTTATCGGGCGCGATATATCCGCCATCGACGATATCGAACGGACCGACCGCCAGTGCCACCAGATAAGTGGGCAGCGGTTTGGTCGCGGCAAAGACCACGCGTTTTATACCCCCAGGAAGCGCCGTGACGGATGTTTCTTCGGTGTTGGCGATAACGCTGTCGGCAGCCGGCGCGCTAACTGTCACTTCGAACGGCGTCTTGAAGCCGGGCTCGTCGAACGAGGGAAAGGCTGCTCGGGCCGCAATGGATTCGAACTGCGTGAAAACATAAGGCACGCCGCGGTCCACAACCTTGTAAAGGCCGTCCAGCGACTGGCCGAATGGCGCCTCGTAATCGAAAATCAGCCTCGCGGGTCCGCTCGGAATCTCGTCGACGAACAGCAGCCGCGCCACGCCGGAACGGTCCACCTGGTCGTAATGCGCAGGGATGGTTTTTCCCGACGGCAGCCGGACCAGAACGCCGTGCATGTCCAGATCGAGGCCATGCAAAAAAAGCATGCGCCGCGGCTTGGTGAAGGTTACGTCGATCTCATCGTGACCGGCGAAACTGCGCTTGGCCGGATCTATGACAAAAGACAACCGATAGCGGAGTGGAACCGCGTCATGCGCCAATGGCCCCTGCGGCACAGCCTCGACCGCGACCGGCGAAACATAGTTCGCCGCTTTGCGATCCGACTTGCCGCAACCGCTCAGAATGACGGCCAGCGCGAGGCCAACAACGATCAGGGCGCGGGAGCAGTTCATGCTGGGTGATTCCCCTGTTATCGGACGTAGATTACGCATAGGCGGCGCAAGGCAAAGCCCCCAGCCGCGCTATATCCGCGCAAACCGGTGCCGGTTGGAAAGGGTTAGGTAATCATTCACCATTAGGCTTGCGGGCGGCTATGAAACCCAAATCCGCAATGCCTGGCAGTTGGACGATCTGCGTGAATGGCCGCAATTACGGTCCTTACACGGTGGAGCAGATGCGCGCCTTCGCCGCAGAAGGACGCTTGGCTGCCCATTCTCTGGTCGCCCGTTCCGACACGAAAGCCTACGGTCCCGCGTCGGAAGATCCAGAGCTCAAGGCTCTGTTCCAGGTCGCCGCCCCCGCAAGGCCGACTTTTTTTACGGCGGATGGGGATACCGGCACGCAAAGCTTTGGGCGCCACGAAGAGGAAGGCAAAGGCGAACGGGCGCATTACGTCATCATCGCCGACATGAAGTCGCGTTCCATTTCAGGCCTTGAAGAAGAAATCTTCAATTTTGGGCCTGCTTTTGCGATTTTGCCTCAGGCATGGGTGGTATCCAGCGAGACGTCCATCAACGCGATCCGTAGCGCCTTGGTGCAGAAACTCGGCAAACTCGATATATTGTTCATCGCCGATGCAACGCATGATAAAGCGGCCTGGTTCAATTTCGGGCCGGAAGCGGAATCTCGCATTCGCCGCATCTGGCAGAAGTCTCCGGATCAATCAGCGTTGAGCCGCGCAGGCTAAAGCCTGATCATCCGACCGGCGTCAGATGATCGCGGAATCGGCGATAGTTCTCGACATAGATGTCTGCCGATATTTTAAGCATCGCCAGCTCGTGTTCTTTGAGCGCGCGCGCCACCCTCCCCGGGGCGCCGACAATGAGCGAGCCCTCATCGAATTCCTTGCCCTCGGCAATCAGCGAATTAGCGCCGACGATGCAGTTTTTCCCTATGCGCGAGCGGTTGAGCAGCGTCGAACCCATACCGATCAACGAGCCGTCTTCCACCGTCGTCGAATGCAAGATCACGTTGTGACCTACAGTCACATTGGCGCCCACACTGACCGGCTGGCCGGGATCGACATGAACGATCGAATTGTCTTGGATGTTGGAATTCTCTCCGATGGTGATCCAATCGTTGTCGCCTCGCAGCACGCAGCCGAACCAAATGCTGGCATTTTTCATCAAGCGTACGCGGCCGATCACGACCGCGGTCGGCGCAATCCAATATTGCCCGTCTGTCGGCAATTCCGGTGCAATGCCTTCCAAGGCATAGATCGGCATCAGAGTCTCCTATCGGCGATCAAACGTTATTGTGTCCGCTAATCGCGTTGTTGCACAGAGCCGTTTTGCCCTTACCCAGCGTCCGGCTGCGCAAAAAAATGCGCGCGGCATCGACGGTCTTCCCGCAACCTGGGGCGCACGACGATGACGGCACCGTCGAAAAACGTCTCACAATTGTTGCACACGTTCATATTGAAAAACGTTAGTCTCAACAGTGTCGAGTGATTCGTACACGACGGGGGAAATATCACGGTGCGTCGGTGCACTTTGCAGATTTCCGGTTTGAAGGGCATCGCGCCCCGTCCCCGCACGCACTCTTCCGCACATCAGCCCATCAGCGTTCGATTTTTGACCAGGGAGTCTCCATGGCCAAGCGTTCCGCGCGTTACAAGACCCGTGAAAGCAACCTTCCAGCAGACGAAAACGTACATCGATTGTTTCCGGCCCGCAGCGGTTGGAGCCCGCGCGACGGGGAAGAGCGCGACCGAAAATATGTAAAAAACGTCCGGGCGATGAGCCCCGTACAACAAAAGTTGATGGACGCCATCGATGAGCGATCCGTCGCGCTGGCGCTCGGTCCCGCCGGCACCGGAAAGACCTATCTCGCCATTGCCAAGGCCGTGGAAGCCCTGGAGGCCGGCCGCGTCGGCCGTATGGTGCTGTCACGTCCGGCCGTGGAAGCGGGCGAAAGTCTCGGTTTCCTGCCGGGCGATCTGCAAGACAAGCTAGCGCCTTATTTACGCCCGCTCTACGACGCGCTGACAGAACGTCTCGGCACCAAGCGTTTGAAGGCGTTGGTCGCAGAGGGCGTAATCGAAATCGCCCCGGTGGCCTATATGCGCGGTCGCACCCTCAACGACTGTTTCATTGTGATCGATGAGGCGCAGAACTGCACCTATGTGCAGCTCAAAATGTTACTGACGCGGCTAGGCTGGCGCTCGACCATGGTGCTGACCGGAGATCCCGATCAGACCGATCTGCTGCCAGGCATGTCCGGATTGAAGGATGTCGCCGATCGGCTGGAAAAAGTTCCGGAGATCGCGGTGATCCGTCTGGGCGAAGCCGACATCGTTCGCCATCCGCTGGTCGCAGGAATGTTGACGGTTCTATAAGGGCTTAAACGGCCAAGCTTATATTGAGGACGAAGAGCCCGATAACGAAGCTCCAGTAACCCGAGATCGCCGCGGCCAGCAAAAAGGCATAGGCGGAACAGGTTTTGGCGCGCAGCTTCCTGGCGGCGTTTTCAAACAAGACACTAGGACCGGCGATGACCATGATGACGAAGTAAATTGTCTTGTCGCGCAGATTTTCGGGTTTTTTGGCTAGGAGGCGGTAAAGATTCGCCGTGATCCCCGATGCGGTAAAGCCGCAGGTCGCCGCGAACAACGCCACTGCCAGATTGTGCACCAATGCCTGCTCCCAACTGCTTTTGGGAGAGGTGTTGCAGCCGACATGCCCACTTGCGGACCCTATTCTGTGCCGATCCGGCACGGATTTCGACAATTTCCCAGGAAAACGGCCGGCGTAAGATTTTTGGGATCGTGCCGATTTGGCTCTGGATCGGAGCAGACCATTAACGTCACCATGCTACATAGAGCGGCACGATCCAACTCAGCGACGCGACCGGAATTGGCCATGAGCCGCACCACCGACGATGACGAAACGATCCGGAGACGCTCCGGGTGGCTCATTCCGCTCGGCATATTCCTTGTCACATTTGCGTTGTCGGCTTTGTTTCTTTTGCTCTATCTCGCGCCCAGCGCACCGAGCTTGTTCGAGGAACAAATCTCGCCAACTTCGCGAAGCGATATCATCGCCCTGAAAGTCCACGGTCACCGGCTCTACATTCCCGCGAATTATCTGGAATTCGAGAGTGCACGTAGGGGCGGCGAAAAACGCGAAATTGCCCTCTTCGCCCTTTTGCCGGATATGTCCGGCTGGTCGAATTGGGAGGCGCAAACCTTTGCCGGCAACAGTCCGGATTTACCCGTCGTCTACATGCTGATCCGGGATGACAAACTAAACCTCAGCGAGACGGACCGGCTGAAACGCGTCTATATGGGCTATGTGACGAACGTCAACGGCACGCCGGGGTCCTATGACCTTACGCAATACGAATTCCGCGAAGATTCCGGCTATCACAACGAAGATTTGTTCGTCGGCCAGACCGACAAAGGTCCTCAAGTTCTGCGTTGCGTGCGCTTCGCGCCTGAAGTGCCCAGTCCAAGCTGCTTGCGCGACATTTCCATCGCCCAAGGCGTTTCGTTGTCCTATCGTTTCAAACGGGCCCATCTCTCCAAATGGCGCGAGATCAGCGAGAATATCGACAAGCTCATCGCCTCTTTCAGCAAGGCGGCAAAATAGCTCAGGATGGACCGGTCTCCAGGTCCTTCAGCCTCCTATTCACGACCGAAACGGCATCATTCACGAGTCCCGGTCCGGCGAGGTCGATACCGAGAAACCGCTTTAGAAGATGTTGCGGCGTATCGTCGAAGCCATTCGCGAGAAATGCCCTGTAGCGCGGCAGGAACCAGTCCGGCTTTTCCTTGTAGAGCTGGAAATATTTCAGCGCGAGCATGCTCGCATACATGTAATTGACGTCGTAGAGCGGGTCTTCGAAGGCGAGATCCAAGGCCTCCCAGCGCGCTTTGAGCTCTGCTTCGCGCTCCGGCCAAACCGAAAAGCGGCTATCGACCTGCAAAGTCAACGCGTCAAGATCGTCGGCGGAGGTGATTTTGCCCTCTGCGACGCCGTCATAGACCGCTTGTTCGAGGGCTGCGTCTTGCGCGCCGGCCAGAAAATCCAGCCCCTTGATGCTCAGAAAACGCTCGGCGTAATAGCGCTTGGTCGCCGGATCCGTCGCGTGGGTGGTCATATAGTCGGCGAGCACGAGCTCATTGAACTCGGCGATGGATTCAAAAACGAAGTGCGGTCCCTTGGTGTAGACAGGCAACACGCCTTGAGCATTCATCAACGCGCGGTGAACGGCGTGACCACCCTCGTGAACAATGACGGAAAGATCTTTGTAGGTGCCATCGAAATTTCCAACAAACAAACCACTTTTGGCGCCTGCATAGCCCACCGAAAAGCCTCCACCGGAGCGATGCAGCGCACCACCCGGCACGACGTCGAAGCGTTCGTTTGCCGGATCGAGAAGGGCGTCAAATTCATTCTGGTACCATGGACCGATATCCGCAAAGACGTCGTGCATCAGCATTGTCGTCGCCGGCAGTGACAGCGTGGGAATTTGGGTGAGCGGAACATCCATATCCCATGGCCCGGCGGTCTTCAGCCCTAACGCTTGTTCCACTTCCCTCGCACGTAGCCGTTCGAAGCGTTTGTTCAATTCGCCTTCGCCTGCGACCAATTCGATTGTTCCACGGACGTCTTTCGGATCTAGGCCGATGTCGAAATACTTTCCATCCGGCGCATTGGGAATGCCCCGGGCTTGGGCGAGGTGATTCGCGGCTTTCGCCGTGTACAGCAATGCGAAGGCGACCGTGTTTCGCACCGAGGCGATCGCCGCATAACGTTTTCGAAATGCTTCTTCGCGGACACGCGCATCGGGATCAATTGCGAGGAGATTGCGCTGACGGCGGACGTCCAAGGTGCCATGCGACGTGGCAACGCTTCCGAAATCGACCGATGACATCGTCGCATCGTAGAGCGGAGCCTGCCAGCCGGAGATTTCGGTCGTGAACTCGCCGATGGCATCGCCGCGCGGCCCTGTTAGGGTATGTGCGCCGGATCGTCGCGCGTTTTCGAGCCAGTATCCGTAGGGAGCGAGGCGTTTCTCGCGGCGTAAGTACGCGGCGCGTGTACTGTCCGAGAGAGACGCCACTTCGCTAGTGAGGAATGCGGTCTTGCTGTCCACGATACCATCCAGAGTATTTTCGTCAGCGCAGGCGGTGAGGTCTTGGTTGTTCGTCCGGCAGCGCAGATGCAGATAGGCATCGTGTCTTGCGTAAGTCGTCTGAATGCGATTGTTGAGCTGAAGCGCCTGCAGCAGCGCCTTTGGCGATGCCGTAACGTGACCGCGCATTTGCTGCAACTGCGTCAACATATCGGTCAGCACCTGCCGGTCTTTAAGTTCGTCCGCGGGCGATGCAAAATAATAGCGCGCAAGATTGATATGCCGCGCCTCATCGGCGGCGCTGGCGCCGGTACCGATCAAAATCAACGCCGCGGCGAAGCGGATAAAGCTATGCAAAACATTCTCCCAAGGAATCCGTTCATTAGCTCATGCCAAAAAGTATTACGGCACCGTCCCATACGCCAGTCACGATCGGGCGAGCGATGGGAACTACGTCCCTTGACCCATGGCAGGATACTGAGTCATTTCGCATTTGGATAATCGAGGGGAATAACCCGTGGCCCGTAAGTTAGCCGTATTGTTCGTGTGTCTCGGGAATATTTGCCGCTCACCACTTGCGGAAGCTGCGTTTCGCGCGGAAGCCAAGCGGATCGGACTGGATGTCGACGTCGACTCTGCGGGAACCGGTGGTTGGCACGCAGGCGATCCGCCAGACCGACGCGCCCGTAATGTCGCCAAACGTCACGGCGCGGACATCAGCGGCTACCGCGCCCGCAAAGTGACAGAACAAGATTTTCGCCGCTTTACGCATATCGTGGCGCTCGACCGCGAGAATTTGGTGGCGCTCCAAACAATGCGGCCGAAGGATGCGACGGCTGAGTTGAGCTTGCTGCTCGATCATGCCGATGGCCGCAAGGGCGAATCCGTTGCCGATCCCTACTACGGCGATGAATACGACTTCGAAACGACGTGGTCCGAAGTGTCGGAGGGCGCCGAAGGACTTGCACGGCGGATGGCAAAGACATGAAAACGCTTGCCGAAGCGGGGGCGATGCTGCTGGGCGGCAATCTCAGCCGCAGCGAAGCGCTCGGCGGGGGCAGCCTATCGCAGATCGTGCGGATCGCGCTGAGCGATGGACGCGAAGCTATTGTAAAAAACGGACCTTCCCCCAAGACCGAAGCGGCGATGCTTCAAGCTATCGCCGCCAGCGGTGTCCCTGCCCCGGCGGTGTTGGGAGTGAGCGATGAAGCGCTGGTGATTGCATGTCTTCCCGCCGACGGCTCACTCACGAGCGGCTGGGCGAGTTTGGGTACTGCACTCGCCTTGCTGCACAGGACCAAAAGCAACCGTTATGGCTGGCCGCAGAACTATGCTTTTGCGACTCTCGCGATCGATAACGGCTGGGACGATAACTGGCCGCGATTTTGGGCGGAGCGGCGTTTGCTGGTGCATGTCCCCCATCTTCCAGCGCCGCTGGCGCGCCGTATTGAAACCCTCGCCGGCGATCTAACGAACCGTCTGCCGCCACGCCCAGCGCCGTCTCTGCTTCATGGCGACATGTGGGGTGGCAATGTGTTGGTGGACGGAAACCAGGTCAGCGGGCTGATCGATCCGGCCTGCTATTACGGGCATTGTGAAGTGGACCTTGGAATGCTGACGCTATTCGATCATCCCAGCGTAGATTTCTACGACGCCTATGGTCCGCTTGAACCCGGCCATGACGAACGTTTGACAATCTATAGGCTGTGGCCGGCGCTGGTTCATTTGCGTCTGTTCGGCAGCTCTTATCGTTCGATGGTCGAGCGTTTCCTGTCGAACGTCGGTGTTTGACCTTAACGGCGCCCGTACAAATCCTCGACGGAACGGCGGCGCGGAAGCAGTACTTCCGTTGCCGTGACCAGCGCCGGAGCAAAGCCAATCGCGCCCGCCCCCGCAAAAATCAGCGCGATGGCATAAGGCGCAAAGATCGGACGCGTAACGATCGTCGGAATCAGCATCACGATCCCTCCCAGTATGGCAAATGCTTGCGGTCCGCCGAATTCTTCGACAGCTCTGAGCCGCGCTACGGACGGATCCTCGCCTCGCACGACATAGGCGTGGGCGCGCCGCACTTGGCAGAGAATTAGGAACAGAGTCAGCGACACCAATTCTGCGATTCCGACCGGTGCGTGGATCGGCGCTTTCCCGATGGCGGCGAAACCCCATAGCGCGGTCAAACACGTCAATGCAGTGACGATCGTGGCCGCCAAGCCTTCGCGCCATCCTCCGCTCGCCGCCGTCGCGATAAGAAATACCAGACCGGCCGAAGCCCCGGCCAGGGCCACCGCACTGCCAAAATGGAAAAAGGAAAAGGCAGGCACGGCGCCAAACCAGGCTAAGGCCAACAAGATCATCGCGATGCCGGCAATGCTCATACCCCAACGCGGCACGGCGACCATGGCGATTTTTTCCAACACGCGCAGGCGATATTCGCGCGCACGGTTCGATTGCGACACCGACGCCTCGTCGAAATGCAGGAATGTTTCTCCGATCGGTACCAGCAACAGCGCCGTGCCACCGGAAAGGACAATATCCGCGACGGCTTGAAAAGTCGCATTTGCCAAACTTCCACGCAGAAACCAAAGCAGGCCCAGCGCGGCCATCAAGCCCGCGGCGGCGGCCGCTGATCTGTAGGGTGGGTCTGCGGCACTGTCGTCCAAATTGCGCAAAAGAATATCTTGCGTCAGCATGACGGCCATCGCGAAAGCCAGGACATAGGCAAGCGCGGGTATCGCGCCAAAGGCTGAACCCGCACTCATCGGCGCGGCCCAGAGAAGACCGGGCAACGGCGTAATGGCGGCGAGGACCGTTAGGCCGAAATGTCGCGTGTGGAACCAAGCAACGCCGGCCGCGAGAATGGCGCCGGCAAGAATCGCCGCAGCGCCGCGCCACGAGGCGCCCTGCAGCAGAGAAAATGCAGTGGCAACGCCTGTCGCGATGCCCATCAGCGACAGCACAATGGAAAGAAGCACAACGTGATGACGGAGATAGAATTGCCAGGCCGCGCCGGCACCTCCGCCGCCATCGCTGCCTTTGTCGGCCATGAAGCCTTACCCTGCGCGGCTTGCGGGCGGTTCCGGCAGATCCATTTCGAGGATGGCCATGTTGAAGGCGTAGGAAGTCTCGCCGTCTTCTTCGTCCTTGAAGATGACGCCGATAAATTCTCCATTGACCTGCACTTCAACGGAATCGGGCTGTTTCGGCCGTTCTATTAACGTGATCGTATCGAGACGAAACAGGTTCCGTAGATATTTCTCGATGCGCCAAATCTCGCTTCGGGTCAAAGTCGTCTCCATCGCGTTATGGCTTGAACTCGCATGACGGCCATTATGGGTCAAGCGCCTTGACCGCGCGGTCGCGCCCTGCCCATGAATCGCTATGAACCCTATGCGCCAAGCCCGCGACAGGGCGCCACAAGGCTATTATGCGGCGAGCGCCGGATCGACCCGGCCGTTCCCGCGGCTTGTCGAGGGGATCAAGGCGGACATCTGCGTCATCGGCGGCGGCTATACGGGCCTTTCGGCTGCATTGCACCTTGCCGAGGCCGGCATGCGTGTGAGTTTGGTGGAAGCAGAGACCGTCGGTTTCGGCGCGTCGGACGGGCAAATCCATACGGGACTGCGCCGGAACCAGATTTGGCTGGAAAAGCAACTCGGTGCGGGCCGCGCTCGTGCGTTGTGGGACCTGACGGAAGAAGCCAAGACGCAGGTCCATGCTTTGGTGGAAAAACACGCAATCGATTGCGCACTACGGTCAGGGCTTGTTATCGCCGCGCATAATGAGCGTGCGGTTCGGGCACTGGCGGAGGAAACTGAGCGTCTTGCCCGTGTTCACGGTTATGGCCGGGCGCAGATGATGGGACGCGCTGCCACGGCCCAGAAGCTCGGTACGGAGATCTACGCCGCGGCGCGGTTCGACGAAGGCGGCGGACACCTGCACCCCTTAAGCTTCGCGCGAGGGCTGGCGGCCGCCGCCGACAAAGCAGGCGTCACGATTTGGGAACACAGCTCTGCGTTGCGCATCGAGCGCTCTAAGGGGAGCGCTATTGTCCGCTGTGCCAACGGCGGCAGCGTCACAGCCGATCGCGTTATTGTCGCTTGCGGTGCTTACAACGGCAGCGTTGCGCCGAGGCTGGCCCGCTACATCGGAAAAATCCAAAGTCATATCGTGACGACTGCCCCGCTTGGCGCCAAGCTTGGCCGCGAAATCCTACCTGGCGATGTGGCAGTCGCCGATACGCGCCACATACTCGACTATTATCGCAAGAGTAGTGACGGGCGCTTGATCTTTTCCGGCGGTGAAACATCTCTACGTGCAGCAAGCGATGTGGCCAGTCTAATGCGGCCGCATATGCTGCGGGTTTTCCCGCAGCTGGCAAATATCCCCATCGAATTCGCATGGAGCAGAACGATCGGAATTACGCGCACAGTTCTGCCGCATTTTGGAAAGCTATCGGATCGCGTTTTCTTCGCGCACGGCTATTCCGGCCATGGTGTGGCGCTGGCGGTGCTCGGCGGCAAATTGCTGGCCGAAGCGGCGACGGGCAACAGCGAGCGCTTCGATATATTCGCACGCTTGCCTGCGAAGATATTTCCCGGTGGCGCCCTGTTACGCAGACCTCTGCTCGGCTTGGCGCTGATGGCGATAAAAAGTGCGGATCAACATACAAATTAACGCGTCAACTTCGGAAACCACAACTCTAAGACGATGTAATCATATCAATACAATCAATGTTGATGCCTGACGCATACGTCAACTTAACCATATAGAAATTAAGGTCTTTGTGTTGCGCGGGCGAAAGAACGGGCCGCGCTCCGGATTTCATTCCGTCACTTTATAGGAGGGGACCTTAGCTATGTCTGTTGTGATTACACTTGATGAAGACAAATGCGCCGGATGCAACAAATGCATCGCGAAATGCCCGGTGACCGGTGCCAACGTGGCTTTCATCAAAGACGGCGCGAACAAGGTTCGTACCAATCCCGATCTTTGCATTCTCTGCGGCAACTGCATCGATGTCTGCGACCATCACGCACGGGATTACGTCGACGACACGGAGAAATTCTTCGCCGATTTGGCCAAAGGGGAAAGGATTTCGATCGTCGCGGCGCCAGCAGTACGATTCAATTTCAGCAATTACAAAAAAGTCTTCGGGTATTTGAAGAGCAAAGGCGTCAATCTGATTTACGACGTCTCGTTCGGCGCGGATATCACGACCTGGGCATACCTGAAGGCGATCAAAGAGAAAAACATCGCTTCGGTCATCGCCCAGCCCTGCCCGGCGATCGTCTCCTTTATCGAGAAACATCGGCCCGATCTGATTAAGGCCCTTGCGCCCATTCACAGCCCGACGCTGTGCACCGCCATCTATCTGCGCAAATACAAGAACGTCAGCGACAAGATCGCGTTTTTCTCCCCCTGTCTGGGCAAGACGCAGGAATTCACCGACACCGACAAGCTGGTCCACTACAATGTGACGTACAAAAAGCTGCAGGAACACGTCGCAAAGCACGGCGTCAATTTGGAAGGATTTGGCGAGCACGAATTTGATGATATCGGCTGCGGCCTCGGCGTGACGTTTAGCCGCCCCGGCGGTTTGCGCGAGAACGTCGACTATCACACCAACAATACGGCCTGGGTGCGCCAAGTCGAAGGCGTCGATCACGCCTACGGTTATCTGAAACAATATGAAACGCGCATGAAGAATGGTCAGAGTCTGCCCTTGCTGGTGGACATCCTAAATTGCGCCAACGGCTGCAATCTGGGTACCGGAACCTGCAAGGATATCAGCATCGACGATGTCGACGCCCGAATGAACCAGCTGAAGCAGGAAAAACTGCGAAACAAAGAAAAAAAGGGAATACGGGGAAACACCGTCTATTCCTTGTTCGAACAATTCGACAAGGAACTCCAGCTGCAAGACTTTGTCAGAGCCTATCACAACAAATCGGCGCTGGCCCAAATGCGCAATCATAGCAACGCGGAATACGACGAGGTTTTCCAAAGCCTTTACAAGAACGACGACGCCAGCCGCAACATCAATTGCTTTGCCTGCGGTTACGGCAATTGCCGGTCTCTCGCCACGGCGATCTTGAACGGCGAAAACCACATCGAGAATTGCATCAATTACAATCGCGCCGTTGCCGAACAAGAGCGCTACGCCATCGATGAAAAAGTCAAAGAATTGGGCGATATGCAACAGATGATCGAGGACAATCGCATCTTAAATGAAGAAAAAGAGCGGACATCCCAGGCTCTCAAAGGCCATGTCGGCGAAATCATCGAAGCGATCGGCGATGTGACGAGCGGCAGCCGCGAAGGCGGAGCGGCGCTGGGCAAAATCATCGGGCAAGTTCAGGACGTCTTTCAATTGGCGACGTCGGTGCGCGAGAGAATTAACGTTGCCGAAAGCAAACTTGTCGAATTCGACAACGCGCTTGAAGGGATCGTCACGATTGCGTTCCAGACAAACATGCTGGCGCTCAATGCGACGATCGAAGCTGCCCGCGCCGGCGAACAAGGCCGCGGCTTCGCCGTTGTCGCCGGCGAAGTCAAACATCTGGCCTCGGAAACGCGCAATTTGGTGGACTCCACCAAGACCAGCGAAGAATCGATCAAAGAAGGCAACAACGAATTGATCAAACTGGCCGGCGCGCTGGAAGAGCAGATGGGGACCGTGAGCCAACGTGTTTCCAGTATTTCCGCAATGATCGAACAGACGACCGGCAAATGTCAGGAGATTGCCGAGACAGCCAAGAAAATCGTGGCATAGAGGCCTCAGCCGGTTCCCTCGGGTTCGTCGAAGAATTGATTCATTTCCTGCGACGGGCGCGTGGGGCCGGTGCAGTTCACCAATTTGGCCGGCACGCCGACGGCGGTGCAATGCGCCGGCACGGATTTCAGCACCACCGAGCTTGCGCCGACACGCGAATACTCGCCGATCTCGATATTGCCCAAGACCTTGGCGCCCATCGAGAGAAGGACGCCGCGACGGATCTTCGGATGGCGGTCGCCCTGCTCTTTGCCGGTGCCGCCCAAGGTCACGCCGTGCAACATCGAAACATCATCTTCCACTACCGCGGTTTCGCCGATCACCACACCGGTGCCGTGGTCGATCATGATGCCGCGACCAAGGACCGCGGCCGGATGGATGTCGACATCGAACAATTCGGAAATACGGCTTTGGAAGAAGAGCGCCATGCCATGACGGTCTTGCTGCCAAAGCCAATGAGCAATGCGATAGCACTCCAGCGCGTGGAACCCTTTGTAGAATAGGAATGCTTCTGCGTGGGAATGACAGGCAGGGTCGCGGTCGAACACCGCCGCAAGGTCTGCGCGTACGGCCTGCCCGATTGCGGGGTCGGCAACGATTGCCTCTTCAAATATCTCGCGGGTGAGCATGGGACTGATATCCTCGCCGCCCACTTTTTTGGCGAGATGGTAGGACAGAGCATGTTCAAGCCGGTCATGCTTGAGGACGGTCGCGTGCACGAAGCTCGCCAAGGCCGGCTCCCGCGTGGCAAGTTCTTCGGCCTGCCCGCGCATGGAATCCCAAATCGGATCGCATGTGGCGACTTTTTCCGTCATAGCGGCCATGACTCTCTCCCTGATTGGGTATTTTACCGCACGAAAGGCATATTTCCAAAGCGGCTACCCTTTCAGGCCCGCGCTTATGAACTTAAATAGGGTTGCCGGGCCGACCTGCAACCTCCAAATGCGCATAGGTTAAACATGGAATCCCCAACATCCCGCGCCTTCAATCTTCCCGCGCCGCAGACGATCGATCTGTTGCTCTCGCGGCGCTCAGGCTCGGCCAAGGCCATGACTGGCCCGGGGCCCAGTCCCGAGGAATTGCAGACCATCCTGCGGGCCTCTGCCCGCGTGCCCGATCACGGCAAGCTATTCCCATGGCGTTTCATCGTGTTCGAGGGTGATGCACGAGCGCGCATGGGCAAGTTGTTGGTGGACTGCCTCGGAGAGACTGAAACAGTCAGTCCCGAACGCGCTGCGCTGGAGGCTGGTCGTTTTCTACGGGCACCCATTGTGGTCGGCGTTATCAGCCGCGTGCGTGAAGCCATCCCCATCCCGGAATGGGAGCAGCAGCTTTCCGCCGGTGCGGTTTGCCAGACCATGCTGATCGCATCGCATGCATTGGGCTACGTCGCCAATTGGCTGACCGAATGGTGCGCCTATCATCCGCTGGTGCAGGAGCGTCTGGGCCTCAAGCCCGGCGAGCGTATCGCGGGATTTATCTATATCGGCAAAAGCGCCCTCGCCCTGGAAGAGCGTCCGCGGCCTGATTTGGAGAAAATCGCCACGCGGTTTTAGGCGATCTTCCGCTCACGCCGGTCGCGAGAACGGTCTTGCGGAAATATGAGTTCGACTGTCGTGCCGACATTGGGTTCGCTGTGGATGACGAGCCTGCCGCCTTGCTGCTCGGTCAGCGATTTGACCAGCGACAAGCCGAGACCGGTGCCTTCGGCCTTGCGCGATAGCGGTGAGGCAATCTGCCGGAATGGCTCAAGAGCAAGCGGGATCAATTCCGGCGCCATACCGATGCCGGTGTCGCTCACGCCAATCACAATGCCGCCATCGGCGTCCAAATCCGCGCCCAATGTCACAGCACCGCCGGGCAGCGTGAATTTCACCGCATTCGACAAAAGATTGAGTACCACCTGCTTCATCCGCAAGGCGTCTGCGAACAACATAGGCAGATCGTCTGCCATCGCCGTTTTCACATTGACGCCGTTTTCCAATGCCCGCCCATGCGTCAGACGTATGCAATCATCGAACAACGCTGCGAGGTCTAGGGCTTCCGGAAACAAGTCGAGGCGGCCAGCCTCGGACTTCGACAAATCCAGAATGTCGTTGATCAAGGCGAGCAAATGCCGGCCCGCCCCGTGAATATCATTCGAATATTCGCGGTAACGCTGGGTTACATGCGGGCCGAACAATTCGTTCGCCAGGACTTCGGAAAACCCGATAATGGCGTTAAGCGGCGTGCGCAATTCGTGACTCATCAATGCCAAAAAATTGCTTTTCGTCTGATTGGCGTCTTCGGCGGCGAGAAGCGCAGCCTTCAATTGTTGTTCGCGGGAAACAAGCAGCGCCACTTTGGCCCGCACCAGCGATTCGCTCGTGCCGATGCCAAGATAGCGGCCGTCACGCGTCACCACAAAACACTCTCGGAGAGCATCCGGGCAGTCCAATGTGATCATCGCGCCGAGTTCGGCAACCGACATTTCCTCGTCGATGACCAACGCGTTTGCGTTCGCCAGCCGCATAATGGACTGCTTGCCGAAAAGCTCCGGAATATAGCGTTGTGCGTAGTGTGCTAAGAAGCGCAATCGGTTTACAATACCCACGACATGGTTCTGGCGATCGATCACGGCCGCGGCGAGTTGCGCGTCCGGCTGTTGGAATATGGCGTAAACTTCCGCACACGTCATGGTGTCGTCGAACGCAGGAAGCGCAAGCGCAAGAGCGCCGGCCCTCCATTCCGCTTCGTTCGAATGTGACGGCGATTCAAGGTCGGTGGAGTTCACACACGCACTCACACAATGGTTCACCGCAATGGAGTGCGCAAGATATGGGCGCCGTGTTGCGTGGGAGTTAACGGAGTGCGGTTGTGCACGGTTCATTTTGCGAAATTCTTGTGACACTCCATTGCGCCAAAAAATTTGACGGAAAATTCAGCACATCTGTTGAACGCTGCGCGAGAATTTGACGCAGGGCTTCAGCGGATACCAATCAACTTGTGTGTTTGCAGGCTAAGGCGCCATTGCGGATGAGCAAGGCAATATTCCGTGGCGGCCTGTGTGTTGGCGATGCGATCGGGTCCATCCATCGGCTGCAGAAAAAAGTGATCGAAAAGAAGATCCGCATAACGCTCCGGCGGCGCACCGTCTTGCGGATAAACCAGTTTCAGCTCTTGCCCGCTCGTTAATTCCAATTCCGTACCCGCTTTCGGGCTGACGCAAATCCATTCGATGCCTCGCGGCGGCAGAAGCGTTCCATTGGTTTCGATGCCGATTTCGAATCCCTCTGCATGCAGCGCCGCAATCAGCGCCTCGTCGATTTGCAGCAGAGGTTCGCCCCCGGTGCAAACGATGTAAGGCTGTGCCTCACTGCCATGCGGCCATTGCGCCGCAACCGCCTGCGCAAGCGCGTCAGCCGCAGAAAATTTTCCACCACCCGAGCCATCCAGGCCCACAAAATCGGTGTCGCAAAATTTGCAGATTGCGTTTGCACGATCGCGCTCGATACCGCTCCACAAATTGCAGCCGGCGAAGCGCAAAAACACGGCGGCGCGACCGGTGCGAGCACCCTCGCCTTGCAGCGTGTAGTAAATTTCTTTGACCTGATATGTCATGAGCCTTTGTATTTCGCATAACCTTTGGCACGCAGATCGCAGGCTGGACAGGCACCGCAACCATAGCCCCAATCATGCCGCAGCGTGTGATTGCCTTGGTAACAGGTGACCGTTTCTTCACGGATCAGATCGACGAGTTTTTCGCCGGCCAAATTTTCCGCCAGCTGCCAGGATTCGGCCTTGTCCATCCACATCAATGGCGTGTGGATCGTCACACGCCGGTCAAGCGCCAACGACAATGCGTTTGCGGTCGCCGCAATGGTTGCGTCACGGCAATCGGGATAGCCCGAATAATCAGTCTCGCACATGCCGCCTACCAGATCGGCAATGCCGCGCCGGTAACCGAGCGCTGCCGCTGCCGTCAAAAACATCACATTGCGTCCCGGAACAAAGCTCGTCGGCAGACCATTGGCGCCCATCTCGATCTCAACAGCGTCTGTCAACGCACTGCCGCCGATCTGCTTCAACACGTCCAGCGTCAGACTATGATCCTCGCCGAGCCGCGGCGTCCAATCGGGGAACCCACTGCGCAGGGCCGCCAGAATGCGCGGCCGTGCCGCCAGCTCCGTGCGATGCCGCTGTCCGTAATCGAAGCCGACGGTTTCGACATGCGCAAAACGGTCCAATGCCCAGGCTAGACAGGTCGTCGAATCCTGGCCGCCGGAAAACAGCACCAAAGCTTTGTTTACGCTCATGGGGCATGCTTAGCGCGACGGCAACAAACGTTCAAACCGCTAGGCGAAAACGCGAACCAATCCCGGGCAGCAGGACCGGCTTGCCGTTCCGGTTGCAACAAAACCAAATCCACACGGGTGGCGCCAGCTTGCCTTCCTGGAGGGCCTAGGTCACGGTAAGTGCACAAAAAAGGGCTGGCCTATGATCCGATTGGCAATGACGGGGACGGGGGTGTTCACGCCAGCACAATCCGTTTCGAACGAAGAATTGGTTGCCTCGTTCAACGAGTATGTCCGCCGCCACAACGCGTTGCATGCCGCCGCTATAGCATCGGGCAATGTCGAACCATTATCGGAATCCTCGGTCGATTTCATCGTCAAGGCATCAGGCATCAAGAGCCGCTATGTGATGGACAAGATCGGCGTACTCGATCCCGACATCATGTGTCCGCGCATTCCCGAACGGCCAAACGATCAGATCTCGGTCCTGGCGGAAATGGCAGCGGCAGCGGCACGCGACGCCCTCGCCGCCGCCGAACGCAAACCCGCCGAGATCGACGGCGTGATCGTTAGCTGCGCCAATCTGCAACGCGCCTATCCGGCCATCGCCATCGAAGTGCAGGACGCGCTCGGCATCGAGGGCTTCGGCTTCGATATGAATGTCGGCTGTTCGTCCGCGACGTTTGCGGTGCAAATCGCCTCAGACATGATCGCCCGCGGACATGCCCGCGCCATCCTGGTGTGCAGTCCCGAACTTTGCACCGGTCACATGAGCTTTCGCGATCGCGACAGCCATTTCATTTTCGGCGATGCGGCCGCGGCGATTCGTCGTCGAGCGCGCAGAACAAGCCAAAGGACCCAACAGCTGGGAAATTCTTTCAACCAAGTTGAAGACGAAATTCTCGAACAATATCCGCAACAATTTCGGCTTCCTCAACCGCGCCGCGCCGGAAGGGATCGGGGCCCGCGACAAGCTGTTCGTGCAGGAAGGCCGCAAGGTCTTCAAGGAAGTCATGCCGATGGTCGCGGAATTGATCGTCTCGCATCTCGCCGAAAACGGCTCAAACGCCAGCCGCGCTCAAGCGGATGTGGCTGCATCAGGCCAATGTCAACATGAACCATCTGATCGCACACCGGGTTCTCGGGCGAGATGCCTTGGACGGGCGAAGCGCCAAACATCCTCGACGAATATGGCAACACCAGCTCGGCGGGATCGATTATCGCATTCCACAAATACAGCGCTGACCTCAAATCCGGCGATTTGGGGCTGCTCTGCGCCTTCGGCGCGGGCTATTCCGTCGGCAGCGTGATCATGCGAAAACTGGCGATCTGAATACTCTCGAATCACGTATTATCACTGTAGAATTGGATTGCATGGAATTCCTTCATGCCATCGGCTGGGGTTATGTCGTTGCCGGCTTTGTCGTCGGCACACTGGTCGGCTTAACCGGCGTCGGCGGCGGTTCGCTGATGACGCCGATCTTGATCTTGATATTCGGCATTCAGCCGGTGGCTGCCGTCGGCACCGACCTGCTTTATGCGGCGGCAACCAAATCCGCTGGGTCGCTGGTGCACGGCTTCAATCGCATGATCGACTGGCGTGTGGTCGGCCGTTTGTCGCTGGGAAGCGTCCCGGCCGCCGCTGTCATGCTCATCATGCTCCATTTTCTCGGAATTGCCGGCGGCACGGCAAATGTCTCTGGTCTCCAAAGTGCTTGGTGTCGCGCTGCTGTTCACTTCGGCGCGCGCTGGTCTTCCGGCGCCAGTTGCTTTCGGCTTATGCGGATCGGGTGGGATCGCTCGACATGCGCCGCACGCGCAACTACACGATCCTGACAGGCGTAATCCTCGGCGTCTTGGTGCTCGACCACATCCGTTGGCGCCGGCGCGCTCGGTATCACCGCATTGATCTTGCTTTATCCCAAGTTGCCGATCGCAAAAATCGCCGGTTCCGATATCGCCCATGCCGTGCCCTTGACGCTGGTCTCCGGCGCAGGACACTGGTTGTTGGGAAGCGTCAACCTTGGCTTGCTTGGTGCGCTACTCACGGGATCCCTTCCCGGGATAATTCTCGGAAGCGCATTGGCACCTCGGGTACCCGATGCGAGCTTTACGGATTATTTTGGCTTGCGTACTCGCATTTGTCGGGGCGAAATTGTTGTTTTGAGGAGCTTGCCCTTTGGCGAATCGGCCCAGCTCGCGCCTGGCAGCGAATGCTCAGCGGTCGCAGACTCGATCTGCTCGACCCCTCGCCTTTGGATATCGAGATCGAGGACATCGCGCATGGTTTGGCGCGCGTAGCGCGCTGGAACGGCCAGACCAAAGGCGAGCACGCCTTCTCCGTCGCACAGCATTGCGTTCTGGTGGAAAGGCTGGCGGCGGAGCTCAAGCCCTTGCTCTCCCGCGAAGCCCGTCTCATGGCGCTTTTGCACGACGCGCCGGAATATGTTGTCGGTGACCTCATCAGTCCATTCAAGGCAGCCGTCGGCATTGATTACAAAGACTTGGAGCTCAAACTTCTCACGGCAATTCATCTGCGTTTTGGCCTCCCCGGCCAAGGCTCCGCCACCGCTTCAGACCCTGTTCAAGAAAGCCGACATCTTGGCCGCCTATTACGAGGCGACCCAGCTGGCCGGATTCGATGCCAAGGAGGCGCTAGCGCTATTTCGGTACCCCGCCTAGGGCCATGAAAACGCCACGCCTCGTGCCGCTGCCGACGGCGGAGGCTCAGAGCCCTATTCTTAGATCATTTCAAACGGTTATCCGCATAAGATGCCGCACTGCGTCAACCCGCGCCGCATCCTCACCGGAGGGCGACTTTTGCGCGCCACAATGGTGGGATAGCACAATGTCGCCATGTCGATGATTCTTGTCACCCCGCTCTCCGCCATGCTCGAAACCCTGCAGGCCTATCAGCCCACCCGGCTGGTCACGCTGCTGTCGCCCGAGCACATGATCGAAACACCGGAAGGATTTCCAACCGAACGACATTTGCGCCTTGGATTGAACGATATTGCCGATCCCGCCGCCGGCGATGCTCCTCCCGAAGTGCGCCATGTCGCGCAATTGATTAGCTTCGCTCGCGCTTGGGATGGGGACGGTGCGATGTTGATCCATTGCTGGGCCGGAGTCAGCCGGTCGATGGCGGCGGCTTTCACGGTACTCTGCGACCATTATGGACCGGGCACCGAATACGACATCGCGCAAGAAATGCGCGCGCGAGCTTCGCATGCCGCGCCCAACAGACTGCTCGTCCGTCTCGCCGACAGCGCCTTGAACCGCGAAGGCCGAATGATACGCGCCGTGGAAGGCATGGGACCTTGCCGCGTCGTGGACGAAGGCGTGCCGGTCGAGTTTCCTTTGACCATTCTGGCCGCATGAGCCCCGCGCAGAAACATGTTGTTGCTATCGGCCTTTCCGCCGCCATCGTTTCTGTTGCCGAAGAGCGCCCTTGTGTGCTGGTGGTGAAACATCCCGACGACAATGGCGACGCCCTTCCCTTCGGTCCGTTCGATCCGCTGCAGCATCGGACCTTGGAAATCGGTCTTCGCACCTGGGTTGCCGAACAGACTTATCTCGATCTGGGTTACACCGAACAGCTCTACACTTTTGGCGATCGGGGACGTCACGAGTTGAAACAAGGCGAAGGTCCGCGCGTTGTGTCGGTTGGGTACCTCGCTTTGACGCGTCAATCGGGCGCCTCGCAAGACACATTATGGCGGGATTGGTATCGCTATTTCCCTTGGGAAGATTGGCGCAATGAAAAGCCCGCCATCATCGCCGACTCTATTGCGCCGGCACTTCGCGCTTTTGCCAAAGCAGCCCCCGATGTCGGCCGTGCCGAAATGCGCCGCGAACGAGCGCGCCTTTGTTTCGGCCTCGAAGGTATGGCATGGGACGAAGAGAAGGTTCTTGAGCGCTACGAGTTGCTTTACGAAGCGGGTCTGACACAGGAAAGTGTGCGCGACGGCCGCGCAAACGCGGAACAGAACCTGCCATTGGGCGCGAGCATGGTGTTCGATCATCGCCGGATTCTCGCCACGGCCATCGCAAGGCTGCGCGGCAAGATGAAATACCGTCCGGTCGTTTTCGAATTGATGCCGCCGTCCTTCACGCTCTTGGAATTGCAGAGAACCGTCGAAGCAATTTCCGGGATTCGCCTGCACAAACAAAATTTCCGACGCTTGGTCGAGGCTCAGGGATTGGTGGAAGGCACCGGCAAAATGTCTGCGCTGGCGCGCGGCCGGCCGGCCGAACTGTTCCGCTTCCGTCGCGAAGTGCTGCGCGAACGGCCCTCGCCGGGGGTGCGTCTTGGCGCGCGACAACGCAGCATCGGCTAACCGTCCCGATGCTGCTTCGTGAAATCAGACGGGGTTTGCTCCACAGATAATTGGTCCAGGTGTCATTGTTTCCACAATGCAATGGATGTGGTTCGTTGGCCCCATAATCAATATGCAGGATTGCTCTTATCTTTCAGCCTTTTGGAGCGTCTCTAGAGAAGATACAATTGCGCCACTGCCGTAGTTGAAAATCACGGGTTCCCCGTCGCACCTCTTGACGTCTTTGTGCTCATATGTAGCATAAAGCCGTGTACCGGCCTTGAAGGCCGGTCTTTTTGCCCTATATATATACTCAGAACGAGTATAATTTGGCAAAATGAAGGAAGGCCGGCCATGGACAGAGCACCTGACCTTAGCTTCCCCTCTTCGAGCGTAAGCGAGACGCGCGCGCTTTATCGCAAGGTCGGCGCATGTTGTTCCCGAGATCGAATGGCCTGTTCATGCGCCTTACATTCAGGCCATCAACGCGCTGAAGCGCGAGAAGAATGCCGTTGTCCTCGCTCACAACTACATGACGCCGGAAATTTTCCATTGTGTCGCCGATTTCGTCGGAGATTCGCTGCAGCTCGCTCGCGAAGCCGCCAAGACCGACGCCAAAGTCATCGTGCAGGCGGGCGTGCATTTTATGGCCGAGACTTCCAAGGTGTTGTCGCCTGAGAAGACGGTCCTGATCCCGGACCCCCAGGCAGGGTGCTCCTTGGCTGCATCGATCACCGGTGCGGATGTGCGTCTGCTCCGGCAAAAATATCCCGATCTGCCGATCGTCACTTATGTGAACACCTCTGCCGAAGTGAAAGCGGAAAGCGACGTGTGCTGCACCTCGTCCAATGCCGTTGCGGTGGTGGAAGATATCGCCCGCGAATGGGGCAGCAACACGGTCGTCATGATCCCCGACGAGTTCCTTGCCAAGAACGTCGCCCAGCAGACTCGCGTAAAAATCATCGCCTGGAAAGGCCATTGCGAGGTGCATGAGCGCTTTACGCCCGCCGACATCCGCAGCTTCCGCGCGGCCAATCCGGGTGTGGTAGTGCTGGCCCATCCGGAATGTCCCGCCCGAGGTCGTCGCCGAAGCGGATTTTGCAGGCTCGACCGCGGGCATGATCGGTTATGTCGGGCAGCATCGCCCGCGCCGCGTCGTGTTGGTGACCGAATGTTCGATGAGCGACAATGTCGCCGTCGAATATCCCGATGTCGATTTCGTGCGGCCGTGCAATTTGTGCCCGCATATGAAGCGCATCACGCTTCCCAAAATCCTGCACGCGCTTGAAACTATGAGTGTCGAAGTGACGGTGGATCCCGTTATTGCGGCACGGGCCCGCGCCAGTGTGGAGCGGATGCTCGCCGTTGGTATGAAGAAGGTCCGCCGCGCGGCGGCGTAATGCCATGAGTCTGCATATCGACAATGTCATCGAAGCCGAAGGAGCCTTGATCCTCGGCACGGGCATTGCCGGCCTCTTCACGGCCCTAAAGCTGTCGCCCTTCCCCGCTTTGGTTCTCGCCGACGCAGCACCCGGCGTTTCCGGATCGAGCGTCCGCGCACAAGGTGGCATCGCGGCTTCTGTCGGACCGGGCGATACCTGGCAAGCCCATGCTGCCGATACCATCGCGGCCGGCGCCGGCTTATGCGATCGGCAAATCGCGGCGCTGGTGGCGCGCGAAGCACCGGCGCGCATCGAGGATCTGATCCGTTTCGGCGCGCCGTTCGACCGTAAAGCCGATGGTTCCATCGCGGTCGGTCGCGAAGCGGCACATTCCGCACCGCGCATCGTTCACGTCAATGGTGATCGCGCAGGCGCGGAAGTGACCCGCGCATTGGCGGATCGCGCGCGCGAAACCCCCTCGATCACCATGCTCGAAGGGTTCCATGCTTTGGAACTTGCGATAGAGGATGGTCGCGTAACAGGGTTGTTCGCTCGCACCGGTGACGGGGCGAATTCGCGATTGGTGTTGTTCCGGGCGCAAACCGTCGTCCTGGCGACGGGAGGATTGGGCGCGCTCTACGCCGTCACCACCAATCCGCCGGAAGTCCGCGGCGAAGGTTTGGGCATGGCGGCGCGAGCCGGTGCGGTGATCGCCGATCCTGAATTCGTGCAGTTTCATCCCACCGCTATTGTCGCCGGCATTGATCCCGCCCCGCTTGCCACCGAAGCTTTGCGCGGCCATGGCGCAACCTTGATCGATGAGAATGGCCGCCGCTTCATGCCGGCGATCCATGCGAGCGCGGAATTGGGTCCGCGCGATATCGTGGCCCGCGCCATCCACCGCGAAATAGCTGCGGGACACAAAGTGTTTCTCGATTGCCGTGCAGCCATCGGCGCAAATTTCGCGCGAGAGTTCCCGACGGTATACGCCGCGTGCCGTACAGAAGGCATCGATCCCGCGACACAGCCAATCCCAGTTGCGCCTGCGGCGCATTATCACATGGGTGGAATTGCAACTGATGCGCGTGGGCGAAGCTCGCTAGAAGGTCTCTGGGCGGTCGGTGAGTGCGCCGCCACCGGGCTGCATGGCGCAAACCGCCTGGCCTCGAACTCGCTCTTGGAGGCTCTCGTCTTTGCTACCAGGGCCGCGGAGGACATCAAGGGGCTCGGCCTGCGTCGTTCCGGCCGCGGCACGCCCCCGTTCCTCGGACGTTTCGCGATTCCCGCCGCTCCTCAGCTTCTGCGCCAAGCGATGAGTCGATTGGTCGGCCTCGAGCGCAATGCCGAAGGATTGTGCGAGGCGATACGCATGATCGCGAAAATGGAACGTGCGAGCGCACATGAACCGGCTTTGCTCAATGTGACGGCTGCGGCAACTTTAGTTGTTGCCGGTGCTATGGCGCGTCGTGAAAGCCGCGGCAGCCACTTCCGCACCGATTATCCGAGTATCAGCGCGCAAGCCGATCGTACATTCCTCACCCTGGCTCAAGCGCAGAAGATCGCAGATGCCGCTCTGACGCGAGCTCAGCCGATCTGCGCCGCGCGGTAATCGGATGAACGCGCTCCTCCGTCCGCCGCAGCATTTGATCCTCGAACCCATCGTGCGGCGTGCTCTGAAAGAAGATCTCGGCCGCGCCGGCGACATCACCAGCGAGCTTGTGGTTCCTGCCGATCGTTTGGTCAAAGCACTGCTGGTTGCGCGCGTGCCTGGAATTGCTTGCGGTCTGATCGCCGCGGAATCTGCGTTTCGCCTTGTCGATCCCTCCCTGGATTTCCGTTTCGAAGCGCAGGACGGCGACGACGCAAACGCCGGTGCCGCACTGGCCATCGTGCGAAGGCTCCGCTCGCAGTATTCTTGCGGCCGAACGCGTGGCTCTGAATTTTGTCGGGCGCCTCTCGGGGATCGCCACAGCGACCTGTGCGCTGGTAGACGCCGTCGCCGGTACCAAAGCGCGCATCGCGGATACCCGCAAGACCACACCTGGCCTACGCGTGCTCGAGAAATATGCCGTACGCTGCGGCGGCGGCTTCAATCACCGTTTCGGTCTCGATGACGCCGTGCTCATCAAGGACAATCATATCGTGGCGGCGGGCAGCATTGTACAGGCGGTTACGCGCGCCCGTGCAAGCGTTGGTCACATGGCGAAGATCGAAGTAGAAGTGGATTCACTCGAGCAGCTTCAAGAAACACTGGAGCTCGGTGTCGACACGATTCTGCTCGACAATATGAGCATCGCAAATCTGAAGCGCGCCGTCGCAATAAGCGACGGCCGTGCGATACTCGAAGCGTCCGGCAATGTCCGGTTATCGACCGTGCGCGCCATTGCCGAGACCGGCGTCGATTACATTTCTTCGGGTGCGATCACGCATTCCGCGCCCTGCCTCGACGTCGCTCTCGACTTCTAAAATCTACATCGCGCGGGAATGGGGGCTCTTGTAGAAAATGTGATTGCCGATCTGCACCGTCTTGTGCAGTTCGGCCGCCCAGTCGGGTTGCACCGAGACCGCATGGAAGCTGGTGGCACCGCCCGTCTGATCGTTCAAACGTTCTTCGCCCGTCAGAATACGCGCCGCCAACATTTGCGCCTGCATCCAAGATGCCGCCGACTTGTTGTGCCGCAGATTGCCGTCACAGGTGAAAGAGAACTGGCAGCCCGGCTGATTGGCACCCTCATAGACCACGGCGCAGATCGATTGGCCGTAATTGCCCGTGCGCATACGATGGAAAACAACTTCGGCAATGGCCTTTTGGCCCTGTACGCCTTCGCCACGCGCCTCATAATACATCACTTCGGAAAGGCAGCGATGCTCCGCCAGCAGCTTATTCATGACCAGCTGTTCCGGGGCCGACTTGAGGGAGGCCGGGACGGCAAGCTGCGGATCCGTGGCGGTCGCCGGCATTTCTGCCTTGGCCACAACGACGGCTGTTCTGACTTGCTCCGCATGCGGACGATTGACGGCGGCCGCACCGACTTCGGCACTGACCGCGGCG
>CAWGHR010000072.1:0-14655 GCA_963822275.1 uncultured Alphaproteobacteria bacterium
CGACGCGGCGTCTCGCGAACATCCCAGTCGAGATGGGTATGCGGTGTGGCGCAACCGGCCAGAAAAGCGGGGGCAACGAAAACGAGGGCGACAAGCAACGCGCGCGATCTATTGGTCTGTCGATCGTCCATGGGGCATTCGCGTCTCCTGCGGCAATCCCGGCATCATCGGGACGAACACCACGGGGATCAGCGCCTCTCTCTTCAAATCTGTGTCAGAACGGATCATCTTCGTTAAAAGTTGAGAAAAACTTTCCAGATCGGCCGCTTTGCCGATGTTCTCCATTTTCTCGATGGCAGAGGCGATTTCGGGGGCATTTTCCTTGAGCCAGGCAGGGGTTAGCGTCGTCGGAGCCCCCACCGGCGCGATTAGGATGCCGCCCGGCTTTAACTGTTCGATAAGGATTGGCGGCACTTCTTCGACCGCGGCCGATAGCAAAATGCGGTCGAATGGCGCCTGTTCGGGCCAGCCGTTCAGCCCATCGCCATGTTTGGTAACGACATTTTCCAGCTTCAGGGCTTTGAAGCGCGCCTCGGCCTCGCGCAGCAGCGGCTTGTGACGTTCGATCGTGTAGACCTTGCGGCAAAGCGGCGAGAGGATCGCGGCTTGGTAACCGGAACCCGTTCCGATCTCCAGCACCCGCATGTTCGGTTCGACGTCCAGTGCTTGGGTCGCAAAGGCCACGACAAAGGGCTGGCTGATGGTCTGGCCGCAAGCAATCGGCAAGGCGGTATTGTCATAGGCTTGATGCGCAAACGGCTCGGCGATGAACAATTCGCGCGGGGTGCGCTCGATCGCGGACAGCACGCGCGCGTCGCTGATCCCTTGCTTGCGCAACACCATCACCAACGCGATGGGGCGATGATCGACATCGGACATGGTCAAAACCCATTTGCCTCCCCCCTTGAGGGGGAGGCGGCGTCGCGAAGCGACGCGGTGGGGGGTAATGTCAGACATCACCCCTCCCCAAAGCGCTTCGCGCTTTGACCCTCCCTCAAGGGGAGGGTTGAGTCCATTTGTTGCTTCAACGTCTCCAGCACCTCAGTTTCGGTGAGGTTCAAATGCAGAGGCGTTACCGAAATCTTGTTCGCGGCCAGCGCGCCCAGATCCGTTCCCGGTTTGGCCGAGGTGCGCTCGCGGCGAAAACCGATCCAGAAATAAGGAAGCCGCGCATATCGACGCGACGGTCGATCACCGCTTCCTGCAGATCGCGCTTGCCCTGTGCCACGACTTCGACGCCCTCGACCTGGTCGGGAGGCAATGCCCGGAAAATTCACATTGAAAAGCACGTCTTGCGGCCAGCCGATATCGATCAGCTTGCGCAAAACGGCCGGCCCATGCGTCTCCGCGCAATCCCATTGCATCTCGCGACCGGCTTCGAAATTATAGACTTGCGATAGCGCGATCGAGGGAATGCCCAGCGCGCAGCCTTCCATCGCGCCCGCGATGGTGCCCGAATAGGTGACATCGTCCGCCGCATTGACGCCGCGATTGACGCCGGACAGAACCAGAGTCGGCATATCGTCCTTCATCAGATGGGTCGTCGCCATCATGACGCAATCGGTCGGCGTGCCGGTCACGCGAAAAACGCCGGTCTTCGATCTTGCGCAGGCGCAACGGGCGTGACCAGCGTCAAGGAATGCGAGGAGCCGGATTGCTCGGTTTCGGGCGCCACCACCCACACATCGTCGCTCAGCGCACGGGCGATCGTTTCGGCGACCGCCAAACCGCGGGCATGAATGCCGTCGTCATTGGTGACCAGGATACGCAACTGTGTTCATCTCTTCTCGATCTTCTGCATGCCCATATACGGTTGCAATACGTCGGGAATGCGAATGGAGCCGTCGCTTTCCTGATAATTTTCCAGCACGGCGATCAGCGTGCGCCCGACCGCGAGGCCCGAGCCGTTCAGCGTATGAACGAAACTGCGTGCCTTTTTCGCCAGCGGGACGATAACGCGTATTCATGCGCCGCGCTTGGAAATCGCCGCAGTTGGAACAAGAGGAAATCTCGCGGAAGCGTTCCTGGCCCGGCAGCCAGACTTCGATGTCATAAGTCTTCTGCGCCGTGAAGCCCATATCGCCGGTGCACAGCGTGACCACGCGATGCGCCAAACCGAGGCGTTTGAGGACTTCCTGCGCGCAATCGGTCATGCGTTCGTGCTCGGCGAGGGATTGTTCCGGCGTGGTGATGGAAACGAGTTCCACTTTGGAGAATTGATGCTGGCGGATCATGCCTTTGGTGTCGCGTCCCGCCGCGCCCGCTTCGGCGCGGAAGCAAGGCGTGAGCGCGGTGAAGCGCAGCGGCAGCTGCGCTTCGTCCAGAATTTCCTCGCGCACATAATTCGTCAGAGGGACTTCGGCGGTGGGAACCAGGCCGAAAGCGATCAAGAAGTTGTCCAACTCGCCGATCAAGAGGGCCTTTGTACGCGCCGCTATCAAACTCTGCGAGGGCCTGAGCAAATGCTTCTCGATAGTTCTCTGCAGTGTAAGTGGCGAAAAGAGTCATCTCCAAATTTCGGCAACTGGCCCGTGCCGAACATAGCGTGATCCCGCACCATCAACGGCGGCTGGAATTCGGTGTAGCCGAATGTGTCCGTATGCAGATCGAGCATGAACGATGCGAGGGCTCGCTCCAGTTTGGAGAGCGCGCCTTTGAGATAGACAAATCGCGCGCCGGACACTTTCGCGGCGCGTTCGAAATCCATCAGCCCCAGCGCTTCGCCAAGATCGTAATGCTCCTTCGCCTTGAAGTTCATGCGCGGTTGTTCGCCGAACGCGCGCGCTTTGACTTCGACATTGTGATTTTCGTCGGGGCCGACCGGCACGTCTGCGGCGGGAAGATTGGGCAGAACGGCCAGCGCCTTCTTCAATTCTTCTTCCAGCTTGCGCTCGTCCGCCTCGTCCTTCTGCATCGCCTCCTTGAGGCCGGCGACTTCGGCGAGCAGCGCTTGAGCGCCGGCTTCGTCCTTCTTGGCCTTGGCGGCGCCGATGGCGCGCGAGGCCTCGTTCTGGCGCGCACGATGCTGTTCGAACGCCGATTTGGCGGAGCGCCAGCGATTGTCCAGATCGAGGATTTCGGCAACGGCGGCATCGGCCTTGCTCGCCCTCGAAACCGTTGCGCTTTGCCAGTCCGGCGACAAAAACGTCCCGGTTCTCGCGTATTTGCTTGATGTCGTGCATGGGAATCTCTCCGGCCGGAGAGGTAATGGCACGTGGGCAAGCAGCGGTAAAGTTGGGACCAACTTATCTCCCCAGGGGGTGGCCGGTCAGAGTGTCTTCCCGAGCGGCGTCTTCCTTGGCACGTTTGCGCTCGATCAGCGCGACGCACCAGATCGACACTTCGTAAAGCAGCGTCAGCGGCAGCGCGAGGCTGATCATGCTGAACAGATCGGGCGGGGTGAGAATCGCCGCCAGCCCAAAGATACCGACAATCGCGTAGCGTCGCGCCTTGCGCAGCATCGCGGCGGATACGATGCCCACCCGCCCCAGCAAGGCCAGCGCCACCGGCATTTGGAAGGTCAGCCCGAAGGCGAAAATCAGCGTGGTGACGAAATCGAGATAATCGCTGACCTTGGCCTGCAGTTCGATGCCAAGCGTGTTGGCGGTGCCTTGCGTCTCGTAACCCAGGAAGAATTTCAGCGCAAAAGGCAACATCACATAGAAGACGAAACTCGCCCCGATGAGGAACAGAACCGGGCTGGCAACCAGGAATGGCAAAAAGGCATTGCGCTCGTGCTTGTAAAGGCCGGGCGCCACGAACATCCAGATCTGCGAGGCGACGATCGGAAATGCGAGACAAAGCCCCGCGAACATTCCGACCTTCACGTAAGTAAAGAATGTTTCGTAGACCGCCGTGTAGATCAAATGGTGGTTGGGATGTCCGATCAGGGCATGCGCCAAGGGTTGGGTGAGAAATGCGTAGATCGGTTTTGAAAAATAGAAGCAGATCAAGAACGACGCCGCAAACGCGATCAGCGAGTAAACCAGACGCTTGCGCAATTCGATCAGATGTTCGAGCAGCGGTGCTTTGGTGGATTCGATTTCGGCTTCGTCGGCCGCGCTGGGGCTGCTCATGTGGGAAATCTGGGGCGCGGAGGATTCAATTTCCTCGGCTTGTGGTTTGCTTTCCTCGTTCAACGCGGCCGGCTCGACCTCTCTCGGCGGGTCGTCGACGGAGATCTTCATCGGTGCCGACAGCGCCTCCGACATGGCCCGCTCGGTGTCCGCCAGCGGGCGCATCTGGCGCAGCGCATCGACTTCCTTGCGCAATTCGTCGAGTTCGCTCTGCCGCGCCATTTCGTCGAAGCTCTTGCGGAATTGATCGGCCATGGCGCGCGCCTTGGCCGCCCATTGGCCCATCGTGCGCATCACTTTTGGCAGGTCCTTGGGTCCTACGACCACAAGGGCGATCACCAAAACAAGGAGCATGTGGCTCCAGCTTAAGTCGACGAACATGCGCGCGGCCTAGGAGTGCGTCGCCGTGTCCTTCTGCGAGGTCGGCGTTTCGTCGCGGCGATCGGGAGAAATCACCTTCGGCGGTACTTCCTCGTCGGCCAAGCCTTTCTTGAAACTCTTGATGCCCTTGGCGAAGTCGCCCATCAGATCGGAGATCTTGCCGCGGCCGCCGAACAGGACGAGCGCCACAGCAATTAAGAGCAACCAGTGCAGAGGCCCGAACGTGCCCATGACAAATCTCCTTCCGGCCGTCTAACCGGCCCAGTTATACCGCTTCCGGCGGGTTTGCGGCCTTATAAAGCCCCAGCAGCCAGGCGATGCAAGCACTTAGCGGTTAACCCACGCCAACCAGGATTTCGCCCTTGCGCTCCAGCGCCGAAGCCAGCGCGCCGACCCGCTTTTTGACCGTTTCGTCGGCAATCATGCCGCGGCGCTTGGGAACCTCAAGAACGACTTTGGAAGGCGTCAGCCGCAAGCGGTAATGCGACAGTTCGCCCGGGGCCGAGGCCGACAGGTCGAACGCGACACGCGCGGCCAGCCCGATGCGGAACGCCCGTTTCTGGTCCTGTTTGTCGAGCAGGCCGAGCACCAGCAGGTCCAATGGCAAGTCCTGATCGCCCGAATAACGATGATAGACTGAGGCGGCGATAAATTCCCGGCTGCGGTGATCGGCGCCCGCGAACGGCATGTTCAGCACCTCGTTGTAGGTCCCATAGGCGCGGAAATCGGGATGGCGCCGCCAACCGATGTCGCTGAGCAGACACACCGCCAGACGCAGGCGGCGATATTCGGCATTTTCGTCGGAGAACAGTGGCGAAGACCAATGGAACATCTCCAGCGCGTGGTCCGGCGAGCGGCTCAATCGCGTGTTCTCGATGGTGGCAAAATCGATCAACGGATCTTTGCTGCGCTCTTCGCTGCTGAGCTTTTCGTAGATCAGCCCTTCGCGCACGCCATTGGCGGACACGATGACGTCTTTGAATTTTGCGGCCAGCATCAAACGTTGCAGCACCAACGCCCCGTAAGGCAGCAGTTCCATCCGCCTCTTCGAAACGCCGGACATCAATTCGAGCGACTTGCGGCCCTGTTTGGCCAGCACCGTGCAGAGCTCCAGCGCCCGGGCGTAAGGGATGGTGTAATGCTGTAGCATATGCAGAGGATATTGTTCGCGCAGCATGTCGACGCGCGCAAAACTGCGCCAAATGCCGCCGACCAAATAAAGCGAGCGATGATCCAGTGTCTTGAAATGCGGTATCTTCTCCAGTTCGCCATCGATCAGCTGGCGGGCTCGGTCGACGTCGCCTTTGGTCAGGCCGAGCAGTCTAAGCGGTCCGAACGGCAACGATGAAGCCTCGCCCGTCTGCCCGCCCTTGACGACCGACATATCGAGACTGCCGCCGCCGAGATCGGCGGCCAGACCGTCGGCGTCGGGAATGGAGGCAATCACGCCTTGCGCGGCCAAACGCGCCTCTTCCTTGCCCGTCAACACACGTACGGGTGCACCCCAGGCCGCTTCCGCCCGGCGCACGAATTCGGGACCGTTTGAGGCATCGCGAGCCGCGGCCGTTGCTACTGCCTCGCGGAAGGAAACGCCGATGCCTTCCGATAGCAATTTGAAACGCCGCAGCGACTCCAGCGCAAGTTCGCAGCCTTCCTTGTGGAGCAGACCGGTGATTTCAAGATCGCGCCCGATGCTGCAAATGGTTTTTTCGTTGTGCACGGTCGCGGTGGTCCGCGACAGCGACTCGTAAATCACCAGACGCACCGAATTGGAGCCAATATCGACAATGGCCACGCGCCCTTTGGCAACGCGCAGCGCGCGCACCGGCGCATCCGCGCTCACCTCTGCCGGAACCATTGGGGGTGCAGGCATGGTCACTCGCGGCGTTTTACAACTGCCACAGGGCGCGGTTGATCGATCTTCAAGGCTCGTCCGCGGCCCGATAGCGAAGGATTTGTCATGAAGTAAGTATGCGCTGAAAAGGCTTCGCTTCTATCTGCGGCAGGATCACGCACGTAAGAACCGTCACATTTCATATGCCAAGTCTGTGCTTGATCTTTGAGCAACGCCACCATGATCTGGTCGAGAACTTGTTGATGAACGGTCGGGTTCTCGATGGGCACCAGAGATTCGACACGGCGATCGAGATTGCGCGGCATCCAATCCGCCGACGAAATATAAACTTTCGCTTTCGCCGAGGGCAGCCCGAAACCATTCCCGAAACAAACGATGCGGCCATGTTCCAGAAACCGGCCGATTATGCTCTTCACATGAATATTGTCTGAGAGGCCGGGGACGCCGGGACGCAGGCAGCATATGCCGCGCACGACCAGTTCGATGCGCACGCCCGCTTGGCTGGCTCGATAAAGACAATCGATCATATGCGAATCGACCAGCGAATTGACTTTGACCCATATCGCCGCCGGCCGCCCAGCCTGCGCATGCGCGATTTCCTGATCGATGGCTTCGTACAATTTGTCGCGCAGATTGAGCGGCGAGACCGCGATCTTCTCCAAGCCAACCGGCTCGGCATAGCCCGTCACATAATTGAACAGCTGGGCGGCGTCGCGGCCCAGCGCAGGATCGGCACTGAACAGCGACAAATCCGTGTAAACCTTGGCGGTGTTGGGATGATAATTGCCCGTGCCGTAATGCACATAGGTGCGCAATTGGCCGCTTTCGCGGCGCACCGCGAGACTGACTTTGGCATGGGTCTTCAATTCGATGAAGCCATAGACGACTTGCACGCCGGCACGTTCCAAATCGCGCGCCCATTTGATGTTCGCCGCTTCGTCGAACCGGGCTTTCAATTCTACCAGCGCGGTGACGGATTTGCCGGAATCCGCCGCCTCTATAAGGGCGCTGACGATCGGGGAGTCGCTACTCGTGCGGTAGAGCGTTTGTTTGATGGCCACCACATCGGGATCGGCCGCGGCCTGGCGCAGAAACTGCACGACGACGTCGAAGCTTTCGAACGGATGATGGACGATGATGTCCTTGGCGCGGATGGCTGCGAAACAATCGCCACCGTGATCGCGGATGCGTTCCGGAAAGCGCGCGACATAGGGCCTGAATTGAAGGTCGGAGCGCTCTTTGAGGATCAAGGTGCGCAGATCCGACAATCCCAGCATGTGTTCGACGAAGACGAATTCTTCCAACTTGAGCTGCAGATGATCGGCGATGAAGCGGCGCAGATCGTCGGGCATCGATTCGCTGCACAGCATGTTGATCACAGAACCGCGCCGCCGCCGCTTGAGCATCAACTCGAAGAGCAGCACCAAATCTTCGGCTTCTTCCTCCACTTCCACGTCGCTGTCGCGCAGGATGCGGAACAGGCCGGTTCCAGTGACGGCGTGGCCGGGGAACAATCTGTCGAGATAAAGCTCGATAACTTTTTCGAGCGGCACAAAGCGTGCGTCTTTGCTTTCGCCCGGCAGGCGGATGAAACGCTGGACCTGCGAAGGAACCGGCAACAAGGCCATGACCGACTTGCCATCGCGTTTGCGCAGAAGCTTAAGCGTCAGCGTGAAGCCGAGATTGGGGATAAAGGGAAATGGATGGGCGGGATCGATGGCGAGCGGTGTTAGAACCGGAAAGATCTGTTCGCGGAAATGTTTGTCGAGCCATTCCTTGTCGGAGACCGAAAGCTCATTCGCATCGATGACGGAAATGCCGCTTTCGCGCAGCTCCTTGCGCAGTGACACCCAAACGCGCTGCTGATCGGCAATAAGCTTTCCCGCACAATCGCCGATCCGCACGAGTTGCTCGCTAGGGCTGAGGCCGTCTGCGCTCAGAGACGCCACGCCCTCATTGACCATGCCGACCAGTCCGGCCACGCGCACCATATAGAATTCGTCGAGGTTCGAAGCGGAAATGGACAAGAAGCGCAGCCGCTCCAGAACGGGGTGGCGGCTGTTTTGGGCTTCTTGCAAGACGCGACCGTTGAAGGCCAGCCAGGATAGCTCGCGATTCACAAACCGTTCCGGCGAAGCGGGATCGATGGCCGGCCTGACAACACTTTCTTGCGTGCTGAAGATCTCGGCAACCTCGCCCGCCGACATTTCCTCGGCGGCGGCTGACAGCTGCTCGATGGCGACAGACAGCTCATCGGCGATGAGAGATGTTTGTTCCGCCTCCGATGCGGCGGTCTCGTCCACTCCCGCCGCTTTTGCGGCACCAGTTCTGGTCTTTACTTTTGACATCAATGGGTTGCCGTGAATCCGCAGAGCAGCGTAAAGCAAAATAGCTGCTCTGTCATGACGAGCTTAGCCGTCATTCGCCAACAATTCCCTTATGAGACCAAGGGTTACGGGCCGTTTCGCGGCAAGGACCACGAAAGCCGGCCGGCCATCTTCCAAAACAAACATGCCCTCTTTCCGCCAAACAACCGCAATAGCGTCCTTTTTACTGGGGCGAGGGAAAATGCTGCGCCAACGCATTCGGGCACTGGTGGTTCTCGCGGCGGCCATGATGCCTGCTGCCGCCCAATCCGCCAACCCTTATCAGGTGGTGCAAAGTGTGGCGACGGCTCACGGTGCATTGCAAGTACTCGAAGACAAGAGACTATCCCACGCGCTCGAAAGGCTTCTCTGGTCCAACTGTGTTGATATCCTCGATGTTTTGGACAACAACGATCCGCGGGCCAAACCATTCATCGCCGCGCCACTTATCCCGGCAAAGTTGCGACAGGTTGATGAACATGGCCATATAATCAAAGAAATCGTGCTGGAAGAGCAAGCTCCCGTTGCAAAGATCGAGACACGCCAACTTGGCGCAGTGTCTAACCCGATCTTTCAGATTCGTGCGGACGATAACGCCTGTCTGGGCAGCTATTCCGGTCAAGCAATATGGCTGTTCCAGTTCGATCATGGCGGCTTGAGCCCTGTAGTAGCGACCGATCAAAGGGGAACATCGAAGCAGATTATTCTAGCGGAGACCTCGAAATCCACCTGGCGCTTGGTTCGGGCGATGCCAACCGATATTGAAATCGAGCAAATGTTATGTCGGCCAGATTTCGATGCGAAAAAGGAAAAAAACTCCGAGACGCCGTTCCTGCTTCGATATATCACCTACCGTTTTGACGGCTCCCATTGGCGCATGGCGGAACGACAAGAGCGTGGCTTTTGGGAAGACGACGACGGATTTCCCAAGCGATCAAAGTTTCCGGTGGTCATGGTTCAACCGCATTAGACTTTTGCCAACAGCTGCCTGATCAACCCTAAAGTTATCGGCCGTTTTGCGGCCAAAGCGGCCGTGTCGGCGCGGGCCACGAAATCGCGGATGGCGGCCGGCGAACGCTCCAGCCCCCGAATCATCTGCGCCACCACCGCGTCGGGCACAGCCAATTGGCGGTCGGCAAAGAGTTTTCGCGCCAAAGCTTCAAGCAGCGCATCGTCGGGCGCCCATAACGGAAATGCCAACAGTGCACGAAATCGCGAAGCCAGATCGGGTAAAAGTGCACGCCAAGCGGGCGGAGCTTCGCGTCCGGTGAAGAGAATTCTCTGTCCACGCTCGATCAATGCAAAGAGCGTGGTTTCAGCGGCGGAAGCAAGCGGAGCAGTGTCGATATTTTCGATCGCCAATGCCATCGACGAAGCGATGTGCAATAGCGAACTTTCGTCCAATCCCGTGACGTCGATGATCACAGCACCGGCGCGCGCCGCCCAGACGCCTGCCAGATGCGATTTGCCCGATCCCGCCGGGCCATACAACGCCGCTACCGGCGAGGGCCAAGAAGGATAGCTGTCGATGAACCTGACTGCGGCACTATTGCCGGGACCGACAATAAAGTCCTCGCGGGCGAATTTGCCGGCGGTTTCGAACGGCAGGGGAATCTGGCTGGACATGAATCAGGCCGGGCGGCGTCTCGCCGCGACCGCCTGCAGCCAAACGAGGGTGTAAGCCAAGAACGACCAGAGCGTGAAGAACGTCACAACGATCGAGCCGGCCGTTACCAGCCAGGGTATGCCAAGATCTCCCGCGAGCAGCAAAAGAATCAGAGCAATGTAAGCAACTTGAACCACGGTGCTGGCTTTGCCGACGATTAAAGGAGCAATCCTTAGAGGCGCATCCACAAGGCGCGCTGCGGCGATGCCCAACACGATCGCCGCGTCGCGGCCGATCACCAGGACCGTTAGCCAAAGCGGAACCGCACCGATCGCTGTCAAAGTCACAAAACTTGCGAGCATAAGAAGTTTATCGGCCGCCGGATCGAGCCATTCGCCGAAACGGGAAGTAAGCGAATAACGCTTGGCGAGAAAGCCATCCAGCGCGTCGCTCAAACCGGCCATACCAAATATGCAAAGCGCCATAGTATCGGAGCGTTGAACGATCAAATACGCGGTGAATGGCGCAGCAACAAGCCTTAATGCGCTCAGGATATTTGGAACCTGGCGCAACAGGCCGCTCATGGCGAACCGGGTTGAGAAAGCTGCCACTCGCCGCCGCGATTGGCGAGCGCAAGGCCGGCTTGCGCCATCGCATCGCGAAGTTGATCGGCGGAACCGATATAAGAGATCGTCAACCGCGCCTCCCCGATATCCATGGCGACGACATTGACGCTCGACACATTGGGGACTCCGGCGAGGATGCTCTGCAGTGCGGCGAATTGGGGCAGCGAAGCGAAATGCACATCCGCAACCAATTTGCCTTTTTGATTGAAATCGACGGCAGCGTGGGATTTCCACAAATCTTCCATAGCGCGCACCGCCGCGTCGGCTGCGGCCGGGTAGGTGGACTGTGCGCCTTGCAGGATGGGAATCTCAAAGCTCGTCTTCGTCGGCAATTCGCCTGCTCCGAGCCGCTTAAGCGAGACCGTCAGTTTGGCCCCGGTTTGCACGGCTTGGATCAGCACAGCTTCGCTGGCGTGAACACGCAAAGCGACGGGCTCGACATCATTCCAAGTCGCGGTTTCAAATCCCAGGCCGCTGAGCACGCTGCTATCCACGACATCGCCGATCGGCATCGAAAAAGGAACCATGCTGTTGGCGAAGCGCGGACTGGCAAGCGCCATCGTCCAACCCGAGCCGCGCGAATATCCTGGCGCCATAGGAATCACCAGGACGCGCCTGGCTTGGACGGTAGCATATGGAATGCCCGCACCTTGGAGCAGTTTCGCGACCGCCTCCGGACTAAACATATATGTCACTTCGGCGACATAGCGTCTGGTCGAACGCTTCTCATTGGTCGGAAAATATCCCGTGATGATCTTCTGCAGCGTCGGCTCGTCGAGAACCGGCTGGCGTCCCCAGTCCTGTTGGCGGGTGAGACGGCGAAAAAGAGCCTGCCAGGCCGCCGGCCGGCCGCCGGCAATCGCCGAGTTCCTAGCCTCCGAGACCGAAGAGCCCGAGGCATCGACATGGACGCCGCTGACCGTGAAGGTACCGTCGGCAGAGGCGGGTTGCAAAGTTATGCAAGCGGATATCAGCGCAAATAAAAGCGCCGTCAGGAAAAGGGGGCGTCGCATCGGGAACCTGCTTTGAGCGCCGCGACTATAATAGGCGTTTGCCGCCCTTAAAAGCGGCGCTTTGCCCTGCTCAACAGATTGAGGGATGTGGCCGGTTCCGGCAACCCACCGGATACGCACCGGTTCCGGTTGCAACGTGACCACTTGTGCGACCGCTTTGGCGCTATTAGACGAAGCTGTAACCAAGTTCTGTTGGGCTATGACATCGAATTCGGACTTAGGGCGTGACGGCCTCACTTATAAAGAAGCCGGTGTCGACATCGACGCCGGCGAGGAACTCGTCAACCGAATCGCACCCGCTGCGAAGGCGACGCGGCGCTCCGGCGCGGATGCGGATTTGGGCGGTTTCGGCGGATTGTTCGATCTGAAGGCTGCCGGTTTCACCGATCCGGTGCTGGTGGCCGCCACAGACGGCGTCGGCACGAAGCTTAAAATCGCCATCGACACGAGATCGTTCAGCGGCATCGGCCAGGACCTGGTGGCGATGTGCGTCAACGACATCGTGGTGCAAGGCGCGGAACCGTTGTTCTTTCTCGATTACTACGCGAGCGCCAAGCTGAACGTGGACGATGCCGCGGCGGTCATCGAAAGTATTGCGCGCGCCTGCAGGGAAAGCGGTTGCGCGTTGATCGGCGGCGAAACGGCCGAAATGCCCGGCCTCTATGCCAAAGGGCGATTTCGATCTGGCGGGGTTTTCCGTCGGCGCCGTGGAGCGCGGCTCGATCTTACCGAAAACCACGGAGATGCGTGCGGGAGACGTATTGATCGGCGTGGCGTCTTCCGGCGTGCATTCGAACGGCTTATTCGCTCGTGCGCCGCGTCGTGGAGCAAAGCGGACTTGCTTACGATGCGCCCGCTCCTTACGCGCCGGCAACTCTCGCTGGGCGATGCATTGCTGACGCCGACACGGCTTTACGTGAAATGCGCTGCTGGCGGCGCTCCACGCCGGAGGTGTCAAGGGTTTCGCGCACATCACCGGCGGCGGCATCACCGAGAACACGCCGCGCGCGCTGCCCCACGGTTTGGACGCCGAGATCGATTTGGAGTGCTGGACGCCGCCGCCCGTGTTCGGCTGGCTGGCGAAGTCGGCTTGCATCGCCGAAGCGCGAGATGCTGCGCACCTTCAACTGCGGAATCGGATTGGTGGCGATCGTCGAGCGAGAAATCCTCGGGCAGGGTGATCGAGGCCTTCCAGCTTGCGGCGACAAGGCGCTCAGGCATCGGCAGGTGGTTCCAGGCCATGGCGAAGCGAAAGTGCGGTACAAGGGAAAGCTGGAGCTGTGAGAGCGCGCACGGCCATTCTTATTTCCGGCCGCGGCAGCAACATGGGCGCGCTGATTGCTGCGTCCGCCGATCCGGCATTCCCCGCCGAGATCGTTCTGGTGATCTCCAATGTCGAAACTGCGGAAGGCCTGGTGCATGCGGCCAAAGCGGGCGTCGCCACCAAGGTCATTCCACACAAGTCTTTTCCTTCACGCCAAGCATTCGATGCCGCCATCGACGCGGCGTTAAACGAAGCCGACATCGAGATTGTCTGCCTCGCCGGTTTCATGCGCATTCTGTCGGATTGGTTTGCGCGCAAATGGGAAGGGCATTTGCTGAACATCCATCCCTCGCTGCTGCCCGCCTACAAAGGCGTGCATGTGCACGAACGCGTTATCGAAGCGGGCGAGAAATTCTCCGGTTGTACGGTTCATTTTGTCGTGCCGGAACTCGATGCCGGCCCGATCGTTGCGCAGACCCGGGTACCGGTTATGCCGGGTGACACGCCCGAGATGCTCGCCGCGCGCGTTCTCGTGGAAGAACACAAACTTTATCCCGCGGCCCTAAAGTTGCTGGCGGAAGGGCGCGTGAAGATCGAAACTCGGGCGTAGCTCTTCGCTAATTGATGGATGCGATGGCACAACGCACGTCAACTTCTTGTCTTGCGATAGCAGCGATGCTGGTCCTCGCGTCCTGTTCGCCACCGCCAAAGCCCGTGCCGCCGAAGCCTGAACCCTTGCACACAACCGTCTGCGAACTATCGCGTCATCCCGGCAAATATTACGGCAAACTCGTACAGATCAGGGCCCGAGTGAAGGTGGGATTTGAGTCGTCAAATTTGTACGACATCAGATGTGTGGAAAGTGCAATTGAATTTAGCGGCTACTATGACAATCCAAAAATTGCCGATCTTAAGCGTGCGACAGAACCATCATCAGTCCGCTCTGTGGTCAACGCGACACTATTGGGATCACTTGGACGCCCGACAGAATTCAGTGACTTAAAGCCCGATTTTCCGTATCCAGTCGGCAAGCAATATCAAGACGAAAAGCGGGCCGTCCTGCCCGTGGGTGATCCCGCCTTTGCCTCCAGCACGGGGACCTGATGAGTCGGAACTCTCCTACAAAGCAAAATTGGATAGAATTTGGCACGATGACCCATGTGCGCCGGACAATTGGCTACGAGCTCATCCCGGCCAATTTGAGTGAAATCTGCGACAGCCCACGGGGTTGGCAGAGGACGAGTTTGCTTAGCCAAACACTCTGCTTGCGCCCAAGGCCGCGCGCCAATGCTGTTCGCGTTCCTTCAGCAGCGAAGGTATCAGCTGCGCATTGTCGTCTTTCACCTCTTCCAGAATTTCAAAGCTGAAAGCTGCTTCGCCGTGCTTATTCCAGGCTGCTTGCAGCCGCGCGTTGGGCAAACCGCCCTGGCGCAACCCGAACCAGATTTGATTTTGTTGTTTCTCGAGA
>CAWGHR010000073.1:0-48774 GCA_963822275.1 uncultured Alphaproteobacteria bacterium
AGATCGCCATGTCCATTGCGAGCGCCTCAAGGGCATCGAGGACCGGCAATCCATCCGACGATCTGGTAAAGCCCGCATAGGCAGCGGAGGTATCCTCCATCGAGAAGTAAAAACTTGTGCCATCGGAGCCCAGATGACCGCGTGTGGTGGGCACGGCCCAAACCAAGGCGTCCTTCCAATCGGCAATGATCTCTCTGGCTAGAGCAGGCGGAAGATCGATGGCGTCGCGCACCAATTTCACTTTGCGCGGGTCGATTGGCGGATCGGGCGGAACACCGCGGCGGTGGATCGGCGGATAAACGATCATTATAATCGGCGTCTGCGACCACAAGCTGACAAGCCTGTAATGGCCCTTGTCTTCCGTGATATACGACGTGATCTCCGAAAAGCCTGGCAGAATGTCCATCCGCACGCGGGCGCGAACATTGGCAGCGAACGCATCCTTGAAGACCATCTGCTCGATAACGGCCTCTTTGTCGCCGCGGGCGGCGGCCAATTTTGGCGGCGTCAGCGGGTCCAAATGGTCTTCGTCAGGAAATATCCAGAACCCATGATTGGGATTCTCCTCCAACTTGGCGGGCTTGGTGCCTTTCAGTACAGCGTCGAGCTTGTCGAGCTTTTCGTCCATCAGCCTGCCGTTCCACCATGTGGCGGGCGCCCAAAACCAATGGCGTGCCGAGGCGCAATAGGTGGCCAAGTCGCCGCCGAGCGAAGCGAAGATAGCAAGCGGTGTGTTGTCCTTCGGCAAGCGAAGATCGGCGCGCTTTTCGGCGGTACGATCGCCTGAGGCAAACGCGTAAGCCACTCCGCCTTCGCCATAATCGTCAGGCTGAAGGGGGATATAGTTCGTCAACATGCGATCCCAGACACGCGCAAGGCGCTCGGCCAGCGCGGCATCGATGGGCGCGTCGCATTTCAATTCGTTGAGCGGAGGCTTGTCGGAGCCGGGCTCCGGAAGATTCATCAACGGATTGCTATAGGTCACGCGCCAAGCGTTCCCGGCGCGTTTGAGTGCCACCGCCCAGAGCGGAGCAAAGCTTGGTGTCACGACAAGACGCAGACGCACATCGCCGGTGTATATGTCAGCGAGTTTTTGGTGCAGCCAGCGGACATTGTCTCGATCGTAATCCGGAAGCCGGACGATACTGACCTTTTCCCCCAGTGCCGGAACGATCAGCAACGCCCCGGCGAGGATGAGCATAAACCGGTTCATGATTGTCCCCCCATTGGCGGCGATTATAGCACAGGGCGGGAACACGGAGGACATGCCAGTCGATGCAGCTGTGCAAGCTGCAACAACTAGAGTGGAATTTTTCCAAAATCCAATGCGATGCAAGGCTCATCGCCAACGACCCAAGCATCGTGACCTGGCAGGACTTCAAAGGCCTCGCCAGGGCCGATTTGGGCCTCAGCACCGCCCGATGCCTGAACACACATCTTTCCAGAGATTATGTAACCCATGTGAGCCTCAGATGCTGCCCCCGTTTGGCGGCCGACATGCTCCGACCATTTCCAGCCGGGGCGGTAGCAGCCGAGACCGACAAACGCCGAGCGCAGATTCACGGCAGATCGCTGACTGCCGTCGAGAAACGTCCATGCGTTGTCACCCGGCACGAGTGCCTTGACAATTGGGTCCATCCGTCGCCGTCCTAGTGTCGTGGTTTCGAAGTTCGCGATATCACCGATATCAGCATCCATCGCGAACTTCGAAACCAAAACGACACTCTCCGCGCTTCAGTTCTCGGAAACCTCCAACCGTTCGAGGTCGGCGATCAGTCCGGGCCCGGTGGGCTGCCAGCCCAGTTTTTTCCGCGTCTGCGCACTGGAGGCGGGGCTGTCTCGTCCGGCGAACATGGCAAGCCAGCCAAAATAGGCTTGCGCCTCTTCTCCGGCGACGGATTTCACCGGCAGCTTCAGGCGCCGACCGATCGTCTCGGCGATATCCTTAAGCGGCACGCCTTCCTCTGCGACGGCGTGATATTTCGCGCCGCGTTCCGCTTTTTCGAGCGCCAGCCGGTAGAGGCGCGCCGTGTCGAGAACATGCGCCGCAGGCCAACGGTTGCGTCCATCGCCTATATAAGCGCAGACGCCTTTTTCCCGCGCGATCATGATCGCTTGCGTAATAAGGCCCTGCCTGCGCGTGTCGTGAACTTGCGGAAGGCGCATCACCGACACATTGCCCCCCTCCGCGGCGACGGCAGCAGCAGCCTCTTCCGAGGCGGCGCGGGGAATCACGTTTGAGCCGATAACCGCGCCATCTTCCATGGCCGGCTGACCCGGCACGGTATTGGCGATCCCGGTCCCGGAGGTCACGATCAACGGCCGGTCGGAACCGGCGAGTGCGCCACCGAGTGCGCGGATAGCGCGCCGGTCATCTTCGCAATTCGTGGCGAATTTCGTGAAGTCGTGATTGAACGCCAAATGGATGACGCCATCCGATCGCGCCGCACCTTGCTTCAGGCTTTCCAGATCCTCAAGCGATCCGCGATGCACTTCGGCGCCGGCCGAAATCAGCGCCCCCGCTTTGTCGTCCGACCGGCTGAGGCCGATCACCTGATGGCCCGCCGCGATCAATTCGTGCACGACTTGAATGCCGATAAACCCGGTCGCGCCGGTGACAAACACACGCATGAGCCAAATCTCCAAATCTTGTTGAAGACAAATCTGGGCGTTCCGCGTATTCTGGTAAAGTAGTGACATTATCATGGTATAATGGGTAACAGGATGGATCAGCGCCTATCCCACGAACACCATCTCGGGGCCTATCTGAAGAGCCGCCGGGCCAAGCTCGATCCGGCGGCGTTCGGTTTGCCGGCGAAGCGTCGCACGCCCGGTCTGCGCCGCGAGGAAGTTGCCCAGCGCGCCAATATCAGCCCGACTTGGTACACCTGGCTGGAACAGGGGCGCGGCGGCGCGCCCTCTGCCGACGTGCTCGATCGCATCGCGCATGCGCTGATGTTGACCGATGTCGAACGCGAGCACCTTTTTTTGCTCGGCCTAGGCCGTCCGCCCGAAGCGCGCTACCGCAAGAACGAAGGCGTGACGCTGCGCCTGCAGCGCGTCCTGGATGCGCTCGATCCCAGTCCGGCGCTCATCCGGACGGCAATTTGGGACGTCGTCGCCTGGAACCGGGCGGCGACCGTAATGCTGATCGATTACGCATCGCTGCCGCCGGAACAACGCAATATCCTGCGATTCATTTTTCTCGATCCGCGCTTCCGCGCCGCCCAATATGATTGGGAAAGCGTGGCGCGGTTCGTTGTCGGCGGGTTCCGCGTGGATGCGATGCGCGCGGGCGCCGCCGCAGAAGTCGAGCCCTTGGTCGATGAACTGTGCCGGCTCAGCCCCGAATTTAAGGCGATGTGGCGCGTCCATGATGTGCAAGGGGGCCATGGCGAAGCCGTCAAGCGCATTCGCCACGCGGTTCTGGGGCCGATCGCTTTTGAGTATTCCGCTTTCGCGGTCGACGGACGGCCGGATCTCACCATGGTGGTTTACAATCCTGCGACTGAGGGCGATGCGAAAAAGATCGGCGCCATGCTGAAACCCGCGCGCAAACGGCGGTAACTTGCGAGCAACTGGTGATGAGATGGTACCGGCGTTTCCGATAGCTTCTTGGATTCAGCCTTTTTTGGATTCTTGACCGTAGCTCGTGCCATACCACTCGGGGCTGCGGATAATGGACGCCGGACTCGATTCCACCTTTGAAGGACGCCTGAGGCCCAAAAAGCGCTGCGCCAATTTTTCCGGCAGAAACCCGGCCAGAACTTTGCTGCCGTCGAGCGGCGGGATCGGGATAAGATTGAAGGCGCCCAGCAACAGGTTGAGCACCACCGAAGCCTGCAACGCCGTTGTCAGCCATGCGGGAAGCGGAAGACCGAGCCTGGCGATGCCCAGAATGATCAATCCCGAAATCGCAGAGAGGACGAAGTTCGCGACGGGCCCGGCTGCGGCAACCAGCATCATGTCGCGCCGAAAATGCCTTAGCCGAGACCAATTGACGGGAACGGGTTTGGCCCAGCCGAACAGAAACGGAGAATGCAGAACGTACAATAGCGCCGGCAGCAGAATCGTACCGAACAGATCGATATGCCTGATGGGGTTGAACGAAGCCCGGCCCATGCGCTTGGCTGTATCGTCGCCGCAAGCCCAGGCCACATAGGCATGGGCTGCTTCGTGGAATGTGATGGCGATCAGCGCAACGCCGAATATCGCAAGCACCGTGGCGAGATCGGCGGAGACCAAAGTTTGAGCCCTTTCAAGCAGACATTAGGCCAGCGTACTCCAACGGACCGTGGATTGCAGCGGACCATAACGAATTTCTACCGAAGCCGCACATTGCCTGTGCAACGTTGCGCAGCATCATTGCTGCCGGCAAGCGAGCGGCAAATGACGTTGTCATGAAGGCGGGGTTCTACCCTTTTTCTTCACATCTTCAAGGTCGAGATCACCCCGAAAACATCCATCGGCCAGTGACCAAAAATTAAGGGGGAAAGACGGCGAAGCCACAAATAGAGCAGCGCAAAGGCGGTTACCCCCGGCAGGAAAAACAAAAAACGCCACAGCACATAGTGCCAATCCAGAATGAGCGGCAGGAAAGCATGCTGTAGCGCCCACCAGAATGCCACAAGTACTACGGCAATCCAGCGCTGCTTGAACAGTGCATCGAGGCGCGCCAGGACGAAGCCTTGGTACGTCATTTCCTCGGTGGGCGACCAAATCAGCGGCCAGATGACGACGCTATATATTGCACCCCATAGCGGCAACGACCGCGCCCCAAGCAGGCCCGGATACATCGGCGGATAGGGCGTGCCGAAAACAAGTTTGCAAACGATCTGAAACGGAAGCATGACGGCGAGGGCCATCACAGCCATACACGCCAATCCGAGAAAGACATCGCGCCCCAAGCGCAGCCGGCCGATGAGATCGCGCAAGCGGATGCCTTCGCGATGTGTGAACCAGAACATGAGGGAGAGGCAGCCGATATCCGCCAACGTTCCGAACACCGACCACCACGGCGCCGCCGCATTCCAAGGCGAAGGATTGCCGCGCCATAGATAGACGCAAGCGACAAGTCCCTGTGCAAGGATCAAGAAGACGCTTCGGCTCATCAATACGATTAGCGGCGCTGCCCAGCCGATCCGTCCGCTAGCGATCCGCTGCTTGATTGCCTCACGGGAATTGGACCCGCCTGGAGACAATTCCACCCCTGGCCGATCGCTCATGCCGCTTTCCCCCGCGCCCGAATGCATTTCTGGGGCGAGCGTAGCGCTTCACGGTGAGTTTCCGCAAATGGCGCGTTTGCCGCCATCACGATGCGACGCATTGCTTGGTCATTCCTTCGGTCGCCGCGCGATTAGGGCGCGCATGTCCGCGATCTCGTGGTGGCGGCCGTCCGGTGACAACACAGTCAATTCATTGCGGAGCTCGGCTTCGAACGCGCCCACCTGGTCGCCAAGCATTTGATGCGCCGTATCGGACCGCGAGAAAGCCAAGCCTACAATCTCATCGTCGGTGATGGTTCGCTCGACGATCACGCCGGCACTCTCCAGCATGTCAAACGGCGAATCGAGAAGGATCGATTCATGCGAGCGATATTCGAGGTTCTCCCGCGCTACGCGGTGCGTGGAGTTCGCCCCGCTATAGCGTTCGCCGATCTCGTCCAGCTTGCGATGCCAGCGGTTTTCGGCAGTCCGGGGGTGGGCGTCGCTGAACAGAGCCAACGCACCCCCCGGCGCCACCAACTGGTCCAAACGCAGCGCTGTTTGCACGCGATCCATCCAATGGAAAGAGCGGCCCATCGTCACCAGCTTCAGCGGCCCGAGCTCGTCGGTGAGGTCGTAGGAACTTCCCAGGCGCAAATCCAGATCGACGCCGGCTTCACGCGCCGCGTCTTTTGCCGCCTCCAGCATGGCAGGCTCCGGGTCCATCGCCGTAACCCGCATTCCTGCCTGAGCAAACGGAATCGCCAACAAGCCGGGGCCGCAACCCAAATCCAGAACCGGGTCGCCTGGTTTAAGGCCGGTCATGGCAATGACCCGCGCGATCAAGACCTTCGGATAGGCAAGCCGATAGCGCGCGTAAAAGGAAACGGTGGTGTGGAAACGATGTGGATCGAACGTCGTAACAATGTCAACCATATACGGAGCCGTGATAGGGATGTGTCGAGAATTCTCGCATGAAGACTCTACAGCGTTCTCGAGTTCATACCAATCCGACGGATTGGCCTCACGCCAAAAAATTGCCGCGGATACCGCCCTGGACGTTCCGTTTCTCTCGCAGAGGGCTCTTGACGCCAATTCCAGGTTCAGGCGGCACGGTTGTGCGATGGAGGGCTGTACTGCGCAGATGTCGGGACCTGCGACGCGGGTTTGGAGGTCGGGCGATTTGCGGGAGCTGAATGCGATGTTTGCTTTGAGTCGCCGATCGTGAAGACCCTCACGAGTTCCGAAAGCAAGTTTGTCTCGCTTGCGAGTTTTCGCGAGGCCGCCGTGCTCTCTTCGACCATGGCGGCGTTCTGCTGCGTTACCTGATCCATCTGGTTGATAGCGACGCTCACTTCCCCGATGCCGGTGGATTGCTGTTGCGAGGCTTGCGCCATTTCGGTAACCAACGAATTGATCTGGACCACTTGATCGACGATGCGCTTCAGGGCTTGACCGGATTCGCCCACGAATTTCACGCCGGCACCGACATGCTCGGTCGACGTTTTGATCAGCGTCTTGATCTCCTTGGCGGCTTCGCTCGAACGCTGCGCCAAAGCGCGCACTTCACTTGCCACGACGGCGAAGCCCTTGCCGGCATCTCCGGCCCGCGCCGCCTCGACGCCGGCGTTCAGCGCGAGAAGGTTGGTCTGGAAGGCAATCTCGTCAATCACACCGATGATTTCCGTAATCTGTTTTGAGGACTGTTCGATCTTGTCCATGGCTTTGATTGCGGTGTCGACCACCCGTCCGCCAGCTTCGGCGGCGGTCTTGGCGGTCACCACGCTACTATTGGCGTCAATGGCGTTCGTCGCAGTTTTTTTCACCGTGGCAGTAATCTGTTCCAGCGCGGCGGCCGTTTCTTCCAGGCTGGCGGCCTGCTGCTCGGTACGCCGCGACAGGTCGTCTGCCGCCTGCGAAATCTCGCCGGCCCCGGTAGATATGCTGCCGATACTGGCCAACACGTTCTTCATAGTTTCTTGCAGGTGTGCCATCGCGCCGTTGAAGTCTTCTTTCAACTTCGCAAATGGGCCGGTGAGTTCCGCGGTCACGCGATGGGTGAGATCGCCTTTGTTGAGTGCCGCCAACCCCATGCCTATGCTGTCGACGATCGTCCTGGTCTGCTCCCCCTTGGAGTGCTCGGCGGAAGCCAATTGATTTTTGAAGCCGGTCATTGCTTCGGCCAGCAAACCGATCTCGTCTTTCTGGTCGGCGTGCGGCACATGGGCACCGAGGTTTCCTGCGGCCAGCTCGCCCATTGCACCGGTCATTTCAATCAACGGCGCAGAGACCGACCTGATCAGCACGCCACGTGCACAAATGCAAAACAGCGCAACGATGCCGATCGCCAAAAACACCAAAATGAGCGAAAAAGAATAAGTCCGCTGGCTCTCGTCTCCGGATGCAATCCCGCCATCGTTGTTGAATGCGATATCGGCATTGATCGCGTTATTGAGCTTGTCGAATGCATCCCTCATGGGGCCCATGTAGTAAGCGGAGGCGGCGTCGTGGTTCTTTGATTTGCCGAGCTCCACCGCGGTGTCGAGCATCGGCCGATAGACCGACCAAGCGACCGAAATTCGCGATGTCAGTTCGCGCTCCCTCTGCGTATTCGCCAAAGGCCGGTATTTGCGCAACGCGTCGGCGACGTCGGCCGCCATCGCGTTCACCCGCTTCATTTGTTTGATTTGTTGACTCTCGCTGGTGCTTAACAGAAACGATCCTTCGGACGAGCGAAAGCGGGTAACGGCGTAGCGCAGATCGCCAAGCGTACGCGTGCCCGGCAACCATTTGTCACGCATGTCCGTGGCATTCGAATTTACCTGAGAGAGCTGCACGAAGGAAAATAGGCCGAACCCGATGGCGGCCATTAGCAGGCACGCCATTACCGCCGACACTTTCGTGCTGACGGACAAATCCTTGAATCTCATCACACGGCTCTCTGCTTTGTCAGAAACGCCTACACCGATCGTAGAACGCGAGTTAAGGCCCGGAGATATTTCGATTGGGTATACGAGCGATGCTGCATTTTATGCGCGCGTTGCGCGCAGATTATGCCAAGCCGCGCACAGTGTTGGCAGTGAACTCGGCCGAAGCTGCGCCAAGCCAATTGATCGGGATACGCTAAGTTGTGTGACAGTCGATGTCAGGCGAAGGGGCTGCGTCCTTTTGTGTATCGATTGGCCCGCTTCTGCTAGAGGCCGTCAGCCCGTTGTGCGGACCGGTTGGCGATCGGAAACCAACTGCAGCTTCGTTTTGGATGGCCGCGACGCATCCTGCGCAACCGAGAAAAATCCGACAAGCGCCGTCAGCGATTGCGTTTCGGAGGCCAGATTCCGCGAAGCCGCCGTGCTTTCTTCGACCATCGCCGCGTTTTGCTGCGTCACCTGGTCCATTTGGCCCACGGCAATATTGACCTCTTCGATGCCAGTGGATTGCTGCTGGGCAGCCTGTGCCATTTCCGTGACCAGTGAATTGACCTCGACCACCTGACCGACGATGCGCCGAAGCGCCTGCCCGGACTCGCCGACAAACTTGACACCCGCGCTGACATGTTCGCTCGATGCCTTGATCAACGTTCTGATCTGCTTGGCAGCCTCGCCCGCACGTTGCGCCAGCGCGCGGACTTCGCTTGCGACGACGGCAAAACCTCTTCCCGCTTCGCCCGCACGCGCCGCTTCGACACCGGCATTGAGGGCCAGTAGATTGGTCTGGAAAGCGATCTCGTCGATCACGCCGATAATATCGGTGATCTGCTTTGACGACTGCTCAATTTCGTCCATGGCCTTGATGGCCGTCTCGACCACCTGTCCGCCTTCTTCGGCCGTCGACTTGGCGGTCACCATGCCGGCGCTTGCGCCTTTGGCATTTTCGGCCGTCTTCTTGACTGTTGCGGTAATCTCTTCCAGCGCCGCCGCGGTTTCTTCCAGGCTGGCTGCCTGCTGTTCCGTCCGGCGGGATAGATCATCGGCCGCCTGGCAGATTTCGGCAGCGCCGGTGCTGATGGTACCGGAGGTCGACAACACCGATTTCATCGTATCCTGGAGACGTGCCAATGCGGTATTGAAGTCTATTTTCAGCTTCTCGTATTGACCTGAGAATGTATCCTCAATCCGTGCCGTCAATTTGCCCTCGGACAACAGCTTGAGACCGGCTGCAAGAGCCTCCACAACGCGGACTTGCTCCTCCATCTGCGCTTCGCGCTCTTGCTCCATAGCCGTGATATCGCCCATGAAGTTCACGACCTTATAGGGCTTACCCCATAGATTCAGGATCGGAACGTAGTTGGTTTGGATCCAGAAGGGGCTGCCGTCCGCGCGCTTGCGTTTGAACTTCTGAGCCACGCTTTCGCCGCCGGCGAGCTTCGGCCAGAAGCCGCGATATTCGGTGGTCTCGGCATATTCCTTGGTCACGAAGATGCTGTGATGGCGACCGACCATGTTGGCGAGCGTGTTGGCGAATAGTGTCAAAAAGTTTGGGTTGGCTGTGATGATTGTGCCGTCGGGCTTGTATTCGACGATGGACATCATCTTGCTGAGGCCTGCCAGTTGGGCATCCGAATCCTTGGCCGAAAGAGCAACGGATGCCAAAGCAAGGACGGCAAGCGGCGTGCAAACGGCAAAGACAATCGCGATAATGGCTCGGTGTTGCAGGAAATCGGCGGGAGATGCGAGGCCGAACAGATAGGGGAAGACCGCGGCGGCCGGCAGGATCAGGGCCGCCACGAGAACGACGATGCGCAGCACGAGCGGCGTGGTCTGTAGACGGAGCATCATCGTCATTTACGCCTTTCGACATGCCGACGGCGGCGGCTTCCGATGAGGGGTTGGTGCTTCGCAATGAGATTGCGCAATACGCCCACACCAATTTTGTTCAGGCTGACATTGCCCCCCTTTAGAATTGGTGTAGGCGCCTCACATCGGGGCTGGTCATTTTGACGCACACGAGAAATGGGGCCGGAACCCAGCAAATCAGCTACAGCCTGAACGGCAACAATGGACGATTTGCGAACCACGACCGCCCGATAAAGGGCGAAATACTGCTGCTGCGTTATTTGCCCCGCACGTTCCGTTGCTTTCGCAGCGGGACACGCGTTGGTGTCAGCAATTTCCGAAGTCCGCTATCGGGCCGTTCCGACGAGCTCGCCTTTGCGCTATTCGCAACCTGTTAGGCGCGGCCACGCCGCACTCGATAGGCCGGATTGTCTCGTACCCTTGGGCCCTGCGTAATTGCAAGAACGCCATGGCACAGAGCAATTTATGCTTAACGCTTTGTAAATGTGGCAACCGTAGGATCGACATGGATCCACTGGGTTCAGAAAGCTGGCCCGCATTGGTTGGAACCGATACAGCGAATGCCGGAGTTGCCGCGCTATGCGGATATCGCTTCTCTCGCCAGCCCAAATCTCGAGTTTACCGGCTACTGTAATTCAGGGCCTGGCGGCGTCCGACATTGCGTCCCTTAGTGCGACCCAGGTTGCGGCAATCAACAGCAGCGGTATTGCGGTCATCAGTGCAAGCCAGCTCGTGGCGCTCTCTTCGTCGCAGGTCCGTGCCCTTACGCCTACACAAATACCGAAATTCTCGCCGTCCTTGGTTTTCGACGCGGATCAGCTTGGGGTTCTCAATGATATGCAGTTTAGGGCTCTTTCGATCACGCAACTTGACAAAATCGATGTCACTCTCATTCCGTCGATCAGCGAAAGCGACATTGGGGCAATCAGCAATAGTGGTCTGGCGAGCCTCACCGTCTCCCAGATCACCGCGTTCGATACAACGCAAATCGCAGGGCTAACCACCACACAGCTGTCTTCGCTCAACAGCACGACCTTGGCAAAGTTCAGCGATGGCCAGCTTTCCAATCTCAGCGCGACGCAGCTTGGCGCTTTGTCGACCACCAACCTCGCCAAACTGGACAGCGCGGCGATCAATGCCTTCACTGGCTCACAACTTCAGGGGCTGACCACTAGCCAGATGAGCAGTCTCAGCAACGCGACGTTGACAGCATTTTCCTCGACACAGTTGGGTTTCCTCACCAGCACCCAACTCGGCACCCTGACAACGACCAGAATCGAGGCCATCAGTGCTGCGAGCCAATTGCCGGGTCTGACAGCAACCCAGCTTGGTTCGCTCTCCGCCAGCAAACTAGCGGCGCTCACCGCAACCCAGATCACCGCACTCGACACAACGCAAATCGCAGGGCTGACCACCATACAGCTGGCTTCGCTCAACAGCACGAACTTCGCCAAGTTCAACAATGATCAGCTTTCCCATCTCAGCGCCACACAGCTTGGCGCTTTGTCTTCGAGCAACCTCGCCAAGCTGGACAGCACGGTGATCAATGCGCTGTCTGCCACGCAACTTCAGGGACTGACCACCAGCCAGATGAGCAGCCTCGGCACCGCGACACTTGCAGAATTTTCCTCGACACAATTGGGTTTCCTCACCAGCACCCAGCTCGGCGCGCTGACAACGACCAGAATCGAGGCCATCAATGTTGCAACCCAACTCCCGGGTCTGACAGCAAGCCAGCTTGGCTCGCTCTCCGCCGGCAAATTGGCAGCACTCACCGCCTCCCAAATGGCCGCGCTCGACACAACGCAAATCGCGGGGCTGACCGCCACACAGCTGGCTTCACTCAACAGCACGAACTTCGCCAAGTTCAGCAATGGCCAGCTTTCCCAACTAAGCGCAAGCCAGTTTGGCGCTTTATCTGCAACCAATCTCGCCAAACTCGACACGACGATGATCGACGCCCTGACTGCCACACAACTTCACGGGCTTACCACCACCCAGATGGCCAGCCTCGGCAACGCGACACTTGCAGAGTTTTCCTCGACACAATTGGGTTCCCTCACAAGCACCCAGCTCGGCGCGCTGGCAACGACCGTCATCCGCGGACTTACGGCAACGCAGATTGGAGATCTCACAGCATCACAGATTCCAGGCCTTACCGCGGCGCAAATTGACCAATTGTCCGTGACAGCACTTCATTCGATGTCCACAGCACAGCTCGATGCATTCACCACAACACAAATCCAAAGCATGAGCAGCCCTCAAACGCTCGCCTATCTTGCGATTGCATGATGTGTGGCCGACTTCCGTTGACTGAGCGACCAGGGAGCCGACCGCAAAGTTCTCCGTTCCATGCTCCGGTCGGCGCGCACATGAACCAGATTTCATCTAGGGATATCCCGAAAGGGCCTATTGAATGAAATCCGACGGGTTATCTGTGCAAGAACGTTCAAGCCAAGGCGAAGTGGAGATTATCGGATGAACAGGAAAGCAATCGCGGCCAGCGTCATCGCATTGATGATGCTCGAAGGGTGCGTCACCCAACCCATGGGACCCAACGTTCCGGTAATGCCCGGCAAAGGAAAGCCCTGGGCGGATTTCCAGCAGGACGATGCAGCTTGCCGCGATTTTGCCAATGGGCGCGTTGCCGGCCGGGCAGAAAACGCCAACGATCACGCCATTCTTTCGACGATCATCGGTGCCGGATTGGGGGCGGCCCTTGGAGCGGCTGTCGGGGGCGGACATGGCGCGGGCGTCGGCGCGGCCGCCGGAGGTGTTGTCGGTACGGCGGCTGGTTCCAATCAGTCGGCCTACGCGCAGGGCGGAATTCAGCGCCAATACGATATTGCCTATGCCCAGTGCATGACCGCCAAAGGCAACGCTGTACAGCAGCCGGACGAGGGCTACCGGCCGCGCTGGCGTGGTCGCGGTGACTATTACGGCCCACCGCCTCCTCCGCCGCCGGGCAACAATCAGGGCGAAAACAGTCCGCCGCCGTCACAGTAGGAAACGGTCGCGGCACTAGGAATCTTTGGAAGCAATTGCTTTACCAGCTTCACCGCGGTTTCATAACTGATTGCTGTCACGAAGCGCCCCGCTCGTATCGCCATATCTAATTTCGCCGGACGGTCAGGTGCGTGGCCGCATCCGATCGCGCGTGGCCTTGGACGCGATAGCCCAACGCCGGCAGATCGATACCCGACATCAGATGTTCCCCCGAACCCAGCAGCACGGGCGCTATGGCGAGGTGCAGTTCGTCGATCAGCCCCGCCTTCAAATAGGCGCGCACGGTGGCGACCCCGCCGCCGATGCGAATATCCTCTCCGCCCGCCGCCTGCCGCGCAAGTTCGAGCACCGCCTCGATCCGGTCGTTGACGAAGTGGAAGACCGTCCCGCCCTCATCTCCAGCGATACACGCGGCTGATGAGTCAGAACGAAAACAGGCATGTGGAACGGAGGATTAGGACCCCACCAGCCTTTCCATTCGTCTGGTCTTTCGCCGGGCCATAGGCCGCGCACCGGGCCGAACATGTTGCGCCCTATGATCCAGGCGCCGACATTCTCAAAGCTGCGCGCAGCGAAGTCATCATCGACGCCGGTTTCGCCGTCCTGCTGCCCATTGATCCTGCACTGAAATGTGCGGGTCGGAAAGAACCACTGCATCAGCTGCTCACCGCCCTGGCCGATCGGCGCGTCGAGGCGTTGATCGGGGCCGGCGCCATGGCCATCCACCGAGATGCCGAAAGCTGCGACGCGGACCTTTGACATACGCGTTCCTCCGTCAGACGCCGTGATCATATTTTCGCGCGGTTTGCGTTTTCAAGGACCGGGCTGGATGGTGAGGTTGGATTGGAGGCAGATCGCGCGCAGGTTCCCGGACGCCCTGCATCGTCGTTGAGCCCGCTGAGCGCCTCACACTCTATATGTACCGTCGTCTCGCGGCGCGGCTCGCTTGAAGGCGTTCGTTCCGTTTCCTCTGTAGACAAAGCGGGATTGTGGCGGCAATTTCCTCGAATAGGCCCTTGCATGTCTCATTGACCGAGATGTTTTTGTTCCGACCCCACGCTCCCCGGGCGACGCCTGTACTTTCCGACTGGCTGGACCAGCAAGAAAACGGCGGCTAGCCGAAGGTAAACGAAAAGGCTTGAACGCCGGGGTCCAGAAACTCGATCGTAAATGTTCGGTCCGTAATGGCGCCGCTTTGCCGGACAAGCTGATAAAGCCGTTGCTCGGTCACAATCCCCTCGCCTTGCGCATTGCTGTCGCTGCCGTGCGCGGCGCCCGGCGCGACGCCATCGATCGTGATGCGAAAACGAACGGGCTTGCCACCAGCTCCAAGAACGAGATGCACATCGCGCGCATGAAAGCGAAAGACAATTTTTCCCGGCGCCCGATCGAGAACTGCATTCTCCCGGCCGATGGTCCAGCGGCCGATCAGCCCCCACTGATTACCCTCCAGCGCGCGGGGCGTGGCGTAGATGTGCGGCAAATCCTCTTCCACTGCGCCCGAGACAAAATTTTCGCCGCGTGCATAGCCGATATAGGTTTCCGGCGACTGCATCGCGCCGTTGTCCGCAGGCGCTTGCGCGCCGCGCGCTTGCGGGTTGACGATTGTACTCGGGACATTGCGGTAGCCCGCTTCCTTCAGCAGTTTCTGGATAACGCGTTCGGAATTGTCATATCCGCCTTCACCGAAATGGTGATGGCGGATTCGCCCTTGCGCGTCGATGAAGTAATGCGCGGGCCAGTACTCGTTGTTGAAGGCCTGCCAGATTTTCAGATCGTTATCCAACGCGATAGGATAGGTCACGCCCAAATCCCGCACGGCGCGCCGCGACATTGCCGACGTCTTTTTCGAAGGCAAATTCCGGCGCGTGCACGCCGATCACGACAAGGCCGTGGTCTTTGTATTTGCGCGCCCAGGCGCCGACATAAGGCAGCGATCGCAGGCAGTTGATGCAGGAATAGGTCCAGAAATCGACGAGCACGACTTTGCCGCGCAATTGTTGCGGGGTCAGCGGCGGTGAATTGAGCCACGTCGTGGCGCCGGCCAAGGACGGCATGACGCCTTCCACCGGAAGGTCGCTTCCGGCCAGCGCATAAGATTTGGCGGAATGCGTCGGCATAGCCTTGTCGACGAGACTCTGCTCGATACCGGCGGTTCCGGCGAGCGACAATCGCGTGAGGATACCGGTGTCGAGCCCGAACGCAATCGCGGCCACGCCGAGAAGAACGGCGACGCCAAGGCCGCGTCGAATCCACTCGCCCGCGCCGAGCGATCTCTTCATCGCCGAGAAGACGCGTCCGCCGATTAACAGCGCGGCCGCAAGCGAGGTTGCGGCGCCCGCCGCATAAGCGATCAAGAGAAATGTCGTATTGGCGCTCGCACCCTTGATGGCCGCGCCAGTCAAGATAAGGCCGAGAATCGGTCCCGCGCAGGGCGACCAAAGCAGTCCGGTCGCCACGCCCAAAAGAAGTGAAGCGCCGATGTCTGCACCGCCGGCCGATTGACTTCAACCGGTCACCAAGCATCACCAGCGGCCGCGTCAAACGTTCGGCCAGAGAATCCGATAATAAGGTGAGCCCGAAGAACGCGAGCAAGATCATCGCCGCGATTCGGCCGTATTGGTTGGCGTGGACAGCCCAGCTCCCGCCCACCGCCGCAAGCGTTGCAATTGCCGCGAAAGTCAGCGCCATTCCGGCCAAGAGTGGCAAGCCGGAGCGCAAAAATGGCTGGTCGGCACGCGCGAAGACGAAAGGCAGCACTGGCAGAATGCAGGGACTGACGATAGTAAGAACGCCGCCCAGATAGGACAACATAAGCAATATCACGCCGGACACTCCGCTATGTTGTTACGTATTCGCGTGGGTCGCACAGATGGTTACATTTTCTAACAGGATCGCTGGCGTGGATCTTCTAGTGCTGCCTTCACTTTGTCTCCGCTTGAACGAATTGCAGCCATACACCATGCGCCGCGCGGGGCGGAAGCCATATCGCAGGCCGGTCGCACGCCGGATAGGAAAGCGGCGTCAAACCGTTCTTGCGAAGAACATCTTGCGCCGTCGCAAGACTTCGAACCTCGATCCGCGCCGCCGCGACGTTCGCGGGCCAGTTTCGCACTAGATAGAGGTTGCCTTCGGGCAATCGCACCGCCTGGACCTCGCCCTTGATCGGCCCGCATGGCGATATCTTGCGAGGAGCAAATCCCAAATTCCGCATAAGGCTTAGAAGTTGAGGGATTCTCCGCACCCACAAGCCCGAAAGCCGTATTCCCGTGTTGGAATGGGCAAAATGCTCCGGCCTGTCGGTGGGCGATTTTTCCCCTAAGGCGAAGAACAAGGGATGCAACGGATCTGCGGCGGGAAATGTCAGCAAGCCACCATCCTGTCGGACAGACGTCCCAAGCTCCTTCAGCTTGGTCAGGAGCGATGTGTGGTCGGGAGCATAAAGGCCGAAATAAACAGCCCCCTCGCCGGTTGCGAGTTTGGCGCGGTATTCGGAAGTCAGCGCATCGGCGCTTTGCGGCGCGGTAATCAGTTCGAGCTCGGTCCCGTCGGGAAATTTGACATGCGCGTTGCGAATGCCGTCCGAATGCGGGCGTCCGGGCTTGATCGCAAAGCCCATCCTGTGAAAGTCCGCCACGGCGATTTCAAGGTCGGAAACCACAATGGGAATGTGATCCATTCCCACAATCAATGGCGGCTGCGCGCGCGCCACGCCGGCCGCGGGCAACGCGATCAGCGCGCCTACGACGCCGTACAACGCGGCATAAGTCACTCTGCGAAGTTCTCTCTTCCACATGGACGCTCTCCCAGTTCAGCTTCCGTTACGCGCGCAGTGAAGCAGCCGCGCTTGCCGCGATAGTTTCCAGATTGCCGATGGTCTTAGTCTAGACGGCAAGGTTCGGCCCAAAAGCGGAAGTTCATTGACGGCCGCATTTGTGCCGATTGCAGTCATTCTAAGATTGTCTCGCAATTCAACAATCAGCTTGTTTGTTGCCGGTGCGCGGATCGCGTTCTATCTGCAGCGCATCGAAGCAGTTATAATACCCATTGAGAATTTGCGTGATTAAGCGGTTCATCGGGGGTGGCCATGCGCATTCGTATAATGTTGGCAACGTTGTTGTGCTTCACAGGTGGTCTGATCGCAGCGCATGCGCCGATCAAAATTCCCGCCAGCATCAACTGGGTCGAGCGCGGCGTCGTTCCCGCGGTGAGAGACCAGGGAGCGTGCGGTGGCGACTATGCTTATGTGACGGCGTCAGCGGTCGGTAGTCTTCATGCGATTCATAAGAAGGGCATGGTTTCCATTTCCGAGCAGCAGTTGCTCGATTGCGCGTCTACATATGGCGGTCAAGGCTGCCGCGGAGGCCAGCTGGAAACCGGCTTCCAATATATCATCGCGAACGGCGCCGCCACGCGGGACGCCTACCCTGTCACAGGCGACAGCTGGTGCGTGCAAAGTGAACGGCGGCGCGATCAAAATCAAAGCTTACAAAGATCTTCCGGCGGGCGACTGCAAAGCTCTTGAAGCTGCGGTGGCGCACCAGCCCGTGATGGCCGTGGTGGATGGAATGAGTTTGTACAATTACTCCGGCGGTGTCTTTTCCTCGGACGATCCCAATCCCAAACACGACCATGCCGTGCTCGTAGTGGGTTACACGCAAGATTATTGGATCGTCCAGAATTCCTGGGGCGAGCGTTGGGGCGAACGGAGGTTACATCCGGCTCAAACGGGGAAACACCGCCGGCATTTGCGATATGGCATCGTATCCCATTCTCTAAACATCTGAGGATGCGGGGCCCGAACGTTGACCCCGGGACGTGTTCATATGAATGGGTTGCAAAATGATTTCTGCTCTGCGGTGAGATGGCCGTCGGAAAGGAAGGACACGACATGAACATGCCAAGATTGTTGTCGAGCGCGCTATTCGCAATTTTTTTCGCTGCCCCATCCCTCGCATATGCAGAGGAAACTACCCTGCGATGCACCTACACGCGTGACACCGCTCCTCGGGTCGAGGAATTCATCATCGCATCCGATGGACGCACCGTGACATGGCGATACAACAACGGCACCGCCTTGCTCGTCTTCACCAACGGCGCGGTCATGAGCGATGGCGACTGCACCGTATACGTACAGGTTTCGAGCGTGGCATACGCCTTCGGCACCCAATGTCGAACTGGGCACGGAACGGCATGGACGATCGATCGCACAAACGGCCAGCTGACAGAGGTCGTGAGCGGTATCGCGATGTATGGAACATGTGAGAAGAGCGAAGCGACACCACCGAGACTGTAGAGAATCGGAGGGCCATTGGTTGAATAACGGCGCCGGCGTTTCCTTCTCAGAAAATAATGCTGCGGCCGCAAACTTCCAACAAAACGCCGCCGGTTTTGCATCCGGCGGCGTTTGTTCTTCCGGGGCCGCCCGCGTTACGGCGCTTCGTTCAACTCCGCGATCGCAGCGTTGGCTGTCAGGATGTAGGCCGCGGTCGTCGCCACCGTGGCTTCGTTCTCGAACCAGAGGAACGGCCAATCCACTTTCTGTTCCGGGAAATCTGGCTTGATGACAAGCACACCCGGCACCATGGCGCCGGGAACGAAGGAATAATCCGCGCGGTTGTGGCCATACATGATCAGCTTCGAGGCCGTTCCCACGCTCGTCACCAGCGACAAATTGGTCACCGGATGGCGGCCCAAAATGTAATCGAGCGCGGCGAGAGTGTATTCGGGCCCCACGATTTCCGGGAACGCCTTGTGCAAGAGATACATGTCGTAGCCGAACGCGGCGACCTGGGGCGCACCCGCCCAAGTCCCCATGAAAACGGGCACACCGAACGGAGTCTTGGCAAGATCGGCGTCCATCTTGGGTTTGGCCGCTTTCAACGCTGCGGCCAGCCCGGCGCGGTAATCCTCATCCATGTATGGAATGGCGCGCACGGCCGTACCGCCCAGCCATCCGAAGTATTGCGTGATCGTCGGCAGCAATTGCTTGAGCTTTGCGGTGTAGGTCGGATCGCCCTTGGTCGCGAGTACCAGTTCCACCGTAGCCGAAACCGAGCCAGCTTCCAGCATGCCGACATTCCAATCGCCTTGCGCCGGCCTATTCAGCCGATCGCCCGGATTCTGCTGGTTCGCCCACAACACTTTCGCTGCCGCCAAAGCCTCGGCGGCCAAGGCCGGATCGAGTTCGCCGAGCTGGCGCGAGGCGGCGGCCAGCGCCGCCGCAACGTGAAAGTCGTTGGATGGCACATCGGAGGTATAGGCCCAGCGGTCGTCGGGTTTGCCCGAATAGGCCCCGTTGCTTTCGTTGGGGCCCAGCTTGGGATCGTAGATCATGCGATCGGTCTGCGAACCGGAATCGCCGAGATGCGTATATTGGTGCAGCGTCGGATCGATGATACCGACAATGGAATGGCCGAAGACCTTGTATTGCGCGAGCAACTGCAAGGTGCCGTGCCGGATCTGTTGCAGCACATCGGGAACGCCGTCGGGCTTGCGGATTTCCACCGCATGAGCGGCCTCATCGATCGTGGTCTCGTCCCAATTCAGGCCGAACAATTCGCGCCCCATAGAGAGATTGCGGACCACCCAGGCATTGTCCGGCGTCTGAATGTCGTAATCGCCGGCATCCTGCCAGCCGCCGACATTAAGGCCGGGAATATGCTCGCCTGGCTGGAACGGCGAATCGAGATTGGGGCCCATCTTGTAACCGTCGAAATGATTGTCGTTGGGCGGAGCCTGGCGGGCATCGTCCATATGCGAAAGACCGTTCCAGACGCGATATTCCTCGCGGACCGACATATGATCCATCTGCTCGGCCAGATAGGTGTCGAGCGAGGGCTGCCAGATATGCGCATAGGCATCGGGCGCGATGCGAAACGGATCGGTGGTGTGGCCCGCATAGGCGATAGCGTAGAGGCCCGGAGCGCGCACGGAGGAAAAATCGAACTTGGCATAGTTATAGCGCAGCCACTTGCCCCAAGGCTTGATGCTGCCTTTGAGCGCGACAGTGGATTTGCCATCCGCCTCGATCTTCATCAGAGCGATCACCGCGGGCGCCTTGAAATGCGGATCGAGCTCGATGATGGCGACCTTGGCGCGCGCGGGCGTATAGCCCGACTGATTGAAAGAGACCACCGGCTGGCGCGCCCAATTCTTGATGACGTTCGGGCGCACATGCCAGACGAGCGCGTTGGCCGTTTTGCCCGCCGGAATCAGCGAGCGCACCACGAACCAACCGTTCTGCGCTTTGTTGCGGGCGTCGTAGAGCATCAGCGGGCCGGAATCGGAAATGATAGTGACGCGGGTGATGGGATCTTCGGGCGACAGCACGATGGAATTGCCGCCTGAAGCGAGCGGCTTGGGCTCGGTGGTCCCGTCCGCATTCGTCTGCATCGGGCCGCCGGGATTGCGCGGAAACACGTCGGAGGTGGCGCCCAGGATATAGGTCTTGCCGAAATAGAGGGTGGGCAGAAAATCGAGGTTGAAACCGGCCTTGCCGACGAGATTATCCGGCAGCGGTTTGTCGAGATGGACCGCGACGCGGAAGCCCTGCCCTTCGGCGGTGATCTCCAGCTTGTAGCTGAGCGAATATTCTGGATAGGCGCTTGTCACGATGAGTTGATTGGGGCGCGGTCCGCGCTCGCGTTTCACGAAACTCGGCACCGGGTCCCATTGTTCGGGCGTCGCACTGAGGCGAACCTCGCCGTCGGTGGCGATTCGATCGCCGTGCAGGATGATCTGGATGCCGGCGTTCTTTTCGTCGCGAAACACCGGATGGAAATGCATCTGCTCCACGTTGACGCTCAGGCCCTGCATTTCCAGAGTTTCGTCGGGGCTGACGGTCAACTGTGCAGAGCCGGCGGCGCCGGCAGCCAACGTCAAACAGCCGGCCGCGAACAACCCGATCCAAATTTTGTTTTTCATAGCGTTCCTCCTAGCGGCGCGACCATAGGAGTTTGCGGCAAACTCAACAATGCGTAGTTCGCCGCGGGGGACTTGGCCGGCGCCTTGAGCGCACTCATGCGGCGGCGCGATCAAACCGATTGTCATCCCCGGCCGTGCGACCGTACAGAGCGAGGGGATGACGGGTGACGTAGTCGGGCGGTTCTGTGCTAGGCCTTCGCACTCGCGCTGACGACGCGCGCTAGTCGGAAATGACAGCGAGGCTGAGTGTGGCGTTTGCAGGTTTCGAGTTCTTTTGGGTAGGGGCGTAAATGTGGCCTCGCTCCGCGGGAGCGCATCGAAGAATGGAATATCAATGAGATCTCTCGTGTTATTGTTCGCTGCGGCCGCTCTGATAATGCCGGCCGCCGCCGGGAGACCAAAGCACGCGGCCGCGAGCCCGCGCGCGATCGCGCTGCCCCCTTATATCGGAGGCCGTGTCGTCGCGAGAATGATCGACGGTCAAACCGTCTACACCTATTCCTGGCCGGGGGTTTATTTCGAAGCGCAATTCACCGGCAATGCGGTGGACGCCAAAGTCGACGACGATAATGACGATCTCTATCTCTTTGTCGATGGCGTTCACAAACTGACTCTGACAAGACCCGGAAACACGACCGTCTCACTGAAGGATTTGGGAGACAGCATTCATACGATCCGACTGGAGAAAGTCAGCGAGACCCAGAAATCGACTGGCATGTTCGAAGGTTTTTACGTCGCCTCCGCCAAACAGGCCCTACCCGCTCCGCATTACCAGCACCGAATCGAATTCATCGGCGATTCTTATACCGTCGGTTACGGCGTCATCTCGCGCGGCCAAACCTGTACCGTCGACGATGTGCGCCTGACAACAGATACGTCCGAGGCCTTTGCGCCGTTGACGGCCAAACATTTCAACGCGGCCTACCACATCCTCGCCAATTCCGGCCACGGCGTGGTGCGCAATTATTCCAATAGGGAGCCGGGCAACACTATGCCCGTGCTTTATCAATACAGCCTGTTCGACAAGTCGGTGCCCGCGACGGATGGCGATTGGACGCCCGAGGTCGTCGTCATCGGCCTCGGCACCAACGATTTTTCCACGGCGCTCGGCAGCGACGAGAAATGGCGTACGCGCGACGAATTGCGGACCGATTTCGTCGGCCGCTATGTCGAGTTTGTCCGTGCCCTGAACGCCCGGTGGCCGTCCGCCCACTACAATTTGATGGCCTCAACGCTTTATGACGGCGAGATTATCAATGCCGTGAACGCGGCCGCCGATACGTTGAAGAGCGGCGGGGTGACGAACCTGGATGTCGTTGCATTCAGCGGCCTCGATTATCAGGCGTGCCATGGCCATCCCTCGCTCAAGGATGAAGCGATTTTATCGCAACTGCTGATCGAGCGTATTTCCCGCCTGCCGGAATTCGCTGCGGACGAGCTGCGCTGGATCCGCCCGCGCGACCCAAGACCATAGAAACAGTGCGGCTTTCTTCTTCTGCAGTTCCGCACGAAAAGAAAACCGGGTCCGAGCAGACTTAAACGCATCATTATGGAGTCGATCGAAGCTCGCATTCCGTGCCGGCGGCAGCATGCCCGTAAACGGTCCGTGAATCGCTGTGAAATCTTCGACGATCAGAACGCGGGCTCGTCCCACGGCATACTCCACCGGCGCCGGTAAATCGTCTGCCCTATCAGTTCGAATTGCGGGCCGGCTGTCGCGATTCTTTCGGGATGCCCGATACAAAGCAAGCCACCCGGCAGGAGCCGACGAGCGAAACGCCGCTCCATCTCGCTTCGTGCCGGCTCATCGAAATGGATCATCACGTCGCGGCAGAGAATCACATCGAATTGGCCGGTCATGGGCCAATCGTGCAGCAGGTTTAATTCCTTGAATCGCACAAGCGAGCGCATTTCGGGGACAACCTGAAAATCGATCGTGTCGCGGCCGGCAACGGTACGAAACCACCGGCTCCTTAACCGGGCCGGCAGTCCGGCCAATTGCCATGCATCATAGATACCTGCTTCGGCGCGACAGAGCATTTCGCGATCGGTATCGGTCGCGAGAATCCTAATATCGAAGCCGTCGGCGTCCGGCATAATATCCAGTATCGCCAGTGCGACGGCGTAAGCCTCTTCGCCCGAAGCAGTGCCCACGGACCAGATACGCACGCGTTCGCCGTTTCGAGCGTCATCCAGCAATTGCGGAAGGATGCGTTCCTTGAGGAACGCGATGTGGTGGTCTTCGTGGAGGCAACGCGTAAGCTTTGTCGTCATCGCTGCGAATATGGCTTGGCGTTCGTCGTAGCCATCCGAACTTTCGGTCCTGGCGCCGCCCTCGCGAAAGCTACGACCACCAATCGCGCGCAGCCATTTGACCAAACGCGAACGGAAGAAGTGGGTGCTCGTCTCGCTGAGAGCGCTGCCCGCTCTCGCATGGACGTGTTCGGCGATTCGCCGGAATTCCGACCAAGCGACCGCAAGATCGCTGTTCGGAACGGCCCGTCCGCGCGGATGTGCGCTGCTGCCCAAAGCGGTCACCTTCAGGCTGCGTGTTCGAGGCACTTGTCGGTGGCAAAGGACGGCGTGAGCTTGGCCATGCCGAGCAGGGTTACCATCCGTCCGTCGAGAACGGCGATCCCTTCGACAAACTCGTTTTGATTTTCGCGCATGACGTCCGGGACGGATTGAACCTCCGCCGATGACACAGTCAGAATATCCGAAACGGCGTCGACGAGGATTCCGATGGTGCGTTCGTCCGCGTTGACCACGATAATGACATGCTTTGCCGTAGCTTCGGTGGTGCCGAGCCCCAGGCGCGCCTTAAGATCGATGACCGGCAGAACCATACCTCTGAGATTGATGACGCCGCGAACGTAGTCGGGAACGTGAGGCAACGCCGTGGTGTTGGTCCAACCGCGAATCTCGCGGATCGTCATGATGTTGGCGGCGAATTCCTGGCCGGTGGCCAGAAATGTGATGTACTGACGACGGTCCTGACTTGCTTCTTGCGTATTGGGATCCATGGCAATGCTCCGGTTGACTGTTGAAGTTCGCTTGACCTGACCTCCCACCGCCGCCGGAAACTGCAGGTCTGCCGAACCGATAGGCGGGACAGCGGATCGTCCCTCGCTCGCTATTCTTTGTTCGAGCCGCGCTTTCCGTGCGCCTGCGTGAGGGGCCGACGACAGCGGGCAAGTGGGGCACGCTGTCGTCCGACCCAGAGCCGTTCGCGTCCATTCGAGCGGCTCTCAGATTTTGCTCAGGCTAGAATTCGGTCCATTCTTCCGTTTCGGTCTCGCTGCTCGGTCGCCGCGCAACCGCCGCAGCCCCGTGCCGCGCCGATCCGTTGGTCGATTGCCGCACCGTCCTCTGATGTTGCTGCGGCTTTGCCGATGGCTGCGCCGTGGTCTGCGGGCGAGAGGCCGGCGGGGTTTGCGTCTCGGGCTTTTTCTGAGCACCGACGTTGAAGAACCCGACAAGGGTCGACAAAGCCTGCGTTTCGGATGCCAGATTGCGGGAGGCGGCCGTGCTTTCTTCGACCATGGCCGAGTTCTGCTGTGTCACTTGATCCATCTGGCTTACGGCCGTGTTGACCTGCTCAATGCCGGTGGATTGTTGCATAGCGGCTTGCGCCATCTCGCTGACCAGGGAGTTGATCTGGGTCACACCGTCGACAATGCGCTTCAAAGCCTGACCGGATTCGCCAACCAGCTTGACGCCCGAACCCACATGTTCGCCCGATGTCTTGATCAACGTTTTGATTTCCTTTGCCGCCTCGCTCGAGCGCTGCGCGAGAGCGCGAACCTCGCTTGCCACAACCGCAAAACCCTTGCCCGCGTCGCCGGCTCTGGCCGCTTCCACGCCCGCATTAAGCGCCAGCAAATTGGTCTGGAAGGCAATTTCATCGATAACGCCGATGATGTCGGTGATCTGTTTGGACGATTGTTCTATCTGGCCCATCGCGCCGATCGCGGTTTCGACCACCCGCCCGCCGTCTTCGGCGGCTGATTTCGCCGTGGCGACCAGGCTGCTGGCATCTTTGGCGTTCTGCGCCGTCTTCTTGACCGTTGCGGTGATTTCTTCCAGCGCCGCGGCCGTCTCTTCCAGGCTCGCCGCCTGCTGTTCCGTACGTTTCGAGAGATCGTCCGCCGCTTGGCTAATTTCGCTCGCGCCGACGGAAATTCCTCCGGCACTGGTCAGAACGGTCTGCATTGTTTCTTGCAGTCAATTCATGGCAGCGTTGAAGTCCGTGCGCAACTGCTCGTAGTCTCCGGCGAAGACCTCATTGATACGCGCCGTCAGATTGCCTCCGGACAACGCCTTGAGGTTTTCCGCCAGCTTCTGGACGACCTGCGCTTGTTCCGCGGCCTTGGCTGCACGTTCCTGTTCTGTGGCGCGGCGTTCGTTTTCCACGGCCGTGACATCTGTCGCGAACTTGATGACTTTGAAGGGCTTACCGTTGAGATCGAGAAGAGGATTGTAAGACGCCTGAATCCATACTTCTTTGCCACCGCGTCCAATGCGCCTGAACTTCTCGGCGACAAACTCGCCGCGATTGAGGCGATCCCAGAAAAGACGATAGTCTGGGCTTTTTGCATAATCGGGATCGACGAACATGCTGTGATGATGGCCCACGATTTCGGTCGCACTGTAGCCGAGCGTCGCCAGGAAATTCTCATTGGCAGAGATGACAGTGCCATCCAGCTTGAATTCGATGACGGCTTGCGATCTGCCGATCGCCTCGATCTTGGCCTTGATCTCGTTTATCTCGTTTTCGGTGGCTGTGATGTCGGTGGCGAACTTGACGACCTTGAAGGGTTTGCCGTTCAAATCCAAGATCGGATTGTAGGAGGCTTGCAGCCAGACTTCTCTGCCGCCTCTGCCGACGCGCTTGAATTTTTCGGCAATGAATTCGCCCCGATGGAGGCGTTCCCAGAATAGGCGATAGTCGGCGCTCCTGGCGTAGTCGCGGTCTACGAACATGCTGTGATGCTGGCCGACGATTTCCGCCGCGCTGTAACCCATTGTGGAAAGGAAATTCTCGTTGGCCCACAAAGTCGTGCCATCGAGCTTGAATTCGATAACGGCCTGGGCCTTGCCGATCGCTGTATATTTTGCCTTCAGTTCGTTGGTCTGGTTTTCCATCTCTGTGATGTCGGTCGCAATCTTCACGACCCGCACCGGCTTGCCGTTTTCATCGAAAACCGGGTTGTAGGAAGCTTGAATCCAGACTTCTTTGCCGCCCTTGCCGATTCGTTTGTACACGGCGGAATCGAATTCGCCACGTCCGAGCTTAGCCCAGAACGCACGATATTCCGGCGATTGGCGGTAGATCGGGTCGACAAACATGCTGTGATGTTGCCCCCGGATTTCCTCGATCGTATATCCGAGCACGTCGAGAAAATTTTTGTTGGCGTCAATGACAGTCCCGTCAAGGCTGAACTCAATAATGGCCTGCGATCGATTGAGTGCAGAGATCATTCCGTCGTTATGTCGTGCGCTGGAATTCTTGTCTGCGCTTTGATTTTTCAGTGCTGCTGTCAGTTGTTTCCACATGGTGGGTTCCCCTTCAGAATGTTTCGCGTCTTGCGCCTGGTTGGGTCCGATGACGGAGTGTTGGCACACGCCGGAGTAAGTGATGCGCCCGGCATCCGCCGTTCCAGTTGCATTGCGGCTTGAGGTGGTGAAGCGAAACCAGAAGATGGGTTCGCCGACATAACTGCCATAGCGACAAAGTTGCGTTCCAGTGCGTCAAAACATGCGCACCACGCGTTAGAGGGCGCTGCTTGCATTGCCTTTTTGTATAAACTCTATGAAGGTTGCAGTAAGACGCACCAAACATGACGCTGTAGCCTTGCGTATACTGTGCAGATTATGTGGAGGTGCGATTTCTCTAAGGTAAAACAAATCAAGATCGCGGATTATATTGATAACAAAACTGTCCAATATATCTGCCCAGTTTGGCTATGCCACTTTTCTATATAATTTAACCAGATTGGTTTTGCTGCAGTCGGTGCCCGAGGAGTAACGGGGAAAAACGCAGATGCGCTGTGAACCCAATGCAGCCACCGCGCCGGTGGAATGTAGGGAATGCAGTATAGCCGCTGGGACAATCTGCGGTTTAAGCCTCGCCGGTTCACCCGATGCGATCAGCACCCTCCGCCGCGAAGTTCGCACGTTGGGACCTCAGCGAACGATTCTTCAGGAAAACGAGCGGCCCAAGATGATCTACATGTTACATTCGGGCTGGGCTTTTCAGTATTCCCAACTTCCGGATGGGCGCCGTCAGATCTTCAGCTTCCTCATTCCGGGCGACGCCGTGAATCTTGAGACCTTGTTCTTTCCCCAGATGCCCTTCCTTCATTCCGCTAAGAGTTTTACGCCCGTTGCGCTCTGCGTGTTTCCCGTGGAGCCTTTGGCCGAATTGATGCGCACCTCGAAGCCGCAACAAGCCGCAGCCAGCGAGAATTTCCGGCGTTACCTGTCGAGCATTACGAACCGCATCACGGATATAGGCAGGCGAAGTGCACTGGCACGCTTGGCGAATTTGCTGATCGAGATCGAGGAGCGGCTGAAGCGGAGGGAATTGTCGAAGGACGGTGCGTTCGAATTCCCGATTCTTCAAGAGCATATGGCGGATGCATTGGGCTTGACGACTGTATACGTCAACCGCACGCTCGATCAGCTGCGCAAACAGGGCATTATCGCCTTTCGTCGTCACGCCATGACGATTTTGGATTTCGATAGACTCCACGAAATTGCGAGCGATGAGTGAATTTCGGAGCTGAGGAATAACGCGAAATGCGACCCGCCGGACGGGGACGGTCGGTGCCTTCGTTGATGCGTGCATTCGGGCGCAATGAAAACAAACGAACTTCAAAGCCTTCATATTCCCGGCGGAGTCACGCATGCGTGCCACGCGAGGGAAGAGCGGCGAGATGACGAACAAGGAGATCGGCTGGGTGGGCGCCCCGGACCGTAGAAGAAAATACGCAATTTTTCTTTGCTACCGCGGCGATGCAGCGTTGCGTGTCGGCCGATCCGTTCACTGCGAAAGCGGATACCAGGCTTCGCTTTCCGGAAGTTCGATTCCGGGCTTGCCTCGAATGGAATTATACACCGTCGCCCCGAATATGCCGTCGCCGAGAACGCCGTCGGCCGCCAAAGGCAGCGCAATCCGCTCGCCATGGCCGTAATGATCGACGCATTTGAAGACCATGCCCTCGCTGCGGTACAGCGCGGGCTCGCAGACGACGCGTTTGAACAGCGCAAACATGTGAGGATATGTGTCTCCCGGATAAAGCGTAGACATTGGCGCTCCGCGAAACGTCTTGCCGAAAATCTTCTCGACATGATCGCCGGCCAGCCGCCCGATCAGCGCGTCCGCCGCCCGGTCGTATTTGTAGGACCAAATGAGAGGCAGCTCCGCTGCGAGTTGCGAGGGCCGGATATCGCTCCAGCTTGGCATGGCGCGGGACCCGCGCACCTTGTTCCAATGCTCGGCCACATGTTTCAGGGCCGGCGACACGATGGCCTGTTCGAACGTTTGAAACCCCATGACATCCGGCTTTGATCGTGTGGACTGGGCGTCCCTCTAGGCCATTTTATATGACCATATAAAAATTAAGGAATTGGTAGCAAGCCTCGTCCGTGCACCATTGCGCGGCCCGTCAGCCCAGACAAAAGGCACAGAGTTTGTTGCCGTCGAGATCCCGGAAATAGGACATGTAGAATTTCGGTGCCCGTTCGCCGGGAGCACCCTCATCCGCGCCGCCAAGCGCTAGCGCTTTGGCGTGAAAAGCGGCCACTTCGCCGTGCGTATCGAAGCGGAAGGCGGACATGGATCCGTTGCCGACTGTCGCCGGTCTTTTATTATAAGGGCCGAGAACGACGAAGAAGGGATTGCCATCCTTGCCGTAGACGCGCCCGCCGGATGGGTGCGGGAACAGCGTGGTGATCCCGGCCGAACCCAGCAGCGCGTCGTAAAACGCTCTCGCCTTCGCGAGATCGTTCGAGCCGACGGTAGCGTGACCTAAAGCGATCATTTCATTTCTCCTATCGCGGACCCCGATATATTTTTGGTGGGGTCTCCGTATAAATCTCTTACTGCTTATTGCAGGCGTCCGCACAAACGCAATCGGGATAAAGCACGGCGCCAAAACAGGAGCCGCTGTGACGACATGACGAACGTTATGGTCTTAAAGCGCGGCGATCGAAGACAAATGGCAAACCGGGCGAACAGGAATCTCAAATGAGAAAACGTGGATCGCTACCAAGCGCTGCGTCACGATGGCGCTGTCCGTTTGCTCGCATGCGGATTAACTGCTTTTCGCGCCAAGAAACATGTGTCAAACATACGGCTTTCCCGCGATGGTTGACCTTCTTATTTTAATACTAATTGCGCTTATTGATTGCTCTCCGCCGCCATGACACATAACTTTTATACCTAGGCGCCCTAACCTCGCGCCCTCGTAAGACTATGGGACGGGCCCCCGGCGAAAGCTGCGGGGCCTGTTTCCGTTTTGGCGGTGGCGCGGTTTATTCCTTGTACTGATTATTCTGACTGTTGGTCTGCTGCGCGGAGGAGCCGACCCCTGGGCCAGCTGGCATTCCATCCGCATCGGACCTGCCGAGACGACCAAATCCGCCATGAGGCCGGAAGTCCTCGCTAACCCCAGGATTTCCGCCTGCAACGGTCGATTTCGCTGCCTGTCAACGTGCCGCAGTTGATAATCACTCGCATCTAGCACATATATACCGCGTGCCCAATCGGTGGCGAGAATGATCGTCTGTATCTGTAATAATTTGAGTGAAAGCCGGGTTCGGGCCGCCGTCGCGGCTGGTGCAAAGACGCCAGACGAGATCTATTCGGCCTACGGCGTAACAAGGAATTGCGGACGATGCCAAGAAACAATCGCAGGAATGTTGGAAAAGGCGCCGCAAAAAGCACCTCGGGTCAAAGCGGCCTAGGTCCCGCGCCCCAAGCGTCCCTGCGGGGCGATGCCAAAGTCATCGGCTTTCTCAACACCGCGCTCAAAAACGAACTGACGGCGATCAACCAGTATTTCCTGCATTCACGTATGCTGGCGGATTGGGGAATCTCCGAACTCGCCAAGAAAGAACACGAAGAATCCATCGACGAGATGAAGCACGCCGATCGCTTGATTCAGCGCATCCTGTTTCTCGGGGGCCTGCCCAATCTGCAGGACATCGGCAAATTGCAGATCGGCGAGGATCTCAAAGAGGTCATCTCCTGCGACCTCGCGCTGGAGCAACGCGCCCTGCCCGATCTGCAGGCCGCGATCTTCATTGCGAGCGGATCGGCGATTACGTATCGCGCGAATTGTTCGTCGGCATCCTAAAAAGCGAGGAAGGCCATATAGACTTCCTGCAGACCCAGTTCCGACTGATCGAACAGATGGGCATCGAAAACTACGCTCAGCTTCAAACCAAGCCGAACGCCAGCAACTCCTAGGCCATCAACCCGAGCCGCCCCCTCCCCTGCGACATTGTTGCGACTAATTCTCATTGACAGTACTTTTGTCATATATTCATTGTGGTTAAATGTTGCGAACGATTATCATGTGCATATAAGGGGCGCGATGTCACGTCATAAGGCTGGTAACCCATTGATTCGTCATGCGCTCGGTGCCACGAGCTTTGGCGTCGCGTCGGCAGCGGCTGTCGCCAGCGCCTTTGGTGCAGACCGTCGCGGCCGAACGATATCGGGAAGGACAAAACGGTCGAGACGGTCGTGGTAACCGGTCGCCGCGCCTCATTGGACACTCTGCCGCAAAAAATTCTCGACACGCCGCAATCGATCAATGTCGTTCCCGCTGGAGGTAATCCGGGAGCAAGGCGTCAGCAACCTTCAGGACGCACTGAAGAACGTGCCCGGAATAACCTTGAACGCGGGCGAAGGCGGCACACATGGCGACCTCGTGAACCTGCGCGGATTTTCGGCGGGCGACGACTTCTTTCTCGACGGATTGCGCGACACCGGCCTCTACACCCGCGACGCATTCGATTACGACGCGGTGGAAGTCTTCAAAGGCCCGGCGTCCACGCTGTTCGGCCGCGGTTCGACCGGCGGCGTCATAAATCAGGTCACAAAGTCCCCGGAACTCCATCCGATCGACGATGCAAGCTTTCACGCTGGGCACAAATGACGAAGTCCGCGGCACCGCCGACATCAATGCCGTGCTGGGAGATATCAGTGCGGCACGCGTCGCTCTCATGGGCCAACGTTCGGATGTCTCCGGCCGCCCCTTCGTGAAGAACCAGCGCTTCGGTATCGCGCCTTCCATCGCCAGCGGAATTGAAACCGACACCACCTTCACCTTCAAATATCTGCACCAGCAGGAAGACGACATGCCGGATTATGGCATTCCGTTCCTTTTCGGTCTGCCCGCGCCGGTGCCGCGCGATACTTTCTATGGACTTCCCTCCGACGATCGCTTCAAGAGCGAGGTCGATGTGGTGACGGGGCGGGTGGAGCACCGCTTCAACGACGTGTTTTCGATCAGCGACACCGCACGCTACGGTCATTATTGGTTCGAACTCGCGCCAGACCGCGCCGATCTATGGCAGCGCGAACTGCTACACGGCCGCACCGGGCGCGCCTTTGTGCGCGGCAACGGCCAACGCCGTGCCGGTGACGACGTTCAACCCGCTTTATCCGGTGCTCGGAACACCGCTAAACCAAATCTTCGTGGAGCGCGACCGGCCGAGTTCCAAGGGTACGATCGCCACGATGATGAATTCGACCGATCTGACGGCGCATTTCGCGACCGGGATATTCCGCCATACGCTGATCTTCGGCGTCGAACTCGACAGCGAAAGTGCAGACATCTTGCGCTTCGCCAATCAGAATACGGCCATCGTTCCGATGCTGTTGCTCGATCCTGACCCATCGGAGCCGTTTCCGGGGCATCAAACGACGGTGCACCAGCGCGCTGTCACCAAAACGAGCACGATTGGCGTTTATGCGGTCGATACCGTGGAAATCGGCAAACATTGGAGCGTCGTTGGTGCTATTCGCTTCGATAACTTCAATGCTCGGTTCGACCAGACCATCGGTGCGCCGTCGCATTTCACGCACGTCGATAAAATCCCGAGCCCGCGTGCGGCCATCGTCTACAAGCCCACCGAAAATTACAGCCTTTATCTTTCCTATGGCACATCGTTCAATCCATCGGCGGAAAACCTGTCGCTTGCCGCGAGCAATGCCGATCTGGGACCGGAACGCGACCACACGTTTGAAACCGGGGCCAAGGCTCAGCTGTTGGATGGCAAGTTTTCGCTCACGGCCGCCGCGTTCAACACCGTCATGACGAATGCGCGTATCACCGATCCTCTCAATCCCTCCCTGCAAACGCTTGCGGGAACGCTGCGAGTGAACGGATTGGAATTCGACACCGCCGGCTATCTCACGCCCCAATGGGAAATCACCGGCGGATATACCTATATCGCGCCGCGCGCCCTCGGCTTGATTGCCGTGGGCGTGCCCGGACCGATCCCCAACACCGCACGCAACCAAGCCAATCTGTGGACCACCTACGAATTCGACGACGATCTCAAGATAGGCACAGGCTTGAACTATGTCGGCCGCCGCGACGCGGGCACCGACAACGCCACGATTTCCGGCTCGGTCATCGTCGCCCAGCTACCCGCTTACATAACGTGGGACGCGATGATCGGTTACCAATGCACCGATACGTTCGCCCTGCAACTCAACGGCACCAACCTAACCGACGAATATTACTTTGCGAACTCGTACTTCACGAAACCGGGCGAGAACCACAGCATTCCGGGCGCCGGGCGCACCTTCCTGCTCACCGCCAATGTGTCGCTCTGACTCATGCTGCTGCATATCCCAAATGTGCTGACGCCAGGCGAACTCGCGCAATGCCGCGAACTTCTCGCCTCGGCACCATGGGGAGACGGGCGGGTCACCGCCGGGCATCAATCGGTAAAGGTGAAAGAGAATCTGCAACTGCCGCAGGATTGCGCCGAAGCGCGGAATGCCGGTGCGCTAGTCCTGAAAGCGCTGGAGCGCAACGCGCTGTTCACCAGCGCTGCTCTTCCGCGGTACGTCTTTCCGCCACTGTTCAACAAATACGAAAGCGGAATGTCGTTCGGGGATCATGTGGACAATGCCATACGGCCCGTTCCCGGCAGCGCTGCGGCGTATTCGCACCGACGTATCCGCCACGCTGTTCCTGAGCGCCCCGATGAATATGACGGCGGCGAGCTTTTTATCAAAGATACCTACGGCACACACGGCATAAAACTTCCGGCCGGCGACATGATCCTCTATCCGGCGACCAGTCTTCATCGCGTCGAACCCGTGACGCGCGGCGCTCGCATCGCCTCCTTCTTCTGGGTCCAAAGCATGGTCAAGGATGACGGCGAACGCCGCCTGCTGTTCGATTTGGACCGCGCGGTCGTGACCATCGGCACAAGCGAGCCGGACCATCCTGCCCTCACCCAATTGACCGCCGTCTATCACAATCTCATCCGCAAATGGGGCGAGGCGTGAATATCGCCTTGCGTCCCGATCACGCTTGGCGCGTTGCCGCTTTGTCGATGATGGGAACGGACGAATTGCACCGCGTGTTTTCCGGCGATCCGTCGGTCGCCGCGGCGTGGGTGGAAGCCGCTGCCGCCACCGGTATCGCCGAAGCGCAAGTTCGCTTGGGACGTATGCTCCTCGAAGGCGAAGGCGTCGCTAAAGACCCGCATGGCGCATTCGCCTGTTTTTTTTGTGCTGCGCAAATAGGCGACGCCGACGCGCAGAACATGCTCGGGCGCTGCTACGAGAACGGCTGGGGCACGCCGGTCGATCTCATCGGCGCTAGTGTGTGCTATCGCCGAGCAGCGCATGCGGGCCTTGCTTGGGCACAATACAATCTCGGTCATATGCTGCTCGACGGCATCGGTGTCACGCGCGATCGCGAAGCGGCCTTCATCTGGTACAGGCGTGCCGCGGACCAAGGCCATGCCCGCGCCATGAACTTGGTTGCGCGCTGCCATGAAGAAGGCTGGGGCGTCCTTCGCGATCCCGTTGCCGCGCAGCGATTGGTATCGCAAGTCCGCCGAAGGCGGATATTTTCGCGGGGCTTACAATTACGCTTCGATTCTCGCCGGCGAAGGCCGCGTCGAAGATGCTGCGGTCTGGTTCGAGCGCGCTTTGGTGACGGCACCGCCACCTACCCACGGAAACATTCTTCGCATACTCGCCCGACAGGAGAATCCGCAGCTGCGCGCCATCGCAGAGCGGGAGTACGGAGATGGGGGGGCCGACCCCACCTCTGGAAATGCCGCCATATCTTCCGCCCAACGATCGACTTAAAATGGAGATTCACGATTCTATCTCGCAGATACTGCCGATAAATTGGTCGGCGCACGCAACTTCTGAACCGGATATTGACTCCGATGGCAGACGATCGACCTATAATTCCGGCCGACCCCGAGCCGACTTCGCCGAGTACCAAGCATCCTGAGCCGCGCGAAAATTGGGCGGCGCTGACGGCATTGGGTATTGTCTATGGAGATCTTGGCACCAGTCCGCTCTACACGCTCCAAACCGTTGTGCAGGCCACGGGCGGACGCTTCACCGCCGAAAGCGCACTGGGAATCTTGTCGCTGATCGTTTGGACCCTGATCATCACGATTTCGATCAAATACTGCCTATTTGTGATGCGCGCGGACAATCGCGGCGAAGGCGGCATCCTGGCCTTGATGTCCCTGGTTGGAGCCAACAAGTTTAGGGGTGCAGGTAAGATCTTGGCCGTCATGGGCCTGCTCGGCGCCGCACTTCTCTACGGCGATGGGGCGATCACCCCGGCGATCTCCGTGCTGAGTGCGCTCGAAGGCGTCAATGTCGCCACAAGTGCGCTTAAGCCTTTCGTGATGCCCATCGCCGTCGGGATTCTGATCGTCTTTTTTGCCGCGCAGCGCTTCGGAACGGCCAAGATTGGCAGCGCCTTCGGGCCCATTATGCTGATCTGGTTCGCCGTCATCGCCGTACTCGGATTGACCGGGATCATTCGCAATCCGGGCGTTTTGGCAGCCATCGATCCGATGCACGCGGTGCGATTTCTTGCCCATAGCGGTGGTGTGGGATTTCTCGTCTTGGGCGGCGTGTTTTTATGCATCACGGGAGGCGAGGCGCTCTACGCCGACATGGGGCATTTCGGCAGAGGTCCGATTCAACGTTCCTGGTACTTGATCGTTCTGCCGGCTCTGCTCCTCAGCTATGCCGGCCAGACCGGTCTATTGATCGAGAAGGGTACCATCACCGGCAATCCGTTCTTTCAACTCGCGCCTGTTTGGGCGATCTATCCCCTGGTCCTGCTAGCGACCATCGCCACCATCATCGCAAGCCAATCCATCATCACCGGCTCATTTTCCATGACGCGTCAGGCCATGCAACTTCGCTGGCTGCCCGGCTTTCGGATTCGCCAAACCTCCGACAATGTGTACGGCCAAATCTACGTGCCGGTGGTGAATTGGCTGATGATGATTGCGACCATCGGCATAACCATCGCCTTTCGAAGCTCCGACAGTCTTGCGGGCGCCTACGGCACGGCAGTGTCCACAACCATGCTCTTGACCACCTGCCTGCTGTTCGCTGCCATGCGCAAGATTTGGCGCTGGTCCATCGCCATCTCGGTCTTGGTTGCTGGTCTCTTCCTGATCGTCGATATCGGTTTTTTCAGCGCCAATCTGTTGAAGATCGTAGACGGCGGCTGGCTTCCCCTATCGATCGGAGCGATCATTTTTTTCACAATGCTGACCTGGCGCTCCGGGACTGACGCCATGCGCGCAAGTTTGGGCCGCACGTCGGATACGCCCGAACAGCTTATCGCCGATATCAATGCCGGCCGGATTCCCCGTGTCCCAGGCACCGCGATTTTCCTGACGAGGCTTGATCACAAAATCCCGCCGCTGTTGATCGACCACGTCAAGCATATGGGCGCGCTTCATAGCAGCGTCATTGCGCTGACCGTCACGTTTGCAGACACACCGCGCATCCCGGATGGCGAACGTTATACCGTCGTCGAAAAAATCGCAGATGGTATTTGGCGGATGACCATTTCTTTCGGGTTTGTGGAAATACCCGATCTTCCGGCGGTCTTCCAAACGGTGACGGGGCTGGATTGTTCGATCGATCTCGACAGCGCCGTTTATTTCGCCTCTCGCGACCTTGTTGTATCAAGACCGGAGAGTTCCGGGTTGGAACGCTTGCGCGTAGCAGTCTTCTCTTTCCTCTATCGCAACGCGGTGAAGGCGGTCGACCTGTTCAATCTACCGCCGCAGAATGTCGTGGAAATCGCTCGCGAGATTGAAGTTTAAGTCACGGGGAAAATACGGCTTCATCGGTCATATCTTCGTGGACCGTATCTGGAAATATGCCAATGTCATTGAACGCCGGGCGGAACGGTTGTCGCGAAGATTGACGATGCCGATGATCAATGTACGGCGAAGGATCGCCGTACCTGCGGGATCGCGTGGTGGTTCTTGTGCTCGACATGCAAGCAATCCAATTCGCGCCACACCTCGGCATAGACATAGTTCAAATCCGACATTCCACGTAGGATGGCTATCGCCCGCTCGCTGTTGCAGAAGGAAATGGCATAAACGAGCGTCGGTGTGCCGTCACTTTTGATAAAGCGTATCTCGTAATCCGCCATTCGTGACCCTTTCATTTGGGCCCGCCCAACTTGGATTCAAATGCACCCTCACCGCATTGTCCAGCTTTGTCTCCGCCATAATTTGCAGACGGTGACGTGACCGTCGTTGTGCGACAGCGGATACGCCGAGATAAACCTGCAAAATGAATTCCCGGCGATGGCGGCAAACCTTGGATCAAAACACGAGATGGCGCGTCGAGGATTGGTGATGGTTAATGCAAACGGAGGGAGGGGCCGCTGTGGGAACGATGCTCGAGCGCGCGATGACTGCATTCGAAACCGCGCGCGCCGGTTAAATTGAGTCCAAAAAAGTATTGCCTCGACCGAATCCACGTGATGGACCAAACGACGAATTCGACGAGTTCGGTTCTCTAATCGTAGGACCGTTCGCTGTCGAGGGAGGGGCCGGCGGACGATACCCACCGTTCAATCTGCTCCGCCCAAGCCTTCGGAAGCGATGCGGTAAGCGTTCTGACAATCTGCGTCCTCATATAGCTTTCAAGTCGAGGATTCATGGGCCCTAGTATCCCGCGACGGTCAGGCGGCAGATAGGGGAACGGATCGCCCTCGGTTTGAAACACATAATGATCGAATATCATGCGCCAGATTTCGCGCCGACTGGCGGGCAGCGCCTTTATCGCCATCAACCCAAGCGCCAAGGCCGCGAAGGGTGACGCCGGCCCACGGCTGCTGTCGAACCATCAGTGATTTACCAGAAGGTTGACTGGATCGAGCGACTCCACGTTGTGCCACCACATTTTCGGGATGAAGACGGCGTCCCCTGGTTCAAGCTCGGCTGTTTCCGCGACGGCCAAAGCCTTCGCAAAGAGCGGATAGCGTTCCAGGTCGGGCGTCGAAACCTTCACCAAACTGGTTGGCTGTCCGCCGGGCGAAAGATCCAGAGGCCCGACATACAGATTGGGCAATTGCCCTGGGGGAAAGAAGGTGAAACGGCGATGTCCAGCGGCGACGCATGCAACACCGTCCGATGTGTCGTAATGTGTCGGCGCGGTGACAGCATTGCCGATCCACAGTCTCGGAACAACCGACTTGTCGAGAATCTCGAGCGTGTTCTCGGTGGCGAACTGCGGAAAGTCCTCCGCCGCCGATGCTGCCGGCCCATAGATCGCAGGCGGATGGGGATTATCTATCTGGGCTAATATGCTTGCGGCCGTCACATGAAAGGGCTGCTTCCGCGCTCGAAGTTCAGGCCGGTCATGTCATCGCGATAGAAAAACACGCCTTTGATATGGGACGGCGCAACAAAGGCCGTCATCGGATGGCCCAAATCGCGCGCCCGAATATAATCATAGAGCGCCTGTGGAGACTGGGTTGCGGCGCGCACGACCTGCCAATGTGCGACCAACCCCTTTAAGACGGCCGGTCTATCGCGCGGAATGATCTCGTTCCGGAATGTCTTAATATCCACATTATGCCATTCCGGCGCGTGCGGGAGGGATGACAGTCCTGAAAGATCGGTGTCCATCATTGGGGGCCCTCGCAGTGCAACAGACCTCCACTTTCCACAGTCTTCCTCGCGAACTGCGCGCCAGTGCATGGGCCCAAGGAGCGGCCGATTAGAATTATACTAATAATCGTAACACGGTGATCATCCAGTGTCGAGCAATGTCGATCCTGTGCGGTTAATTTTGCACCGGCCACATCGCGAATGGGTCACAGAATCGACAACACTCAAAATGAGATTACAGACTAAAGGCAGACATGACGTCGCGCGGTTTTATCGAGCAAGGCCTTACAATGATCGATGAGTTCAGGTCCGTGAATCTCGGACCAATGGCCGGAGATGATTGTGCGAATAGAAGGACGCAGCGCCTTAAGCTTGCGCAGCGTGCTGGGGTGTTCCTTCACATCGGCTTTCGCCATGTTCCCGAGTTGCTGTTTCAAAATGGGCCCACTATCAGGCACTTTCTCTTTTGGGAAATGGACGAGGATATCGGCGGCAGTGCGATGGGCCCAAATAAAGAGTTCGATCGATGCCCTTCTGCAATTCAAAATCGCCTGAATAGCTTGCCATCGGAAGGACTAACGGAAGATCGGGATAGGCCGGACTGTGCGCTCGAACCGTGGCGAACTTTCCGCCCAATGCTGCCCGAGGAAATTAGTGGTCACCTGACTTGCAACGTTCCGGGCGGCGGATCCGCTTCCAGTCAGCGCTGCCGCCAGACCATTCCGGGTCCGGAGAGGGGGACGCTGAGGCGATTTGGGCCAATTCGTCGCTCGTCTAGTGTCTGAGTTTGGACGCAGGGCTCAGTCACCGTGCACTGCTCGGAATAAATTCCATTGCGTAATCATGCATTTGCAAATGAGGTACTACGTCTGGCGGGGGCCCGGCCATATCGACTAAGGTGGCGTATCTCTTGGGGGGAAGCCGATGAAACGAATAGTCTTGATCGTGACGATATTGACCGCCGGCCTGATGCCGAACGCAGCAGCCGCAAGAGACCTGCCGGCCGACGGTATGACGATTCCCGAGGTGGTCAGTTGGCTGCAAAGTAAAGGATTTGAGCCCGCCGTGGTGACGGGGCAAGACGGCAAAGGCCACGTCGAAGCCATCGTCGACAACGTCAAACTGGGCGTCTACATGTTCGATTGCAAAGACGAGCGTTGCGGTTCGTTCCAATTTTCTGTCGGCTTCAGCACGCATGGAAAGTTCGACGTGTCGCGCATGAACGAGTGGAACCGCGACAACCGTTGGTGCCGAGGCTATTACGACAGCACCAATGATCCGTGGATCGAATACGACATCGACCTCACACCCGGTGGCACCTATGAGCTGTTGGACGACGAGTTCGCGACATACCGCAGTTCGCTCGACCGCTTCGTCAAGCACTACGGATTGTAATAGTCCAAAGGGCGCGCTTAGGTCCCGTTCGCGCCGGAATTCGTTTTGTCAGCGGCTGACCACAAAACCCATCGCGAACGAGGCCGAGTTTGCCGCCAGCGAAACCATCAGCGCGTGGCGAAGCGAGAGACGCGCCATCCAACCGATGAGACAGCCTTCCACCAATATCACGGCGGCCTCCAGCGTCAGGACGCTCGGCCAAAATCCAAACCTGGGGAAAGCCCACAGAGCTGCATTCCAGAACTGGGGATGAGTGACCGCTGTTGCCACGGCGGCTGCAAAGCCCACATGAAGCGGTCCGCGGCTCGGCCAACGCGTCGCTCGAACGACCAGAAGCGCCACCGGGGCCTCGATCACCGCCGAGAACAGAAGGGCTTCCAGTTCAAACATAGGACCAACGATTGTGTGTTGTGCCGTGCTTCAGCGTATACTGCACCAAATAGCAATCGGGGGACATCATGCGTTTCGCATTCGTCGGCTGTGTGTACATCCTTGCTGCTTTCGCCGCCCGCGCCGACATCGCACCGGAGCCCGACCGCGGCCCGCCCATGGCTACCGTCTCCGGTTTGGACTTTGCCGTTCAATCGGTCCAAGTGGAGTTCGGACCGCAAAACGGTCCGCACTATTACAAGACACTGCAGACCGTCGTGCTCACGGGATGCACAGATGGGCATCCGAATTGCCGGATTGCCAAATCTAAAAGATTGATCGGCATGGAAGTGCTCTCGATTGAAAACGCTTCCCTTCAACCCGAACACGGCATGGTGCAACAGATCATCGACGCGTTCTCGCGCAGCCGCCGGACAGTTACCCTCGAACTGTTTGCGCGCGGATCGAAAAACGACCCAATAAAGGTGACGTTCGAAAAAAACTAGGGCCACCGTTCGGCGGCACGCAAAACGCTGCTTCTTCGCCTAACGAGGCGTGCTATAGCAGCGCAATAGCGAATATGCTTTTCCCAGCCGCAACTGAGGAGTTCCTAATGTTGAGTACTCCAAGATAGATGGGCACTCGTCACCGGTGCAAGCCGTGGCGTGGGCGTGCATGTTAGTAAAGGTCTCGCCCAACTGGGCTGCAATCTTGTGCTGCATAGCCGCGATCTGTCCCATACCCAAGCGCTGGCTCTCGAACTCAAGGGCCTGGGAGTCAGGGTCGTCACGGTTGTCCGGTGAACTCTCCGACCAAACGCAAGTCGACATCATGCTCGACGCTGCGCATGCAGCAAGCGGGAGCCATCGATATCGTCTACAACAACGCGGCCATCATGACGCCGTGGCGTGAAGATCCGTGGGACATTCCGGCAGAGGATTTTCGCAAGAGTTTTGAGGTCAATGTTATCAGCCTCGCCCGCATCTGCTACCGGTTGGTTCCTCCCATGCTCGCGCGCAAATGGGGCCGCGTTGTCAATCTGACCTCGGGGATCATGGACCAACCCCAACTAACCGCCTATGCGATTTCGAAGGCCGCGGTGGACAAGTTCGTTCGCGATTTTGCCCCGCAATTGGCAGGCTCGGGCGTGCAGATAAATCTCCTCGATCCGGGCTGGCTGCGCACCGATTTGGGCGGGCCCAAGGCCCCCAACGATCCGTCTTCGGTGCTGCCCGGTGCCCTCGTGCCGGCGCTGCTCGATGATGGTGTGAGCGGCCGCTTCTTCCGTGCCCAGGACTATGCCGGCTTGAGCTCTGCCGCAGGCCTTGGAAAAAGCCCAGCTCAAATAACGCCTCGCTGTCTGTCAAATGGCGGCGATATCGCCGCAACGCATGGGCAATTGCGTCGCAGCGTTGCCGTTGTGTCACCTTGCGGTTGCATTATCCGTTTCCGATAAATCGGCTTTTGTCGCGTTTGCACAGGAGAAAATCATGAGGCTTTCTCGGCAGATCACAGTCTTAGCCCGCAGACTCGCTTCGGTGCTGGCTGTTTGTCTCTGCGCAAGCTGTGCCGGCGTTCACCCCCAATCCACTGCGCCCGCTGCGCTGCACGCCTATGCGTCATTCCCCGGCGATCACACACTCGGAAATCCCAACGCGCCACTCGTACTGATCCAGTACGACGCACCGACCTGTTATCATTGCGCCGTAACGCTTGCCAACTCGTTTCCCCGCCTCAAGGCGGAATATATCGACACTGGGAAAGTACTTTATGTGTACCGGATATTCCCGCTCACCAAAGCGGATGTTCAGGTGGAATCCGTGGCGCGCTGTCTTCCGTCGAAGGTCTATTTCTCATTCATGGCGAGCGTGCTTCAGCAACAGCCGAAATGGTCCCCCGATTACGGAGCAACGGATGTGCGCGAAGGACTGGCCCCGATCGCCCATGATGTCGGATTGAGCGACAAAAAATTCGACCGCTGCTTTACGGATTCCGCAACCTTGGACCGTGTGGAACGCGAGGGCCAAGCTGCCGCCGCGCCTTTCACTATCCAAGGCGTGCCGACCTTCGTAATCAACGGCGAGATCGTTGAAGGCAACCACGGCTGGCCGGCGCTACGCGACAAGATCGAGGAGGCGTTGGCGAGAAAGTGATCGCTCCGTATTAGAGCGAGTTGGGATCGAATTGACTCAGCTGCGTTTTGTTGCGGCGAGGCGACCGCCAGGCGCGCCGCGAAGAGCGATGCGGTGACATCGGTCGAGCGGCGCAACACAGCGAGCGCCCGCCGCAACAAAACCCGTAGGGCCGGGGCATTTCGGGCCGTGGGTTCGTCGAAGGGCTCGCCCGTAGTGCCGCTACGCGCTTCGCCCGTTCATACGCGGCCGCTATGAACCCTGCCCACAACCCAAAATGCCTCCGGCGCAGCGGGTCAATCCGGTCCCAACTCGCTCTAGCAGGCTGTTGAAGAAGTCTTCCACGGTTGGGCGATGAAGTCGATTTCGTCGCCGCTGTGGATGCAGATTTGGCCTTGGAGGGAACCGTCTGGCTGGAGTTCGGCCCAACCATCGCCGCTGACCTCGTCCATTTCGTCGCTGCCGCCCCAGCTGAACTCGACATGCTCTTTGCCGCCGGCCTCGTAGATGCCAGCCAGTGATGCAGCCGAAGGCGAACTCGCCGCCACCCTTGCCGTCGAGCCGGATGTACGCGGGCTCGACCATATCCGCATAATCGGGTTCAAAGCCGGGCAGTTCGACAATGCGCCACTTGCCCTTCACGCCATGGCCCCCAGCAGCTTGGGTAGGCGGATCAGATTGTAGGCCACCAGCGCCATGGTGAAGACGGCATCCACTCGGGCGCGTCCTCGCAGCTTGACCTTGGCAAGCCCCGCCGAGCCCTTGGTCCAGCCGAACACCTCCTCGATACGCTTGCGGCAACGTTGGCTGATGGCATAACCCATGTGGCGCAGCGTCCGCCCGTCGATCGCCGTTTTGCGCGGCACTCCAGTCGAGCTGAGGATGTCCGTCAATGGCAATGTGTGGCGTAATCGAGCGGTCCTTCAGGTCCTGCAACGAACGCGGCGACATCATAGGCTTTGTCGGCCCCGAACGTGATCCGCCGCTTGCTTTTGCCGCGGTGGCGGTCAACCAGCGACAGGGCTTCCTCACGTTCCGCGGTGCCTGTCGCCTGGCTCACCACGCCGCCAACCGCCAGCCCGTTGCGGTTCTCCATCAAGTGCGTGCCCCATGTAGCAAAGCTTGGCCGGCTGGCCGTCACCCTTCTTGTAGAGCCGCGCCTCGGGATCGGTCGTGCTCTCGTGCGTCTCGTTGGAGCGCTTCTCCTTGTGGAAGCTGCGCTCGGCGTTGCGGCCGGGACCATCATTATCATTGTCCTTGCCATCCTTCCGCCGGAAGCTCTTGATCGATGCCCACGCCTCGATCAGCGTCCCGTCCACCGAGAAGTGGTCGCTCGACAACAGCTTCTTCACCCGCGGCTGCGCCAGGATCGCATTCAGCAACTTGGCGGCAATCTCACCCTCCAGCAGCCGATCGCGGTTCTTCGAGAACACCGAGTGGTCCCACACCGTATCGTCCACCCCCAGTCCCACAAACCAGCGGAACAAAAGGTCGAACTCCAGCCGCTCCATCAACTGCCGTTCCGAGCGAACCCCGTAGAAGGCTTGCAACAACATCGCCCGCAGCAACTTCTCCGGCGCAATCGAGGGCCGTCCAAAATCCGTGTAGAGCTTGTCAAACTCCGCCGACAGCTCGTTCAGCGCGGCGTTGGCGATCTCCCGGACCGTCCGCAACGGGTGATCCTTCCCAACCCGCGATTCCAAATCCACATAGCTAAACAGCGATCCAGACCGTTCGTCGCTCCCGCGCATCGTAAATCCCCGGCGCAATCTCAATGCCAGGGAATCACGATCATCCACTCGCGGCTAGGGACTATTTCAACAACCTGCTAGGTCTTCTGCACGCCAGCGAGTTGGGTGGCGAGATTGAGAATCGCCCGCCGATGCGCGGGCGATTTGATCGATGCATAGGCTTCTAAAAGCTCCACGGCACCCGGCTCGTTCAAGTGGGCGATGCGGCTCGCGGGCGAAGCTTTCGCCTGGTCCAAGTCGCCGACGATCTGGGCCACACCGCACTGCAGCGCCTGCGCGATGTCCATCAGCCGCGAAAAGCTTACGCGATTCGTGCCGAGCTCGTATTTCTGGATTTGTTGAAACGTAATGCCGACCTGCCGCGCCAGCCGGCCTTGGCTGAGCCCGAGTTCGCGCCGCCGCAACCGGATTCTGCCCCCGAGTGCCACATCAAGCGGGTGTCGAGCGTTCATCGTCATAGCGTTCATGGTGTTTGGTCCGTATTTTCGCGACTCAAAACATTCCTCCAAGCCCTTGTCCATTGCCGATTTGCCGCGACCGCGCGGGCCCATCGAGGGACGGTTTTGTCCGGCATAAACTTCCGCAACAGGAAAATTCTGCATCCATTGTCGCAGAATTGTATCTGGGACAATTGTGTGACCCGGCCCGTCGCGCCATTGCCGATCAGGCCATGGCATGGGGACTGCTTCGTGCTCTTTGCCGCTTCGCATGTCGCGGGCGGCACAGCAAAGGAGATCACCATGTCTATAAGCGGCATAGGGTCGTACGGCGCTGGGAATCTTTCCCAGATGCTGTCGACCCTACTTTCCCAGCTGAACGAGACGTCGTCCACGTCCTCGACTTCTACGAAAACGGACGACACAACGTCGAGTTCAACTAATACTTCGTCTTCCGACAATAGCAACGCACTGACCGGAAGCACCATGCCGAGCCTCAGCAGCATGATTTTAGGCATGCTGATCGGACTGCAACAGCAATCGTCCGATAGCTCGTCCCAGACTTCGTCGTCATCGTCATCGTCTTCGATTTCGTCGTCTTCGTCGGATCCGGTGCAGAACCTGTTTTCTGCGATGGATACCAACGGCGACGGATCGGTGTCGCAATCCGAATTGGAGAGCTACATCGAAAAAGAGGGCGGCACGCAAAGCGAAGGCGACAGTCTGTATACGCAGCTCAACCAGTCCGGCAGCAGCAGCGGCATCACCGAACAGGAGCTGGCGAGCGAAGCGCCGCCTGCTCCTCCGCCCGGCGCACCGCCTGGCGGCGGAATGGGCGGGCCTCCGGGGCAAAGCGATGCCTCCTCGTCCACATCGCCAAGCGACCTGGGTTCTGAAATTGTCCAAGCGCTCGACACCAGTGGAACTGGCTCGGTCAGCAAGAGCGAATTCGAGAACTACGTAACGGCCAATGGCGGCTCGACCGCCGAGGCCGATACGGATTTCTCGGCTCTTGATACCGGTAATAGCGGTTCGCTTACGGCGTCCGACTTCGATACCGCTTTGGAGAAGCTTCAAAACAACATGAGCAACGGCACTTACTCGCCGGCGCTGATGTATATGGATGCTTTGGCCCAAAACGCTTCGTCGACGAGTTCTGTATCGATTACCGTGTGACGGCGCAGAGGCGCCAGGGGAATGCAACATATCTCCTGGCGCCATTTCGCGGCCGATCACGGTGCCGATGCCTGAGTAGTACCGGGCAGAGGCTATCGCTGAGCACCGCATTGATAACATGTCGTGTCTACAACCAGCCCTCGAGGTCAACGCGTTGCGACCACGTTACCGCCTGTTACACTCGTACAATTCGTTACAATATTTTCTGATGCACCGATGCCGATATACGGCCGGGGGTTCTGTGGCACGCTATAAAGAGCCTGGAGGATTCGGTGCCGGCCAACGCCAGCCTCCGGAGATCTCGGCGTGAATTCGTCCGTACATATTCTGGTTGTCGAAGACGATGGCGGCGTCCGCGAAGCGCTTGCCGAATATCTCATGCGCAACCAGTGCCAGGTGACGCAGGCCGCGAACGCCGCGGAAGCGCGCAAGCTGTTGAGCCGTCATTCCTTCGATCTCGTGATTCTCGACATCATGATGCCCGGCGAGGACGGATTGAGTCTTTGCCGGCATATCCGGGCGGGAATCGATATTCCCGTTGTCCTACTCACGGCAAAGGGCGAAGACACCGATCGCGTCGTCGGTCTTGAAATCGGTGCAGACGACTATGTGGTCAAGCCGTTTAATCCGCGCGAATTGCTGGCGCGCACAAGAACCATCATCCGACGCGCCCAATCCATGCCGCGCAAGCTACGATTGCCCGATGCGCGAGCCTTCATGTTCGGCAATTGGACGTTGAAAACCGCCCAGCGCGAGCTTATCGGCGAGGATGGAGTGATTATTCCACTTTCGACCGGCGAATTCCGCCTCCTGCTCCAGTTCGTGCTGACGCCGAAAACCGTACTATCGCGGGACCAGCTCATGGAAATGACGCAGAACCGCGACGCCGGTCTTTTCGACCGGAGCATCGACAACCAAGTCAGCAGAATCCGCAAGAAAATCGAACCCGATATCAGGAACCCCTGCTTCATCAAGACGGTGTGGGGCGGAGGTTATATATTTGCCTCGGATGTGCAGCAGCAATGAAGACGGGCGCCGGTAAATTTCTGCTTCGCGGCACCTTTGGTCAGACGGCGTTGCTGGTTTCCGCCGCGCTCCTTGTCGCGCAAGTCATCGGGTTTCTAGTTCCCATCAATGAACAAGATCGCTGGCGATTGATCGAGGCCGTGCAGCCCGCTGTGGAACGCTTCGCAGAAACAGCGCATGACGTCACGATCGCACCGCCGGAGAAGCGCACCGGCGTGGCATTGCGCGACAGCCATTTCGACCAGCATTTCATGGTGTCGCCGCAAAGCATGATTGGGCTCTTTGGTTTAACGCGCGAGCAAAACCTCGAAGAAAAGCTGAGGAACGCCCTCAAACAGGCGGGCGTCGCGGTTAAAACCATCCAGGCCTCCAGCATGGGCTTTACGAACTCACCGCAAAATGGAAACCGCTTTCATCACCCGCCGTTTCCGCCCTTCGGTTTGTTTCCGGCGGGAGAGCCACGCGGCCCGCTCTCGCCTCCCAACGGCGGCCCTTCATTCGATCATGACCCGTCGCGTCGTCCTCTGGACGCACATTTTCACTTCGCTCCCCCGCCGAATGGAATTCAGGAGATCGATCTGGCCATCGAGCTTTCCGATGGCAGCTGGCTCAATGGCCAGTTCATATCGATGCGGCCGCCCCCCTATTTTTTCTGGCGTCTGATCGTATCGGAGTTGGTTCTGTTTGCTTTGGTCCTGACGGTGACTCTTTTTCTGGTGGCGCGGCTGACCCGCCCGCTTGCGCAATTGGCGCGTGCCTCCGAGCATATCGGGCCCAATGAACCCGTCGATCTCGTGCCGGTAACCGGACCGAGCGACGTCCGCGCCGCGATCCAATCGTTCAATGCCATGGCGAGACGCGTGGCAGACTTGCTTCGGGAAAAGGACCGGATGCTAGGCGCCATCGGCCACGATCTCAGAACGCCCCTTGCATCGTTGCGCCTTCGCGCCGAGACCGTCGAACCGGAAACCGAGCGCGAAAAGATCGTCGAGACTCTGGACGATATGACGAAGATGGTCGACGAGATTCTGAATCTCATCCGGCTTGGCAGACCCGGGAACCGTTCGCATTGGTCGATATGTCTGCGCTGGCGGATTCCGTCGTCGAAGAATTTCGCGAACTCGACAAGGACGTGACCTTTCTCAATTCGCCGCGCGCCGTACTTTTTATTCAGCCCTCGCTCGTCAAACGGCTGGTGCGCAATCTCATCGAGAATGGCGTCAAATTCGGCGATCGCGTGCGCGTGGCCGTCAGCGTGCAGACCGGCGGCGAGACCTGCCTCTCGGTGTCCGATGACGGACCGGGCATTCCCCCGGAAGCGTTGGATCGTGTGTTTGAGCCGTTCACACGGCTGGAATCCTCGCGAAGCCGCGAGACCGGAGGTATCGGCCTGGGGCTTTCGATTGCGCAGACTATCGCCAAGAGCCAGGGAGCCGTTCTTTCACTCACCAATCGCGAAGATGGCGGGCTGACCGCGCGCGTGACATGGCAAACGCGAATTTCCTGCCGCGCGACGCATCTTTCCGAACGCCACACTGAGAACTATCGATAATTTGGATGTCCTCCTTCCGCTTGAGTGCACCCATTCATCCCCTTCAACCTATTCGATCTATTGCCAGACCTCACCAGCGAAGAGCGACCGCGATATTCCCTCCATAAGATTGTGCCGTGCTGGAAATCAGCGTTTGCAATCCTGATGTGACCGTCAAGTCATCACCAATCGGCGCCGTCATCTCAAGCGAAATACGCCCTGCATCTTTGGGACCGCGGCTTCCATAAACCGTGAATGCCGTGTTGCTAAAGGACACGAAGCTCGCCTGCTGGCTCAGCACGCCGGCATATTGATGTACCCACCCCAAACGTGCAGAGAGAGCAATCGGCATATCCGCCTTTGGCTGCCATTGATTGTCCAGCTGTAGGCCGAGGTCGTGCGCCATGTCGCTCTGCGATTTGCTCGCGTATTGGAGAGCGTAGGACGATGAGCCGCCAATGGTCTTTTCGGAATAGGACGGCAAATTGAATTCCTGCACCTGGAAAGCCGCATAAGGGGTGAGCGCCGTGCCTTCGCCAATCGCAAATCGGCGCCCAGCCTCTAGGTTCAGCGCCTCATTTCCCGATTGGAAACTACCGCGATAAAGATTGGCGCCGGAGAGATTAAGCGTGCGATTGGTTGTCGTATCAGACACCGAATACGCCGCCAAACCCGAAACATAATAAGCACCGAATGATCTTGTGCCATAAGTCCTAATTGTACAGTATTGGCCGCGCCGGTCCCCAAATCGCTTTTGACATTCCACCAATTTTGGCCATACCCGATGGCCGCGCCGATGACGGAATCCGCATCGACGCGATAATCGAGCGCCAGCACCAGCCCGGCTTCACTGCGGTTGGTG
>CAWGHR010000074.1:0-8368 GCA_963822275.1 uncultured Alphaproteobacteria bacterium
TGGCATATCTTGATTACAACGCCACATCGCCCATACGGGCCGAGGCCAAAGAGGCTGCGGCGCGGGCGTTGGCGATTGGCGGCAATGCCTCCTCCGTGCATACCGCCGGCCGCGCCGCGCGGGCTCTTATCGAAAGTGCCCGGGCGAATGTTGCGGCGCTGGCGGAAGCTCTGCCCGAAAATGTCATTTTTACCAGCGGTGGGACCGAGGCCAATGCGCTGGCTCTTTGGGGCGCGGTACAGGGCGCGGCGGAAGCCGGCGTCCGCCTGACGCGGCTGTTCGTTTCGCGCATCGAACACGATTCCGTTCTCGCAAACGCGGCAGCGCTCGCCGAGCGCTTCGCGGGCCTTCGCCTCGAAAGCGATTCCGGTGACCGCCGACGGTGTCGCCGATATGGATGCCTTGCGCAGAGCAGCTGCGCGAGGGCAAGGGCCGCGCCTTGATCGCCATGATGGCCGCCAACAACGAGACCGGCGTGATGCAGCCCGTCGCGGAAGCCGCCGCGCTGGCGCAAGAAGCGGGCGCGCTATTGTTCGTCGGATGGCGTCCAAGCGGCCGGCAAGATCCCGATGCCGCAAGCCGATTATGTCACGCTTCTCCGCCCACAAGCTGGGCGGTCCGCAAGGCACCGGCGCCTTGATTTTGCGCGACGGATGCGCCGTTTTCGCCGCAGATCCTCGGCGGCGGCCAGGAGCGAGGCCGGCGTGCGGGTACCGAAAATCTCTCGGGCATCGCCGGCTTTGGGGCCGCCGCGGAAGTCGCCATGCGCGAAATCGGCCATTCCGCCGCGTTGCGCGACGGCTTCGAGACGGGTCTGATGGCGCTTGGCGCCGAACGCCGTCATTTTCGGCGCAAAAGCCGCGCGCCTCGCCAACACGTCGAATTTCGCGCTGCCCGGTCTGACGGCGGAGACTGCGTTGATGGCGCTCGATCTCGACGGCGTGATGGTGAGTTCCGGGTGCGGCATGCTCCTCCGGCAAGGTGAAGCCGTCGCATGTGCTGCGGCGCGATGGGCGTGGGCGAAGACTTGGCGCGCTGCGCTTTGCGCGTGAGTTTCGGCTGGAATTCGCAAGAATCCGATGTCGATGCGGCGCTGATCGTCGCATCTCCAGATTACTCGTCGCGCGCGCGTTCGCGCGCTGCGGCGTGAGGCCGCCCATGTCATCCGCCGTCGCCGAAACCAAAGAACAAGTCGCCGCGCTTGGCGAGAAGTACAAATACGGCTTCGTCACCGACATCGAGATGGAGCGCGCGCCCAAAGGGCTTTCCGAAGACACGGTGCGCTATATCTCGGCCAAGAAGGGCGAGCCGGAATGGATGCTGGATTGGCGTCTGGCCGCCTATCGGCGCTGGCGCGAAATGGCGGAGCCCAATTGGGCGCGCGTGCATTATCCCAAGATCGATTATGAGGACGCCTATTATTACGCCGCGCCCAAGAACACGCCGCAGAAGCAGAGCCTGGACGAAGTCGATCCGAAGCTGCTGGAAACCTATGAGAAACTGGGCATTCCGCTTTCGCGAGCAGAAAGCTGCTGGCGGGCGTCGCGGTCGATGCGGTGTTCGATTCCGTTTCGGTCGCCACGACCTTCAAGGACAAGCTGAACGAAGCGGGCGTGATTTTCTGTCCGATCTCCGAAGCGATCCGCGACTATCCCGATCTGGTGCGGAAATATCTCGGCACGGTCGTGCCGGTGAACGACAATTTCTTCGCCACGCTGAATTCGGCGGTGTTTTCCGACGGGACTTTTGTCTACGTCCCCAAGGGCGTGCGCTGCCCGATGGAGCTTTCCACCTATTTCCGCATCAATGCGAGCAAGACCGGCCAGTTCGAACGCACGCTGATCATCGCCGACGAGGGCTCTTACGTCTCCTATCTCGAAGGCTGCACCGCGCCCAAGCGCGACGAGAACCAGCTGCATGCCGCCGTGGTCGAACTGGTGGCGCTCGATGACGCCGAGATCAAATATTCGACGGTGCAGAACTGGTATCCCGGCGACGAGAATGGGCTGGGCGGCATCTACAATTTCGTCACCAAGCGTGGCGATTGCCGCGGCGCGCATTCCAAGATTTCCTGGACGCAGGTCGAAACCGGTTCGGCCATCACCTGGAAATATCCGAGCTGCATTCTGCGCGGCGACGACACGGTCGGCGAATTCTATTCCATCGCCATCGCCAACAATTACCAGCAGGCCGATACCGGCACGAAGATGATCCATCTGGGCCAGCAACACGCGCTCGCGCATCATCTCCAAGGGTATCAGCGCCGGCAAAGCGCAGAACACCTATCGCGGGCTGGTCAGCGTGCATCCCAAGGCGTCCAACGCCCGCAATTACACGCAATGCGACTCTTTGCTGATCGGCGGCAAATGCGGCGCGCATACCGTTCCCTATATCGAAAGCCGCAATTCGACCGCGCGCATCGAGCACGAAGCGACGACGTCGAAGATCGCCGAAGACCAGTTGTTCTATTGCTTGCAGCGCGGCATCCCGCAGGAAGAAGCGGTGGCGCTGATCGTCAACGGCTTCTGCAAGCGAAGTGCTGCAGCAATTGCCGATGGAATTCGCGGTCGAAGCGCAGAAGCTCGTCGGAATCAGTTTGGAAGGCTCGGTAGGATAATGCTCGAGATCAAAAACCTTCACGCCGCCGTGGACGGCAAGGAAATCCTCAAGGGCCTGACGCTTTCGATCGGCGAAGGCGAAGTGCATGCCATCATGGGCCCGAACGGCTCGGGCAAGTCCACGCTGTCTTATGTGCTGGCGGGACGCGCCGGCTATGAGATGACTCGGGCAGCATCACCTATCGCGGCCACGATCTGACGCACATGTCGCCGGAAGCGCGCGCCGCCAAAGGCATTTTCCTCGCGATGCAATATCCGGTGGAGATTCCCGGCGTCACCACCATGAATTTCCTCAAGACGGCGCTGAACGCCCAGCGCCGCGCGCGCGGCGAGTCGGAACTCGATGCCATGAGCGTGCTGAAGCTGGTGCGCAAGAAGGCGGCCACGCTGCAGGTGACGGAAGAGATGCTGAAGCGCGCTCTCAATGTCGGCTTCTCCGGCGGCGAGAAGAAGCGCCTCGAAATCCTTCAGATGGCGTTGTTCGAACCCACGCTCGCGATTCTCGACGAAACCGATTCCGGCCTCGACATCGATGCGCTGAAATTGGTGGCCGACGGCGTCAATGCGCTGCGCGCGCCGGACCGCGCCATGCTGGTCATCACGCATTATCAGCGCCTGCTGGATTACATCGTGCCCGACCGCGTGCATGTGCTGGCCGGCGGCCGGATCGTCGCCGAAGGCGGCAAGGAACTGGCGCTCGAGCTCGAAGCCAAGGGCTATGCCCATGTGGCGAAGGAGCCGGCATGAGTGCCGCGCTTCCGTCAATCGAAGCGCGGCGCGAGAAGGCGCTCGAGAATTTTCACGTGCGCGGCATGCCGCATCGCCGGTTCGAGCATTGGAGATACAGCGATCTGCGCGCCGTTCTCGATGCCGGCCAGGTCGCTCAAGCGGGCACGGCAAAATGGCAAGTCGAGAACCTGCCGCAAGGCGTAGAGCTTTTCGATCTCGCGGCGCCGGCCGATGCACCGGAATGGGTCGTTCGGAATCTGGCGCTATCGGCAATCGGCCGACGATGGAAGAGGCGTCGCTGGCCTTTGCGAATGGCGGGGTGGCGTTGCGCGTGGCGCGCGGGCAGAAAATTGCTGAACCGGTGCGGCTACAAATTGCGGCGGCCGGGAAATCTGCGCTTGCTCGTCGTGTTGGAGGAAGGCGCGTCGCTGACGCTGATGGAAACGCATACGGTGGACGCCGGGCTTCTGCGCAATGTCGGCGTCGAGATCGCGCTCGGTGCCGCGGCAAAGCTTACGCATGTGCGGCTTGCCGCCGGCGCACCCAAATCCATCACCGTGGAACACATCGCGGTGGCCGAGGCGCGCGGCGCACAATACCGCGCCCATTTCGCCAATTTCGGCGCCAAACTTTCGCGCACGGAAGCTTCACATCGCCCTGCATGAGCAAAGATGCCGCAGCGCATCTTTCCGGTGTCAGCATTCTGGGCGGCGAGTGCCATGCCGATGTGACTACGCATATCGAACATGCGGCCGGCGACACGCAAAGCACGCAGTTGTTCAAGAATGTCGCGGGCGGCAAATCGCGTGCCGTCTATCAGGGCAAGATCACGGTCCAGCGAAGGTGCCAACGGCTCGGACAGCCGTCAGACCGCGAAGGCGCTGCTGATGGGCTACGCGGGCGGAAGCGGATCTGAAGCCCGAGCTTGTAATCTTCGCCGACGACGTGAAATGCGCCCATGGCGCGGCGGTCGGCGATCTCGATGCGGATTCGCTGTTTTATCTGCGCTCGCGCGGCATTCCGGACCGAGGCGCGCAGTCTGCTTATTCACGCGTTTCTCGAAGAGGCGGTCGCGGAAATCGAAGACGAATCCATGCGCGCCGCGGTGTGGCACGAAGTGGAGAAGGCGCTGCCGCATGCGATGGAGCCGCATCCATGACGGCGCAGGTCAAACCAAGCCGATTGCGACTTTCGTTCCGCCGCCGCGCGGATTTCGAAATTCTGTCGCGCACGGTCTATGGCAAGCCGCTCGTCTATCTCGACAGCGCCGCCTCGGCCCAGAAGCCGCGCCAAGTGCTCGATGCGATGCATGCGTTTGCCGTGAGCGATTACGCCAATGTCCATCGCGGCGTGCATTATCTGTCCGCCACCGCGACCGAGCATTACGAGAACGCGCGCGAGAGCCGTGCGGAAGTTCCTGAACGCCGCCGCGGTGGAAGAAATCGTCTTCACCAAGGGCGGCACCGAGGCGATCAATCTCGTGGCCGCTTCGTATCTGGCGCCGCGCATCGCAGCCGGGCGACGAGATCGTGCTTACGGTGATGGAGCATCATTCCAATATCGTGCCGTGGCATTTCCTGCGCGAACGCCAGGGCGCGGTGCTCAAATGGGTCGATGTGCGCGACGACGGCTCGCTGGACGTCGAAGCGCTGGACGCCGCGATCGGGCCGAGCACCAAACTCGTCGCGCTCACGCATATGTCGAATGTGCTGGGCACCGTGACGCCGCTGAAAGAGATCGTTGCGCGCGCGCATGCCAAGGGCGTCCCGGTGCTGGCGGATGGCTGTCAGGGTGCGGTTCACGAAACGGTCGATGTGCGCGATCTGGATATCGATTTCTATGCCATCACCGGCCACAAGCTCTATGGGCCGACGGGCATCGGGGCGCTTTACGCCAAGCGCAGGCATCTCGAAGCGATGCGGCCGTTCAATGGCGGCGGCGAGATGATCCGCGAGGTTACGCGCGATCGCATTACCTATGCCGATCCGCCGGCGCGCTTCGAGGCCGGCACGCCGCCGATCATCGAAGCGTGGGCCTGGCGGCTGCGCTGGAATATATCGCGTCGTTCGACCGCGAGCGCCGTGAGGACGCATGAAGCACTCTTGCTGGCACGCGACGCGCGAAGCGGTCCGCCAATTCAACTGGCTGCGGGTTATCGGCGACGCGCCGGGCAAGGGCGCAATCCTGTCGTTCGAGACCGACGGCATGCATGCCCACGATCTCGCCACCATCCTGGACCGCGAAGGTGTCGCGGTGCGGGCGGGCCACCATTGCGCCCAGCCGCTGATGGAGCGCTTCAATGTGGCCTCCACCACGCGCGCCTCGTTTGCGCTATACAATACGCGTGGAAGATGTCGACGCTTTGATCGCGGCACTGCACAAAGCGCGAAAAATATTGGGTTAGAGACATGGACGAAAATCTGCGCGAACTTTACCAGGAAGTGATCCTCGACCATTCGCGCCATCCGCGCCATTTCGGTTCGCTGCCGGCCGCCACCCATACCGGCGAGGGCTACAATCCGCTCTGCGGCGACCGGGTGAAGGTTTATCTGTCCGTCAATGGCGACGGCCGCATCGCCAATATCACGTTCGAGGGCAAGGGCTGTGCGATCAGCCAGGCATCGGCGTCGCTGATGACGGAGATGCTGGTCGGGCGTAGCCTCGAGGAAGCCGAAACGCTGATGGGCGGCTTCCTGCATCTGGTGAAGGGCGAGGATGCCGACGAATTGAAGGGCGACGACCGCGAACGCCTCGACGTAATGGCCGGCGTGTCCGCATTTCCCATGCGCGTCAAATGCGCGACGTTGGCCTGGCATACCATGAAATCGGCTTTGGAGGGCGGGACACCCGTCAAGACCGAATGAGTTCAGAGTTGCAGATGGAAGCTTCGGCAACCGGTTCGGCGATCCCGCCCGACGAGCTGGAGGCCTTTACGGCCAAGCTCGTGGTGGCGCTGAAGACCGTCTACGATCCGGAAATCCCGGTGGACATTTACGAACTCGGGCTTATCTACAAGGTGGACGTGGCGGACAACAAGGATGTCACGGTCGACATGACGCTGACGGCGCCGGGCTGCCCGGTGGCGGGCGAAATGCCGGTCATGGTGAAGGATGGCGCTGGAAAAGGTCGAAGGGATCGGCGCGGTCGCCGTGAACATGACCTTCGATCCGCCCTGGACGCCCGACCGCATGAGCGAAGAAGCCAGACTCGAACTGAACATGTTCTAGATGAGCACCACGACCACGACAGACGAGACCCAGACGCGAGCGCCCCAAGGCGGTGAAGCTGACCGATGCCGCGGCCGCGCGCATCCGCGAGATCATGGCCGACGCCGACGGCCAGCTATCAGGGCGTGCGCGTGGGCGTCACCAATGGCGGCTGCGCCGGCATGAGCCTACACGATGGATTACGCCGAAACCGCGGCGGCCGCTCGAAGAAGTGGTCGAAGACAAGGGCGTCAAGATCTTCATCGATCCCAAGGCGATCCTGTTCCTGATCGGCACGGAGATGGATTTCGTCCGCGAGAAGTTGGGCGCGCGCTTCGTCTTCAACAATCCGAACCAGACGGCGGCCTGCGGTTGCGGCGAATCGGTGTCGATCACACCGGTCAAGGCCGACTAGCTTGCGTGCCGATCCGCAGCCCTATCGTCCGGATCTGTTCGAATATTTCGGTACGGTGTTTGCCCGGCGCATGTTCGGAGCCCTGGGCCTCTTCGCGGGCGACGTCATGGTCGGGATCGTCGTCGACGATCGCCTCTATCTCAAGACCAACGAAGACAGCCGCAAGCCTTCGTCGCCGAGGGCACCAAACCGTTTGGCTATTCGCGCGAAGACCGGGCGCGCGGCGAGATCGCCATGTCCTATTACGAGGTTCCGGAGCGGCTGTATGACGAGCCGGAGGAGTTCGCCGACTGGGTGCGCCGCGCCTATGCGGTCGCCGAAAAGACGCCGGCCGTGCGGCGCAAGCGCCAGGTTCGTGAAGGCGCGTCCCAAGCGGAAAAAGTCGGCCCGTAGCTGATCCATTACGGCCCAAAACGGAGTATTCTATCGGCGCGGTTCCGGGTTGTCGCGGATGCGGCTGGGCTTTCTCAATGATGCAATGAATTGGCTTTCGCCGGAGCGGCGGAAAGCTGCGGTCGAATGGGGTCCGGGCATTGCCGGAACGCTCCTGCTGCACGGTGTGGTGGCGCTGGCGATCATTCTCGTCGTCATGGAGCGCACGGCGCAGCAGACGCCGCAAACTGCCATGCATTTCGTGCCGATCGATCTGATCCGGCTCGGTGCCGAGACGGCATCGCCCGACGCACAACAGAAGTCTCTTATTCCGCAGCAGCGTGCCGCGCAGCCAAGCCGAGGCCGCCAGTCCCACGCCCGAAACGACGGCGCCCAACAAATCCAAGCCCGCGCCGCTCGATGATCTCGATGCCAAGTTGCGCGCACTGGCGCGGTTGCGCCAACCGCCCAGCGATTTGAAAATCGCCAACGAACAAGGTATTTCCAATGTCGACGCCGCCAATGGCGTGCCGGGCGATGAGGCCACCTATAGCGTGCGCGATTATATCCGCTCCGTCGTCTTGCGCCGCTGGTATTTCAATCTCGCCAAACTTGGCAGCCGCAATTTTTCGGTTCCGATCCGCGTGGTGATGAAACGTGACGGGACTATCGTGTCGGCTGAGATCGTCGTTCAGACGCGCGATCCGCTGTACCACGACATCGCGTTGGGGGCGCGCAACGCGGTCTTATTGTCTTCGCCCATCCCGTTACCGGCCGGCGATTATCCGGCGACGATGCATTTCGTCTTGCGCCTCGATCCGCGCGATACGCAACGCTGAAATTGTCAGGGCAACGTTCTTGCCACGCGAAAGCCCGCCAAGCTCGAGTAATCGTATTCGCCGCCATCGGGTTCGCCGCCGCTTCGTGCCGCCGAGCGGATGAACAACGGAACATTGTCGTAGGAGCCTCCGCGCAGAACATGCCGGGTGCAACCCAGGCAATACGCAACTGTCTCAAGCAGATCATAG
>CAWGHR010000075.1:0-49111 GCA_963822275.1 uncultured Alphaproteobacteria bacterium
TGTCGATCTCAGATCGCTCGCGCGGAAGCCGCGGTACACGGGGTCTACGCCGAGGCGCAGGACGTAGGGCAGCGTGTTGTGGCAGTACACGCAGCTGCCTCGGATTCGACGTCGACCACCGTGAGGGGGTCCGTCGAGCTCTCCGCCGCGCCCCCTTCGCCGTACGAGTCGAAGTAAGCGACGGGCATCCATCGGCGCTGTCCGATCCACCAGGCTAATTAACCACCACCTCGTCGTCGGTCTCGTCGCCGCGGATCGGCTCGCCCACGTGAGCACGCCGACGTAGAACTGCTTCTGGCGAACGCCGATTGTGCGCGTGATGCGGTAGGAGCGCCGCGCTCCGCTCGCTGCTCGACGGTCACGCGGTAGTCGCCGCCGTCGTGGTCGAAGTGTGCGGTCATGCCGTCGAGCGCGACGCTGGCGTCCTCGAAGTCGCCGAGGATCGACGCTTCGGAGGCCATCTGGTTCATGCGCCGGTGCGGGTGCTCCCGCCACGACTCGTAGTTCTCCTCGTGGCACGCGCTGCACGCCTCTGGCTCGACGTAGTCGGCAGGCAGGATGTTGCTCGGCGCGTCCGCCGCGAAGACCTCGGGCTGCGCGGGCGCGGCCACGACCGGGGTTGCGTGGTCCCTGCGGATCTCCCATCCGACGGCGCCCGACGTGACCGCTCCGCACATCGCCGTGACGAGCGCGAGGACCGAAAGCCGCACGCTCAAACGTTAGCGGTTCGAGCGAACGTCGTCATGGACGGTGACCGCCCCCACCGCCCACGTCGCACGTGAGACCTCGTCCTACGACACGCGATTGTGCTCTTTGGCGGAGAGAAGGCGTTTTACTCGGCGGCTTGCACCCACACCTATTTCGAATCAATCCGGTGCGTTGCAGAACAACCTGTAAGCGCGGGGTCATCGGGATTCGAGGCGCTCAAGACGAGCGGACCCGCTGGGAGCCCATAAGAAGCCCGCGAAACCCACCGCTCCAAGGATATACTCGGGTTCGCGCAGAGAGCAAAATCGACGCGCCTGTCCCCGCGACCCCTCCGAGCCGTGGCTATTGTTCGGAGCGACGGACTCGATCGACGTGCGCCGCTTCTCCGCGCGCGACCATCGAATCCTCGTCCCTATACCGGCAGAATCGAGTTCATTTCCTCCGGGAATCGTTCCGTAAAGGACCACGCGGTGAGCTGCGGTTCCGAACGGCGTGACCGAGTCGGCCTGCGGCGCACGAAGAGGTCGGTGCATGCAAATCCCAGTGGGCAGGGGCTGAGCGTTCGGGAGACCTCTTCGTCGGCGGAGGACTCGGCAAGGCGTGTCCCTTCCTCCGTCGCGCGCTCGCGCGCCAGGGTTGCGACGCTGGCGCGCGACCTCGACGACCGGCGCTACGCCGAGAGCTCGGCGCGAACTCGCCGCTGCCGGGCTGCTCTCTGCCTTCAAAGGGTACGTCCGAGTACTCCTCGGTGACATGACGAGCGCGACCGAGTGGATCGACCAACACACGTCACCTCTCGGCAAGCGCCTCCACATGGAGGCGGTCCGTCGCGGCGACCTGCGCGGTGTGAAGCATGGGCGTCGATCCTCGTGGGTGAGCAGACCTCGATGCGTTTCTGGCGAATCGCTCCACGCGGCGCCGCGCCAGCGCGGGTGACTCCGACCAGGCCACCGATGGAATCCGCGGACGCGAGGTACGGCCTCCCTTCTCGCGCACGTCGGCATGCGGTTGCGGAAGGCGTAGTCGCAATCTGTGCGCTGCGCCCGAGCACGCCTCAATCTTTCCGGGAAAGCATGGCAAGGCGCGCGAGGACCTCCAACGAGAGCAGCTCGGCTTCGGGCTCGAGCGACGTACCGAAGCCGAGGCCGACTACCTGTTTCGCGCCGCGTCCGTTGACAGCAATACGAACTGAGCCGAAAGCAAAGGCAACCCACCTCCTTTTTTTTTCTTTCTTTTTTTTTTTTTTTTTTTTTTTTTTTTTTTTTTTTTTTTTTTCATGGCGACCCTCGTTATGCATCGTGATGTTCAATCCATCCGCTTCGCGCAAAGGCCGCACGAATTCCGTGGCGGGCAAGTCGTTGAAACGCGTCGAGCGGGGGATTTTATCCTTGATCGGTTTGTTCAGCGCGACCAGGACCAAGGCCGCCGTCGAGGAGCAGAACGCCAGAAGCGCGGCAAAGACCATTGCCTGCGCAGCCGTAATCTGAAGTCCGGCATACGGCGCGCCAATATACGCGCCCGCCAGAGCCAGCCCCGCACCAACGCCGATCGCGGAAGAAATCGCGATCTTGTTCATGACCCCATCACCCTCGACGGCCGAATAGCCCTAATTTTCGATTAATGATAACCCAATGCGGAGCGCCACGGGCAAAGTGGCCGCAAATGCGGCATGCGTTAAGCAAGGGCCAGGAAACAAAAGAAGAAGGCAAACCGGAAATGAATCCGCCGAAGTGGTGATTCTTTCCGCAGTCCGCACGCCCATGGGCGGGTTTCAGGGCGATCTTGCCGCTTGCACCGGCCCGCAGCTCGGCGCCGCCGCAATCGCCGCGGCCGTTGCCCGCGCCGGGATCGGTGGAGAGCAGATACACGAAACGGTCATGGGCTGCGTGCTGCCGGCCGGCGTGGGGCAGGCGCCGGCGCGCCAGGCGTCGCGTTTCGCCGGCGTGCCCGACAGCGTGCCGGCACGACGATCAGCAAGGTCTGCGGCTCCGGCATGAAGGCGATCATGATCGCGGCGCGATCAGCTGGCGCTCGGCCGCGCCGAGATCGTCGGTCGCGGGCGGCATGGAGTAGCATGACGAACGCGCCCTACCTGCTGCCCAAGGCGCGCGGCGGCTATCGCCTCGGCCACGGCGAGATCAAGGACCACATGTTCCTCGACGGGCTGGAGGACGCTTACGAACATCGCCTGATGGGCACCTATGCCGAAGACGCGGCGCGGCATTATCAGTTCACCCGCGACGCGAGCAGGACGCGTACGCCACGGAATCGCTGATGCGCGCCAAGCGCGCGCAGGACGACGGCTCGTTCGCCGACGAAATCGTGGCCGTGAAAGTTTCCGGCACGGGGCGGCGAAGTCGAGGTCGCAACTGACGAGCAGCCGCGCAAGGCCGATCCGGCCAAGATCCCGACGCTCAAGCCGGCCTTCGCCAAGGACGGCACGGTGACGGCGGCGAATTCCTCGTCGATCTCCGACGGCGCTGCGGCGCTGGTGCTGGCGCGCGGCGACGTGGCGGCGAAGCGCGGCTTGAAGCCGATCGCGCGCATCGTGGCGCAGGCGAGCCATGCCGGCAGAGCCGCGCTGGTTCACCACCGCGCCGGTCGGCGCGATCCAAAAGGTGTTGAAACTGGCCGGCTGGAAGAGCGGACGATGTCGATCTGTTCGAGATCAACGAAGCCTTCGCCAACGTGGCGATGATCGCGATGCGCGATCTTTCGCTGCCGCACGAGAAGGTCAATGTGAATGGCGGCGCCTGCGCGCTCGGCCATCCCATCGGCGCCTCCGGCGCGCGCATCGTGGTGACGCTGCTGAATGCGCTGAAGCGGCGCGGAGTTGAAGCGCGGCGTGGCGTCGCTCTGCATCGGCGGCGGCGAAGCGACGGCCGTGGCGGTCGAGATGCTGTGACGCACCATGGCCGTCCATCATGAGATCCTGCGATCCTGCCGCTCCGCAGTCGAGCGCCCGTTCAAAGCCGAATGCGGCGGCGATGGGCGCGCTTGTCGACGAGTTGAAATCGCGGATGGCAACGGCGGCGCTGGGCGGCGACGAACGCTCGCGCGAAGCGCCACAAATCGCCGCGGCAAGCTTCTGCCGCGCGAGCGCGTCGAAGGGCTGCGTCGATCCCGGCTCGCCGTTTCTCGAACTTTCGCCGCTGGCCGCGTTCGGCATGTATGACGGCGATATCCATGCCGCGGGCATCATCACCGGCATCGGCCGCGTGTCGGGCCGCGAATGCGTCATCGTCTGCAACGATGCGACGATCAAGGGCGGCACCTATTATCCGATGACGGTGAAGAAGCATCTGCGCGCGCAGGAGATCGCGCGCGAGAACCATCTGCCGTGCATCTATCTGGTCGATTCCGGCGGCGCGCAATCTGCCGAACCAGGCGGAGATTTTCCCCGACACGCGAACATTTCGGCCGCATCTTCTTCAATCAGGCGACGATGTCGGCGCGCGGGCATTCCGCAGATCGCCTCCGTCATGGGCTCGTGCACGGCCGGCGGCGCCTATGTGCCGGCGATGTCGGACGAAACCATCATCGTCAAAGGGCAGGGGACGATCTTCCTCGGCGGGCCGCCGCTGGTGAAGGCCGCGACCGGCGAGATCGTGACGGCGGAAGAACTCGGCGGCGCGGACGTGCATGCGCGCATCTCCGGCGTTGCCGATCATTACGCCAATGACGACACCCATGCGCTCGCCATCGTGCGGCGCATCGTGGCGCAATCTGAATCGCGACAAAGCGGCCCGACATCCCGCTCGACGCCCCGCGGCCGCCGCTCTACGATCCGGCCGAGCTGAACGGCATCGTGCCGCCAATCGCTCGCCACGCAATACGACGTGCGCGAAGTGATCGCGCGTCTGGTCGACGGCTCGGAGTTCGACGAATTCAAGAAGCTCTACGGCACGACGCTGGTGACAGGCTTTGCGCGCATCGAGGGCATGCCGGTCGGCATCGTCGCCAACAACGGAATCCTGTTCTCGGAATCCGCGCTGAAGGGCGCGCATTTCATCGAGCTGTGCTGCCAACGGCGCATGCCGCTGCTGTTCCTGCAGAACATCTCCGGCTTCATGGTCGGCAAGAAATACGAAGCGGGCGGCATCGCCAAAGACGGCGCCAAGATGGTGACGGCGGTGGCTTGCGCAGCGGTGCCCAAGATCACGCTGATCATCGGCGGCTCTTATGGCGCGGGCAATTACGGCATGTGCGGGCGCGCCTACGGGCCGACGCTTTCTGTTCACCTGGCCGAATTCGCGCATCTCCGTCATGGGCGGCGAGCAGGCGGCGAGCGTGCTCGCCACGGTGCAGCGCGACGGCATGAAGCGCGCGGCGAAATGTGGAGCGCGGAGACAAGGAAGCCGCGTTCAAGGCGCCGATCCGCGCGCAATACGAGGAGGAGGGCAATCCCTACTTCGCCACGGCGCGGCTGTGGGACGACGGCATCATCGCGCCGGCCGATACCCGCCGCGTGCTCGCGCTGGCGTTATCGGCGTGTCTCAATGCGCCGGTGCCGGAGACGAAGTTCGGTATATTTCGGACGTAAAAGGGTTTTTGATCGTCAACCCGTCGATTTTCTGGCCGTGCCGCAAATCTTCCGTGTACAGGATCGAGCATTTTGCGCGCAACGCCGCGGCAACGATCAGGCTGTCGTAGAAGTGGAACCCGTAGCGCTCCGCGATATCAATGGCGGTTTCATGTATCTCTGCGGTCAGGGGCATGGGCGGATCGAGAAGTTTTTTCATGACCGAGAGTTCGTCACGAATCTCTTCCCACTCGCGGCCAAGTTTATGGTGCGATATCTTCGCGAACTCGTTCAGCACCTGAATACTGACGATTCCACCTTCTGCCACAAGGTCTTCGGCGACTTCGTTGCGTGGATCGTCCGTCGCGAATGCATAGATGAGGATGTTGGTGTCGAGGAAGCGTTTAACGTTCATTGGCCTCATCCCGGTCGAATTTAAAGCCTGCAGGAAGCGGCTTGCGCAGCGCGCGCAGCTTCTTCATCGCTTCCTCGCGTGACCGGTCGCGCGAGACCTCGAAATGGCGAGGCCCCACGATGTTGATTTGGATTTGATCGCCTTCACTCAGCTCAAGTGCATCCACCACCTCCTTGGGAAGGCGGACGGCGAGGCTGTTGCCCCATTTGCCGACGTTCATGACGCGCTCCATGATATACATTTTGGAAGTATATCATACAATGTCCTAAGGTGCATTTCAACTTCGTCAATCGCCGGCGAAATGAAATATCCGCCTGGAGGGACAGTATGTTACCTCAATAATCTGAGGTGTCTTATTGGGATGGACTACCGCATGCTGCGTGACGCGGGGCCGGGCGACTGGCCGGCAATTCTGGCGTTGAACGAAGAGTTCGTTCATTTCCTCAGCCCGATGGACAAAGCGCGGCTCGCGGAATTGGCGGCTGCTTCCGGTTATTTTCGGGTTGTCGAGATCGGCGGTGTTGTTGCCGCGTTCCTGATGGCGTTCCGCAAGGGCGCATCCTATGACGGCGCGATATTCCGTCACTTCGAAAGCCAGGCGGACGATTTCCTCTATATCGATCGCATCGTCGTCGATGGCCGGCATCGGGGGCAGGGACTTGCGGATCGGCTTTACGACGATCTCGAAGCCGTTGCCCGCGCTGCTGGCGTCGATCGATTGCTCTGTGAGGTGAATATTGTCCCGCCGAACGAAACCTCGCTACGGTTCCACGAACGCCGTGGCTTTCACGAAACCGGGCAGCTCGATCGCTCATCGAAAGTGGTATCGCTCCACGAGCATCTTCTACGCTGATCGCTCAGTTCCACGTTTGTTTCATCAGCAACAAGCCAACCACGAATGACCAAAACGCCAACCCCACAATGGCACCCATGACGACGAACGGATTCGGCGTCGCATAAGAGACGGCGAGGGCGCAGGCAATTCCGACACCGAGTAGCAAACCGAGCGCGCCAGCGATTCGCGACGAGCCGCGAATCACCAGCGCATATCCCCAAGCCGTCACGCCAAGCGATTGAAACGCCAGCCCGATCGGCATGAGAACGCCAATCAGCGCTCCCATCAGCAGGAGAATCGATTTCGCATAATCCTGCTTATCCGGTACCAAGAGGTAACGGACGGCGACCGCCGGCGTCACCAATCCATCAAGGACCATCGAAGCGGCCAGGAACCCGGCTCCGGCCGTGAAAAACACCAGTCCCGCGACGACCATCGGCCGCCGCAGCCCCAATCGCTGAGAGAAAATCGCGTAACAAACCAACTGAATTGCCAGCACCGCAATGAACCCGCCATGCACCAGCGCATCGATGCCGCGATTGGCGGCTTCCTGTTTCAGCGTGTCGGCGAAACTATGCGCGCTGCCCCCAGGGTGGTTTGCCAGAAGCAGCAGCGATGCGACGCTGCTTGCGATCAAAAGCAAACCGATAGCGCGGGACGGCGCGCAATCGTTGGTGTCGGCGAGATTGGTCAAGTTCGGCTCCGGATTGGACACCGGCTTTTCTATGCCATCGTGCGGCTGCGATGTTGGCGCCGAAGGCGGCTTCGTCTGTTATTGGACATGGACGCCGATTTGTCCGGGATAGCGTTGGCGGGCACGCCGCAATGGCGCATGTTTGTGAGCTCCCGTTTGACGGATCGTAATAGCGATGAGAGCAGCGAAGGCCGACCGGCGAACCGAGCGCACCCGTGCCGCGTTGATGAGCGCCTTCAACTCTCTTTTGCTATCGGAAGGATACGAAGATGTGACCGTCGAACGCGTTGCGGAGCGCGCCAATATCGGCCGCTCGACATTCTATATGCATTACTCCGGCAAAGAAGACATTTTGAAACAGAGCTTGGCACGGCCGTCGTCGCCTTTGGCGAACCTCGTTGGCAGTGATGCCGCGCCGGAGGAGTTGCGTCCGATCCTCGAACATTTTCGCGAGCAGAAAGCCCGCAATCGCATATTCTTCGTTGCACCGTTGCGGCCGCTTTGGGTCAAATGTCTTGCTGGAATGATCGAGCCGCGAATTGCCGCGGTATCTCGTCATGCTCATGGGCGGCCCGTATTGCCGTTGCCGTTGATTGCACTTCATCTGGCTGAGGCGCAGATCGCGTTGGTCGCCAATTGGCTGACGGGTAACTGCGCCGTCAAACCAGAAGCGATCGCCGAAGCCCTTATTGAGACGACGCGGGCAAGTCTTTGCGCTTTGCTGCGGGGCAGACCCGGCACGGCGTTGTTCATTCCCGATGAGAAACTGCGCGTCGTTCGACGTCTGATCAAAGCGCGGCAACGCGCTTGGTGGAGGGCCGGAAACGGTCTATGGACAGAGCTTTGCCCCCGAGCGCCTTTGATGACCGATCTCGACCCTCAAACCCGAATTTATTTTACGCCGCCGGGATTTATGCGTGGCTTCGGCTGCGCCGGATGCCTTCTAGTGATCTTCGTTCTGGGCGGGATTATCGGCGTTTTGCTGTTTGGCTGGAAAACTCTACTCGGCTACTAAAGGTTGAGTGACGGATATTCCCGCTCCCTTTAGCGTCTATTGCTCAATTGTCATGTTGCACGGATAACTTTGCTGCACGCGTTCTTAAGGATGAATTGCAGTTAACCTTAAGGAGATTCCGATGCCTCAAATTCTTCATTATGCCAACGAAATCCTTGATTTTGTTCGTCTCGGGTTCGCCCATGTTAACGCTATTCTCGGCTTGATCATTGCGCTGTTTGCGGCTTTCCGACTGGGCAAATGGGCCCAGTTATGGGAGGTCGCGTTAGCCGCGACTCTGGTCCATATCGTTGCTGTCGTGCTGATCCCGGTGGTGGATCACAACGCGCCGATCCATCTGCCGCCCGTGTTGGATGCAGGCTTTTTGCGCGATACGGTTGCACTCTATCTTGGCTATGTTGTCGCGATCGCGGCGCTGTTTTTCGTAAGGACGAGACTTCTCAAGGGCTCGAGCTGGCCATCACTGAAGGGCCGCCTAAGTTTTGGGCAAATGGAAATTTTGCTGCTTATGGAATAGCTCTTTGATCAGAAATCGCGTACACTAAACAATCGTTAATCTTGACGGCGTGTGGGGGTACCAATGGATATCATTACGAGCTTTCCGGCACATTTAACCGCTTTTTTGCATGGCCTCGATCACTATCACATGATTCAAGGCGGGATTATCGCCTTGTTCTTCGGCGTGGCAGTAGGAAGCATTGCTGGCGTGATCATCGTGCCGGCAATTGCAGCGATTGTGTATATCGCGGCGGATGCTGTCATTCCTCCGTTGATGCATCACACGGCGATCGTTATGCCGGTGTTCAACAAAGCATTGCTGCAGGAAGGCGTCACACTTTACGTCGCATTCCTGGTGGCGATCGTTGTTGTCTTCGTCATCAAGAAAGTGATCTTGAGCATTCGCGGCTGAGCCGCGTTTCGCCAAGATTCGATCTAGGAGAAATCCCGCAGAAGGCCGTGAATTAACGGCCTTCTGCGGGGATGCCGTTGCGTAACGTCGGCAACGCCTAGATGTTTTCCTCAAACAACATATTCTGTGGCAATGCCTCGCTGGCCCGTTCGGCGATGTGAGGCCTGCCGCGCTCGAAGCGATATCCTTTGGCGCGGAAAGCGACGCAACGAAACCGGCAACAAAATTCTAGATGTTTCAAACGCTCTTGATCGCCAACCGCGGTGAAATTGCCTGCCGTATCGTGCGCACGGCACGCGCCATGGGGCTATCGACAGTCGCCGTTTATTCGGAAGCCGATGCGAATGCCGCTCATGTGGTCCTGGCGGATCGCGCCGTCTGCATCGGCCCGCCGCCTGCGCGCGACAGCTATTTGCGCGCCGATGCTATTCTTGAGGCAGCGAAAGCGACGAGTGCAGAGGCGATCCATCCCGGCTACGGATTTCTTTCCGAGAATGCGGACTTCGCCGAAGCGTGCGGCAATGCAGGGCTGATCTTTGTCGGCCCGCCGGCTGCTGCAATCCGTGCGATGGGTCTGAAGGACCGCGCCAAAGCTTTGATGGAAAAAGCCGGCGTACCGGTCGTGCCCGGCTATCACGGTGCGGATCAATCGGCTGCGGCGTTGCAGGCTGCCGCCGACAAGATTGGTTATCCCGTGCTGATCAAAGCAGCAGCGGGCGGCGGCGGGAAAGGCATGCGGCTGGTCGAGCGTGGCGAAGAATTCGCGGCCGCGCTGGAAAGTGCCAGGCGCGAAGCCAAATCCGCCTTCGCCAACGATCACGTCTTGATCGAAAAATATGTCCTGCAGCCGCGACACATCGAAGTCCAGGTGTTTGCGGATATGCGTGGCCATACCGTGCATCTCTTGGAACGCGATTGCTCATTACAGCGGCGGCATCAAAAGGTGATCGAAGAGGCACCAGCGCCGGGTCTGAGCGAAGTCTTGCGCGCCCATATCGGCGCGATCGGTGTGAAAGCGGCCCAAGCGGTAGGCTATATCGGCGCAGGGACGGTGGAATTCATCGCCGATACGTCGCAAGGCCTGCGGCCTGACCGCATTTGGTTCATGGAAATGAACACGCGTCTTCAAGTCGAGCATCCCGTCACCGAAGCGATTACCGGATTCGATCTGGTCGAATGGCAATTGCGTGTCGCTTCGGGCGAAGCGCTGGCGGCCGGGCAAGGGGACATTCGCGCCCACGGGCACGCTGTCGAGGCGCGGCTTTATGCGGAAGATCCGCAAAGCGGCTTTCTGCCATCCATCGGCACGTTGGAGCGGTTTGTGCTGCCACAAGAAGTGCGCGTCGATACCGGCGTACGCCAAGGCGACACGGTGACCGCTTATTACGATCCGATGATCGCCAAGCTGATCGCTCACGCGCCGACACGCGAAGAAGCCGTCGCGAAACTAGCCGACGCTCTGGCAAAGGCAGAAATCGCCGGATTGCACAGCAACAACGCATTTCTGATCCGAACTTTGTGCCATCGCGATTTCGTCGCCGGCAAGATCGACACCGGTTTCATCGCGCGCCATATGGCGGAACTGGCGCCGCCGCTTGGCGATATTCCGGATCATATCCTAGCTGCCGCGGCGCGGTTTGTGGTGAGAAGCCATGCGGCAAAAGGGGGGCATGATCCTTGGGCGGTTGCGGATTCATTCCGTTTGGCGGGTGAAGCGCGCCGTAACGTGGATTTTGTCGCCCATGGCAAGCGTGTCACGGTTTCTTTGCCAAATTCGTCGCAGCAGATCGGCGCGAGCGTGATGCGCCTTGCGAGCGACGATATTGCGGTAATGGAAGACGGCGAGACTTATGTCTTGCGTCTGCACGATCCCTTAGCGGATGCGGATTCGGCCGGTGCGGCTGTGGACAGCATCGTAGCTCCGATGCCAGGCAAGATCATTCAAATTCTGGTTAAGGCGGGTGACAGCGTTGTACGGGGGGCGCCGTTGCTGGTACTGGAAGCCATGAAAATGGAGCACACCTTGTCCGCCCCCCACGACGCCACGATTCAGTCTGTTGATGCCGCCCTCGGCGACCAGATCGTGGAAGGGTCTGTGCTGATCCGCTTTGGCGGAGAAGACGCGTGACGCTGCATCTCATCAAGCTATGCGTCGGTGTGGAATCCGTCGAAGAATTGGCCCAATGGCAAGCCGGACGTCTCAGGGAGCTCAAGAAGAAAAAGCGTCCGGAAGTGCTTATGCATGTGACGCGAATGACGCCCAAACGCGCCGACGAATTGCTCGATGGCGGCTCGCTTTATTGGGTCATCAAAGGGTATATCGCCGTGCGCCAGAAACTGCTGGCGCTCAAGCCCGTGACCAAGAACGGCGCGCCACATTGCGGTTTGGTCTATGAGCCCAAACTTGTGCCGGTTTTGCGCCGTTTCCATCGGCCTTTTCAGGGTTGGCGATACCTAAATCCAAAAGACGCACCGTCCGACGCGCGCGATCTCAAAGGCAAGAATATGCCCGAAGCGCTGGCCATCGAACTGGCGGATCTTGGGCTGCTTTAGAGGAAGCGCGCGATGCGTCAAAGCTGCTTTTCCAGCACGACGAAGATCAGATCGTCGCGCCGCGGTTCGCCGCAGCGGCAGTCGCTATAAGGGAATGGTGTGGTCACGCCGGTCGGCGCATAACCGCGTCGTAGATACCAGGCGATCAGCGTGTCGCGGATATTGACCACTGTCATTCGGATGCGCCGTGCGCCGCGCTCCTTCGCAATCGCTTCGGCGCCGGAGAGAAGCGTCCGCCCAAGCTGGCGCGCCTGTAGATCGGGGCGGACGGTCAGCATGCCGAGATACCAAACCTCGGCATCGACCGGTTCGAGCCAGACGCAGCCAAGCAGCGGGCCGTCGGCGGCATCGCGCAGCGTCATCAGCATCGCCTCGGGACGCGCCGCGAGATCGGCGCGGAGCAGGGCGGCATCGGTGCGCTGTCCGTCCAGGTAATCAGCTTCGGTGGTCCATCCCATGCGTGAACTGTCGCCGCGGTATGCTGCGTTGACGAAATCGGCGATGGCGGGAATATCGGCGTCGGTCGCGGGATAGAGCGGCATCACACCGCCATATTGTCGATCAGACGCGTCGTACCGACTTTTGCGGCAGCGAGAATGCGGGTCGGGTGGGCCAGTGTGGTAATCGTCTCCAAGGTCGTCGGCGTCGCGTGCGGCGACATAATCGACTGAACCAAATCCCGCCCGCAGCAGACCGCGTCTGGCATCGTCTTCTGTCGCGATGATGGGTGCGCCATCGCGAAGCCTCGCAGGCGGCGTGCTTCAGCACAAGGTTCATATGGGCGGCGATCTTGCGCTCATCCTCGCGATAAATAGGCATTGCGGGAGGACATGGCCAAGCCATCCGCCTCGCGGATAATCGGCGCGCCAATGATCTCGGTTTGCAAGCGGAGGTCCGTGACGAGCCGCCGGATGACAAGAAGTTGCTGATAGTCTTTTTCGCCGAAGATCGCGGCATCCGGCATTGCCGCCAGGAGCAATTTCGCCACAATGGTCGCGACCCCGGCAAAAAAATGCGGCCGGAAGTCGGTTTCCAGACCATGGCTGGGGCCGCCCACCTCGATCCGTGGTCGCCGATCCATCGGGGTACATTTCACGGACGGATGGCGCAAAGATCGCGTTTGTTCCTCCGGCCGCAGTCAGCTTGGCGGTGTCGGCTTCGAGCGTGCGCGGATAGTGATCGAAATCTTCGTGCGGCGCGAACTGGGTCGGGTTCACGAAAATGCTGACAACGATCATGTCCGCATGATTTTGTAACTCTCGCACCAGCGACAAATGTCCCTCATGGAGCGCTCCCATCGTAGGGATCAACCCGATTCGCGCGCCCGACTTCCGAGCGGCGGCAATCTGGGTGCGTAACTGGGAAATCGTCGTGGACGATTGCGGTCATGGCAGAAGGAGATTAGCGCGCCAGGTCAAGGTCGCGCTAGAATGAACCCGCGACCCAACGACGCCGAGCTCATGCCCTCCAATCTCCGACAAGCCATCGCCGACGTTTATCTCGCCGACGAAAACACGATCTCGGCCGAACGCATCGCGCTCGCCCGATTCTCGCCCGCCGAAAACGCGGCAACCCAAGCCCTGGCCCACGAATTTGCAACCCGCATTCGGGCCGAAGGCGCCAAGCGCGGCGGCGTCGATGCTTTTACGCAGGAATATTCTCTTTCGACCGAGGAAGGCGTGGCGCTGATGTGCCTGGCGGAGGCGCTGTTGCGGGTGCCCGACGCCGACACGGCGGACCGGTTGATTCGGGATAAAATCGGCTCGGGCAATTGGGACAGCCATGATCGCAAATCCGACTCGGTGTTCGTCAATGCGTCGACTTGGGCGCTGATGCTGACCGGACGCATCGTGCGGATGGATCAGGCCGCAGGATGGGATTTCGAAGGCATTATCAAGAAAGTGGTTGCGCGGTCGGGCGAGCCGGTGATTCGGCAAGCTATCATGGCGGCCATGCGCATGCTGGGCGGCCAATTCGTGCTCGGCCGGACAATGAGCGAAGCGCTGCGCAACGCGCGGGCGAACCGCGAACAGGGCTATCGCTTCTCCTTCGATATGCTGGGTGAGGCGGCCTACACGGCACGCGATGCCGAACGCCATATGAGCGATTACCGCAATGCCATCGATGCGATTGCGGCGGCTTATCCCTCGGGACAAGCCTCCATTTTCGAACGGCCGAGCATATCGGTGAAGCTGTCGGCGGTGCATCCGCGCTATGAATGGGTCAAGCGCGAACGGGTGATGGCCGAACTGATGCCCGCGCTGTTGGAGCTTGTGCGCCATGCGCGCGGCCTCGGACATTGCCGTAACCATCGACGCCGAAGAAGCGGACCGGCACGAAATCATGCTCGATCTGTTCGAACAGATCGTGTCGTCGGACGATCTCAAAGGCTGGAGCGGTTTCGGGCTTGTGGTCCAGGCCTATCAAAAAAGGGCGGTGCCCACGTTGAGCTGGCTGATCGCCTTGGCGCGCCGATTGGAACGGCGCATTCCGGTGCGGCTGGTCAAAGGCGCTTATTGGGATACCGAAATCAAACGCGCGCAGGAAGCCGGGCTTCCGGACTATCCCGTGTTTACGCGCAAAGCGGCGACCGATACGTCTTACATCGCTTGTGCGCGTACCATGTTGGCGGCGCGCGATGCCATCTATCCGCAATTCGCCACGCATAACGCGCACACGCTATCGGCGGTGGAAGTGCTTACCGGCGGCAAGGGCGATTTCGAATATCAGCGTCTGCATGGCATGGGCGAGTCCCTTTATGCGCTGTATCACGAAGTCAAGAAGCCGGCCGCCGCTGTTGGCGCCGGAACGCGCATCTATGCGCCGGTCGGAAGTCACGAAGATTTGCTGGCTTATCTGGTGCGCCGTCTGCTGGAAAACGGTGCGAACACGTCGTTCGTCAATCGGTTTGGCCGACGACGAGGCACCGATCGAAGCGCTGATCGCGGACCCGATTTCGCAACTCGCGAGGGAAAAGCCCTTGCGCAACCCGCGCATTCCGCTGCCGGCCGATCTGCTGCCGGGACGCGAAGAACTCGTCTGGCTTTTTGTGGAGCGATCCGAATGCGAGCGAGCCGATGCTCGCCGCGATGAAGGACGTTCTGCGCAAGCCGGCATCGGCAGCGCCGATTGTCAGCGGCAAAGCGCTTGGCGGGAAGCCGAGGCCGATGTTCGATCCGGCCGACCGCAGCCGCCAGATCGGCGAAGTGACCGATGCGACGCCGCAAGACGCGCGCGACGCGCTCGAGCTAGCGCACAAGGCCCAGCGCGGGTGGGATGCGCTTGGCGGGGAAGGGCGTGCTGCGATCCTGGAACGCGCCGCCGATCTGTTCGAAACAAACCGCGCCCGCTTGATGGCGCTGATCGTTCGCGAAGGGGGCAAGACGCTTCCCACCGCGCTTAGCGAATTGCGCGAGGCCGTCGATTATCTGCGCTATTACGCCGGCGAAGCGCGCCGGCATTTTTCCGCGCCGGTTGTGCTTCCCGGTCCGACGGGCGAATCCAATGTGTTGACGCTGCATGGCAAAGGCGTGTTCGCTTGCATCAGTCCATGGAATTTTCCGCTCGCTATATTTACCGGGCAGGTGGCCGGCGCATTGGCTGCCGGAAACGCCGTGCTCGCCAAACCTGCGGCGCCAACGCCGATGATCGCCGCCGCGGCGGTCGAATTGCTCCATCAAGCCGGCGTGCCTGGCGACATTCTGCATTTGCTGCCCGGCAGCGGCGCCAAGCTGGGTGGCGTGCTGTTCCCCGATCCGCGTTTGGCCGGCATCGTGCTGACCGGTTCGACGGAAGCCGCGATGACCATCAACCGCGCGTTGGCCGCGCGCAACGGTCCCATCGCGACCGTGCTCGCCGAAACCGGCGGGCAGAACGCCATGATCGTGGATTCGACGGCGTTGCCGGAGCAGGTTGCGCGAGACGCTATCGCCTCCGCTTTCGACAGTGCAGGGCAACGCTGTTCGGCGCTGCGTGTGCTGTTCCTGCAAGAAGATGTCGCCGACAAGATGATCGAGATGATCTTGGGCGCGATGGACCAGTTGCGGCTCGGCGATCCGATGGATCTGGCGACGGATGTCGGTCCGGTGATCGACGAAGCATCGCGCGAGACGCTCGAAATACATGCGGCGCGGATGACGCGCGAAGCCAAACTGTTGCGGAAATTGCCGCTCGGTCCGGAACATGAAGCGGGCGTTTTCTTCCCGCCCCATGCTTTCGCGATCGACGCAATCTCCCAATTGGAACGCGAGGTGTTCGGCCCGGTGCTGCACATCGTGCGCTATTCCGCCGACAAGCTCGACAAGGTTTGCGATGTCGTCAACGCCACCGGCTACGGGCTGACGCTCGGCATTCATAGCCGCATCGAAAGCACCGCCGCCTTCGTGCGCGAGCGCGTCAATGTCGGCAATATCTATGTCAACCGCAATCAGATCGGCGCGGTTGTCGGCGTGCAGCCGTTCGGCGGCGAAGGGCTCTCCGGCACGGGACCGAAGGCGGGTGGGCCGCATTACATGCTGCGCTTCGCGTTGGAACGCACATTCACGGTGAACACGACGGCTGGCGGCGGCAACGCGGCGTTGCTGAGTTCGAGCTGATCAAAAGTATTGTCGGCCGTTGGTCTATTTTGAGTGCGGTCGCCGCTTCTGTACGGTCAAGCACCGCAGGGGAAGCGTCATGTGCTCGCATTGTAATGGGCCTAACATTCCATCCTTATGCTGATTATCGAGGAAAATTCGACACGAACTTTGCTCATTCGTTGATCAACAATGTCCATTCTTGCGCCATTCGCGGCTCTGCCGCTTCTTCACACAAAACAAATACATTAACCATTCGTTAACTATTCATTACCTCAGACGCAAATTCGCTTATATGAATGTCCCTGCAACTTTGGGGCACTATTTCGGGTACGCGCCGTCAAGGTTGTGAGTTCGACGGCAAGGAAGACAAGTTTCTGAGGGGACGACAGATGCAAGCGTATGATGAGTTGCGAGGCTCGACCGGCCGCGAGATTTGGTATCGGCCGCCGCGCTATGATGCGCATAAGCTTTTTCCGGGAACGCCGCCGCGCGTTCGTGCCGGCGCAAACTTTTATCAAATCCACAATATTTGTCTGGGCGGCGTTGCGACGACGACGCGCCAGTCCGATGACGATTTTGAAGTCGGTCAGACGCTCCCGATCAGCATCCAACAATGCGGCATACCGATTTTCGAGTCGCAGGCCTCGGTTTGCAGATCGGAGAAAAATGTCTTTGGCGCAAAAGTTGCGTTCAAGTTCGTCGATGGCTTCATCGAATTCGACAAACTTCTCAATCGTAATCTCCACGCGCAAATCATAACCAAAACGTCCCTCGCAGGCCCCGACGCGGTGCGGCTCGTTCCGCAAGAATATCAGGGTCCTTTGTGCAGATGTTCTCAAATTGCTGCGGGCTTATAGAAGCATACTAATCCCCGATACCGCCCATGCATCGGAGTTTGCGGGTCACATCGACAACAATGCGGCATTCGAAGCATGCGAAGACGGCTCGTCCAGCATTGGCGTTCGCTGTGGCGGACGGGGAACGACATCGTGCGGACTGTTATGAACGATCGCGAGAGCCGCGAAGCGACAAAGGAGTTTACGGAACTCGTCCTGACACCCGAGATGCGAATGGGCGCAATCTTGGGACCGCAGCTTACGCCAAGCCGCTGGGTTATCCGGGCGACTTCGAGATTATGAACCAAGTCTACGATTGGAAGCGCGTCGGACATGGCGCCTATGAAATGCTGCTGCACCGTATCGGCCTTGAAGTCGCCGAGTGCATCAAAACACGCATGGAGATCGTACGCGGAATAATCGGCGAGACTTCACGGCGCGAGGTCGGACGCACAGCGCGCGATATTGAGCCTCGGCAGCGGGCCGGCCCGCGAAATCGAACTGTTCCTTGCAAGCGGTGCGGCGCAAAGCGGCCATGCGGAGTTCACGCTGATCGACCAGGAACAAGCGGCGCTGCGATATGCGCATGAGCGGACATATGCCCACACACTCAAGTTGCAGGGCCGTTACAGCGTGCGGGCGCTCAACATTTCCTTTACCGACATATTGCGCGGCATAAGCGCGATGAACGATCTACCGCAGCAGGATTTGATTTATTCGGTCGGGTCTGCTCGACTATCTGACGGACCGGCGGGCCACGAGCCTGGTGGAGAGACTCTATGGCATGTTGGCCCCGGGCGGCTTGCTCATCATCGGCAACATGAACGAAACGCCGTTGAGCAATCTTTGGCCGATGGAGTTCATCACGGATTGGGCATTGTACTATCGGGACGAACCGCAAATGCTGGCATGGACGGACGGGCTCGAGCAGCCGGGACGTGGACGGAAACCGATCCGACGGGACGAGTACGGCTGCTTTATGTGCTAAAGCCGTAGAGTCGCTTCCAGCAGCGCATCTTGATTGGTGCGTCGCGGTGCGTGCTGCGACAAGCCGTTCGGGCGGCAGGGTAATCGTGACAGTCGTTCCCTTGTGGGGTTCGCTTGAGATGCGAAGCGTTCCGCCATGCAGTTCGACAAGCTTTTTTGCGTAAGGAAGGCCGAGCCCGGTTCCGCCATTTTTGCGCGCCAGCGATGACTCAACTTGTTCGAAAGGAATGAGAACGCGCTCGAGATCGTCCTCGGCAATGCCAATTCCGGTGTCGCGCACGCGGATCTCGATGCCGTCCCGCTGCGATGACGGTCAGGCTCAGCGTGACCGCGCCGCCGGGCAGGCGTAAACTTGATGGCATTGCTCACGAGATTGAGGATGGCTTGGAAAATCAGCTGGCGGTCGACAAGTGCATAGGTTGGTGACGTCGACCTTGCCCAATCGTCAATCGCACATGGCCGATTTGCGCACGGTCGCGGCACATCCGAATGCACTCGATCAGACATTCCGCCAAGTCGCATTCCTCGATCTGCGGCTCGATTTTGCCGGCCTCTGCTTTGGCCAGATCTAGAATGCCATTGATGATCGCCAGCAGATGCGAGCCGCTGTTATTGATGTCCTCGGCGTATTCGCAATATTTATCGCTTCCGAGAGGGCCGAACATCTGCTCCTTTCAGGATGTCGGAGAACCCGATGATGGCATTCAGCGGCGTGCGAAGCTCGTGACTCATATTTTTGATAAATTCGCTTTTTGATTTGTTCGCCTTGTCGGCTTCGCAGAAGAAGAATTTTGAGCGCTTCGTTTTTGGCCTCGATGACCTTCTGGCCGACATAGGAACGCCTAATATAGAGTTCTTGCATATAGCCGATGAACGACCCGACGGCCGTGGCCATGATGAGGAAGAAGTCGTTGCTGATGAGAATCGCGGGCGGCAGCGGATTTATCCAGGTGGCGACGACCTGATAACAGCACGACGAGGGAGATCGAGATAGCAGCCGAGGGATAGAAACTGTAGCCGGATCAAGCTGGAGCAATAAATCACCACCATGATCAGGCCCGCGTAATACATGCCGTTGAACGGCGGCGCCATGATCGCGGTCATCAAAATTATGCCGAAGCCGGACGCAAACATGCCGATTGCGAGCACGTACTGGCCGATGACGGGAAAATTTGGCAAATAGGTGCAAAGAAATACGGCTATCAGGATGGGACAAACCAGACCATAGCGGATGAGCCACAATGCCTCGACGGACTTGGAACCCACCAAAAAATCCAGAAGGCCGAATGCGACATACATCGCGGCGCCGCCCAATACATAGGCCCGGATGAAACCGATAGCCTCCATCAACGCGGTCGTGGATGAACAGGCTTTCTTGTTCGTCATTGACGAACTTCAGGCGCAGCCAGTCGAGTTGGAACTCGGGGCCTGCCGGCACAGGCTCTGATGGAGAATGCGAGGTCATCTGCCCGTTTTGCGCCTTCTTTGGCATTGGGCAGTCTAAGAGCTAGCGCGTAAACACCAGGATAATCTTTCAGCGGGTGCAACCCATTTGCAGCGCCGTGTCAATACTCCATTAATGACGCCCATCTAAATTGATTCAATTCCGCGGCAGTATTTCGCTGGGCGGCGACAGCAGGGGGCCGACGGTGCGTAACACGTTAACCGCAATTTGCGCACTAACCATAGGGACGGGTCATGCGCTGGCGGCGGGTTATGGCCTTAAAGAGAACAGCGCCGACGCTATGGCAGTGGCCTATGCCGGCGCAGCTGCGACAGGCACGGATGCGAGTTATCTCGCCTATAATCCAGCATCGCTTGCGGATGTTGGCCAGTTCGATGTTTCGCTGAGCGCAGTCACAATCATGCCGGGTTCGCAAGGCCGATTATACGACTGCCGCAACGACGCCTGGAACTTGCCGGCAAGTGGTTCGCGCAATGCCACGGGAATTTCGTCGGCGGAGCGGTCGTTCCGGAATTTGGCTTGCGTTACCGGCTGTCGGATCGTTGGGCGGCCGGGTTTGTCGTGTTCGCACCTGGTCGGAATGAAGACCCGGATACCCCGACGATTGGGCTGGCCGCTACTACGCCGAAAAAACGCAAATTCTTGCGATCGATGCTTCCCCCACGCTTTCTTATCAAATCTCGCCACGGATTTCCGTGGGCGCCGCGCTGCAGGTTGAATATGCCAAAGGGGCACTGACCAGCGCGATCGATTTGGGCACTTTGGGGGCTTTGTACAGCATTCCCGGGCAGCCATCCCGGCGCTCAAGACGGTCAAGGAACCTTTCACGCAGCGTCATGGGGTGTGGGTTATACCTTGGGCACGATCGTGCAGCTCAACGATCAGCTTACGTTCGGGCTTTCATACAGATCAGCCGTTCATCATGTGCTGAAGGGGCCGCTCACGTTCGCGCTCGACAATGCCGGTATTGGTGCGATCGTGCATGGCGCCACCGGTCTATTCACCAATACCAGCGCGAAAACCGCCGTAACGATGCCCGACGTGCTCGCCTTTGGGCGTTCGCGACGATGTGTCGGACCGCTGGACGATTGCTTGCGGAAGTCGATTGGACGAACTGGAACAGGTTTCACGAGCTCCGTGTTGTCGCCGCAAATCCTGCTCAGCCGGACGACGTTACTGCGGCGAATTGGGGGAGCGGTTGGTTCGGTTCGCTCGGCGCCGACTATAGGGTAGACGAGCGCTGGCATCTTCGTGCCGGTGTCGGTTACGACGGCTCTCCAATTCCTTCCAGCACGCTTGGACCGCGCATTCCCGGACGCCAATCGCTTATGGGCGTCCGTCGGCGGGCGCTACCAGATCAGTGACGCCACGACCGTCAATCTGACGCTCAGCGAATTGTTCAACTCCGATGAAGCCATAAGCCAGTCGCCGCTTCAGGGCGGGAAATGCTTTGCGCGGCACGCTCGCCGGCAAAACAACGTCGAGCGTGACGGTGATCGGTTTCCAACTGAGTTATCGCCAGCCGTAACCCGCAATACTCAGCGGGTCGAAATTGCGGCGAAGCAGGTCTGACCGCGTTCCGTCAGGCGGGCGCAAATTTGGCGCGCTTCGCGTTCGAGGAATGGACCGAAGCGCGCACGATAAAGCATTTGCCCGTCGATCGACTGGAACGGAACCACGATGCGCTGCGCTTGGCCGAGCACGTCCATGGATTTTTCCGCATAGGCAGCGAGTTGCGTGCGGGCCAAATTGAGGTCTGCGAAGGCGCCGATCTGGATGGTCCAGTCGTGTACGCCAAGCGAGGCGACCGCCGTTCCATTGTCGCCGATATCGCCTTCGCCGGTTTCAGGGCGCAAGACTGGCTTCGGCAAGGTGGGCTTGTTGACCGGGGGCTGATAAGACGCAACGACCGCCTGAGGCTTTTGCTGTATTTGCGGCTTCGGCGTCGGCGCGAAAACATTATCCGTCTTTTCGTCTTCGGCCATTTTCGCTTCGGCGGCATCTTCGTCGTCGGAATCGGCAACCGGTCCGCGAACTTCGGCCGGGACTTGCTGTGGCGGCGTCAAGGAAATCGTATTCAGAGCCACCGTCTGCCAGGGAACCTGCGCGCGCGCGACCAGTGTCGGATTGCCTTCGATCGCGGCAAAGGTGTTGTCGAGCAAGCGCACCATCTCCTTGTCGCGGCGATGTGCGGTGCGGCCGCCCATGACAACGCCGATGACATGGACGTTGTTGCGCACAACGGAGGACACCAGATTGAAGCCCGAAGCACCCGTATAGCCGGTCTTGATGCCGTCGGCGCCTTCGTAGCGTCCGATCAGATTGTCGTGCGTCACATATTGCGTGCCGCGGAAGTTGAACGCTGGCGTCGCGAAATAGTGGAAATATTGCGGAAAGTCATAAGCCAGATGCCGGGCGAGGATCGCCAGATCGCTGGCCGTGGTGATCTGCAAAGCATCGGGCAGGCCCGACGCGTTGTGGAAGAACGTATTGTGCATGCCCAAGGAGCGCGCCGTTGCGGTCATCATTTCTGCGAAATGGCCCTCGGTACCGCCAAGCGCTTCGGCGATCGCAACCGCGACGTCGTTTGCCGAGCGGACGACGATGGCTTTGATGGCGGTCTCGACGGAGAGCGAGTTCCCCGAGCTGAGATGCAGGTTGGTCGGTTTTTGGGCTGCCGCATGTGCCGAAATGGGCAGGGAGGTCGCCGCCGTCACCTGTCCCTTTTTGAGAGCATCGAAGAGCAGGTAAAGCGTCATCATCTTGGTGAGCGAAGCCGGATGACGCGGATCGTCGGCATTGCGTGCGTAAAGCACCTTGCCGGTCTCTCCATCGACGATCAAAGCGGCGTCTTTTTCGGGATCGGTCAGCCCGCCCGCCATTGCCGCAACGTGATGGTGCCGTTTCGCCTGTGCTGGAGACGCAGTTATAGCGGCCAGCGCGAGGAGCAGCGCAGGCGCGGCCAAAAGGCCAATTTTCGCGTATTTACCCAAACGGCCACGCGATTGGTTAAGCATTCACAGCCCCAAATACCCGGGTTATCGCCGACGCCCTCACTTGCAACAATGAGACCAAATCAGCGGCATCTTCGCAAGCCTCAAAGACAAAATGACGTTAACCTGTCGGTATTTACGGACCAGCTAAGCCGTGCGGCAAATAGGTTGTGCTGCAATGCAGCAAATTCACCTTGACAATTTCAATGATGCATTGCATATAAACCATGTTGCACTGCAGCAGGCCCGTGGACTTCGGCTCCTGGCGGCGGTGCTCATCGCGAAAGGAATTGGACATGGCGAAAGCATCAAAGACAGCCGGCGAGCAGATCAACGGCGCCGCCGAGAACATCGAAACGGCAATGACAGAACGGCACGGAAGCTCTGAAAATGGGCTTTGAAAAGGCCGTTAAGAACTACGATCAGTTTCTTGGCTACGGCAAAGACACGGTCGAGGCCTATGTCAAAGCGGCGAATGTCGCCGGCAAAGGCGCCGAAACCATCCACAACGAGCTTTATACCTATTCCAAGCAGTCGATCGAAGGTTCCATCGCAGCCGCGAAGGCGCTGATGGGCACAAAATCGGTGCACGAAGCTTTCGAGCTTCAGACCGATTATGCGCGGACGGCGTTTGAAGCCTATGTCGGCAATATGACGAAGCTGTCCGAACTCTTCGTTTCCACCGCCAAGGAAGCTTTCGAGCCGCTTCAGGGCCGCGTCCAGGCCTGGGTCGAAGTCGTTCAGAATTCGCGTGCTGCTTAGTTTAGTTCTCGCAAAGCATTGGAAAAAGGCCGGGGAGCGCGCTTCCCGGCCTTTTTCATTTCGCGGCAATAGCTCCTATATAAACTCTAAGGCGGATGACCGGTTGCGCAAACGTCCCTTCATCCTCTTATAATGCGACGCATACCGGGCAGAGCTATGGCGGACAAACGCGACGATCGCGGTCAGAAAACGGGCAGCACCGACGGCGCAGGGCCCGGCGCCGGTGCCGTGACGAAAACACGCCCGAAAACCAAGAAGCCGAGCCTCTACAAGGTTCTTCTCCTGAACGACGATTACACGCCGATGGAGTTCGTCGTGCACATCCTGGAGAAGATCTTCGGCAAGAATCGCGAAGAGGCGGTGGAGATCATGCTGCATGTCCATCGCCATGGTGTGGGCATTTGCGGCGTTTTCACCTTCGAGGTCGCCGAAACAAAAGTGGCGCAGGTCATTGAATTCGCCCGCCGCCATGAGCATCCTTTGCAGTGCACGATGGAAAAGGAGTAGGGTAGCGATGCCATCACTCTCGCGGGGTCTGGAACAGGCCTTACACCGCGCGATCAAGCTCGCGAGCGAACGGCATCACGAATATGCCACGCTTGAACACCTTCTGCTTGCGCTGACGGACGATCAGGATGCGGCGCAGGTCATGAAGGCCTGCAACGTCGACACCGAAGTCGCTGCGCTTGACGCTTCTCAAATATATCGACAGACGAGCTGTTGACCCTGGTCATCGAGGACGGCGAAGAGGCCAAGCCGACCACGGGCTTCCAGCGCGTCGTGCAGCGCGCCGTTCTTCATGTGCAGAATTCCGGCCGCGACGAGGTGACGGGCGCCAATGTGCTGGTGGCGCTGTTCACCGAGCGCGAAAGCCACGCCGTGTATTTCCTGCAGGAGCAGAACATGACGCGGCTCGACGCCGTAAGCTATATCAGCCACGGCATCGCCAAGCGTCCCGGCATGAGCCAGCAAAAGCCGGTGCGCGGCGCCGAGGAAGAGGAAGACGTCGAAAAGCCGGCCAAGCAGGGCAGCGGCGCGCTCGAAAGCTTATTGCGTCAATCTGAACGAGAAGGCCAAGCAGGGCCGCATCGATCCGCTGATCGGCCGCGAGGCCGAAGTCGAGCGCACGATCCAGATTCTCTGCCGCCGGCAGAAGAACAATCCGCTGTTCGTGGGCGATCCCGGCGTCGGCAAGACCGCCATCGCCGAAGGGCTGGCGCGCAAGATCGTCAAGAACGACGTGCCGGAAGTGCTGCGCAATGCGGTCATCTATGCTCTGGATATGGGCGCGCTGATCGCCGGCACGCGCTATCGCGGCGATTTCGAGGAACGCCTGAAGTCGGTCGTCAAGGAACTCGAAGGCATTCACCGGCGCGATTCTGTTCATCGACGAAATCCATACGGTGATCGGCGCCGGCGCCACCAGCGGCGGGGCGATGGACGCCTCCAATCTGCTCAAGCCGGCCCTGCAGGCGGGCACGCTGCGCTGCATGGGCTCGACGACCTACAAGGAATACCGCCAGTATTTCGAAAAGGACCGCGCCTTGGTGCGCCGCTTCCAGAAGATCGACGTGGCCGAGCCGACCGTGCCCGACGCGATCAAGATTCTGAAAGGGCTCGAAGCCCTATTTCGAGGAATACCACAAGGTCCGCTACACCGCCGACGCGATGAAGGCTGCCGTGGAATTGGCGGCGAAATACATCAACGACCGCAAACTGCCCGACAAAGCCATCGACGTGATCGACGAGGTCGGCGCCTCGCAAATGCTGCTGCCGGAATCGCGCCGCAAAAAAGTGATCGGCGTGAAGGAAGTGGAAGAGGTCATCGCCAAGATGGCGCGCATTCCTCCCAAATCCGTCTCCAAGACCGATGCGGAAGCGCTGCGCACGCTGCCCGACGATCTCAAACGCGTGGTCTTCGGCCAGGACAAGGCCATCGATGCGCTGTCATCGGCGATCAAGCTGGCGCGCGCGGGTCTTCGCCAGCCGGAAAAGCCCATCGGTTGTTATCTGTTCTCCGGCCCCACCGGCGTCGGCAAAACCGAAGTCGCCAAGCAGCTTGCCTCGATCATGGGCGTGGAATTGCTGCGCTTCGACATGAGCGAATATATGGAGCGCCACACCGTTTCGCGCCTGATCGGCGCGCCGCCGGGCTATGTCGGCTTCGACCAGGGCGGGCTGCTCACCGACGGCGTCGACCAGCATCCGCATTGCGTGCTGCTGCTCGACGAAATCGAAAAAGCGCATCAGGATCTGTTCAACATCCTGTTGCAGGTGATGGATCACGGCAAGCTGACCGATCACAACGGCAAGAAGATCGATTTCCGCAATGTCGTGCTGATCATGACGACCAATGCCGGCGCGCCGGACGCCGCCAAAGAATCCATCGGTTTCGGCCGCGGCAAGCGCGAAGGCGAGGACGAGGAAGCGATCAAGAAGCTGTTCACGCCGGAATTCCGCAACCGCCTGGATGCCACGATCGCGTTCGCACCGCTCGGCCGCGACACCATCGACCGGGTCGTCGAAAAATTCGTGCTTCGAACTCGAAGCGCAATTGATCGACCGCGACGTGACCTTCGATCTGACGCCGGAAGCCACGCGCTGGCTGGGCGAGAAAGGTTATGACGATGCCTTCGGCGCGCGGCCGCTGGCGCGCGTCATTCAGGACAGTATCAAGAAGCCGCTGGCCGACGAGATTCTGTTCGGCAAGCTGAAGAACGGCGGCACGGTGCGCGTGCTGCTCGACCGCGAGACGGACAAGCTGGCATTCGAATTCATCACCGACGCGGACGCCAAACCAAAGCAGCTTCCTCCGCCGAAGAAGTCGAAGGAAGAGAGCGTTTAAGCTCGATGTTTTGAGATCACCTCATAGTGGAGAGGGCGATGGGAACTTGGAACATTGGACCATTCGATAATGACGATGCCTCTGATTTGGTTGATGATGTCATAAAAAAAGGGGTTAAACGCGCCGAAGACGCCATCGGGCGTGTATTAAAAGTCGGATCCAATTACCTAGAAGCTCCCGAAGCGCAACAAGGAATCGCTGCCGCTGAAATCATTGCGCAATTGTCGGGAGGATCGAGTGCCGTTGAAGAGAGTATTCCCGAGCTTTCCGAATGGACGCTTCGCCAGTTAGTCAAACCGTCCGAAGAGGTAGTTCACCGCGCCCAGGCCGCCGTTAATCGCGTTTTAGCGGAGCCTTCCGAACTTCTAGAACTTTGGTCAGAGGCCGAAGAGTTCGACGCGTGGCGTGCCAGCGTTCAGGGGTTGGCTGATCGTCTAGCAACCAAGACAGGCTAAGGCCTTCGTATTCTCTATCGCGATCATTCGAACGCGCGATGCTTACAACGCCGCTCTAATCTTCGCCGCGATGGGTTCGAGCTGTTGCGGCGATACCATGTTGCGCGCGTGTAGCCTGAGATCGGCACCCTCGCTGCGGGGAATAACGTGAAAATGCGCATGGAACACGCTTTGACCGGCGCCTTCGCCGTTCAACTGCGCCAACATCACGCCAGGACAGCCCAGCGCCTTCTTCACGGCTTTCGCGATTTTCTGTGTCGTCGCCATCATGGCGGCGGCGCCTTCGGGCGACAAATCGAAGATATCTTCTGCAGCTTCCTTCGGGATGACCAGGACATGCCCATCCGCCTGCGGCATGACATCCATGAAGGCAAATGTGTGCGCGTCTTCATAGACTTTTACGCAGGGAATTTCCCCGCTCAAAATTTTCGCGAAGATATTCTTGGGGTCGTAAGTCATGATCATTCCTCGCCGCAATCGCTGACGATGTAAACGACGCAGCTCTTTATAGACTCAACGCGAGCATTATAGACAGTACAACCTTGTGAAATGTTTTACAGTTGCGCCGCCGCGGTCAGAATCATGCGCCACAACGGGCAACCACTTCAAAAGGCCTTCTTAAAAGGCCCCGCTTGGCCTAATTCTTCTATGTTCTCGGTGATCGCTTCTCGCTCGGCCTGCAGATAATCCGCGACCGCGCGCCGCAGCCCTGTATGGGCAATAAAATGCGCGCTGTAGGTCGCCACGGGCTGATAGCCGCGCAGCAACTTGTGTTCGCCTTGCGCACCGGCCTCCACTTTGGCGAGCCCGCGTGCGATGGCGAAGTCAATGGCTTGATAATAGCACGTCTCGAAATGCAGGAACGGCACGAATTCGATGCAGCCCCAATTGCGGCCGAACAGCACGCCTTGGCCAAACAAATTGAGCGCACCCGCGATGGTGCGCCCGCTAAGCTGCGCCATGATGAGCAGGATTTGGTCCGGCATGCTCTGGCCGATACGGCTGAAAAACTCGCGCGTCAGATAGGGCGTGCCCCATTTGCGCCCGCCGGTGTCCATGTAGAAATCGAAAAACGCATCCCAATGGGCTTCGGTAATATCGCTGCCGGTCAGCCACTCGAATTCGACACCGGCGTCACGAACGCTGGCGCGCTCTTTGCGCAAATTCTTGCGTTTGGCGGAGGACAATTCGCCAAGGAATTCGTCGAAGCTCTTGTAGCCCCGATTTTCCCAATGGAATTGGCGGTCGGTGCGTTGCAGATAGCCGAACTCGCCGGCCGCATGCCATTCGTCTTCGGTGGGAAACGTGATGTGCAGCGATGAAACCGAGAGCTGTTCCACCACCGCCGCACCGGCGGCCAGCAACGCGGTGCGCGTGGCCGCTTCGTCGGCCTCCGCGGCGATCAGAAACCGGCGGCCGGTGACGGGCGTGAAGGGAACACCCGATTGCAGCTTCGGATAATAAGCGCCGCCGGCGCGTTCCAGCGCATCCGCCCAAGCATGATCGAAGACGAATTCGCCTTGGGAATGGTTCTTCATATAGAGCGGAAGAATTCCCACGATGCGGTCGTCACGCTCGATGACAAGATGCAAAGGCCGCCAGCCGGTTTCCGGCACCGCCGATCCGGATTCCTCCACGGCATGAAAGAATTCGTATCGCGTAAAAGGATGCGGATCCGCAGCGCCGGCAGGATTGGCGCAGGCATTCCACGCCGCTGCCCCGATCTCGGATACGGGGCCGGCCAGACGCGCGGTAAGACCAGGTTTGCGTCACGCGATCTCGAATATTGCTTCCACTTCGCACGCCACGCCGCGCGGTAGCGATCCGGCACCGAGCGCGGCGCGGGCATGTTTTCCGGCGTCACCGAAGATTTCCACCAGCAGATCGGAGGCGCCGTTGGCGACTTCGGGATGTTGGCGGAAATCCGCCGAGGCATTGACGAAGACCGTGAGTTTGACGCAACGGCGTGACGCGATCGAGATCGCCGCCGCACGCCGCTTTGACTTGGGCCACGACGTTGATGGCGCAGAGCCGCGCCGCCTCCTTGCCGTCCTCAGCCGACAAATCCTTGCCGACCGTGCCGACATATTTCAGGCCGTCCGGCGTCAAGGTGATCTGGCCCGAAACGAAGACCAAATTGCCGCTCACGACGGTGGGCACATAGCTTGCCACCGGCGCCGGCGGCGTCGGCAGGGTGATTCCCAGTTCCTTCAAACGCGCTTCGACGCGACCTGTCATCTTCGATCTCCGATTTTGCAAAACTATAGCGGCAAGGCCATTTTTTGCGAGGGGCTCCCGCGCATAGGCGCCACGCGCTATAGAGGCGGTATGACCGAGAAGCTGGCGGCCGACAATTCATATCCCGCGCGTGAGGGCTTCGCGATGCCCGCGGAATGGGCACCCCATGCGCGCACCTGGATGTGCTGGCCTTGCCGCGCGGAGGCATGGGGCAGCGCGGAGGCGATGCTGCGTGCCAAACAAGCCACGGCACGCGTTGCCCGCGCCATTTCCGCTTTCGAACCGGTCAGCTTGGCGGTGCGCCGCGAAGACCTCGGCTGAGGCGAAGCTGGCGACAGGCAGCAAGGTCGGGCTTCTCGAAACGCCGCTCGACGATTCCTGGGCGCGCGACATCGGCCCCACATTTCTGCGCGGACCGGCCGGCGGGCGCGGTGCCGTGCGCTGGCAATTCAACGCTTGGGGCAACAAATATCATCCTTATGATCAGGATGCCGCGCTCGCTGCGCGCATCGCAAGTGCGGCCGATGTCAGATTGTATGAAGCGCCGCTGGTTTGCGAGGGCGGCGCGATCCATACCGATGGCGAGGGCACGCTGCTTGCCACCGAGCAATGTTTGCTCAACGCCAATCGCAATCCGCAATTGACGCGCCAACAGGTCGAAGAGCGCTTGGCTTTTTACACCGGCGCGCGCCGCATCATTTGGCTGGGGAGCGGGTTTTCGGACCACGAAACCGATGGCCACATCGACAATATTGCGTGCTTTCGTGGCGCCGGGCCGCGTGCTTGTCGGCGTGCCGGCATCTCAGTCCCATCCCGACTTCGCACCGTGTTACGAAGGCGATCCGCCGATTGCGGGAGGCGCGCGACGCTGAAGGGGCGCGCGATCGAGATCATCGAGATCGAACAGCCGCGGGTCGTCCGTTTCGGCTGGCAAGGTCACCCGCTGCCGGCGAGCTATGTGAATTTCTATCTGCCGAATGGCGGCATTGTCATGCCCGCCTTCGAAGATCCCAATGACGAGAAAGCGCGTGCCGTTTTGGCGGATTGTTTTCCCGGCCGCGATATTCTGCAGATCGACGCGCTCGACATCGTGCAAGGCGGCGGCGGCATCCATTGCATCACGCAGCAAGAGCCGGCGCGCCATGAGACAGATCACGCTTTGCCGCCACGCAGTTCGCTTGCAGCTGGGATACGCGCCAATATCGCCAAGGCGAAAGAGATGGTGCGCATGCGGCCGCCGCCAAAGGCGCGAATGTGGTGCTGCTGCAGGAGTTGTTCGAGACGCCTTATTTCTGCCAGGACCAGTTGGCCGAACATTTCAGGCTGGCGGCGCCGCTCGAAGGCAATCCGCTGATCGCCGAGATGGCAGAGCTGGCCAAGTCGCTCAACGTGGTGCTGCCGGTGAGCTTCTTCGAAAAAGCCGGCCACGCGCATTTCAATTCGCTCGCCATGATCGATGCCGACGGCACGTGTGATGGGCGTCTATCGCAAATCGCACATTCCGACGGGACCCGGTTATCAGGAGAAGTACTACTTCACGCCGGGCGATACCGGCTTCCGCGTGTGGCACACGCGGTTCGGCGTGTTGGGCGTCGGAATCTGCTGGGATCAATGGTTTCCGGAAACGGCGCGCGCGATGGCGCTGATGGGTGCGGAGGCTCTGTTGTTTCCGACCGCGATCGGCAGCGAGCCGCCGCCGGCGCCGCCGCTCGACAGCCGCGATCACTGGCGCCGCGTCATGCAGGGCCACGCTGCGGCGAATTGCATGCCGCTGGTCGCGTCGAACCGCATCGGCGTGGAAAAAGGGCAGGCGGGCGAAATGACGTTCTACGGATCGTCCTTCATCGCCGACCGACCGGGCGATCTTGCCGCCGAACTGGGGCGCAGCGACGAAGGCTTCGTCGGCGCATCTTCGATCTCGATGACGTTCAAAGATGCGCGCGTCATGGGGACTGTTCCGCGATCGCAGACCCGATCTTTACAGCGCGCTAACGAGCCACGATGGACGCTGATTAGGGCGCAATACGCCAATTCATGAAGATAGTCGCGAGGGCGTGGAATTTCTTACGCGCATGTCGGGGACACTTTGGCGCTACTTCGACGCCGCCACTTTCGGCAATGCCATTGCGACTTCTTCTTGCGGCCACAACCAAGCGGCGCCCCGGACACCGCTAAAATCGCCATGCGCATTCTTTACGATGTTGGTTGGGCCTTCCGGCGTGAACGCATAGCGTTCCACGCGGGGCGGCAGCTCGGTGTAAAGCGCTTCGATGTTCGATACCCCGCCGCCCATAACGATAACGTCGGGGTCGAGAATGCTGACGACGGAGGCAATGGAACGGGCAAAGCGATCGTAAAAATTCTCCAATTCGGCGATGGCGGCGTCATCGCCACCCTTGGCCGCGCTGACGATCTCCGGCACCGACAAATTGCGCCCCGTGTGTTCTTTGAACAGCCGTACTAGAGAGGGCCCGCTGCACCAGCTTTCGATGCATCCGGAGCGGCCGCAATAGCAGCGTGGCGGATTATCGACTTCCTGCGTTCCGCCCCGTGGTGCGGGAAGAGGGATTGTGTCCCCATTCCCCAGCAATTCCGTGTGCGCCCGACAAAACGCGCCCCTCGATGCAAATGCCGCCGCCGACACCTGTTCCGGCGATGATGCCGAATACCACCTCATATCCTGCACCGGCACCGTCGGTCGTTTCTGATAGGGCGAAGCAGTTCGCATCGTTTTCGACCCGTACTGTCCGGTGCAAAGCTGCGCCGAGGTCCTTGTCGAGCGGATGTCCGATGAGGTTTGTCGAATTGGCGTTTTTCACCAACCCCGTTTTGCGGCTGATGGCGCCCGGAATGGCGATACCGACGCTTCCCTTGCGGCCCAATTTTGCTTCGCTGGCGAATACGAGATCGCGAATGGCGCGCACGGTGTCGTCATAATGCGTCTTGGGCGTCGCGACGCGCTCGCGCAACAACTCGGATGCCGCTGTCCGACAGCGCGATGATCTCGATTTTCGTTCCACCCAAATCGATGCCAAGGCGCATAATGACAATCCCGTTATCTTTGTCCGCGCTATGAAAAGCCTTGACCAGCGGTCAACCTGTCATCCAGGACGCAAACCAAATGACAGCGCTATCAATTCTCTCAAATTGGCGGCCGATGCAAGGCATATCGGCAAAGGATTACAGCCCTATTGTGCTGCAGTGCGAAGGTGCGAGAAGAATTGAAAAAGAACAAGCCGGCGCCAGAGCGCGGGCAAATTCGTCAACAAGGGGCATTGCTCAGAATTCTGGTCTCCGAATCCCCGTGGTTGAAATTGGCGCCGGAAATTGTCGCGCTGCTTGGGTTATGCGGATACGAGGGAGCTTTCGCAGCTCTCTCTTGGTTAATTATGTCCTTCCAAGGGCGAACATTTCTGGGCACGACTACCGGGCGGATGGTTGAAATACCTAACGTTCATTCAGGAATTTGCCAGCATGTGGTGCGCCAAATGGAGATCGCGCGCCTCCAGTTCTTGTTCTTGGCAAAATCCGCCCACAAGTTCGTCGTCCGTCAGCAAAAAATCGAGAATCGCCCGCAATACATCGGGTTTCCGGCTTCCTGGCGCAATAGCGGCGGCGTCCATGCCGGAGAGCGAAAGGAATTTGTCCAACTGTCCGGTTGATCCGGCGAGATAAGCCAAGGCCATTGATGGCAATCAACTCGGCGCGCTCCTGCGTCATTCTTTCGCGCATTCGGGGCAGGCCTCTTCTTCATCATCCGGCAACCAGGATACAACAAACCACACGTCATGTTTGTCGATACTCCGGTCACGGAATGTCGGCGATTCGGCAAAAAAAGCAGGATATTGCGCGGAAATTCGCTGGCAAACCCGCCAACGTCAAGGGAGCGTTAAGACATCCAAACTAATACTACGCAAGCCAAGCCATCGAGTCGGCCACATCCCGAGGGCAACTACTGAGCGGCAGCATGGGGCGCGGAGAGTAAAATCATGGATGCCAAGGCCAAAACGGTCCTGATCGTGGAAGACAACGAACTCAATATGAAGCTCTTCCACGATCTTCTCGACGCCCATGGCTACAATATCCTGCAGACCAAGGACGGGATGGAAGCGCTCGATATCGCGCGCGAACATCGCCCCGATCTGATCCTGATGGATATCCAGCTTCCCGAAGTGTCCGGTCTGGAAGTGACCAAATGGCTGAAGGAAGACGATACGCTGAAGGCGATCCCCGTGGTCGCCGTCACCGCGTTCGCCATGAAGGGCGACGAGGAAGTGATCCGTCAGGGCGGTTGCGAAGCCTATATCTCCAAGCCGATTTCGGTCACCAGCTTCCTGGATACCGTGCGCCGTTTCATCGGATAAGGAACGGCCATGACGGCGCGCGTTCTTGTCGTCGATGACATCCTGTCGAACGTCAAACTGCTCGAAGCCAAGCTGACGGCCGAATATTTCGAAGTCGTCACGGCTTTTTCGGGGCAAGAAGCGCTCGCCAAGATCGACGAGTGCGCACCCGACATCGTGCTGCTCGACGTGATGATGCCCGGCATGGACGGTTTCGAAGTCTGCCGCCGCATCAAATCCAATCCCAAGACCGCGCATGTTCCCGTCGTGATGGTGACCGCGCTCGATCAGCCCTGCGACCGCGTCGCCGGACTGGAAGCGGGCGCCGACGATTTTCTCACCAAGCCGGTCGATGATGCGGCACTGTTCGCCCGCGTACGCTCGCTGGTGCGCCTGAAGATGATGACCGACGAACTGCGCATGCGCGAAGCCACCGGTCAGAGCATGGGTCTGCTCGATCCGGCGTCGACGCTGACCGACAACCCGCCGCAGGGTCGCATTCTGATCATCGAGGACCGCGCCGGAATCGGTCGCCTGGTTCGACTCCGCTTTGCAGGCAGACCATGTCGTTTCCTCGGTCGATACGTTCGAAGAAGCGCTGGTGCGCGTGCGCGGCGGCGATTACGACCTTATCGTCGTGAGCCTTGGCATGCGCGGCTTCGACGGTTTGCGGCTCTGTTCGCAGCTGCGCTCGCTGCCCGAAGGACGCAATGTTCCCATCCTCGTGGTGGTCAGCGACGGCGATCGCCGCAAGCTGACCCAAGCTCTGGAGATGGGCGTCAACGATTATCTGACGCGTCCGGTCGACAAGAACGAATTGGTGGCGCGGGTGCGCACGCAATTGCGCAAGAAGCGTTATGCCGACCGCTTGCGCCACAACGTCCAACTCAGCTTGGAAATGGCGATCACCGATCAGCTCACCGGTCTGCACAATCGCCGCTATATGAGCCGCCATCTCGACAATCTGCTCGACGATGCGCAAAAGCACGGCAAGCCGCTGGCTTTTGTCATCATGGATATCGACTTCTTCAAATCGGTCAACGACACGCATGGCCACGATATCGGCGACGAAGTGTTGCGCGAATTCGCCAAACGGATCGAAGAGAATGTCCGCGGCATCGATCTGGTCTGCCGCTATGGCGGCGAAGAATTCGTCGTCGTGATGCCCGATACCGATGTGGCCTACGCCTATTCGATCGCCGAGCGCCTGCGCCAGAGCATCGAAACGACGCCGGTGGTGATCTCGCCGCGCGCCCGGCAAGATCGAGCATCACGATCAGCATCGGTATCGCCGCTTCGGACGGCGAAGAGGATACGGCCGAAGCCCTGTTGCATCGCGCCGATCAGCAGCTCTATCGCGCCAAGCGCGAAGGGCGCAATCGTGTGATTGCCGACGCGGCCTGATTAGCGCACGATCGGTACGATCATGCTGTTGGTCTCCGACACGATCTTCACTTGAACAGTGCCGTAAGGTGGTAGTCCCGTCTTAAGCGTCGGCTTTGACCGGCAAGATCGCTTGCGCCACCGATTGCGTTGTTTGCGGCGGCGTTGCCAGGAATTCGACTTCGAGCGTGTTCGTTTCCGGTGCGGCAACTTCGTGCATGCGAAGACGCGGCTTCTGCCACCCGCCGGTGCGCACGGCGCCATCGGCGAAAATAACCAAGCGGCGGTTCTCGATTTTCACCTTTGCATGATCGATGCGAAAGATGCGCTGAGACGGTGCCGCTACGGCAGCGCTTGCCGCCACAGCAACGAAAAAAGCAACGAACGCAGCGCGCGTGCGCATTCCGGCTCCTGTCCATGTCTGCTAGCGTTGAACATGATGTACGAAGCAAATACGGCGCAAATGAGGATTAGATGGGACCGTTGAATGGCGTACGCATCGTAGAATTCGCAGGGCTGGGACCTGGGCCGTTCGCCGCGATGCTGTTTTCCGATTTGGGCGCCGATGTTATCCGTATCGATCGAAAGGGCGGGCGCAGTCCGCACAAAGCGGAGATCGCATATCGCGGGCGCCGCGCAGTAGCCTTTGATATGAAACGGCCCGAAGCTGTCGAAGCGTCGCTGAAATTGATCGAACAGGCCGACGGATTGATCGAAGGTTTCCGGCCTGGCGTTATGGAACGCTTGGGCGTCGGACCCGATGTCTGTCTGATGCGCAATCCGCGTCTGGTTTATGGCCGCATGACCGGCTGGGGACAGACCGGACCGTTGGCGAAAGCCGCAGGGCACGACATCAACTACATCGCGCTGAGCGGTGCATTACATGAGCATCGGCACAAAGGATGGCGCACCCGTTCCTCCCTTGAACCTCGTTGGCGATTTTGGCGGTGGCGCTTTGTACCTCGCTTTCGGCATGGCTTGCGCGATGCTTGAGGCACGCACATCCGGCAAAGGACAGGTCGTCGATGCGGCGATGACCGACGGTGCGGCATCGCTGATGGCACTGTTCTACGGCCTTAAGTCCATGGGCATATGGGAGGATGCGCGCGGTGAGAATATGCTGGATGGCGGGGCGCATTTTTACGGCACCTACGAAACCAAAGACGGCAAATGGATCGCACTGGGAGCCATCGAGCCGCAATTCTACAAAGAGCTTCTGGAAAAAACAGGGATCACGGATGTCGCCTTTGCGGCCCAGATGGATCGTTCGGCGTGGCCTTCATTAAAGGAGAAGCTGGGCGCTGTCATTAAGACCAAGACACGCGAGGAATGGGACACGGTGTTTGATGGCAGCGATGCTTGTTACGCGCCGGTGTTGTCGCTCAACGAGGCGCCGAGCCACCCGCATAACGTCGCGCGTGGAACATTCATCGAGATCGACGGCGTGGTGCAGCCGGCCCCGGCGCCGCGCTTCTCGCGCAGCAGACCGAATGTCCAAGGCCCGGTAGCAGGTGCCAACAACGACGCCGCACTTGCCGCCTGGGGCTTTTCGGAAAGCGCAATCACGGCGCTGCGGGCTTGCGGCGCGATTTAGAGCCTGATCCACCCTTTTGGAAACGTCTGCGTTGCGCGCGGGCGCGACGATCCGCAAGGCGCGGCGCGAAGGGCGATGCGGGACATCGGCCAAGCGCCGCAACAAAGCGGGCGTCCGCCCGCGCGCAACCCGAAGGGCCGGAGGATTTTGCGTCGTGTGTTCGTCGAAGGGCTCGCCCGTAGTGCCGCTACGCACTTCGCCCTTCTCCTGCTCACGCCGCAAAATCCTCTCGGCGCAGCGCTTCTATAAGGGTGGATCAGGCTCTAAACGGCGATGTCGCACCAGACCGGCACATGATCCGACGGTTTTTCCCGGCCGCGTACGCGTTTGTCGATGCCGCTGGCTTTCAATCGGTCGAGCGCTTGGGGCGATAATAGAATATGATCGATGCGAATGCCGTGGTCTTTTTGCCAAGCGCCGGCTTGATAATCCCAGAAGGTGTATTGGTAGGGCTTGTCGTTACAGGCGCGAAATGCGTCCGAATAGCCGAGGTTTTCGATTTTGCGCAGCGCCGCGCGCGATTCCGGCTGGTATAATGCATCGCCCATCCAGGCGGCGACATCCCAGCAATCTTCCGGTGTGGGAATGACATTGTAATCGCCCATCAGCGCAGCCGGCTTCTTCGAACGCCAATAGCCCGCGTGCATGGTTATAAAGGCGCTCCAGCCAAGCGAGCTTGTATGTGAACTTCTCCGTGCCGATGGGATTGCCGTTCGGCGCGTAGATCGACGCCACCCGCAGAACGCCTTTATCGCCTGTCACCAGCGCTTCGATGTAGCGGGCATGATCATCGCCGTCGCCGCCCGGCAGGCGCGGCGTGATGTCTTCAAGCGGTCGCTTGGAGAGGATCGCCACGCCATTATAGGTTTTTTGTCCGTGTACGGCACAATTATAACCAAGCTCTTCGAATGCAGCGGCTGGGAACGTCTCGTCGGTGCATTTGATCTCCTGTAGGCAGACGACATCCGGCACAGCCTCCTTCAGCCAGGCCGTGGCGGCTTCCAGCCGCGCTTTCACCGAGTTCACATTCCAAGTGGCGATTTTCATGGACAATCCAATTTTTCGGAGATTGAAGCGGAAAATCGTCGCGGCATGTGCCATCTGAGATATTATGAGACATGTAACATATTGGCCATCATCGACTTGCGGTCAGGGGGAGCGCTAGATTTGTCCACCGTGCGGAGCGCGTTACAGGCCTGCACCGGAAGAGTCCGAATATGCGCAAGTTTACAGCCATCCTATCCGCCTTAGCATTGATGATGGGCGCCGCATTTGCGATGGGCAGCAGCGACCAGACGGCCGGCTGGCATGGCGGCGGCAGTCGCAGGGCGGAAACGGTTCGCGGTAGCGGAAGCGGCGGCGGGCTGGCATGGCGGTCACGGAGGTGGCGGGCATCGCGGCGGAGGCGGCGGGTATGGCGGTTATGGGGGAGGCTCGGGGGCGGCGTCTTCTATCCTTATCCGTATTGGCCGGGCTCACCCTATCCGTACCCCTATCCTTTTCCCTATCCGGATTCACCCGATTCGACGCCTCCGCCGGACAAACCGCCGGTCGGCGCGTATAACGCGTCCAGCAACATGCCTCCTTGGCCGTTCTGGTATTACTGCGATCAGCCGGAGGGCTATTACCCCTATGTGAAAACCTGCACGCATGATTGGAGCGCTCTTCCCATGATGGCGCCGCCACCCACCGCAGGTCCGCCGCTGTCCGACGGAAAGTGGGAATGGTGCGAGGAGGCGAAGGGTTACTACCCCTACATCAAAGCTTGTCCCAAGGGCTTTGTGGCTGTTGCGGTGACCGCGCCGCAATCGGAAAACACCTCGGAGACGCCACCGGCCATCGCCAATTGGTTTTATTGTGACGAGCCCAAGGGATATTTGCCCTATGTCTCCGATTGCAAGAGAGATTGGCGGGTGGTGCCGTCCATGCCGCCGCCGCATTCACCGGTGACGACCAAGACTTCGGCCGTGACGACCAAGAAACCGGCGGAAGGTCACTGACAGGCGAACGCTATCGCCGAATTGGCGGCACGTTCATTTTTTCTTGCGGGATCCGTGCCTGGTGTTCTCGGCCTTGACGTGCGTGATGGCCTCATGCAGGAGCTCGCTGCCCACTTCGGCGAGGCGATGCACGTCAGCGATCATCTCCATCATGATGCGGACTTTGGTGTCGCCGCACGATTCAACCGAAACGACTCTCACCGTTGTTGCCGGATGCACCGCCATGCCGAAACTCCCCTAAGAGCTGATTCCCAGGTGTTCGATCCTATTGGAGAGGTTTGTGCCAAACAAATTCGGGGTGATTTTCGGTCGGCGCTTTACACCGAAAAACTCGTTCCGCAGCCGCAGGACGATGTGGCGTTCGGATTGTTGACCTTGAACGCCGCGCCGATCAGATCGTCGACGTAATCGATTTCCGCGCCTTTGAGAAATTCCAGCGACGTGGAATCGATCAGCACGGTCACGCCGCCTTCCTCGATGGCGAGGTCGTCCTCGGCGCGCGCATCGTCCAGCGCGAAATTGTACTGAAAGCCCGAGCAGCCGCCGCCCGTGACCGCGAGGCGGAGCATCGAGGGCTTGCCTTCGGCCGCGATGATTTTCGCGATCTGCTTGGCAGCGCGCGCGAGAAACGGTGACGGGCAGGGCGGTTTCGAGGGTCATGTATGATATGTAGTGCCTATGATGGCCCACGAAAAGGGCCGGGAGGATGCCATGAAGTGGAATTTCCGTCTGAGACGCGGGTCGGACGCCTTCGTGGCGGCGTTGCTGGCGGCGTTAATCGTAACAGGGGCCAAGGACGAGGCGATCAGGGAAGGCATTATACTCGAGCGGTTTGGCCAGCGTCATGATCGCGCTTGGCGCGGCTGCATTTGCAACAGCCGTTGCCTGGGGTATGGCCAAGTTCCACAACGTCGACGAGCGATCCGAAACCCAGCCTTGACCCAGCCAGCCGGACACCTCATTCCGCCTTTGTATTCGCCGCCGACGGCGCGGGCGCACTTTGCGACCAAACCGGCGGACAGCCGGGGCGGCTTTATCCCGAGCCCGAAAGCCCGACGCGCACCTGTTACCAGCGCGACCGCGACCGCATCATCCATTCCACCGCGTTCCGCCGCCTCAAGCACAAGACGCAGGTCTTCGTGCAGCACGAAGGCGATTATTACCGCACGCGGATGACCCATTCGCTGGAAGTGGCGCAGATCGCCCGCTCCATCGCGCGGGTGCTGGCGCTGGACGAGGATTTGGCCGAGACGGTCTCGCTGGCGCACGACCTCGGCCACACGCCGTTCGGCCATGCCGGCGAAGAAGCGCTTTCCGCGGCGACGGCGGCGTTCGGCGGCTTCGATCACAATGCCCATGCGCTGCGTCTGGTGACCAAGCTGGAGCACCGCTACGCCGATTTCGACGGGCTAAACCTGACCTGGGAAACGCTGGAAGGCTTGGTCAAGCATAACGGGCCGATCGTCCCGCCCATGCCGGCGCCGATCGCCAGTTTCAATATGCGCTGGCCGCTCGATCTTATCCGGCTGGCCGGGGCTGGAAGCGCAAGCTGCGGCGCTGGCGGACGACATCGCCTATTGCAACCACGACATCGACGACGGACTGCGCGCCGGGCTGTTCGGGATCGAGGATTTGGCACAAGCGCCCCTGGCCGGACCGATGGTGCAAGACATCCGGAGGCGCTATGGCGCGCTGGAAATGGGGCGGTTCATCGGCGAACTTGTCCGTACACTGATGAGTGCGATGGTCGAAGATGTGCTGAGCGAGACGCGCCAGCGGCTGGAAACGGCCAAGCCCGGATCGGCGCAAGAGGTGCGCGGGCTGGGCAGCGCCCTGGTCGGCTTCTCGCCCGCCATGGACCGCGACATTGTCGCACTCAAGCGCTTCCTGTTCGAGCACATGTACCGTCATCCCCATGTCATGACGTCGATGAACAAGGCGAAGAAAGTTGTGGGTGAGTTGTTTGCGGCGCTGGCGGGCGATCCGACCCTTCTACCGCCGGATTGGGCGGCAGGCTGCGGTGGGGCCGGCGATGGCGCTACGGCGGGCGTCGTCCGCGACTATATTGCCGGAATGACCGATCAGTTTTGCGCTTTTGGAATATAAGCGGATTTTCCACACAGAGATCGACTTATAGGCCGCCTTCCTGCCGTGATTCGCGCGCCCGCCGGTGCTAGATTGCAGACCTCAGATTCGGAGAATGCGCATGCCCAATTACGAACGCGGATCCTATGAACCGGACGATGTGCGCGTCTTTGACGGCGGCGCGGATGACGACGATGCGGAGGGTTCTCACCTTCCGATGGTGATCGTGATTTCGCTGCTGGTTTTGGCAGCGTTCGGCGGCGTGGTTTGGCTCGCCTACAACAACGGCGTGGCGAAAGGCCGTGCCGATGTCCCCCCGCGTATCGTGGCGCAGAACACCGATACGCCGGCGGCGACGCCCGATAGCGGCGAGGCGCGCACCACTCAAAGCCATCAAAGTCTATCAGCAGCCCGCAGGCCCCGAAGAAGACACCGAGTCAGGAACCTGCGACGAACAGGGTTGCCGCCCCGGCCGCGACACAAGTAATCCGCACGGCGTCCGTTGAAGCGAAGCCGGTCGTCGTTCAAGCGCAGGCCAAACCGGCTGCAATGGTCGCCGAAGAGACGAAGAAGCCGGTCGTGCCGCCGCCGGCCGCGGTGGCACAAGCCACGCCGACACCCGCCAAAGCGCCGCCGAAACCAGCAACGTCTCCAGCAATCGCGCCTGCTGTGGCGACAGCGCCGCCGACCGCTCTCACGACACCCACAAAAGCAGCGATTGTCGCGCCGCCACCGGCGCTCATCGGCACCAACCAAGACCGCAGCGGCCGCTGCCGCTCGCGGCCTCCGGCGCCTTCGTGCTGCAGATTGGGGCGTACAAATCCGAAGCCGACGCCAGCGCCGCCTGGAAAGCCTATCAGGCCAAGCATGCCACGCTGCTTTCCGGCGTAAGCTCGAGCATTCAGAAAGCCGATCTTGGCGACAAGGGCGTGTGGTACCGCCTGCGTGCGGGTTCGTTTGCCGACAAAGATACGGCGGCTGCGCTTTGCGACCGGCTGAAGGCAGACGGCGGCGCCTGTTTTCCCGCAAAATAGTTTGAGCGTCGAGAGCAGGTAACAAGTAGATGCGCACACGAGCGATTTATGGCTGCTCCGGCACCGCGCTTGGAGCAGAGGAACGAGCTTTTTTCCGCGATGCGCAGCCATGGGGATTTATCCTGTTCGGGCGCAATGTCGAAGACCGCGCGCAAACGCAGCGCCTTGGTGGAATCGCTGCGCGAAACTGTGAACGACGCGCGCGCTCCGGTTTTGATCGACCAGGAAGGCGGGCGCGTGGCCCGGCTCAAGCCGCCGCATTGGCGTGAATATCCTCCGGCCGCGCGGTTCGGCGAGGTTTACGTTTCCGCAAAGGACATGGCCTTGGAGGCCGTTTATCTCGGGGCCCGGCTGATGGCGTACGACCTGGCGGAGCTTGGGGATCAATGTCGATTGCCTGCCGGTCTTGGACTTGCCGGTGGAAGGGGCGGACGACGTAATCGGCGACCGCGCCTACGCCAGCGATCCCACGGCGGTCGTAACGCTTGGCCGAGCCGCAATCGAAGGGTTGATCGAGGGCGGGGTGCTGCCGGTGATGAAGCATATCCCCGGCCATGGCCGCGCCATGGCGGATTCCCATCTGGAGCTGCCGCGAGTGGCCACCGAGGCGGAAGAGCTGAGCGCCACCGATTTTGTGACCTTCCGCAGCCTTAACCAATGCCCCATGGCCATGACGGCGCATGTCGTCTACGAAGCCATCGATGCCAAGCGGCCCGCTACCACCAGCCCCAAAGTGATCCGCGACGTGATCCGCGGGGAAATAGGCTTCGACGGGTTGTTGATGTCCGACGATATCTCTATGGGTGCGCTGCAAGGCGCGCTTTCGGCGCGAACAAAAGCGGCACTGTTCGCGGGCTGCGATGTCGTGCTTCACTGCAATGGAAGTCTGACGGAGATGAAAAAAGTGGCGAAGGAAGCCAAGCCGCTCGAAGGCGCCTCGCTCAAGCGTGCGGAACATGCGCTCGGCCTGTTGTCGCCGCACGATCCGTTCGATCCGGCCGGCGCCGCTGCGCGTCTCAATGAACTTTTGGGCACGCATCTATGAGCCAGCCGCTGGAAGAAACCTTCGGAGACGAAACTTTCGAGAGCCCCGCTGCGCCCGAAGAGGCGCTGATGATCGCCGTCGACGGATTCGAAGGGCCGCTCGATTTGCTGCTGACGCTGGCGCGCAGCCAAAAGGTCGATATCGCGAAAATCTCGATCCTGAAGCTGGCCGACCAATATCTGGAATTCATCGAATCCGCGAAGAAGATGAACCTGGAATTGGCGGCCGATTATCTGGTGATGGCGGCGTGGCTAGCTTATCTGAAATCGCGCCTTCTCCTGCCGCAGCCGCCCGGCGCCGACGGCGAACCGACTGCCGACGAAATGGCCTCGCGCTTGCGCTGGCGCCTGCAGCGGCTTGGAAACGATGCGCGAGGCGGCGGCCAGGCTGATGGCGCGCGACCGGCTTGGGACGGGATGTTTTCGCCCGCGGCGCGCCGGAGCCGGTGAATATCGTGAAAACGCGCGCCTATACGGATTCGCTCTACGATCTGCTGACGGCTTATGCGACCGAGCGGGCCAAGAAACTGCGCGGCAAGTCGTACCAGGCCACTGTCGTCGCCGGTCCTTTTGATCGAAGAGGCGCGCGAGCGGCTGGAGCGCATGCTGGGCCGGATACCGGATTGGAGCGGCCTCTCCAGGCTGTTGCCGTTCGATTGGCAGGGCGGGCAGAGGCGGCGCTCGGCGCTTGCGAGCACGCTTCTGGCATGCCTAGAACTGGCCAGGGATGGACGGGTCGAGATTCGCCAGCTGGCACCGTTCGATGAAGTTTACATCAGAGATCACGCCAAAGAGGCGATGGCATGAACAAGGTATTGCAGATGAGAGATGCTCTGGCCGAAGCCGTTGCGCGAGGGTACGGTCGTCACTCTGACAGAAGGAAGCGAAGCGGCCGTGTCTGGCGTCAACATAGAGCATTTGAGGATGGCGGAAGCGCTGTTGTTCGCGGCTTCCGAGCCGTTGGACGCCAAAGCTCTGGCGTCATCGTTGCCGGAAGGCGCGGACGTGCCGGGCCTGCTTGCCGAACTTCAAGCCATTTATGAGGGACGCGGCGTAACCCTCGTTTGCGTCGCGGAAAAATGGCAATTCCGTACGGCTTCGGACTTGGCCTTCCTGCTGCGCAAGGAAAAGGCCGAACAAAAGCGCCTGTCGCGCGCAGCGATCGAGACACTCGCCATCATCGCCTATCACCAGCCCGTCACGCGGGCCGAAATCGAGGACATCCGCGGCGTCATGCTGTCGAAGGGGACGGTCGATGCGCTGATGGAGATCGGCTGGGTCAAGATCAGGGGCCGCAAGCGCACGCCGGGCCGTCCGGTCACCTATGGCACGACCGAGGCGTTCCTGGTCCAGTTCGGGCTGGAGGAAATCGGCCATTTGCCGGGAATGGACGAACTGAAAGCGGCGGGCTTTTTGGAGGCGATTCCGCCGTCGGGTTTCGATGTGCCGTCGCCGAGCCATCAATTGGGACCGGACGAGGACCCTATGAAGGCGAGGAGCCAGGCGACCTCGCCACCGGCTCGGCCGATCCGATGGCGGCCCACGCAGGATTGATTTCTACAACTGCGACTTGTCGTTGAGCGCCGTCCGGCATTGGTCCAAACTGCCGGCGGTAGGGGCATGGCCGCATGACGCGGCTCTATGGAAGGGAACAGACGATGAAGATCGCGCTGACAGCTTTTGTATGTGCTCTCGGCCTGGCTCGGCACGGTTGCGCAGGCAGCGGACGCACCAATGGCCAAGACGGATTACCACAAGCAACCCAGCATTTGCCTCAATGCCGGTGACATCGACAGTCTTAGCTATCCAGACGACAACACGATCCTGTTCCATATGCGGGGCGGGAAGGTGAGGATCTGGCGTAACGATCTGCCGCGTGCCTGCAATGGCCTGAAGTTCGAAGCGGTATCGCTTGGGAAATCCGCGGCGGCGAGATTTGCTCGAATATGCAAACCTTCTACGTCCTGCGCCGCTGGGCTCCCTGCATGCTGGGCAATTTCACGCCTTACACGCCGCCGGGCAGGCAATATGATGGGACCGGATCACCACTAAGCGGAAATGGTGCATGACGCGTGTCATGCGAGCCATGACGACGCCTTGACACTTCCAGTTTAGTCTTCCAGCTCCACGATCACGGCATCGCCTTTTTCCAGCGCGATGGCGAGCGAGCCCTCGCGCAGGGCACGCGCGTCCTTGCCGAATACTTCATTGCGCCAGCCGGACAGGGCCGCAACGCCGTCGTCCTCGCCGGCGGCCAGGCGTTCGATATCGTCGGTGTTGGCGATCAAGCCGCGGCGCCACGCCCACTTCTTCCGCCCGCAGTCGCAGACAGCGTTTTGAGCAGATCGACAGCGGCGGGCGAGGGTTCGTGCCGGCGCCGCTTGCGATCCGGTTCGGTGACTTCGGGCGGCGCGGCATCCTTGCCTTCCGCGATCGCCTCCAGCAGCGATTTGCCCATGCGCGAAGCCGCGAAGCCTTTCGGGACGGAGCGGATGCGCTCCAAGCGCGTCGGCGCTGTCGGGCGGATTGGAGGCGATTTCCAGCAGCACTTCGTCTTTGAGCACGCGATTGCGCGGGACATCGCGCGCTTTGCGCTTCGCGCTCGCGCCAAGCGGCCACCGCGGCCAGTGCGGCGAGGAACTTCTTATTGCCGGTGCGCGGCTTCAGCCGCTTCCAGGCCGAGGCCGGATCGAGCGAATAAAGTTCCTCGCTTTTCAACGCCTCGATTTCCTCCACCACCCAGCTCTGGCGGTTTGCTGCGCGCCAGCTGCGCCGAGAGCTTTTCATAGATGGTGCAAAGATGCGTCACGTCGGCGAGGGCATATTCCAGTTGCCGCTTGGTGAGCGGGCGGCGCGCCCAATCGGTAAAGCGCGCCGATTTGTCGATTTCGACATGCGCGATTTTGCGCGCCAGAGTTTCATAGGACGCCGCTTCGCCAAAGCCGCAAACCATGGCCACGATTTGGGTGTCGAACAGCGGATGCGGGATGGCGTGGCCCTGGTGCCAGAAAATCTCGATATCCTGACGGCCGGCATGCAGCACTTTCACGATGCGCGGATTTTTGACCAGCGTGTAGAACGGCGAAAGATCGATGCCTTCCGCCAGCGGGTCGACGATGGCTTCGATGCCCGGGGCGGCGATCTGCAACAGGCAAAGCTTCGGCCAATAGGTCGAATCCCGCATGAATTCGGTGTCGAGAGCGATATAGGGCGCGCTCTCCAACTCGCCCACCAAGACGGTCAAATCCGCCGTCGTTTCGATGATCCTCATGGGACCGTGATAGCGGATTTGGCCGCAGATATCTAGGTACTTTCAGTGCGCCGAGAGCCCTACTGTCCGTCCCGGCAGGCCCGCCGCGTCGAAATAGCGCGTAGAACCGACCTCTTGCAGTTCCAGGATGGTTTGGAACCCGTTCGGCGCCTTGTCCGAGGCGATGGTTCGCCGGGTCGTTTTGGGCGCCTTGCCGCCTTTCAGGGCCTCCTCGATCACGCGCCCTTTCAGCTCGCCAGGACCCGTCAATTGAGATGCCCAGGATGTGGGCCAGGGTCGGGGCGATGTCGACATTGCCGACCGGCGTCGCGTTCTTGAACTTGGTTTTGAAGTCGGGGCCGATGGCGGCCATGAAGTTGCGCGTATCGGCGCGGCTGAAGCTGCCATGCATGCCCTGGCCGGTGTGCAGCGTGCGTGTCGGCGATTTCCGCCGTGCACATTTCGACCACCCAATTTGCATCCCTGCATCACGAAGGAGCGGAAACCGACGACAATGGCCGGTTGCGGCAGTTTCGAAGAGCCGATCAGATTGACCTCGCTCATCGGCAATGCGCCGGCGAAGTCTTTCGGATTGCCGCCCTTGAGAAGATTGTCGTTGACGAAGAGCGCGCCGACATAAGGCGCCTCGACCAGCTTATCGAAAATGCGCTTCGCGGTGGCGCGCGCATTCGGCTCCGTCCGGCACGTAGATGAAATCCGATCCGCCATTCGCCGCCACGATCGCCATCGGCGCATCGAGCGAAGGGCCGATCAGCGCGTCGCCGGCAAGCGGATGTTCGCCGCTCGACAGATCGAGTTCGGCGTCGGAACGGTCCGGATCGAAGACTTTCTGATCGCCTAGCCAGCCTGCGACGTCGACCGCCAGGAAGCCGCCCGGCAGGGCGGAGCGATCCAGCGTGCCTTGCGGCGTCGGGACGCCCTTGGCGATGGTCGAGAATCCATGGTCGGCGGTGACGAACACATCGGTGTTGTCGGCCAATCCATATTGATCCAGGGCATCAAGAATGCCCTTCAAGTCATTGTCCGCATTGGCGATAGCAGCGCGTCCGCTATGGCTGTTGATGCCGGGAAGCAGCGTCCCGTCGCTGTCGATGGCGCCGTGCTGGGTGGTGTCGGGATCGCGCGACCAGAACAGCAGCACGAACGGCTTGCCGGAATCCTTGAGGTCGGGAATCAGCACCTGGGTCGTTGCCGACAGCAGATAGGCTTGCTGGGTCAGGTTGGGGGTCGAGGTGAGGGCGGGCGCGTCCATCCCCGTAGCTCGCAGAACATCCGCGGCCGATCGACGCCGTTCAGCGTCGTGCTCTTGGTCGGCGTGCCGTCCAGATTGGTCAACGTGGTTGGTCGCTTCGTCAATGAAGATGCCCAGCTTGCCGTCGATGCGGTTGTCCTTGCTGTCGAGGCCGGAGAGGTCCTGGATGGCCGCCGGCCCGCGCTTGCCGACGATGATGGTGTTGTAGCCCGCGGCGCGCGCCGCTTGGATCAGCGTTGTCTGGCCCAGATAATCCTGCGGGAAATGCTCCTTCATATCGCGCAAGATGCAGTCGTCTTCCAGGAAGGTGACTTGTGCACCCAAACGGCAGGGAACCGGGAAGGCCGGTATACAGCGTGTTGCCGTAATCGCCGGTGTCGCCCGGGAAATGGCCGGTCGCGATGGCGGCGCCATTGACCGTGGTGACCGTCGGATACACCGCGTGGCTGTTGGTGAAATCGACGCCCTTGCTGGCGGAGCTTGGCCATGGTGGGGGCGGTTTCGGGCGTCACGCTCGCATAGCGCAGGCCATCGGCAACGAAGATCACAATGTTGCGTTGAGCGGCCTGGGCGGGCAGGGCCGCGGCAACCAGGCACAGGGCAAGGGCGGAAGCGAAACGCGGCAAGCTCATGATGGAATCCCCCGAAAAGCGGTCGAAAGCCTAAGCATTCTTTGCGACAGTTAAAGTGCAGCCGGGGCGCCGATTCGGCCCTTGACCGGGCGCCAGCGAAACCGCCACATACGGCCCGTTTTTGAAGGATTTACGATGCACGCCTATCGCACCCACACCTGCGGCGAATTGCGCAAAAAGGACGTCGGAAGCCTCGTCCGTCTGTCCGGCTGGGTCAATCGCCGGCGCGACCATGGCGGGCTGCTGTTCATCGATTTGCGCGACCATTACGGCATCACCCAATTCGTGGTCGAACCGGATTCCGCCGCCTTCGCCGGAGCGGACAAGGCGCGCGCCGAATGGGTGCTGACGCTGACCGGCAAGGTCGTGGCGCGCACGGACGACACGATCAACAAGGACATGCCGACCGGCGAGGTGGAAGTCCATATCGACGAGGTCGCGGTGCAGGGCGATGGCGCAGGAGCTGCCGCTGCCGGTGTTCGGCGATCTGGATTATCCGGAAGATACCAGGCTCAAATACCGCTTCCTGGACCTGCGCCGCGAGCGGCTGCACAAGAACATCACGCTGCGCTCCAAGGTGATCTCGTCGATCCGCCGGCGCATGATCGATCAGGGCTTCACCGAATTCCAAACGCCCGATCCTGACGGCCTCATCGCCCGAGGGCGCGCGCGACTTCCTGGTGCCGTCGCGGCTGCATCCGGGCAAGTTCTACGCCCTGCCGCAGGCGCCGCAGCAGTTCAAGCAGCTCATCATGGTGGCGGGCTTCGACCGCTATTTCCAGATCGCGCCGTGTTTTCGCGACGAGGACGCCCGCGCCGACCGTTCGCCGGGCGAGTTCTATCAGCTCGACTTGGAAATGAGCTTCGTCACGCAAGACGATGTTTTTGCTGCCGTTGAGCCGGTTCTTCACGGCGTTTTCGAGGAATTCGCAGAGGGCCGCAGCGTCTCGCCGGCGCCGTTTCCGCGCATCGCTTACGACGAATCGATGCTGAAATACGGCGTCGACAAGCCGGATCTGCGCAATCCCATCGTCATCGCCGACATCTCGGATGTGTTCGCCCGCGAAGATGTCGCGTTCAAGGCCTTCAAGGGCAAGACGGTGCGGGCGATTCCGGGGCCTGGGGCATCGGCTCAGCCGCGCTCCTGGTTCGACAAGCTCAACGATTGGGCGCGCAGCGAAATGAATGCGCCGGGCCTGGGCTATATCGTGTTCGATGAGGAAAACGGCGCGCTGACCGGCAAAGGGCCCATCGCCAAATTCATTTCGCCCGAGGCGCTTGGCACAGATGGCCGCGAAAGCGGGCGTGAAGGCGGGCGATGCGCTGTTCTTCTCCGCCGACGCCAAGAGAGACCGTGCCGCGGCGCTGATCAGGGTGCGCAGGAACTTCTCGTGATACGCCATCGCGCTGGACGACACACCGTCGCGTGGGTTGGCCGCCCAGAGCGCAGCAACACGCAAGATCTCCCTGATGGCCTGTTCGACATCGTCGACGGAAATGGGCCTCTTCGCTGGCTTGGCCATTCTGGGTAGGGAGTGTACCAGCGTGATCCAAGCGGACCAAGCAGACCAAGAAATGCTCGTCGGAGGGCGTGGCGGTGTAGCCGTGAATGGCTTGGGCCAATCTTGGGCCAATTTCTCCAAAGGCCAACGTGATGGCCGGG
>CAWGHR010000076.1:0-6689 GCA_963822275.1 uncultured Alphaproteobacteria bacterium
GCGTCGTGTTCGGGGGAGACCAATATTTCCGTGGTTGTGGTGATGCCGACGTCGTTCCTGATAATTTCGGCGTGATCTTCGGAGAACACCACTTCGTAGCTACCGGACTCCACCGCGGTGGGCTGATATCCCGCCGACCAGATCTCGCCGCTTCGAACATCGCGCAGAAAAATATACGAACCCCAGTCGTCGCAGGTAAGATCCTCCCGCCATCGGGTGATGGCGATATCGTGCCAGCGGCTATAGCCGGACCCTACCGCCGTCAGCATCGTCGAATAGCGCCCATTGGATAGAATATGGGCGCGCGGGTAACGCGAATGCGCGGAAGCATAGCGGCGCTGAATTTCTGGGACGAAGGTCTGGGCTTCCGTGACTTGAGCGGTTTGCTCCGGAAGCCGCGCCAAAGCGACGTCGCGCGGCATGCGCTCCTGCAGCAAGAGCTCCGCGGCCTGCATGATCGCTTCGCCGTGAAAGCGCGAGCGCATCGTTCCGTCATGAAGCGCATTCGCGATCGCCACCAATGTCATGCCTTGATGGTGCGCCATAAAGCTGCGGATCACGCTGTACTTCACACCTTCCGGCAGACGGGCGCGCGTGTAGTCCAGGGCTTCATACCAACCATAGGCGCCGCGTGCTCCCAACCCGGCCATCCGCCGATAGTTCTTTACCGTTGCCGCCGGATCCACCATGGAGGCGAGACCGCTGGCATAAGGCGCGATGACGATGTTGTCGCGCAGCCCGCGTTTGTATCCCAGGTCGGGAACGCCGAAGCTCGAATACTGATATGTCTGTTCGATGTCGCGCGCATTGTATTGCGATTCCGACATGCCCCAAGGCACGCCAAGCTCGGCCCCGTAAGATTCCTGTCGCCAAACCACCAAACGGTTCGTTTGTTCCAGCAGGCTGCCGGCGGGCGCTCGCATGACCAGAGACGGCATCAAATATTCGAACATCGATCCGGACCAAGAAATCAGCGCAGAGCCGTTATGAATTGGCGTCAGCGTACGGCCCAGACGGAACCAATGCTTGGCAGGCAGATCGCCCTTGGCAATGCCGATGAAACTTGCCAGGCGTGCCTCGGATGCCAGAAGATCGTAGGAATTCGGATCCAGACCGCCATCGGCGCAACGATAACCGATGGAAAGAAGCTGACGGTCGGGATCGAACAGAAAGCCGAACTCCATAGACATGGCCATGGATCGGGCTCGTTCGGCCAGAGTGGAAAGACGATGAAGGGTCAATCGCGCCGCGCTGACGGATTTTTCCAGCGCGTCGATGATCCCGTCTACATTCTTGCGTTTCTCGCCTCGTCGCTGCGTCAGTTCCTGAAGCGCGGCATCGCAATATTGCGGCAGCGCCGCAAGGGTCGGGACGGTGTCCAGCAAAGGCACACAATCCTCCCCCTGCAAACCGTACTGCTTCTGACGAGACGCCCAAGGCAACAGCAATTCGATATCGTTGCGCTGCGCGGCGATGGTGGCGCGCAAACCCTCCGCCCACACGAGGGCCTCGGTCGTCGCCGCCGGCGTTTTTCCATTCGCCGGCCGAAGCAACGAGCGCGTCGGCGATCTGCGCCAATTCGGCCAAGTCGCTGTGCCATGAGTGTCGGAGTTGTGCGGAGCAACCAAGAGCCGTTCGGTAATAGCGTCCAGTGCCGCATCCAACCTTTTGCCCCACGCGCATCGTTGCGGGCCCGTCCTTGCCGCGCCGCGTCTCGCGTATAAGAGCCAAACTGTCTTGCAGGGCTTCCGTCCAGCGGATGGTCCAGAGCGGAACTGTTGCAGATTTCTTGGCAGGCATTGGCGAGTGCGATGAGATGGCCGGCGAGATTGCCGCTATCCACCGAGGAGACGTATTTCGGCTCCAACGGCCGAAGGTCGCTTGTGTCGTACCAATTGTAAAAATGCCCGCGATAGCGCTCCATTTTTTCCATGGTCGCCATTGTGGCTTCGAGGCGCTCCAGCATGCCGAGAGTGCCGAGCCAGCCGAAATCGCGGGCCGTCACGATCGATAGCAGGTAGAGACCGATATTGGTCGGCGAGGTTCGATGCGCCACGATCGGCTTCGGGGTTTCCTGAAAATTGTCGGGCGGCAACATGTTGTCTGTTGCGGTGACGAACTCTTCGAAAAACCGCCAGGTGCGCCGCGCGATCAACCTCAGCGCCAACTCGTCGCCGGTTGCAATCGAAAGATGGCCGGCTGCAGCAGGCGGCAAACTGGCCCATCGCGCAACGGCCGGCGAGAGGACCCATAAGAGTGCGAACGGCGTGGCAATCGGCCAAGTGTCATGGCCGGTCAGGGCGATCGCCCCCCCAACGAGTACGGCAAAAGCGACGCTTGCCGCAATTTGCATCGCCAAGGTGCGATGATCGAACTCGGCATTGTCGCTGGCTTGCGCGGCCGTGACCCATTCGAGCAATCTCCGGCGGATCGCAAGGCGGAACAACGTGCGCGCGATCGCATCGACCATGAGCCATGCTTGGTGGGCGAGAAATGTGACGAGAAATGCTATTTGCAGGAGGCCAAGAGCAAAGTCGCCACGCACGGCGCGCAAATGGTTGCGCAGCGAGATACCCCGCTGGCGCGGCAAAATGCCGATAATTGCCGGCAGCAGAGGCGGCAGCGCGATGGTCAAAAGGATGTACGAGGTCCATATCTCGGCGATTGCCAAGGGCTGAAGCCATGCGATCAGCATAGAAAGAAGAGCCGTCGGAGCCGAGAGGGACCGGCGCAAATTGTCGAGCAACTTCCACCGCCCCATCAGGGGGATCGAAGACCTTGGAAGGTTTTCGCGTCTCTTTCCGCCGTGTCCCAAGAACGTCCAAGACAGCAGCTGCCAGTCCCCGCGCGTCCAACGATGCTGACGCGCCATGGCCACTTGGTAACGCGAAGGAAACTCCTCAACGACTTCTACGTCGGATGCCAATCCCGCGCGGGCAAACACACCTTCCAGCAAATCGTGACTGAGAACGGCATTTGGTTGGATCTTCCCGTCCAGGGCGGCTTCGAATATGTCGACATCGTAGATGCCTTTTCCGACATACGAGCCTTCCTCAAAAAGGTCCTGGTAAACGTCCGAAACCGCGAAGGCGTAGGGATCCAGTCCGTCCGGGCCGGAGAACACCCGCTGATATAAGGAGCCTTCGCTACCGATCGGCAGCGATGGGGTTACGCGCGGTTGAAGAATGGCGTGACCCTGGACCACCAACCCGACTTCTCGATCGAAACGCGCGCGATTGAGGGGGTGGGCGATTTTGCCGACCAGGCGTTTCGCCGTGCCGATCGGCATACGCGTGTCGGCATCGAGAGTGATGACATAGCGGATGCCGGCGGGCAGGGCGGGTGCAATGCCGTTGATCGGCAGGAATGTCGTGTCCTGCGCGCCGCGCAGCAAACGGTTGAGTTCGTGCAGCTTGCCGCGTTTGCGTTCCCAGCCCATCCATTTTTTTTCGCCCTCGTTCCATATCCGATGGCGATGCAGCAGGAAGAAGCGGGGGCCGTTTTCGGCTGCGCCATATTGGGCGTTCAGCCGGGCGATGCCGCTTGCTGCCGCATCGAGAAGCAGCTTGTCGTCCGGGGCGTTCTCCGTTGCCCAGTCGCTCCAATCCGAAGCCAGCGCAAAAATAAATTTGTCGTCGGGATTTGAAAGATGATGAACTTCCAACCGCTCGATATTTCGCTGAATGGTGGCGAGGCTGGTGAGAAGCGTGGGCACAACGACAAGTGTGCGCATATCGGCGGGAAGGCCGTCGCGCAGCTCCAGTGCGGGCAGCAGCGTCGCGCCCACCAAATGGGTAATCGCGCGATTCACCACCGCTACGGCCACATCGGAAGCCGGAATCAGTCCGGCAATCCCCAGCCACAGCAGCGCGGTGTCGCCCATCCCGCCCTGTGCGACGGCAAACAACGCGGCTGCGAGAAAAGCGGCGGTGACAAGCACGATCATCCCGCCGTAACTCATCACGCCGATGTCGGCGTTCAGCCGGAACACGGACGTGCGCAACGGCACGCGGCAGCCGATCTCTTTCTCGAAGGCGCGGCGGCCTTCGGCGATCAGATAATATCCCGGGTCCATTTCGCGGGCGGGGAGGCTCGATTTGTCCCCGCCTGCACCGCGGGCGCGGTTAACGGCTGCGATCACGCTCTCCGCGACATGGACTTCGTCGCGGCCGGAACCGCGCGCGAGCTCTTCTATCGCGCGGCGATAGAGGTCGCGCGTCGGAAAATCCATTGCCGCAAAATCGCTGCCGGCGCGGAGCACCGCATCGACCGGACTCACGCTTTCGAAAAATTCCGGCCAATTTGTCACCGAGATCAGACGCATGCTGGTGATGACATTGCGAACGGTCACGTTCGTGGCGCTCTGGCGTTGAACCTCCTCGCGAACAATTTGGTCCGTGGTTGTTCCAACGGCCTCCAATCTTTCGTTCAGCCAACGAAGAGCCGGCGTGGTATCGGGATCGCGATCGCGTAAGCGCTGCGACAACTGCACGGCAAACGCCGTCGACCAGGGCACCTGCTCGAGATCGAGCAGAATCATGGCGACGGGTTCGGGATCTGCGGTTGCCGTTCCCAGAATTCTGTCCGCCAGCGTATCGGCGAATTGGCGCGCCGAGAGCCGCGCCCCGATGGCTTCGGCCAATCGGCGAAGGTTTTCGACCAATGTGATGCGCAGTGTAATCGCGATCGCCCAGAGCTCGCCGATCGTCAGCGGTTGAACGCGCTGATAGGCGGTGACAAAACGCGTTAGTTTCTGAATGTCGAAGGCGCTGTCGGAATGGGCGACAATAGCCCAGGCGATGCCGAACACGCGCGGATAGCCCTGCAAAGGCCCATCCGCCAGTTTCGGAAGCAATCGATAGAACCCCGGCGGTAGATCGTCTCTGATTTCGCGAATCTGTTCGTCGATGACGTGAAAATTGTCCAGCAGCCACTCTGCGGCGGGCGTGACCGGTTGCTGAGCATAGGTGGCGCGGACGATGCTGCGATAGGTGTCGGTCAGAACTTTGGTGTTGTCGTATAAACGCGGGCCGAGCGGGCGGCCGGCTTTAGCCCTCTGCGTGACTTTCTGCGCCGCGGCGAGACTCTCGGCGTGCTGTTCCAAGCGATCGATACTAAAGAGCTCCGCCCGGATGGGCTCATCGAGCGGAACGGGAGTGGGCGGTAATCCCAACATGGGGCTGAGGCTTGAGACGGTCACGTTTGTGCCCCTCGTGTCGCCACGATGATCTGCGCAGACGCGTGCGCATCCCCGATTTTGTCGAAGAGGCCTTTCACTGATGACTTTCCATTGGCGGAAAAACCTTAGGCCTATTGTGGACGTATGGCAAAGCGAGGCTGCGGGTCATTCCAGGAATAAATGGAACGAAACAACGGCGAGAAGGTTCCCTTGTGGAGTGAACGCGTAGGAGCCTTTGGTTTCGGCTCCGTTTCCATCCGGAACCGCGCGCGAACATCTCTCAAGGAAAATGTAATGTTGAACAAGATGAGCATGTTGCTCGCCACGGCCGCGGCCGTTCTCTGTGTCGGCACGGCAAGCGCCGATCCATACAACCAAGGCCCGGCAAACAACGACCAGCGCGCGACCGGCGACCAGAATCAGCCGGCGTACGGAAGCGGCTACAATTACGGCTACGATGACGGTTATGCCCATCGCGACCGCAACGACCGCTACCGGCCCGAGGAGTATCGCCATCAGGTCCACTATGACCGCGGCGCGAATTATTACGGCCGCGATTGCGAAAACAATTCCGGGGCGGGAACGGTCCTGGGCGCTATTGCCGGCGGACTGATCGGCGGCGCGGTGAGCCACGGCAACGGCGGCGCCGTCGTCGGCGGCGTGATTCTCGGCGGATTGGCCGGCAATTCGATCTCAAGCGACATGAATTGCAACGATCGCCGCTATGCAATGGTTTCCTATAGCCAGGGCTTCGAGGGACGCATCGGTCACCGCTACGACTGGAGCAATGACGACGGCAGCAGCCATGGCAGCTTCACGCCCACCCGCGAATATTCGCGCGACGGCAACACCTGCCGCGATTTCCGCGAAGCGGGACACGGCAACGGTCATGACTACAACCGCAACGGAACGGCCTGCCGCCATAGCGACGGCAATTGGTACACCGAATAGGCAACGCTCGGACACGCTCCAACCGGGCATGCCCGTATGATTGCCAAAACTTCCGTACGGATCATCACGATCCGTACGGTTTTTCTCAACGGAAGGAATCCGTACGATGAACAAGACAATTGGTTTGATGATGAGTGCAGCGGCGATTTGTGCTGTCGCAGTTGCGATTCCGGCGCAGGCCGCACCCCACGGTGTGAAGGTCGGCGAATTGACATGTGGCGTCGCCAGCGGTTGGGGCTTTATCTTCGGCTCGTCGAAAGATTTGCGCTGTGTTTTCCGCCAGAGCGACAAGCACGCCGTCCACTACACCGGCTCGATCTCCAAATTCGGCGTTGATATCGGTTATACCGAAGGCGGCGTTTTGGTTTGGGAGGTCGTCGCTCCCTCGTCCGATGTACGGCCCGGCGCTCTCGACGGCGATTATGTCGGCGTCAGCGCGAGCGCAACTGCCGGCGTCGGCGTAGGGGCCAATGTGCTGGTCGGCGGCTTCGACAAGTCTTTCGCATTGCAGCCGCTCAGCGTGTCCGACAATAGGGGTTTGAATGTTGCCGCCGGCATA
>CAWGHR010000077.1:0-52271 GCA_963822275.1 uncultured Alphaproteobacteria bacterium
GAATTTCGGAATCGGGACACCAGTTGGCAAGAGACACTCGGCTATGGCGTTGATCGGTACTTCGGGACGGCCCCTTGGCGGGCAAACTACGGGCAAATCCGCCGATGGCGGTGCCAGCCCTTATATAAAGGATGCGTCGCTGCAAACCTTTGCGGCCGACGTGATCGAAGCATCACGCGAGGTTCCGGTCATTGTCGATTTCTGGGCGCCTTGGTGCGGGCCATGCAAACAGCTCGGTCCGGCGCTGGAGAAAGCCGTTGTTGCTGCCAAAGGCGCAGTCCGGCTCGTCAAGGTGAACGTCGACGAGAACCAGGAGATCGCCCACCAGCTTCGTATCCAGTCGATCCCGACGGTTTACGCCTTCAAAGACGGACAACCTGTCGACGGATTCATGGGCGCCGTTCCCGAGAGCCAGGTCCGCACGTTCGTCGAGACGTTGATCGGCCCCGGCGGTGCGCATGGCGGCGAGGATCATGCGGCCGAAGTGCTGGCGGTTGCCGATCAGGCGTTCGCCGCGGGTGATCTGGGCGAAGCGGCGCAGGCTTATGCCCATGTGCTGCAAGACGAGCCCGGCCATCCCAAAGCCGTGGCGGGACTTGCCCGCTGCTATTTGCGAAGTGGCGATCTCGAGCGCGCAAAAAACACGCTGCAACTGGTTCGCCCCGACGGCGCGACGGACGAGGCCGTGCGCGCCGTGGAAGCAGAGCTCAAACTGAAAGAGAAAGCGGCGGAGACCGGCGATGCCGAGATCTTGCGCGCGAAGCTCGCCACCGATCCGAACGACCATCAGGCGCGTTACGATCTGGCTTTGGCACAAGACGCCCAGGGCAATCGCGATAGCGCTATAGAGACCCTTCTCGAGGCCGTGCGGCGCGACCGAAAATGGAACGAGGAAGCCGCCCGCAAGCACCTGGTCACATTGTTTGAAGCCATGGGGCCAACCGATCCGCGGACGATCGCCGCACGGCGCGCTCTCTCTTCGATTCTGTTCTCCTGAGAGGGTTTGATGGGCGGGCATTACCATTCGCTTGAGGATTTGCCGACAACGCTCGACATATTTCCGCTGACGGGCATTTTGCTGCTGCCGCGCGGACAGTTGCCTTTGAACGTGTTCGAGCCGCGTTATTTGGCGCTGGTGGACGCCGTGCTTCAAGGCACCAGACTTGTCGGGATGATTCAACCCACGCAGCACGAGGACAAGATCCTCAAGCCGGCGCTTTCTGCCATCGGTTGCGCCGGCCGGTTGACCTCCTACCGCGAGACGGACGACGGACGTTATTTGATTACCTTGACAGGCGTGTGCCGATTTCGAGTGACCGAAGAATTGGCCACTTCCGAACCGTTCCGGCAGGTGGCGGCCGATTTTGCGCCATTCCTCAACGATCTTGTGGTCGCGGGCGAGAATGATTTTCCGCGCGACCGCTTGCTCACCGCGCTGAAGGATTATCTCACCCGGCGCGATCTGAAGGCCGATTGGAAAAGCGTGATAGGCGCGCCGCCGGAGACTTTGGTCAACGCGCTGGCCATGCTCTGCCCCTTCGAACCGGCCGAAAAACAAGCGCTCCTGGAAGCGCCCGGCTGGGCCGAACGCGTCGACATCCTGGTGACGCTGCTGGAAATGGCGAGCGCGGCTCCCTCCGGCCCGATTTCGCTGAATTGAGGCGGACATGCAGCCCGATCCCAAACTGCTGGAAATCCTGGTTTGTCCCGTCACCAAAGAAACGCTGATTTATGATCGCGAGCGCCAAGAACTGATCAGCCGCCATGCGGGTCTCGCTTATCCCATCCGCAGCGGCATTCCGATTATGCTGCCCGACGAGGCCCGCAAACTGTCCGACGCCGAGCGCGACCGCAAATGACCGAAGCTGCCGAACGGCCCTGGCCCACCGAATTACATCTCGATCCAGCCAAGTCGACTTTGACGCGTCGTCTTCGACAGCGGCGAGCAATATCGCGCTGCCGGCGGAATATCTGCGGGTGGAATCGCCGAGCGCCGAAGTTCAGGGGCACAGCCCGGAGCAGAAGCAAATCGTGCGGGGCAAAGAAGGCGTCAAGATTGAGGCGCTGGAACCCGTTGGCAATTATGCCGTTCGCATCTTGTTCGACGACGGTCACGATAGCGGTCTTTACAGCTGGGACTATCTGCACGAACTCGGCCGCGAGCACGCCGCCAAATGGGCGGCCTATCTCAAAGCCGCCGGGAAAGAATTAGCGAACGCTCGCCTTGCGCGGCGGGCCTGCTACCATAGCAGCATCACCCTCTCGCCGTTGGAGAGCATCATGGCACTCAAATTCGATCACATTGTCTTTCCGTGCTGGAATGCGGGCGCAAGCCTCGCGTTCTATCGCGATGTCATGGGATTTGCGCTTACCGATACGATCAGCGGCGAAGATTGGGGCGGTTATCCCTGGCTGATGATGTTATTTCGTGCCGGCGACGGGCATGAGATCGTGTTGGTCGCCTTGCGCGGCGCAAAACGTCCAAAACATGACGGATTACCGCGAGACGTACGCCACCTGGCATTCGCCGAGAAATCGATCGCCGCTCTTCAGGCTTGGCGTAAGAAACTCTGCGCGGCAAATATTAAATTCACCGAAGAAAACCATGGCCGCCAGCGCTCGCTCTATTTCCAGGATCCCGACGGCACCATGCTCGAGATCACGGCACCGCCCACCCGCGTAGGCAAATCTGCCAACCCCAAAGCGATGGTGTCGGTCAAGAAATGGATCAAGGGGTCATGAGCGAGCGGCCGAACGGACTGCTTGAGGGTTTTTCCGGACCATCGGATATCGCGCGGTCTCGCAACGGAACGAGCCGGCGCATGGCCCTTATCATCGGCCAGGACAAGTCCCGCTTCACCGATTTCTATCACGCGACTTTGACAGCGAATTGGCTGGAATTCTTTATCGGACTCGGTCTGGTCTTCCTGACGATCAATTTTGGGTTTGCCTTGCTCTACTGGGCCGATCCCCACGGCATCGCCAATGCCCGTCCGGGCTCGCTTTCAGACGCTTTCTTCTTCAGCGTGCAAACCCTGGGCTCGATCGGTTACGGCGCGATGACCCCGCGCACCACCTATGCCAATGTGCTTGTGACAATCGAATCCTTTTCCAGCATCGTCAACATTGCGGTGGCGACGGGTCTTGTCTTCGCCCGCATCTCGCGGCCTACCGCGCGCGTGCTGTTCTCGAATGTGGCTGTCATCACCCAATTCGATGGGGCACCGACGCTGATGTTCCGAGCCGCGAACCAACGCGGCAATCAGATTCTCGACGCCAACGTCACGGTCTCGCTGGCGCGACAGATTGTGACGCGCGAGGGCATCGCTATGCGCCGGTTCGAAGAGCTGAAACTGGTACGTTCGCGCACGCCGCTCTTCGCGCTATCGTGGACCGTGATGCACCGCATCGACGAAACCAGCCCATTCTATCGGTCAGACGCCAGACACGCTTGTCGAAAATCAGATCGAACTGATCGCCCTTCTCAGCGGGACCGACGACACATTGTCGGAAGTAATCTATGCGCGCCAATCCTATCGCCCGGCCCAAATCCTATGGGAACGGCGCTTTGTCGATGTGCTGTCTCTGACCGCAAACGGGCGGCGCTTGGTCGATCTCACGCGCTTTCACGACACCGAGCCCCAAAGGCCTATTTTCGACCCATCGCCTGATGTTCCAGCTCTGTGATCGGGCCCTCTTTGAACAGATATTCGCGCAGTTCCTTGTCGAAACGGGAATCGTTGCGCCGGATCCATTCTAAAATCATGGATGCGTGTTCGATTTCCTCGTTGGCATTGTGCAGCAGAATGGCCTTGAGCGCTTCGTCCTCGGTATCGTCGGCGCGTTGGCGATACCAATCGACGGCCTCGAGCTCTTCCTTCAGCGAAGTGATCGCATGATGCAGCATCAAGGTGCGGCGCGACAGCTTTTCATAAGGAATGTGAATGCCTTCACTCGACATGGACGGGGCTCCTGGTTTGGGGATTGCGGGAGGCGGATTGGGGACCGCTTTCATTGTATCGCGCGGCTTATGCCGCCGGAAAAGGAATTTGAACATAGCCGCTCCTTCAAGCGAAAAGGCTAGCGCAGGAATTGACAATTTGGAATAGTTCTAACTTGTGATAGACAGTCGCAGTCGCTAAGTTTCGCGCCGCCATGGAACCTTTCAAACACCTCTCGGGCGTCGCCGCGCCTCTGCCGATGATCAATGTCGATACCGACATGATCATCCCCAAGCAATTCCTCAAGACCATCAAGCGCACCGGGCTCGGGCAAGGCGCTGTTCCACGAAATGCGCTACCAAACCCGACGGCAGCGAGAACCCCGATTTCGTGCTCAACAAGCCGGCCTATGCGAAAGCGCAAATCCTGGTCGCCGGCGCGAATTTCGGCTGCGGCTCGAGCCGCGAACACGCGCCCTGGGCGTTGCTCGATTTCGGCATCCGTTGCGTGATCGCGCCCAGCTTTGCCGATATTTTCTACAACAATTGCTTCAAGAACGGCATTCTGCCGATCACGCTGCCGCAGGCCGATATCGACAAGCTGATGGACGACGCCGAGCGCGGCGCCAATGCGATCGTCTGCGGTCGATCTGGAGAAACAGGAAATCCGCGGTCCGGACGGCGGCATGCATCACATTCGACATCGATCCGTTCCGCAAGCAATGCCTGCTCAACGGCTGGGACGATATCGGGCTGACCCTGCGCAACGAGAACAAGATTTCCGCATTCGAAGCGGCGCGCAGAATCCAGACGCCGTGGCTGTGAGATGACCGTACAATATACTTCTTCTCCCCGGCGACGGCATCGGGCCGGAAGTGCTGGACGAAACCCGCCGCGTGATGGGCTGGTATTCGGCCAACCGCAATTTCGCGTTCGCGACCGAGGAAGACCTGGTCGGCGGCATCGCCTATGAGACGCATGGCGCGCCCGATCCCGATGCGATGATCGCCAAGGCGACCAAGCGCCGATGCCGTGCTGTTCGGCGCGGTCGGCGGGCCCAAATGGGACAAGCTGCCGTTCGCAGCAGAAGCCGGAGCGCGGCCTGCTGCGGCTGCGCAAGGATCTTGGGCTGTTCGCCAATCTGCGCCCGGCGCTGTGCTTCGACGCGCTGAAGGATGCCTCCACCCTGAAGCCGGAAATCGTCTCGGGCCTCGACATCCTGATCGTGCGCGAACTGACCGGCGGCGTCTATTTCGGCCAGCCCAAGGAAACCACCACCCTGCCCGACGGCCAGAAGCGCGCCGTCGACACCCAGGTCTATACGACCGAGCGAAATCGAGCGCATCGCCGCGTCGCCTTCGAACTGGCGCGGCTGCGCGACAAACGCGTCGCCTCGGCCGAGAAATCCAATGTCATGGTGACGGGCGTGCTGTGGCGCGAGGTCGTCGCACGGGTACACGCGGCGGAATTTCCCGATGTCGAACTTACGCATATCCTGGCCGACAATTGCGCCATGCAGCTGGTGCGCAATCCCAAGCAGTTCGATGTGATCGTCACCGACAATCTGTTCGGCGACGTGCTGTCGGACGAAGCGGCGCAGCTCACCGGCTCGATCGGCATGCTGCCGTCGGCCTCGCTGGGCGCCAAAGGCGCCGACGGCCGCAGGCCGCGCTGTACGAACCGATCCATGGCAGCGCGCCCGACATCGCCGGCAAAGGGCTGGCCAATCCGATCGCCACGATTCTGTCGTTTGCGCATGTGCCTGCGCTATTCGTTCGGCGTGCGGCGAGGACGCGGCGCTGCTGGAAAAAGCCGTCGAACGCGTGTTGGCGCGAAGGTTATCGCACCGGCGACATCATGCAGCCCGGCATGACCAAACTCGGCACCGGCGCCATGACGGATGCGATCCTGAAAGCGTTACAGACACTAGCTTAAGCTTCAGGCATTTCCGGTATTGACGCCGCGTTCCGCAGCGGGTGGCAGCTGCCGCACGCCGCCGATAAACAGCGCGGTGGCGAAACTGGCGGCGGCCACGGGATCGTGCGGTTCGCGCATGAGCAGACGTTCGGCCACTTCGAAAGCGACGCCGACGATAGCAGCCATCAGATAATCCGCGTCGATGGGCGGAAACAGGCCTTTGGAGATGGCCGTCTCAATGTCCTCACGCAATTCCGCGAACCCAGCGATAACCTCCGGCGTATCCATGCGCACGCGCGTGTTGTCCGCGGTGTGGCGGATGGTGCGGAAATTGACCCGATCGTCCGCCACATACTCGAAAAAAGTACGGAATGTACAAGAGATGAATTCCTCCACCGTCGTCGCCTTGACACGTTCTTCGTGCAAGCGCGGGCGGATCGCCAAAGCGACCTCGTCACGGATAGCCTGGAACACCTCTTCTTTCGACTTGAAGTAGTTGTAGAAGGTCCCCGATGCCAACGGCGTCGCGCGAATAATGTCCCGAACGGTGGTCGCCCCATAGCCCAACTCGGCAAAGACCTGACGCGCAGCATCAAGAATAAGTTGGCGGTTCTGCGCTTTCGTTTGCTCGCGCTTGCCCGACACTGCGCCGCGCGGCAAGGAGATTTCACTACGGTGCTGTCCATCGACACCTCAGACGTTCGTTCGGGCCCCACTGGCCAGTCCCAGAACGTCCGACTCTACTCATTCATGACACTTCGTCAATTTTAATGAGAGTGATTTTAGACGCGATTTTCATTTGGCACGGAGCGTAGTCAGGCTTGCGCAGCACCCCCGACAGGAAAGGATTGTTTTTTCACGCAAAAATCGTGCGTACAAAGGATTACGCACATTTTTTTGGATGGAATAGCGTCGGCGAAAGAATTCCGTTCGCGCAGATTAGTTCCAGCGACTGCTGCCGACGCTGAACCGTCCTGCGCCGATCAACGCCACCGCTAGTCCAGAGGCAAGATAGAAAATCTGCAGTTCGAGTGCGTAGCCGCCGCCAATTGGATTAACGCTGCGAGTTGACCAAGATGCATCAGCATCAGTGCAACGATCATATTGAAAACAACGAGGACGCCGCCTACGCGCGAGAACAAGCCGACGATAATCAGAATAGGAGCAACCAGCTCACCCAAATAAACGCCATAGGCCATCACAGCCGGAATATTATGCGACGTAAGTGCGCCCTTGATCGGCTCCAAGCCATTCAGAAGTTTGTTGATCCCATGAAAAAGCAATAGTCCGCCCAAGCTCAAGCGAAGTACCAATTTGCCCAAATTCTCGCCCATAAATCCCCCACACCCATAAGTTGTTGTTATTGTGAGGGAAACTATACCTCAGTCTGTTGAACATTGGGAGGGAGCGGCGAAAAAGGTGCTGCCTCTTCTGTAAATGCAGGTGTTGAGGCCGGATTCTGCTCGAAAGTCTGCAAAAACGAATTGGTAAATGCATTCGATGGAACCCGCCGGATGGTCGGGCGTGCTGCGCTATGATGGCTCACATGCAGCTTTGTGCGCTTCAGATTGTGATGGGGCCTGTCGATTTGCCGGGGCCGAAACGGTGTAGACCCCGCAAGAGAACGAGTTTCGACGGCGGACGCTTTTGCTTTGGGTGCTAGCGGCGTTGATCCGGTGGTGCTGCGAATATAGGGATGGTGAGGCTGTGCCCGGTAGCCCGGCATGAAGCTCGCCCGCAATCCTTCGAGAACCATGACGGCCAGAAACGCCGCGCTCAATCCTATAAGGATCTGGATCGGAATCGTCTGCGCACGCACAACTGCGAGCGCAAGATTCCAGACATCCCCCCACCCGGCATGACTCATTGCCGATCGCCCCCGATTACATCGCCACCGCGACAGTACTTTCCATTCTGCACGAAACAGGCCGATTTCCAATGCTTTCCTGCATGCAAAATCGCACACGCAAAAACTGACTATAAGTGCACAGGAAGCAGGCAAGCGGATTAGATATTGGGCGAACGACCAATCGCCCAAACGTGACATCCCATGCGTTCTGGCGGGGCTCGCCAAATGAATTGGCGAAGCAGCCAGTTGTTACTTTGTGCCCGTCCCTACAGCATCGGCGATGGAAGAAAAACCGTCGCGCGCAAGGCATTCCAGCAACTCGCGCTTGAGGCGCGGCAGAAGCGCTTGGCCTTCGTAAACCAGCGCAGTGTAAAGCTGAACCAATGTTGCGCCCGCACAAATCTTGGCATAGGCGTCCGCGCCGGAGGCTATTCCGCCCACACCGATCAAAACGATTTTCTTGCCCACGCGCGCGCGCATATCGGCCAACATCCGTGTCGACATGGCGAACAGAGGTTGACCGGAAAGCCCGCCGGTTTCTTGAGCATGGCGACTTTTCAGCCAGGGCGGCCGCGATATCGTCGTGTTCGAGACAATCAAGCCTTCGATGCCGGCTTCGAGAACCACAGCGGCGATGTCGTCCATGGCGTGTTCTTCCAGATCGGGCGCGATCTTCAGCAACAGCGGCACGCGCGTTTGCCCGCGCGTCTCGATGAGTGCGGCCAACAGCGCGCGCAAGGCATCGCGATCCTGCAAGCCGCGCAGCCCCGGCGTGTTCGGCGACGAAACATTGATCGTCACATAGTCGGCGAGCGGCGAAAGTTTGGCGAAAGCGACACGATAATCGGCGACGCGGTCGGCGCTGGCCTTGTTTGCGCCGATATTGATCCCGACAATACCTTTCCGCCGACGTGCAAGACGTTCGGCCACGCGCTCCATACCCTCATTGTCGAAGCCCATGCGGTTGACGACGGCTTGATCCTCGCGCAAACGGTACAGGCGCGGGCGCGGATTGCCTTCTTGCGGCAGCGGCGTAACCGTGCCGCATTCGACATAGCCGAAGCCCATTTTGAACATGGCGCGGAAGGCACGCGCGTTCTTGTCGAAGCCCGCTGCGACGCCAATGGGATTTGGAAAGTGAAGACCGAACGCTTTGACAGCCAAACGCAAATCGTCTTTGCGGGCGGGCAGTAGGAATGGGCCAAAGCGGGCCGCCAATTCCACCGTGACACGATGGGCCGTTTCGGGCGGCAAAAGCCGTAAAGCGGCGACTGCAAGGTCCTTCATGGCATCCCCCTAGACCGCAGCGGCCCAAGAGTGGTAATTCCTATTGTTAACTGAAAATAGGAAGAATTACCGTCCACCGGACCGCCTTCTTAGTGCTTTTCAAATCGGCGCAGACGGGCATATCCGAGCACGCATGAGGACAGGCGTACAGCTGCGATATGCACAAACCGAAAACCATCCAACGGAATTGAACGATGTTGACCCACAAGCAGATTTGGACTGCGATCGACGCGCTGGCCGCCAAGAATCGGCTGTCCGCCTCCGGTCTCGCAAAACTTGCAGGGCTCGACCCCACGACATTCAACAAGAGCAAACGCGGGTCCTCGAGCGGTAAACTGCGCTGGCCCTCGACGGAAAGCATTTCGAAAATCTTGGCCGCAACCGGCGCCAATCTCGAAGAATTCGTGGCGCTGATCGTCCGCGATGGCGGTGCAGCTCGGATCGAAGTGCGGCTCGTGCCGGTGGTGGGTATGGCACAAGCGGGCAATCGCGGCTTCTTCGACGACGCGGGATTCCCCGCCGGTGCGGGCTGGGACGAAATTCCGTTTCCCGATCTGGGCGACGAACATGCTTATGCGCTGGAAATCGCCGGCGATATGATGCTGCCGATCTATCGCGACGGCGACCGCATTGTCGTTTCCCCGGCTGCCAGCGTCAGGCGCGGCGACCGTGTGGCGGTGAAGATCAATGGCGGCGAAGTGATGGCCAAGCAGTTGGTGCGCAGAACGGCACAGCGCGTGGAACTGAAATCGCTCAATCCGTCTCACGACGACCAGGCATTTGCGGTATCGGAGGTCGCGTTCATGCACCGAATCATCTGGGCGAGCCAATAGATCGTTTTATGGGCTGCCTTCGAATTTCCGTATGCGGGCGAGATAGGCCGCGCTGTCGCCCTTCTTGAGCAACTCCAGCAATTCGCCGGCACGTTTCTGCACCAAGCGGCCATAGACGCTATCCGCCTTTCCCGTCACGACCAGATTCAACGCGTCTGCGATTTGACTGTGAAAGTGCTCGGCATCGTAGGTGGATAGCGACAAAGCGTATTGATAGCGCACGGAGATATTGTCCGGTGCGGCTTTAAAGGCCTGTTGAAAAAGATCGAGGCCTTTTTCGATGCTTGCGCCGTAAAATAGGTCGGCCAAAGCATGCCCTGCATTGCGCACGATTTCGATATTCCAGCCTCCAAGCGCGGCCATCGCCCAGGGGTTCTTTGGATCGTCCGCCAAGGCTTTATCCAACGCCTCTTTGGCCTGACCTGGATAATTGTGCAATCGCGCAACGATCGGCCCTTCGATACGGCTTTCCAGGCCGAGCGAAACGGCGAGGTAGATCTGGCCGTCCGGCAATTTTGGGTCGGCGGCGATCGCCCGACGCGCAAAGGACTCGGCCTGCTCCAAACAATCAAGGCACGGCGTATCGCGCGAAGCTTCCTCCGCCAGCGCCGCGCGCGCGGCGGCCGAAAAACCCAGAGCATCGTTTTGCACCAGACCGGCTTTGATCGCCTCCTCGTATTTGCCGTCGGCGTAAAGTCGAAAGTCCTCGGGCGTGTCGCCTAGTGCGGACACGCTTGACGCCAACACGAGGACGAGAGAGACCCAGTGCATCATGCGGTGGAGGCGAATTCGCCCTTAAGCGCACGTTCGATCAACGCCGCAGTTTCTTCGCAACCGAACAGCACGGCAAATGATCCGAAGCGCGGGCCGGCGGTCTGGCCAAAAAGAACCTCATACATCGCTCTGAACCAGTCGCGCAGCGGTTCGAATTGGTGGCGTTTGCCGATTTCGTAAATCTCGAACTGTACTTTCTCGGCGTCGCGCTCTGTGCCGAACTTCCGCAACTGCACCGCCAATTCGGCGAGCGCGGCGCGTTCTTTGTCGGTTGGCGCGCGATAATGTTTCTGCGGTTTGATAAAATCGTCGTAGTATTTGATCGCGTGACCGACCAGCGTGTCGAGACCGGGATTGTTTTCGGGCGAGGCCTCCGGCGCGTAGGATCGGATGAAGCCCCACAACACTTCGCGATTATGCGCATTCGACGCGCTGACAAGATTAAACAGCAACGCGAAGCTGACCGGATAGCGCTGGGACGGCGGATGCCCGCCGTGAATATGCCAAATCGGGCTTTCGAGACGTTGCGCCGGGCCCATCTCCGTGCCGTGATATTGTTCCAGCAGCGCGATATATTCGTCGACCGCTCTTGGAATGGAATCAAAATAAAGCTTCTTGGCTGCGCGCGGCTTCTGGAACATAAAAAGCGCGAGGCTTTCTTCGGTGCCGTAGGTCAGCCAATCGTCGACCGACAAACCGTTGCCTTTCGACTTGGAAATCTTCTGGCCTTGATCGTCGAGGAAGAGCTCATAGTTGAAACCTTCGGGTGGCGTCCCGCCGATCGCCCGCACGATCTTCGACGATAATTCGACCGACGAAATCAAATCCTTGCCCGCCATCTCATAATCGACGCCCAGCGCCAGCCAGCGCATCGCCCAATCCGCTTTCCATTGCAATTTGACGTGACCGCCCCTGACGGGAAGTTCTTCCTTTTTGCCATCTTCCTCAAAGACGATTGTGCCTCGCTCGGCATTCCATTCCAAAATCGGAACCTGCAGAACGACGCCGGTCTTTTGCGAGATCGGCAGGAATGGCGAATAGGTCGCACGACGCTCCGCGCCCAAGGTCGGCAAGACGATGTCGCGTACTTTTTCGTAATGCGCCAGCACGGTCAGCAGCGCCTTATCGAAGCGGCCGCTCTTATAGCATTCGGTGGAACTGAGAAATTCGTATTCGAATCCGAAGCGATCGAGAAACGCCTTCAACCGCGCGTTGTTGTGAGCGCCGAAGCTTTCATGCGTGCCGAACGGATCGGGGACGGCGGTGAGCGATTTGCCCAAATGCGCCGTCAGCATTTCCTGGTTCGGCAGATTGGCCGGAACTTTGCGCAGCCCGTCCATATCGTCGGAAAATGCGAGTAGACGCGTTTTGACGGGTGACATCAGCTCGAAAGCGCGACGCACCCATGTGGTGCGCGCCACCTCTCCAAACGTGCCTATATGTGGCAGTCCGGAAGGGCCATAGCCGGTCTCGAAAATGACCTCGCGCTCCGGGCCGCGTTTTTCAACGCGCGCCAGCAATTTGCGGGCCTCCTCGAACGGCCAGGCATGAGCGCTAAGCGCTTCTTCGCGCAACGGATTTGCAGAAGGGGAAGCCATCGAGAACGCAAGACCTTTAAACGTTTGGAAAGACTAGGAAAGTTAGGCTTTGGCAAGGGATGCCGTCAATGTCCGATAGTAAGTCCGCCTCAGAAGACGACGACCGCGGCATTTATGCGGGTCGTATCGAGGTTCTGTATGCGCTCGGACGGCATTACCTATCGCTGCCATTTGCCGCGCTTTGCGTTTTTGCGAAGCTGCTCGGCAGCGGCAATGAAGGCATTCTTCCATTCCTGCCGTTGGTTTTGCTGATTGTCGTTGCCATCGCGGCGGCGCAGCTGACACAAGCCTACAAGCGGCAAGCGCCTAGTGTCGTGGGTTCGAAGTTCGCGACATCACCGATATCAGCACCTTACGCGAACTTCGAAACCAAAACGACACTAGCATCAATATGTTGGCTAGTGTCCCGCCGATTCAGAAATTCGAATGAGGCCGATATCAGATGCAACGAATTTCGGAATCGGGACACTAGCGATGATCCGCATTTCTGGGCACGACGCTATATGTTTGTATCGGCCATCGCCGGCGCCAGCTGGGGTATCGGCGTGTTTTTCTGGTTCGTGCCGGATTCCTTTCCCGCGCAGGCTTATTTGTGCCTCGCCTTTATGGGCATGACGACAACCGAATTCATCGCCCGATCCGCGCATCGCCCTGCCTATCTCGCCCATGCCGCCTTTTCGCTCGGGCCGCTGATCTTGATGCTGCTGATCCATGGCGGAATGTACAGTACGATGTCTGCGGTTCTGATGCTCTGTTTTACGGCGGCGCTCGTCGGTTTTGCCAACGGCATGGCACGATTGCTCGACGAAAGTATTCGGCTGAAAATCGACAACGCCGCGCTCCAGCGTAACCTTCATGCGGAAAAGCAACAGGCGGAAGCCGCTCGCGATGCCGCGCAATCCAGCGCGAGCGCCAAATCCGCCTTCATCGCAAATATCAGCCACGAGCTACGCACGCCGCTGAACGCCTTGCTCGGCATGGCGCAGCTGTTGGACCAGGCCGATCTTGGATCACCGCATCGCAACTACGTTAAAGTGATGCTCGAGGCGGGCCGCGGACTGCAAACATTGCTCGACGACGTTATCGCACTGACCCAGGATGACAATGACCGGTTGATGGATGTCGAATGCGATCCGGTGCAGGCTGCGCGCGCCGTGGCGCGGCTGTTGCAACCTCTGTCGTGGGAGAAACGGCTGCGCTTGACAGTCACGACCGGTGCAAACTTGCCGCGCGTTGCCGCCGATCCGCGACGGGTCCGCCAAGCCTTGTTGAAGCTCGCCGACAACGGCCTCAAATTCACGGATGTCGGTGGCGTCGAAATCCATGTCGATGCTTACTCGAATAACGGCGCGGAGTTCGTGCGCTTTGCCGTGGTCGACACTGGTCATGGCGTGCCGCCGGAGATCGCACCGACTTTGTTCGGAGCGTTTTCGCCCGGTGAAACAGCCTATGCGCGGCGTGTCCAGGGCGCCGGATTGGGACTTGCCGTCGTCAAGCGCATCGTCGATGCGGCTGGTGGCGAAACGGGATTCGAAAGTGAGCCCGGCCAGGGCGCCACATTCTGGTTTGGCCTTCCCGCCGCAACCTATGTTGCGACGGCACCTGCCGCTGATGAGAACGATACGACACCCTCGCCCTCGGATCTTAGTTTGCTTGTCTTTGTCGAAGACCGCGAAGCGCATAGGCAACTGGCGCGCGCGCTTGAGCCATTCGGCAATAGCCTCGTCTTAGCCCGAACGGCTGCTGAAGCGATCGCCCGGGCGGGGCGAGAGCACTTCGACGTTATTATCGTCGGCGCCGAAAATGTCGATATGCTGGCGGCCGCGCCGGGCGTAAAGGCACCCATTCTCGCGTTGCTTTCGCGCGGAGAGCGTGCGCCGGTATGCGCCAATGAGATCATCCGCTGGCCGGCGCTCCCCCGCGAGATTTATCACGCTCTTGCCAGCATCTCGGCCAAAGCCGCTATTTCTGCGTCACCGCCGGCCGAAGAAATAATCGCTGCAATCGAACTCGCAGGCATTTGCACAGTTGGAAAAATCGGTTGGTGTTTCGACGTTGGTTGAAATCCTGAAGTCTTATATCGAGACGGCGGAAACACTCTGCGCTGCGTTGGACGCCGCCAGTGAGGATGCAAATTGGGAACAGGCCGGTCGTCTTGCTCAAGACATTGCCGGTAGTGCCGGCGGGCTTGGTCTGAGTGCTATGACCGCTAGGGCGCGTGGATTTGCTGCTGCCGCGCGCGAAGGCGCAAGCGCGTCCGCGCTACGAAACGAGGCGCAGTCAATCCTGCGGGAACACCAGCGCGTCCGCCAGGCGTTGACGAATCTGTACCCCGATCTGGTGGCCTAATCGCCCGGCGGTCCGTCCCGTATGCCCCCTGCTGCCCCAAACTGCAAAGGTTTCGCAACGGCAGCAAAGTTGTCGGACCGGGGATTTCCTTGGAAAATCAACCACTCAAGCGGCAGAATGACGTTTGTTTTGGTATTCGCCAGCAACCCGAACGTCTTGCGGATTCGCTAGGCTTTTAGGCATGATGCACTCTGACGCACCATGCCGCAGCCGGACGTGCTGGGGCGTTCCTGGGACATCTCCGGCTGTATGGCATCGGCATCTCTCATGGCGAACATCGGCAATAATGGCTCACAGCCCCTTGCTCAGGCTTCGGTGAAGGGCACAGTGAAATGGTTCAACGCCACCAAAGGCTACGGCTTCATTACGCTTGAAAATGGCGGGGACGCTTTCTGTCACGCCTCAGCGCTGGCCGCGCTTGGCACTCCAAACCTTCCACAAGGCGCGACGATAGTCTGCGATCTGCAGGAATCGCCGCGTGGACTTCAAGTCGTTACCGTCCACAATGTGGACGCCAGCACTGCTGATCCAAGTCCACCGCGCCGTCCGCGTCGCGATTCCGGAGAAGGCGGCAGGGGTGGCTATGGCGGCGATCACTTCGGCGGTGGCGATCGGTTCAGTAACAACGACCGCTTCGGCGGAGGCGACCGCTTCGGCGGCGGGGATCATTTCGGCGGCAGCGACCGTTTCAGCAGCGGAGGTGGTTATCGCGAACGCGACGCGGGTCCAAGCGGTCCCATGGTCGAGGGTAAAGTAAAGTTCTTCAACGACCAGAAAGGTTTCGGATTTGTCATGCCCGACAATGGCGGCGGCGATGTTTATGTCCACGCCAGTGCATTGCGGCGTTCCGGGGTTATGGCGTTGGAGCCCGAGCAGCGCATTCGTTTCTCGACGCGCCAAGGCGTGAAGGGCGTCGAGGTTGATCGCGTGGAAGTAATCTGACCAAAAAAATAATTGCGGCGCTCGGAACGGTGCGTTCACCACATGGTGAATATTCCGTGTGATGACGGCTTAGCCCGAAATACAGGGTCGAAGTGTCGCTTGTTGTTCATGAGCGCAGCTAGTTTGAATGCACACCCACGGTGCAGGTCTGATTTGCACGATGGCCTTAGGGCTTTGCCCTTGAATCCCCACAATTAAACTCTATGTAGGATCGATCTATATCGAACTTATATAGACGCGGTTGGGGCCATGGACGTCCGCACGATCTGTTTGGGTATTTTGACCCGTGGGGACGCCACGGGCTACGAGATCAAAAAGCTCGTCGAGGACGGCGGATTTCAACATTTCGCCGAAGCCAGTTTCGGCTCCATTTATCCGGCGTTGAACGGCATGGCCGAGATCGGGCTCGTTTCCGTTCGCGCCGAGGCGCAAGAGAAACGACCCGACCGCAAAGTCTATTCCATTACACCGCTGGGTCGCAGCACGCTGCTCGAAACGCTGCTGAAGCCGTTGCCCGAGGATAGGCACCGTTCGCCTTTCATGTTCGCGATTCAATTTGCCGAGCTTCTCCCGAAAGAGCACATCACGCGGATGCTGGACACCTATACAGCGCAGATCGAAGAGGAATTGCGCCAGTTGCGGCAGAGCAAAACCGCGCCAAAAACAGCAGGCGAGAGCTTTGTCCGGGATTTCGGCCTGATCATGTATGCCGCCATGCTTGACTATCTGCGCACCCATCGCAGGCGCATCGAAACACTCGAGGCCGAAGCAGCCGAGTGATTGGAGAAAATTGTGTTTGAAAAATTTAAAACTTTTGTCGTCGAACTTTACCAGCGCCTCATGCCGGGGTTTTGGCTGAACCTGAAGCCGCAATATCAAGCCGCCTTTGGAATTGCCATTCTCGTAACATTGTGGCTGCTGACGGGAATCTTCCGCTTCGGTGGAACCACGGCAAAGGCCGAAGCCAAGCCGGTCGAAATTCCGAGCGTGCGTGTGGCGATGCTGAGCTCACAGCTTCACGATGCCACCATCACCCTTCGCGGCCGTACCCAAGCTTTGCACGAAGTCGACGTGCGCGCCGAGGTTGATGGCGTGGTGTCGACTTTGCAGTTCGAAAAAGGCGACCGCGTGAAGCAGGGTCAGGTGTTGTGCGAAATAAAAATCAACGACCGCGGAGCGCGCGCAGCGCAAGCGCAGGCGCAAATGGCGCAAGCGGAAAAGGAACTGGAAGTCGCGCGCGAACTCTACAAGGAAGGCTTTCGGTCCAAAACTCAGTTGGCGCAATCGACGGCTGCCTACGAAGCCGCCAAGGCCGGCGCTTCGACAATGGATATCCAGCTTGCCAATACCAAGATGCGTGCTCCGTTCGACGGTATTGTCGACGACCGATACGTTAACGTCGGCGATTTCATGCGCATCGGCGACAAATGCGCCATGCTGATCGCTCCCGAACCTTTCCTGGCCGTCGGTACGGTCGGCGAAGAAGAAGTCGGACAGATCGCTATTGGTAACAGGGCGAGTGCAACGCTGGTCACCGGACAGACCGTCGAAGGCAAAGTCCGCTTCGTCGCGGACCACGCCGACCAAACAACGCGCACATTTCGTGTCGAAGTCGAGTTGCCCAATCCCGACGCCGCATTGCGCGACGGCGTTAGTGCCGATATTCGCATTCCCGTCAAACGCATACCTGCCGATCAGATTTCACCCGGCATCCTTGTGCTCGACGACTCCGGCGCGGTCGGTGTGCGTGTCGTGGTGGCCGGAATCGTTCATTTCCTGCCGGTGCGGATCATTTCCGACGGTCCCGACGGGATGTGGGTCGCCGGTCTGCCCGACCATGCGAATGTGATCACCGTCGGGCAGGAATTTGTAACCAACGGCGAGCGCGTGAAGGCCGTGCCGGAAAAAACTGGGACCGCGTCATGACCCGAATTGTGGAATGGGCCGTTCAGAATACACGCCTGATCCTGGCGCTTTTTCTGGTTGTCTTGGTGGCGGGCGGATACGCTTTCTACAGCATTCCAAAGGAATCCGACCCGAATATTCCCGTTCCCTTCATCTCTATCCATGTCGACTATTCCGGCATCAGCCCGGAAGACAGCGAAAGGTTGATGGTCAAGCCACTGGAGGTGGCACTGCGCTCGGTGGAAGGCATCAAGCATACCACCGCTTACGCCTATCAGGGCGGCGCCACCATCGTCCTGGAATTCACCGCTGATTTCAACATGACAAAGGCGATGGCGGATGTGCGCGCTCAAGTGGATTCCACCCGCGCGCGTCTGCCTCAAGAAGCCGACCCGCCGGTCGTGCAGGAATACAGCACCTCCGATCAACCTGTGATCACCGTGGCACTTTCGGGTAATCTGCCCGAACGCACATTGTTGCATCTGGTTCGCGGGTTGCGCGACGAAATACGCATGATCCCGGCGGTTCTGGAAGCCAACATCGTGGGCGCACGCGACGAATTGCTCGAGGTCACCATCGACCCCGCGAAGATGGACAGTTACGGCCTGACGCAGAACGAAATCTATACCGCCGTCACGACCAACAATCAGATGATCGCCGCGGGTTCGATCGACACGGGGCGCGGCGCTTTCGCAGTGAAGGTGCCCGGCGTCATCGCCACGGCACAAGATGTTCTCACATTACCGATCCGTTCCACCGCGGATTCGACCATCCGGTTGCAAGATGTGGCGACCGTTCGGCGGACCTTTAGCGATCCCTACAGCTTCGCCCGCATGAACGGGCAGCCGACCATGGCGATCGATGTTACCAAACGCACCGGTGCGAACATCATCGACACCAATCAAAAGGTACGCGATATCGTCGGACGGGTCACCAAGAGCTGGCCGGCCGGCGTGCATGCGACCTTCATGTTCGACCAGTCCACATTCATTCGCGACCAGCTCGGCTCGCTGTCGGATTCGATCCTGCTCGCAATTCTGTTGGTGATGATCATCATCGTAGCGGCGCTCGGACTGCGCTCTGGCCTTCTCGTCGGCGTGGCGATTCCGACTTCGTTCTTGATGGCTTTCATGGTGCTCAACGGCATCGGCTACACACTCAACTTCATGATCATGTTCGCCATGTTGCTGGCCGTCGGCATCCTGGTGGATGGCGCGATTATCGTCGTGGAATATGCCGATCGCAAAATGACCGAGGGGCACCCGCCCCGCCAGGCATTTGCCGAAGCAGCATTGCGCATGTTTTGGCCGGTGGTGAGCGCTACCGCGACGATGATCGGCGCCTTTGTACCGATGCTGCTTTGGCCGGGTATCGTCGGCAAATATATGAGTTATTTCCCGATCACGCTGATTGTCGTGCTCAGCTGCTCGATGATTGTGGCGCTGATATTCATGCCGGTACTTGGCGGATTCGTCGGCAAACCGCCGCCGCGAGACGAAGAACATGAGAAGGGCATCGAAGCTTCGGAAACCGGCGACTGGCACGACATTCCGGGTATTACCGGATGGTATGCCCATTTGGCGGAACGGCTTACGCATATCCCCGGCAAAGTAATCCTCGGTGCGCTTGCCATGGTTGTCGGCGTCATCGCAGTTGTGGTGATTTTTGGCAAAGGCGTGGAATTTTTCGTCACCACAGACCCGGATATGGCGAACATCTATATCTCGGCGCGCGGCAATCTTTCCGCCATCGAAAAACGCGATCTGGTGATGAGTGTGGAACGGCGCGTCGAAGGCGTGGAGGGCCTGCAATATATCTACGCCAAAACCGGCAGCGGCGGTAACAACGCGCCGGTGGATGTCATCGGCAGGGTCACCGTGGAGCTGAAACCGCATGAAGAACGGCGCTCCGGCAAAGCAATTCTAGAGGAGATTCGCAAGCGCACCGCCGGCATGGCAGGCATCCATGTGGAAGTCCAAGAGCCGCAATCGGGGCCGTCAGGAGGCAAGGACATTGTTATCGATGCCACATCAGAAGATTATGGCTCACTCGCCCAGGTGGTCGATACGATCCGCAAGCATTTCGATGCGACACCCGAAATGCGCGATGTGGAAGACACCCGCGCTCTGCCCGGCATCGAATGGGATCTGCAAATCAACCGCGAAATGGCCAGCCGGTTCGGCGTCAACACGCAGCAGATCGGCACAGCGGTTCAACTTGTCACCAACGGCATCTTCATTGCGCGTTACCGGCCGGATGATTCCGACGACGAAGTGGACATTCGCGTGCGCTACCCAAGTGCAGCTCGCGGCATCCATGCGCTGGACGATCTTCGTATTGCGACGGCGCAAGGCGGCCTAATTCCGGTCAGTAATTTCGTGAACATCGTTCCGGCCAAACAGACCAATACGCTTGAGCACGCCGAAGGTCGGCGCGTCTATCACATCCGCGCCAACATGAAACCGAACACCGTGCTGCCCAACGCCGAGATGGCGAAGCTCAAGACATGGCTCGCGGCGCAAAACTTCCCTTCCACCGTGCATGTCGCATTCAAGGGATCGAGCGACGATCAGGACGAGTTGATGGCCTTCCTGCTCGAGGCCGCGGCAATGGCGTTGTTTCTTATCGCGATCGTACTCCTCGCGCTTTTCAACAGCTTCTATCACACATTTCTCATTCTGCTGGCCGTCGTACTGGCCATGATCGGCGCCCTCTTGGGCATGGCGGTGATGGGACAGACGTTCTCCATCATCATGTCCGGCACCGGCATGCTTGCCCTGGCGGGCATTGTGGTGAACCACAATATTGTGCTCATCGACACATTCCATCGGCATCTCAAGTCGGGGATGGAGCCCATCGAGGCGGTAATCCGTTCCAGCGCTCAGCGCCTGCGCCCGGTATTCCTCACAACGGTCACAGCGATCGGCGGATTGCTACCGATGATGTTCGCGGTCGAAATCAATTTCTGGACGCGTAGCGTGAGCATCGGCAGCGTCAATGCGGGGATGTGGGTTCAACTGTCCACAGCTGTCGTGTTCGGATTGGCGTTCTCCAAGCTCATTACGCTTGGTCTTGTTCCAGCCATGCTGGCGATGCCGATCCGCGTGTATGAGAGAACCGGCCATGGCGTTTGGCGGCTGATTTTGATCTCGCCCTGGATATTCGTCCGCTCTCTGTTGCGATTTGTGAGAGGGCTGGGCCAGCGCCTAACCGGCCGCACACCACAGCCCGATGCGCAGCCCGCGGAATGATCAGTCTGCAGCGAGCGGTAGGGCGCGGGCGATGCCGGGCGTAACCGCAGGGTCGCTCTCCACTTCCTGGAGCTTTTCGCGGACCGCCGCGGCTTCGCGCTGCTTGTTCCACATCGATGCATAGGCGCCGCCTCGCCTTATCAGCTCATCGTGGCGGCCCCGTTCTACGATTGTCCCATGATCGAGCACCAAGATTTCGTCGGCGTCGACCACCGTTGAGAGCCGATGCGCGATGACCAGCGTGGTGCGGTTCTTGGAAACCTCTTGTAAAGCGCTTTGGATCTCGCGTTCGGTGTGGGTGTCCAGCGCCGAGGTCGCTTCGTCCAATAAGAGGATGGGCGGGTTCTTCAAAATCGTCCGCGCAATGGCGACGCGTTGCTTCTCGCCGCCTGAGAGCTTCAATCCGCGTTCGCCAACCATGGATTCATAGCCGAGCGGCAGATCGCGGATAAATTTGTCGATTTGGGCGTGACCTGCGGCTTCCTTGATCTCCACTTCATTGGCGCCGATGCGGCCATAGGCGATGTTGTAACGCACCGTATCGTTGAACAGCACCGTGTCCTGAGGAACGATTCCGATCACCGCGCGCAAAGATTCTTGTGTCACATCGCGGATGTCTTGTCCGTCGATCGTCACGCTGCCGGATTTGATATCGTAGAAGCGATAGAGAATGCGCGAAATCGTCGACTTTCCCGCACCCGACGGTCCCACAACCGCGATGGTTTTGCCGGCGGGCACGACGAAGCTGACGCCCTTGAGCACCGTACGCTCAGGGTCATAGTTGAATACCACATTGTCGAAACGGATCTCGCCGCCGGCAACTTTCAGCGGTTTGGCGCCGGGCTTGTCGGTCACTTCCTGCGGCTGATGCAGCAGACGGAACATCGCATCCATATCGACCAGCGCTTGGGTGATTTCGCGGTAGACCGTTCCCAGAAGGTTGAGCGGCACATAGAGCTGGATGAGATAGGAGTTGGCCATGACCAGATCGCCGACCGTCAGATGGCCTCGCACAACGCCGACGGCCGCCAACGCCATGATCGCCGCCAATCCCAGCGCGACGATAATCGCTTGGCCGGTATTGAGAACCGACAGCGAAATCTGCGTCTGGATGGAGGCCTTGGCATATTTCTCCATCGACTTGTCGAAGCGGCGTGTCTCGTGCTGTTCGTTGTTGAAATACTTTACCGTTTCATAGTTGAGCAGGCTGTCGACCGCTTTGGTGCTGGCCTCGGTGTCGCTTTCATTCATGATCCGGCGGAATTGAATGCGCCAGCGTGTGATCGCGAAGGTGAACCAGATATAGGCAACCACCATCACCACCGTCGTCAAAGCGAACCAGACATCGAATTTCCACAACATGACGCCGGTGACAAAAGCCAGTTCGAGGATCGTGGGAAAAATCGAGAAAAGCGCAAAGCCCAAAAGCGTATCGATACCCTTGGTACCGCGATCGATCACCCGAGACAGGCCGCCGGTCTTGCGTTCCAAATGAAACCGCAAAGACAATGTGTGAACATGCGCGAAGGTCGAGACCCCGACCTGCCGCAAAGCGTGATAAGCCACCTTGGCGAAGATGCCATCACGCAGTTGGGCAAATGCCTGCATCAGGATGCGTGCGAGCGTATAAACTGCGATCAAAGCAAGCCCGGCCGCAACCGCTTTCATCGGGCCGTTCAACGAATCGACGATACGTCCGAAAAGATATGGCACCAGCACGGTCGCCACCTTGGCGAACACCATGCAGATCAACGATACGACCACACGCGCTTTGAGACCCCAATATCCCTTGGGCCACAAATAGGGCAACAACATATAGAGCGGACGCAGAGACGGGGCGCCGTCGCCCTCTTCGGTCAGCGGACGTGCCATATCAATGTCCCATGTTGGCGCCGCCAAACAGCAAAAACCCGGCGAGCAATGCGGCCAGCGCGATCAGCGCGATAATGATTACCGAACGCGGCACTTGGGCTTCCTTTTTGCGTGGTCATTTTCCGCGAACCTGTTTAGGAAGATGAACGCCTCTTCGCAACCCTTTAGGCCCATGGAAAAGACAAAGCCCGTCATCTGCGTGTTCTGCGGTTCGTCCTTCGGCGCCAAGCCGCAATATGCGGCGGACGCACGCGCGCTTGGCCGGATCATTGCGGAACGCGGCTTCGCGATGATTTTCGGCGGCGGAGGGCTCGGCCTGATGGGCGAAACCGCCCGGGCGGCCCGCGACAATGGCACACACGTGATGGGTATTATACCCGAATTCCTGCGCCACATCGAACAACCCCCCGAATGGGAAAAGGATCTGGTCATTACACCCGATCTGCAGCTGCGCAAGACGCGCATGCTGGCGATGGCGGACGCCTTCATCGTGCTTCCCGGAGGGGCGGGGACCATGGACGAATTCTTCGAAATCGTGACCTCCGCGCAGCTGGGCGTATTGGGCAAGCCGATCGCTATCGTCAACACAGATGGGTATTTCGATCCGCTGTTGCAACTGCTGAATCACATCGTCCGTGAAGGCTTCGCCCGCCCCGCAATGTTCTCCCTCTACACGCTCGCCGCAACACCCGAACAGGCAATCGACACGATCACCGAGCGGCTAGAGCCTGATCCACCCTTATAGAAGCGCTGCGCCGAGAGGATTTTGCGGCGCGGGCAGAAGAAGGGCGAAGCGCGTAGCGGCACTACGGGCGAGCCCTTCGACGAACCCGTGACGCAAAATCCCCCGGCCCTTCGGGTTGCACGCGGGCGGACGCCCGCTTTGTTGCGGCGCTCGACCGATGTCCCGCATCGCCCTTCACGCCGCGCCTTGCGGATCGTCTCGCCCGCGTGCAACGCAGTCGTTTCCATAAGGGTGGATCAGGCTCTCAGGCATGTCCGCGCGCAAATGATCGCGTGATGTGTCGTTCCAATCCGACCAAGACCAGCGCCGCCCACACACAGCCGAATGTCGCCGCGTCAACCACGGAAAAATGCTCGCCGAGGATTACGGTCGCGACAATCAGCGTGATCGAAGGCGAAAGATATTGCAGAAAGCCGAGCGTGCTCATGCGCACGCGCCGCGCCCCGGCCGCAAACATGGCAAGGGGGATGGCGGTGATCGGGCCCGATCCCAACAATAAGGCGTTTGTCGAAAGATGCGTTGAGGGAAACGCGCCCGTTCCTTTCCAAGCCCAGAACACGACGGCGCCCAGAGTAAGCGGAAATAAGAGCCAGGTTTCTATGGTCAGTCCATCCAGCGGATCGACCGGTGTCAGCTTGCGCATATAGCCATAGAAGCCGAAGGTTAAGGTCAGCCCGAGTGCAATCCATGGAATATGACCAACCTCCGCGACTTGGATGATGACCGCGATAACCGTCAAGGAAAGAGCCGCAAGTTTGAAGCGGGAAAGCCGCTCGCCGAGAAATATCACCCCCAGCGCAATCGAAAGCAGCGGGTTGATGAAATATCCCAAAGCTGCCTCGACAAGTTGCTGGGTGGCGATGCTCCAAATATAGATCGTCCAGTTGGCGGCAATCAGAACGCTGGACAAGGCGAGAGGCATCAGCAGCTTCTTGGTCAGCATGGCCGTCCAGACGATTTTGACCCGGCCGCGCGCGATGGTGACGCCGCCCGCGAAAAGCGCACACCACAGCATGCGGTGAATCGACAATTCGATCGGCGGCACAACCGAAAGGTAATCCCAATAAAGCGGCACAATGCCCCAAAGCGAAAATGCGGCGCCGGCGTACAGAATGCCCACCGTCTCGCTGGGATGTTTTTCAGGCATTTCAGACATGGGGCCAATGTAGCGACAGACGCACTGCCGTGCTCGCCGCAAGGATCAACCCAGCCATGCGCTTGACGCGTTGCGCAATGTCACGCATGTGCATTTTCGCGTAACAATTTGTAACGGATCGAATCTTCCAGCGCCTCGAACGAGGCTTCGATGATGTTGTCGGAGATGCCGACCGTCGACCACCGCGCGCCCTTAGCGTCTTCGCTTTCCACCATAACGCGCGTGATGGCGTTCGTTCCGGTGTTGAGGATGCGGACCTTGTAATCGACCAGCGCGAGATCGGCGAGGAAACGCGAATAGGCGCCGAGATCTTTGCGCAACGCATTGCTCAGCGCGTCGACCGGGCCTTGGCCCTCCGCCACACTGTGAAACATCTCGCCATGAACTTTCACGAGAACGGTCGCTTCCGACACCGTGACCAGTTCGCCGATGACATTGTGCCGCCTCTCGACGATCACCCGGAATTTGTCGACATCGAAGTAATCCTGCATCAGGCCGAGGGCGCGGCGCGCCAACACCTCGAACGAGGCTTCCGCCCCGTCATAGGAATAGCCTTTGAATTCGCGTTGCTTGACATCTTCCAGAAGCAAAGCAACACGCGGGTCCTGGGCATCCACGGCGATACCGATATCCGAAAGCCGCGCCAAAAGGTTCGAGCGCCCGGCCTGATCCGACACCAGAATGGAGCGCGTGTTGCCGACCGATTCCGGCGGCACATGCTCATAGGTGCGCGTATCCTTCTGCATCGCGGAGGAGTGCAATCCGCCCTTATGCGCAAAAGCCGACGGGCCGACATAGGCCGCATGGCGGCCAGGCGCGCGGTTGAGGATCTTGTCGAGCAGCCTGGAGACACGTGTGATCTGCGCCAATTGTTCGTGGGAAACACCGGTTTCGAATTGCGAGGCAAACGGCTCTTTCAACATCAGCGTCGGCAACAGTGTGCAAAGATTGGCATTGCCGCAGCGTTCGCCCAAACCGTTCAGAGTTCCCTGAATCTGCCGCACGCCGGCGCGCACCGCGGCCAAGCTCACGGCAACGGCTTGCTCGGTATCGTTATGCGCATGGATGCCGAATGCTGCGTCCGGCAATTCGGTCTTCACCTCGCAGACGATTTCATAAACGTCTTCCGGCATGGTGCCGCCATTGGTGTCGCACAGCACCAGCCAGCGCGCGCCCGCTTGCTGCGCGGCGATGAGGCATTCCAGCGCATAGTCGGGGTTGGCCTTGTAGCCATCAAAGAAATGTTCGGCATCGAACAACGCTTCGCGGCCTTTTGTTTTCACCGCGGCGATGGATTGTGCGATGCTCTCCACGTTTTCGTCGCGCGGGATTCCCAGCGCGACATCGACTTGGAAATCCCAAGTCTTACCGACCAGACACACCGCGTCGGTATCGGCGTCGATGACCGCCGCGAAGCCGGGATCGTTGGACAGGCTGCGCCCGACGCGTTTGGTCATGCCGAAGGCCGTGAAGCGCGCGCGCTTGAGCGGTGGGCGTTCTTGAAAAAACGCGGTATCGGTCGGGTTTGCGCCCGGCCAGCCGCCTTCGACGTAATCGATGCCGAGCGCATCGAGGGCAAGCGCGATCTGACGCTTGTCTTCCACCGAGAAGTCGACGCCTTGGGTTTGCGCGCCGTCGCGCAATGTGGTGTCGAAGATGAAGAGGCGTTCTTTGCTCATATCGCCTCTCCGTTTGTGTTCAGGGGGTTAAGGACTCTTCGGCGATGGGACTGTTCTGCTGTCTCGCAGCCCCCCACCCGCCGCACTCGCTGACGTTCGTGCGTCGACCTCCCCGCAAGGGGGAGGTGAAGAAAAGAGCTAGCCGCGCGGCTCACCTCGCCCAACTCGGGGAAGTGAAGAAAGGAATTGGCCGTGCACTTCACCTCCCCCAACGCGGGGAGGTCGGCGAGGTCGTGAGCGCCAGCGAACGACGCGAGCCGGGTGGGGGGATTGGCGAAAGTACTCATCGCTTCACCTCCCACGTCGTGCCGTTCGGGCCGTCTTTCAACACGATACCTTTGGCTAGTAGCTCGTCGCGAATGCGATCGGACTCTTTGAAGTTTTTCTCATTGCGCGCTCGATTACGGGCAATAATGAGGTTTTGAATTTCGCTATCGTCGATATCGGGTCGGGATTCGCGCAACATTTTTTGAAGATCAAAGGACATTACATCTATTCCGAAAACTAGCCGGCAGCTCGCTTCAAGGACAGCCCATTCATTGCGTTCCCACAAGCTATCTAACTCGACCATAGCTTGGGGAGTATTCAAATCATCCTGGAGGGCAGCTAACACACCAGGGGCAGGTCGTGCGCCTGGGTCGAAGTAACTCTTTGCTCTCCACACTTTCAGTTTGACCGCAGATTCTTCAAGGCGCTGAACGGTCCAATCAATTGGCTGGCGGTAATGGGTACTGAGCATCGCGAGGCGAAGCACCTGTCCGTACCATTTCTTGTCGCCAAATTTATTCGTGTCCAACAGTTCTCTAATCGTGACGAAGTTTCCAAGTGACTTCGACATCTTCTCGCCTTCAACTTGCAGGAAGCCGTTGTGCATCCAGACGCGTGCGAGCGGATGATCGTGATGGGCGCCTTCGCTTTGGGCGATTTCGTTTTCGTGATGGGGAAACATCAGGTCGATGCCGCCGCCATGGATGTCGAAGGATTCGCCGAGCAAGGCCTCGCCCATCGCCGAGCATTCGATATGCCAGCCCGGCCGGCCGCGTCCCCAAGGCGATTCCCAGCCCGGCGTTTGCGCGTCCGACGGTTTCCACAACACGAAATCCATCGGATTCTTTTTGTATGGCGCGACTTCGACGCGCGCGCCCGCCAGCATCTCGTCCAGCGAACGGCGCGCCAGCTTGCCGTAATCCGCTTTCGAGGAGACATCGAACAGCACATGGCCTTCCGCCGGATACGCGTGTCCCACCGCGACCAATCTCTCGATCATCGCGATCATCTGTTTGACGTATTCTGTGGCGCGCGGCGTGTGCGTCGGCGGCAAGCAACCCAGCGCGGTCACATCGTCGAGATATTGTTTGGTCGTGACGCTGGTGATTTGCACCCGCGCCGCTTCCACCGACACGCCTTTCGCCGCCGCGACCTCCGCGGCGCGCGCGTTGATCCTGTCATCGATGTCCGTGATGTTGCGGACATAGCTCACGTGATCTTCGCCATAGAGATGCCGCAACAGGCGGAACAACACGTCGAACACGATTACCGGCCGCGCGTTGCCGATATGGGCGTAGTCATAGACCGTCGGCCCGCAGACATAGAGGCGGACATTCTTGGGATCGAGCGGCGCGAAGTCTTCCTTCTGCCGGGTCAGCGTGTTGTAGAGGCGAAGCGTCGTCATGTGTTCTTCTTACCGCGATTTGGTGTTTCCCGCCCTCCCCTCGAGGGAGGGCCGAAATATCCGAACGAAGTGATGGATATTTCGGGGAGGGGTTATGCCGCAACCCTACCCCTCCCCGAAATTTGCTTCGCAAATTTCGACCCTCCCTCAAGGGGCGGGTGAAAGAAAGAGTTTGGCTTTGGGTTTTGGTTAAAAGAGGGGTGTTGCGGCTGTCAGCCGCAAATTCGCGCGATCGTGATGGCGAAAATGGTCACGCCGGTTCCCCTTGAAGCCGCGCGAGAGTACGTCCGCGCCCGATGAGGGGTAGCAGCTTTTTCAGCTCCGGTCCATGCTCGCGCCCGGTCAGGGCCAGGCGCAGCGGATGGTAAAGCTCGCGGCCTTTGGCCCCGGCCGCACCGGAAACCGCTTTGGTCCAGGCATTCCAGGTGGTGTCGTCCCATGGTTCGGGCGGCAGAAGTTCGGCGGCCTTGGCAATCAATGCGGCGTTCTCGATCACCGGCGCGATGGGCCCCTCGACCAGCGTCCAAAGGTCGCTCACCTCGGCAAAGCGCGCGAGATTGGGCTTGACAGCATCCCAGAACGGCGCGCCGCCCACAATGCCGAGCGCAGAAAGCCTTGCGGCGACGGCGTCGTAAGACAGCCCATGCAGGAGTTTGGCATTGAGGTTGGAAAGCTCCGCCGGATCGAAATGCGCCGGGGCGCGGCCGATCTTCTCGATGGCAAATCCCGCGATCAATTCGTCCATCGCTGCAAACGGTGCGATGGAGTCGGAAGTGCCGGTTTTCGCCAAGTATAAATCGGCTGCCATCGGCTCGATGCCGTCTTCGCGCAGCAAACGCAACGACAGCGAACCGAGCCGTTTCGACAGCGCTTCGCCGCCCGCACCGATCAACAGCGGATGATGTGCGAATGCGGGAACCGCCGCATCCAGTGCTTCGAAGATTTCGATTTGTACCGCCGTGTTGGTGACGTGATCTTCACCGCGAATAATATGGCTGACGGCGAAATCCACATCGTCGACAACCGACGGCAGTGTATAGAGGAAGCGCCCGTCTTCGCGGATCAGCACGGGATCGGAAAGATGCGCGGTGTCGATCTCTACTTCGCCGCGGATCAGATCGCGCCATTTCACTTTGGTCTGCGAAAGCTTGAAGCGCCAATGCGCTTTGCGGCCGGATGCCTCCAATTTGGCGCGGTCGTTTTCGCTGAGGTTCAAGCGCGGCGCGGTCGTATACCGGCGGCTTGCCGGAAGCGATCTGGCGCTGACGGCGGCGGTCGAGTTCCAGCGCGGTTTCGTAGCAAGGATAAAGCCGGCCGGCGGCTTTCAGTTTCTCGGCGGCGACGCGGTGGGCGTCGGCGCGTTCGGATTGCCGCGCAAACAGATCATGCGTGATGCCCAGCCATTTCAAATCTTCGACGATGGCGGCTTCATATTCCGGCTTGGAGCGTTCGCTATCAGTGTCGTCAATGCGCAGCAAAAACTTGCCGCCCGATTTGCGCGCGAACGAGAAAATTCAATAGCGCGGTGCGCGCATTGCCGACATGCAACAATCCGGTGGGCGACGGGGCAAAACGGACGACTACCATGATCCCCCCTCCCCGCCCTTCGGGCGGACCTCCCCCGTAAACGGGGGAGGAAAGACAGAGGCGCGATCACTTTCCTTCCCTGCGAAGCGGGGGAGGTGTCGAAAGCGAGCGCAGCGAGCTTGAGACGGAGGGGGCATCTTATCGTGCATCTCTAAACGCATTCGTGATCGGATATCGCCGATCGCGGCCGAAATTGCGCGGGCCGATCTTCACGCCGGGCGGCGCCTGGCGGCGCTTATATTCCGATATATAAAGCAAATGTTCCACGCGCTTCACCGTCGCGGGCTCGAAGCCTTTGGCCACCACCTCTTCGAACGACATTTCCTTCTCCACCAGGCATTCGAGAATGCCGTCGAGGACTTCGTAAGGCGGTAGCGAATCCTGATCGGTCTGATTGGGTTTAAGTTCGGCGCTGGGCGGCTTGGTGATGATGCGCTCGGGAATGACACGCCCCGGCGGGCCCAGCGCGCCGCGCGGCAGCATCTGATTGCGCCAGCGCGACAGGCGGAAGACTTCCATCTTGTAGATGTCTTTCAGCACATTGTAGCCGCCGCACATGTCGCCATAGAGCGTGGCATAGCCCACACTCATTTCGGATTTGTTGCCGGTGGTCAGCACCATGGGGCCGAATTTGTTGGAGATCGCCATCAGCAACAAGCCGCGGATGCGCGACTGGATATTCTCCTCGGTGGTGTCGGGCGTGCGTCCGGCAAAGACCGGACGCAGCGTATCGCCGAACGCATCCACCGGCCGTTCGATGGGGATCGTTTCGTAAGGAACATTCAGAAGCTGGGCGCATTCCTGCGCGTCTTCGAGGCTCTCGTCAGAGGTATAGCGCGAAGGCATCATCACGCAGCGCACCCGATCGCGCCCCAAGGCATCGACCGCGACCGCCGCCGATAAAGCGGAATCGATTCCGCCGGACAGCCCCAACACCACACCGGAAAAACGGTTCTTATTCACGTAATCGCGCAGGCCCAGCATCATGGCGTGATAGACGGACTGCGAACGCTCTTCGGCGGGCGCCCGTTCGCCGGGCTCGCAAACCCAGCCCAAACCCGTATGCCGCCATTCGGTGACGGCGATTTTCTCCTCCCAAGCCGGAAGAGCCCAAGCGACACTGCGATCGGCATTGACCACCAGCGAGGCGCCGTCGAAAACCAACTCGTCCTGCCCGCCTACCTGATTGAGATAGATCAACGGGCGGCCCGCTTCGGTCACGCGGGCGGCGACAAGATTCAAGCGGACGTCTTCCTTGCCGGCCTCGAAGGGGGAGCCGTTGGGCACCAGCATAATCTCGCCGCCGGTTTCGGCCATGCATTCGACGACCTCCGGCGTCCAGATGTCTTCGCAGATCGGCACGCCGATGCGCACGCCGCGGATGTCGAACGGGCCGGTGAGCGGCCCCGGCGAGAACACGCGCTTCTCGTCGAACACACCGTAATTCGGCAGATCGTGCTTGAATGTGCGTCCAGCGATGCGGCCGTTGTCGAGCAAAGCGACGGCATTGTAGAGCTTGCCGCTTTCGCGCCACGGCAGACCGATCAGCACCGCCGGTCCGCCATCGGCGGTATCCTTGGCCAGTGCCGCAACCGCCTCGCGCGCGTCGTCTTGCAGGGACCGCTTCAGCACCAAATCTTCGGGCGGATAACCGGTGATGAACAATTCCGAGAAAAGCACGATTTCGGCATCCCGCGCCTCGGCACGCGCAGAGCGCGCCTTGGCCAGGTTGCCGGCAATGTCCCCCATACAGGGATTGAGCTGGGCCAGCGCGATGCGGAAACGGTCTTTCATTGCGCGCTGTATAGAACATTTCCGCGCTGTCGCCCAAAAATACGAGCCGGCGGAGAACCAGTATTTTTAATTCGCGGCCAGATAGGCGGCGATATCTGTACGATCGCGGTAGCTGCTGGAATGCTCCGACGCGTCATCGATCAGAAGCGCGGTTTGCAGCGCCCGGCGAGCTTGTTCCGGACGGACCAACGGGGTCTTGCCGGTCTTGGCTGCCGCCACAAAGGCGCCGACCGATTCCGCCAAGGGATCGCCCACTTCCAGCGCATTCAAGCCGCGCGGCGTGGTGTTGGTGACTTTGTGGGTCAGGAAGTCGATCTCGACCACGCCGTCCGCATACACCGCCCGCATACCGCGGCGGCGATTCTCGGCGATGCGGCTGGTCTCAAGCCGCGCCACGGCGCCATTCTCGAACAGCACGGCGGCCGACACCTGATCGGCAAAATGGGCCTTTTCGATCCGCCCGCGGGCCTGCACGCTGCGCACACGCCCGGAAATCAGTTGATGGACGAGATCGAGATCATGGATCATCAGGTCCAATACGACGCTGACATCTGCTCCACGGCCCGACCACGGACCTTCGCGCCAGCACGATACCTCCAGCGGCGTCTCATCGTAATCCAGAAGTCCGGTATGGGCGAAAACGAAGCGTTCTTGGTGGCCGACGGTCAAGACGCGGCCGGTTTGTTCAGCCAAGGAGATCAAGGCATCGGCTTCTTCAAGGCTGGTCGCGATCGGCTTTTCCACCAGCACATGGGCGCCCGAATTGAGGAAGGCACGCACGATGGCCGAATGGGTCACCGCCGGCGAGCAGACGCTCACCAGATCCACTTTGCCCAAAAGCTCGCGCCAATCGGCGACGCCGGGAACGCCATGTGCCGCTACGGAGCCCTTGCGGACTTCGGGTGAAGGATCGGCAATTGCGATAAGCTCTACCCCCTCCAAGCCGCGATATTTCGTGGCATGGTGGCGGCCGAAGGCGCCGGCGCCGACGACTGCTGCCTTCAGAAGACCGTCTTCAGGTACGAAGCGAATGGGTGCCACAGGAAAAACCCCCGGATTCACAGATACATAAGGACCTGAGGGGGTGATTTGGGCGAGTCATAAAATGTTTCGCCTTGTTACACTTGCGGGCATAGTTAGGTTTATGGCCGTTAAGAACCAAGGCCAAAGATGGTTAAGGAGACACTGATGGGAACCGGAAAAAACCGCGATATCCGCCTCAAAAGCAGGCCGGTCGGCCTGCCGACGCGGGACGATTTCGAACTGATCGAGACCGATATACCCACCCCCGGTCCCGGCCAGGTCTTGGTCCGCAACCTCTTCATGTCGGTCGACCCCTACATGCGCGGGCGCATGATCGACCGCAAAAGCTACGTCCCGCCCTTCCAGATCGGCGAGGTGCTACAGGGCGGCGCCGTGGGCAAAGTCGTGGCCTCCAACAACGGCCCGTTCCAGATCGGCGACTACGTCATGAGCATGAATGGCTGGCGCGAATGGTTCGTATCCGGCGCCGGCGAAATGATGCTGCAAAAGGTCGACGGCAAGGCCGTGCCGGTCCAAGCCTATCTCGGCGCCTTGGGCATGCCGGGCCTCACAGCCTATGTGGGGCTGAAGCGCATCGGAGATTTGAAAGAGGAAGAGCGCGTGTTCGTCTCGGCCGCATCGGGGGCGGTTGGCGCCATCGCCTGCCAGATCGCGCGCAATATGGGCTGCCGCGTGGCCGGTTCGGCCGGCTCGGAGGAGAAATGCGCCTATCTCACCGACGAGCTGCACATCGCCGCGGCGATCAACTATCGCAAGCACAGCAATCTCAGCGTCGCGCTCGCCGAAGCCATGCCGAACGGTATCGACCTCTATTTCGACAATGTCGGCGGCGCGCATCTGACGGCGGCACTCGACAATATGCGCCAATTCGGGCGCCTCGTGGAGTGCGGCATGATCGAGAACTACAACGCCACCGAACCGCCGAAAGGCCCGCACAATCTGATGAACATCGTGGGGCTGAGCCTGACGATGCGCGGTTTCATCGTCAGCAATCACTTCGACATGATGGCGGATTTCCAGCGCGACATGAGCCAGTGGATCGGCGAAGGCAAGATGACTTGGCGCGAGACCGTGATGGATGGCATCGAAAAAGCCCCCGATGCGTTCATCGCACTCTTCAAAGGCGAGAATTTCGGCAAGATGTTGGTGAAACTCGGTGACGACGGGTGATCGCTATTTGTGTTCCTTGCCGCTCGCCAACAGGGCCGTCAGCGCGGCCAGGATCAAATAGGACAGCATCAGAGGGGCAAGGCCGATCAGCAAAGCGCCGGGAATTCCCGTGAACAGGCTGCACGGCAGGAATTGATAAGTCGAGCCGACGAACAGCATCTGAATGCCGATAACGGCGGCGATACCCAGCAACGCCGCAAGCGTTATCGGGCCGAGCGTTTCCGGGCGCGTGGCGCGCTCCAGACGAAGAATGCCGGCCGAGAGGTTCAGCCGAGACAGTGCGGAGCCCAAAAACACCAAGGCCATCAACCAAGCGACAGAGGACACGAAGACGCGTCCGCCATCCACGGCGCAAGAGGAAAGCGCGTCGACCAGAGCGCGCTGACCGAACACCGCAAAATAGATGGCGGATTCGAACGCCTCGATCACACCACCCGAAAGATGCAGCGGCGCAAAATAGATCTGATTGACGAAGCTAAGGATCACGAAGAGGGCGAACACCGTTTCGTTAAAACCGGGAAGCAAATGCGCCGGTTTGAGGCGCTTGAGCAGCGGCCCCCGGCCATGGCCCGCCGAGGCGCCGAAGCCGCCGATGAACAACAATCCCATGGCCGAAAACAGCAGCGTGCAAACGATCAGTTCCGGGATGGCGGCGAGTGGATCGGCGGAACTGACGAGCACTATGAAAAGCTCATAGCCGCCCGCATAGAGACAAACAAGAACCCAGCCCTTTGCCAGAAGACGCGCTACGCCCATCGCCTTCCTCTACCCCCCAACCAAAACGTCCCTGCGCCGTCTCAGGCCGATTGTGCAAATCCCGTGTTCCGTCCGGCTTTGAGACTTTCCGCCAGCTGAAAGGCGAGTTCGAGCGCCTGGCTGGCATTGAGCCGCGGATCGCAACGCGTTTCGTAACGGTCTTGCAGATTGGCGGCGGTGATATCCTGCGCGCCGCCCATGCATTCGGTGACGTTCTGGCCGGTCATCTCCAGATGCACGCCGCCCGGATAGGTGCCTTCGGCATGATGCACATCGAAGAAGGTCTTCACCTCCTTCAGCACGCGGTCGAAGGGCCGCGTCTTGTAGCCGGTGGCCGTTTTCACCGTGTTGCCATGCATCGGATCGCAAGACCAGACCACATTAAAGCCCTCGCGCTTCACGGCGCGGATGAGACGCGGCAGTTTTTCCGAAATCTTGTCCGCGCCGAAGCGCGCAATCAGCGTCAGGCGGCCCGGCTCGTTATCGGGATTGAGGATCGAGACCAGTTTGCGGAAATCGTCCTCGCTCATGCTGGGTCCGCATTTCAGGCCGAGCGGATTCTTGATGCCGCGGCAGAATTCGATATGCGCGCCGTCGGGCTGACGCGTGCGGTCGCCGATCCACAGCATATGGCCGCTGGTGGCGTATGGCTCGCCGGTGATCGAATCCTTGCGAGTCAGCGCTTCTTCATAAGCCAGCAGCAAGGCTTCGTGGCTGAAATAGAATGAGACGCTGGTCGTCTGATGCTTGACGGCATCGGCGAGTGAGAAAGTGCGCAGGAAATCCGTGCCCTCGGCAATCTTCTCGACGATGGCGACGTAGCGCTGCAAGAGATCGGGGTGGTTGTGATCGTTGAGATACCAATGTTTGGCGCGGCTGAGATCGGCGTAGCCGCCCGTCGCAAACGCGCGCACCAGATTCGCGGTCGCCGCCGCCTGGAAATAAGCGCGGATCATGCGTTCGGGATCGGGCTCGCGATCCGCCGCGGTAAATTCTTCGCCGTTGATGATGTCGCCGCGATAGGACGGTAGCGTGACGCCGTCGCGTGTTTCGCTGTCGTCGGAGCGTGGCTTGGCAAATTGCCCGGCGATGCGGCCGACTTTCACCACGGGCAAATTGGCCGCGAAGGTCAGCACCATCGCCATGCTGAGGAAAACGCAAAACGTGTCGCGGATATTGTTGGCGTGGAATTCGCCGAAACTTTCGGCGCAATCCCCGCCCTGCAACAGAAACGCCTTGCCCTGAGAGACCTGGGCCAGCGCGGCTTTGAGGTTGCGAGACTCCCCCGGCAAACACCAGCGGGGGGTGGGTCTTGAGCTTGGCTTCTACGGCCTCCAGCGCCACCGGGTCGCGATAATTCGGGACCTGGACGATGGGCTTGGAACGCCAGCTTTGCGGGGACCAAGTTTGGGCCACGCGAGACCTCCTCGATTGGGGCCCCGGATATAGGGGAACAAGCCAGCGTTTACCAGCGATGGCAGGGGGCGTGGTGAACGGAGCGTGGGCGGTGAACGCGTCACTTTGTGGGGTCGGCGGGCGTGAATTCCGCAAGGGATTGATTGGTACTTTTCAACGTGAACCCTGCCCGCGGGGCCTGCGCATCGATCAAGGGACTGAATGCGCGGGGGGGAGATTGCCCTGCCTCGCGCGCCCAACCGTCGGCGCACCTCACACGTCTCCATCCACGAGGTGACCATCTTCTCGCAGCGTGGTCCGCAGCGCGGACCAATCTGTGGAGATTATACGCCCGGTTTAAGGGGGACAGATAGGAACAGAGACGCAATAGCGAATATGGACTGAGAAGCACGCTATATTGCCAGAACCGTCTTGCGTAACAACACATTTGTAACTACATTTCTGTAGCTATGCCGAGGTTCCATGCGCTGGACTTGGGATGCAAAAAAGAACCGTGCGAACAAATTGGCACACGGTTTGAGCTTCGAGACGGCATTGCTCGTGTTCGACGACCCGCTGGCGGCTTCTCGACCCGATCCAGCATCCGAAGAAGAACGCTGGCAGACGGTAGGTTTGGTTGGGGCCATTGTTTTGTTTGTCGTCCATACATGGCCCGAACCAGCAGAAGATGGAGAAGAAATTGGCCGCATCATCAGCGCCCGCAAGGCAACGGCACGCGAAGAGAGAGCGTATGAAGAAGGTATCTTCTAAGCCTCTTACGGCTCGGCATAAGAAGGAGCTAGCAGCACTGGCAGCACTGCCTGAGGACAAGATCGATACGCGTGAAATGCCGGAAGTTCGCGACTGGTCGAATGCCAAACGCGGATTGTTCTATCGCCCGGTGAAACAGCAACTCACACTGCGCTTGGATGCGGATGTTGTCGCATGGTTCAAAGAGCACGCGCCTAAGGGTTATCAGACCGACATCAACCGCGCACTACGGGAACATGTGGAGCGGAAGGCACGGCGTTGAGACCATTCCGGCGGTTCCGACAAAATGATGGCAAACGGCCCTCCCGCGCCTTTCAATCCTTCGCCGCGCCCGTCACCGCCCAGCCATAGCCTCGGATGCGCCAATGTCCGCTTTGCCGGACAAACACGAATGCCCAGCCGCCTTGCTCGGAAAAATTCACGCCATCCTTTGTGCCGGTCCAGATGGTGGGCAGCGTGAAGAAAGCGAGATCGCCGTCGATGGAATAGTCCTGCGGCGCACCGAAACTGTGTTTGAGATTGGAGATCTGGGCGGCGTGAACGCAAAAGGCGGTGGCCCACCGCCCCACAGCGCCTTTGTCCGCGAAAATGTACGGCGCAAAATTCTCGATGATGGTGACGCCGCGATCGGCGAAGACATGGTCCAGGGCGGTTTCGTCGAGCGTTTCCATAAACCGCGCCACATGCTCAGCGGCCTCCAGCATCTCGGGTTCGGGAACGGCAATCGAATGTTCGGGTCGGGCCGTCATGAATTTGCCGTCTCGCTCGTTTGTCTTGTCCGCGCGGTTTCTATTCGGTCTGAGCCTCGATACCAATGGCGAGTTTCGCCAGGAGGCGCGAGAGCGTCTCTCGTTCCTCTGCCCGCAAGCCCGATAGAATTTTTCGCTCGAGCTTCATATCTTTTTCGAAGGCCGCATCGACCAATACGCGCCCGGCGCGCGTGAGTTCCACGAGCAGTGAGCGCCCGTCGTCGTCGGATGGAACGCGGGCTATCAGTCCCCGCTCTTCCAAGCGGGCCAGGCGATCCGTCAAGCCGCCCGATGAAATCATCAAGGATTGGAAGAGTTCGGTCGGCCGCATGCGGTACGGCGCTCCCGAACGCCTAAGGGTTCCCAAGACGTCGAACTCCCCCGCATCGCAGCCGAACTCCTTGAAGACGGCTTCGATCCGTGGTCGTAGCATCAGAGTGATGCGGCGGGCACGTCCCAGGATTGCCATCCCCTCGGTGTCGAGGTCGGGCCTTTCGCGTTGCCAGGCTGCCCGCAGCCGGGCAACGTGATCTCCTGTGCCTTCTTTGGCCGGTTTCGACATTCGTTTGGACCGCGGCGCGCTCAAGAAACGACCATGGCAGGAATATATCTTGACATCAAGACAATTCTATTTATCTTGATGTCAAGATAATTAAGGGAGGTCAGCAATTGCCATGAAACCGTCAGCCAATCCTGTTCACGCCCCGATCGTCGATTGGGTTCCTTTGCGCCAGGGCGTGTCTTTCCGCCCCCTGCGTTTTGCTTCAGATGGCTATTCCCTTCAGCTGCGTGTCGAGCCGGGCACGACGATCTCCCGTCATCGCCACACCGGCGAGGTCCATGCCTACAATATCCGCGGCTATCGCGAAATTATCGAAACGAGTGAGATCGCGGGACCGGGAACCTATGTCTATGAACCACCAGGAAATCTCGATAGCTGGCGCTGCGTCGGGGATGCAGCCTGTGTTGTACAGATCAATCTGAAAGGCCGCGTCGAATATCTCGACGAGAATGGGACGGTTGTCGGCTTCAGCGATACGCACACGGCCCGCGAAACCTATCTGAACTGGTGTAAGGACAAAGGTCGTCCCCCGATGCGGGCGATTATGGCCGCTGCTTGCAGGGATGCATCATGTCCTTAGCGATCTGTCAGACCTGCGGAACCCAATTCGCCGATGAGACCCCCGTTCTTTGCCCCATCTGCCGCGACGACCGGCAATATGTGGGATGGTCCGGGCAACGCTGGACAACGCACGAGACACTGGGCATCCAACACCGCCTGCGCCTGGAAGAGGAAGAGGGATTGTTGGCTATCGGTCTTGAGCCCGCTTTCGCGATCAATCAAAGGGCGCTTTATGTGCCCACCGATGCGGGTAACGTTCTCTGGGAATGCCTCAGCCTGGTCACAGAAGAAGCCGTTGGCGCCCTCAAGGCGCGCGGCGGCATCGACATGATCGTCATTTCCCATCCGCATTTTTATTCCGCCATGGTCGAATGGAGCGAAGCGTTCGGCGGCGTTCCCATCCTTCTGCACGAAGTGGACAAGGAATGGGTGCAGAGACCGTCTGCAAATATTCGCTTTTGGAGCGGCGACAAACACCGATTGTCGGATGCCGTCACGCTTATTCGCTGCGGCGGACATTTTCCCGGCAACACTGCACTGCATTGGAGTGATGGGCCGCATTCGGGCGGAGCTTTGTTTCCCGGCGATGCCCTGCAAGTCGTGCAAGACCGCCGCCATGTCACCTTCATGTACAGTTATCCGAATTATATCCCGATGAAACCCAGCGACGTGCGAAGTATGCGCACGCGTCTACAGGAATATGCCTTCGAGGATGTTTTTGGTTATACCTGGGGCCGCAACATTATCGGCGGCGCCCGCAAGGCGGTGGACAAATCATTCGACCGCTATCTTGAGGCGATTGCCGGGTAATGCCTTGCGTACCGCTTTGTCCGTGAGGCCTTGCGGCGCGTGCGATTTCCAAGCGGCCGGGATCAAAAACGCATGACGCGTGCTTAATTCGCTATCCCGATTGGATTATTGCCGCTCCATACCGGCCTCACGAACTCCGGATAAAACCGTACCATTCGTGCCTGTGCGGCCGATATAACTTCGGGAATCTCAACATGTTCGATGTGCCCACGACCCATGGGTCCATATCCCGACGCATCGTCGCGCAAGCGGGGCAACTCTCCCATGACCAGCGACACGAAACGTTTCAACGTCCAGCATCCGGCGACGCGCTCGGCAAATCTCAATTGGCCATTATGCACCATCAGCAGCGGCACAAAGGTCGGATCATTGGCAAATACTGCGTGTTGGCCGGCATCGCGCCACACTTTGCGAAACCCCGCATCGGTGCGTCTTTGCATGCTAGGATCCTGCATCAGAATGAAGGTACCGGCATTCATGCCCCGCTTCTGCAGCAATTGCAGCGTCAACCGAGCATTTTCGGCACAATTGGTAGAAACCGTTTCGAGCAGCAAACGTTCCGGCGCGAGGTGCCAGAATTCTGTCGCTATCGCCCCAAGCATTTCCGCCTCGCTTTTGCCGTCGCTGGCATAGGCAGCGTAGCGGGGATCATTCCTCAGCGTCTCCTGCAGGTAGTGCGTAGAATGTCCTCGGCCGCCCGCAATCAGTAATCGCTGCGCTAGCCCCGCCTCAATAGCTTCAAAAGCGTTTTCTGCGGTTGCTAAAACGCTATTCCCCAGCAGCACGAGAACATCAGCCGTATCCGCACCCAAAGCCCGGCGCAGTCCATTCCGGTCCCCGCGCGCAAAATCACGGAGAGCCAGAAACGATGCCACCAAATTCAAATCCGCGGAAAACTCTATGAGGGGATAATCGGGGTTGTTGCGCATACCGAGGTCATTACGCTCCCGGTCTCGGCACGATGTGGATTTCGATGCGGCGGTTGCGGGGTTCGGATACATGATCGCCGGTCATCACTTTGAGATTGGTCGCGCCCAAACCATGGGCCTCGGTCCGCGAATCGGAAACACCAAGTCCGGTGAGCGCATCGGCAACCGCGGCGGCGCGTTTCTGCGAGACGTCGAGATTTTGTTCGGGCGTGCCGCTAGTGTCGGTGTAACCGTTCACCTGGACCAGCGTGTGATCGTATTTCAGCAACAGCGGCGCAATGACTTCCAGGAACCGTTGTCCGGTGGAATTCAGCGTCACGCCATCGAACAATCTGTCGTTGGGGAAAGTGACGAGCAAATCATTGCCCCGCCGCACCACCATGATGCCGCGACCGCGCAACAGCGCGCGCAATTCCACCTCTTGCGCATCCATATATTTGCCGACACCCGCTTGCGTCAGCGGACCGGCGGTGGGGATTGGCAGTCGCGTCGCGGGCGTTGCAGGCAGGTGCGCAGCGGGTACAGCGGGCGGTGTGGTGCCGCTCGGCCGCGGTGTCTGACACGACGTAAGCAAGACTGCCAATGACGCTGCGGCAAGTGCCGACAAAACTCTTTTCATTGCACATTCCCTTGTTCGCCCGCGCCATGTCATGATCGCGCCGTTTTTTTCTGGGGAGAAGAGCATGCAATTGTTCGATCTGAGCGGCAAGGTCGCGCTCGTCACAGGTTCCACCAAAGGCATCGGCGAGGCTATCGTCCACCGCTTGGCGGAGCACGGCGCCAAAGTCGTGGTGTCCAGCCGTAAGGCGGATGCCTGCGAGAAAGTCGCCGGCGCTATCAACGGCAAATATGGTGCGGGGATCGCCGCACCGATCCCCTGCAACATCAATTACAAAGAACAATTGCAAGGACTGGTCGACGCGACGCGCCAAACCTTCGGCAAGATCGATGTGCTGGTGTGCAATGCCGCGCTCAATCCCTATTTCGGACCGGGGATGAACATTCCCGACGAAGCCTTCGACAAGATCATGGGCGCCAATGTGCGCTCCAATCACTGGCTGTGCCAGTTGGTGCTGCCCGAGATGGTCTCGCGCAAAGACGGCGCGATCATCATCGTCTCTTCCATCGCGGGCCTGCGCGGCACGCCGGTGATCGGCGCTTACGGCATTTCCAAAGCGGCGGATTTCCAGATGGCGCGCAACATCGCGGTGGAATACGGGCCGTACAATATCCGTGCAAACTGCATCGCACCGGGGCTGGTGAAGACCGATTTCGCGCGCGCCTTGTGGGAAACGCCGGAAGCGGAGACGCGTTCCGCCTTTGGCAATCCGCTGCGCCGGTTGGGGGAGCCCGACGACATCGCGGGCGCGGCGGTGTTTCTGGCTTCGCGCGCGGGATCGTGGATGACGGGCCAAGCTATCGTCATCGACGGCGGCACGACGATCGGATAGCTTGCGCCTGCGTAGTGTCCGGATTCCGAAATTCGTCACATCTCGATATCAGTTTCCAGCGATTTTCGGAATTGAAAGGACTCTAGCAATTTTTTGATTCTAGTGTCGGTTTGGTTTCGATGTCCGCGTAGGGGCCGATATCAACAACAAGGCGAACTTCGAAGCCACGACACGAGGGAGGGCATGACAATGCGCAGGATAGTTCTGGCGGCAGCCGCGGTGGTTCTGCTGAGCGGCGCGGTCATGGCCGATGATTCCGATGGTATCGACTGCAACAACGCGATGACCCAAATGGCCATGAACATTTGCGCAGACCGGGATTATCAAGCGGCAGATAGAAGGCTCAACGACACCTATCGCGCGCTGATGGCCATGCTGGATGGCGACCAACGGCAAAAGCTGATCGCCGCCGAACGCGCCTGGATCGGTTTTCGCGACGCCCATTGCCGGTCGGAGACGGCGGAAAGCGAGGGCGGCTCGATACACCCGATGATGTATTCGAGTTGTCTGACCGATATGACGAAGGCCCGCTTCAAGGAATTGCAAGCCTCGCTTGCCTGCCAGCGGCATGGAGAGAAGTGCTACGATTAGAAGCGGTGCCGAACTGCGAATATGCGGGAAATACCCCCTCACGCGCTCGCTCCCCTCTCCTCTCAGGAGGAGTGTGCAGTAACAAGGCGAGCTTTAGGAGCCCATCTGCTGCAGAACGGCAAACGCTGCGGTATATTCGGTAAACCCCGGCGGGCAGATTTCCAGTGCCCGTTTTATCATTGGCCGGGCCAAGGCTACGTCGCCGCCAAGGGCCTTGAAAAGACCGATGTGAAAAGTTGCTTCGCAGACGTGACCGATCTTTTCGTCGCCCGTGGCCTTTTCCGCATCGGCAAAAACATCGTTCTCACTCATGGTGCCGAGGCGATAATCGATAATCGCAGCTGGCCATTTCGTCTTATCGATGGATTGCGCACGGCGCGCAAAATCGGCCGCATCGCTGCGCGACGCGCGTTGCCTGGTATATTCGAGCCACAACAGGTGGTAGGCGTCGGTCGGGTCAGCGTCGGCGACCTTCTCGGCAGCGTCTGCCGCTTCAACGAACCGGCCAAGCTCGAATAAGGTCACAGCGCGATTGGCCTTTGCATAAGAAGCAAGCTTGCCCGCAGGATCCATAGTAATCGCCGCGTCGTAATCGACCATCGCGCCTTTATAATCGTGCAATCCCGACCTAGCATCGCCACGATTGCTCAGCATGTCGGCGGCAGCGGGATTGAGTTTGAGGGCTGCGGTGTAATCGGCGATGGCGCGCTCGAACAGTCCCTTGCCAAAGAAGAATTCAGCTCGCTCTTCGATCACCAAAAGCGGGTTTGGCGACATCGCAATTATAAGATCGGTTTCTACGACATAGTTTTGGTAATCGTTTATCGAAGCAAACACTCCGGCGCGCAGGGCATGTCCGCGCGGCGAGTTTGGCTCCAACCGCACGACTGCCGCAAAATCCACAAGTGCATTCTTTTGATCCTGCAATTGCATGTAGGCGATGCCACGCAAGGCGAAGTATCTCGCGTCGCCGGCGATGCTTATGGCATGAGTTCAAATCGTCGATCGCACTTTGAAGATTTTGTTTTTGACGCAGCTGCCACAGGGCGCGCTGCGCGTAGGCATCGGCCAGAGCGTGTCCGGTCAATGTACCGGAACGGATTTCCTGATTCAGTTCATCGATTGTTGGTACCGGGGCGAATTTTGGGGGCGCCGGCGCATCGTCGATGGTCGCAAATGCACCTGTTGCACCGAACAACAACATTGAAACAACAACGCAGAATTTGAATTTGAAGATACCGCGAAACACCACGCCCCCCCACGCTCGTAACAATGCGCTGGAAATGTGCCAGAAAAAAGTGTGGCGGCCTAGCGTATTCGCAGTCGCCAAACTGGATATCCGGGCGAGTGGGCGCAGACGCCCGTTAAACCCCCAACACCGCTTCCGCGCTCTTGAACGGCAGGTCCTGTGCGTCGGCGACCGCCTTGTAGGTCAGCGTGCCCTTGTAGACGTTGAGGCCCGGCGCGCAGATGCGGGTTCGCCTTCATCGCCTTCTCCGCGCCCTGATCGGCCAGCGCCAGCGTGAAGGGCAGCGTCGCATTGTTGAGCGCGAAGGTGGAGGTGCGCGCCACCGCGCCCGGCATGTTCGCCACGCAATAATGCACCACATCGTGCACGCGATAGGTCGGATCGGCATGGGTCGTGGCATGGCTGGTTTCCGCACAGCCGCCCTGGTCGATGGCGACGTCGACGATCACCGAACCCTTCTTCATCTGCTTGACCATCTTCTCGGTGATGAGCTTGGGCGCGGCGGCGCCCGGCAGCAGCACGCCGCCGATGACGAGATCGGCGGTGACCACCTGCTCCTCGATGGCATCGATGGTCGAGAACAGCGTGTGCAGACGCGCGCCGAATTGCAGGTCGAGCTCGTTGAGCCGGTGCAGCGAGACGTCGAGCACCATGACATGGGCTTCAAGGCCCATCGCCATGCGCGCGGCATTGGTGCCGACGACGCCGCCGCCGAGGACCACGACCTTCGCCGCCGGAACGCCCGGCACGCCGCCCAGCAGCACGCCGCGTCCGCCTTGCGCGATTTCCAGACAATGCGCGCCGGCCTGGATCGACATGCGTCCCGCCACTTCGCTCATCGGCGCCAGCAGCGGCAGGCCGCCGCGCGCATCGGTGACGGTCTCGTAGGCGATGCCGATGCAGCCCGAAGCGAGCAAGCCTTTGGTCTGTTCCGGGTCGGGCGCCAGATGCAGATAGGTGAAAAGGGTCTGTCCCGGCTTGAGCCGCGCGATCTCGACCGGCTGAGGTTCTTTCACCTTCACGATCATGTCGGCGACGTCGAAAACTTCCGCGGCCGACATCAGGATCTTTCCGCCGGAGCGCACATACATCTCGTCGGTCAGGCCGATGGCGTCACCCGCCTTGGTCTCGACAAAAACTTCGTGCCCACGGGCGGTCAATTCGCGAACCGCGGCAGGCGTCAGACCGACGCGGTATTCGTGATTTTTGATTTCTTTGGGAACGCCTACGCGCATAGCGACCTCTCGGCGAAAAGCGAGGTCAAGCTAGCAGGGTAAAGCGGGGGGTCAAGCGGGCCGCGTTGCGCAATTGCGCAATACTATGGTCACTCGCTTGCGCGGCACATGCCCAGTTCGACCGAATGTTGCAGCGAGGGAAAATCGGCCCGGCGCGCGGACGCCGAGCCGATGGAATCTTTATTTCGGATTGATGTGCGTCGTGGTCGCTGTTTAGCGGTGGTGTCCGCCGCCACCGCTGCCGTGGCTTCCGCCGCCGCCACGGCCCATGCCACCACCATGGCCGCTGCCACGGCCGGACCAGTGGCCGCCTGCTCCCGCGCTGCCATGGCCGCTGCCGCCAGACCAATGACTTGCGCCGCTCTGGCCACCACCACCGGACCAATGGTCGCCACCACCATGATCGTCGCGGCCGTAACCGCCGCGATCTGCGCCATCATAGGTGCCGCGGCCACCGCTCCATCCTCCGCGATCATGGACGTGGCCCCACGCGCCGCGATCCTGCCAGCGGATTTGAGGACGAGGGCCCCGCCACTGATCTCTGCGCCAACCGCCGTTCAACCAGAACAACCGTTCGCCGCCTTGCCAGCGGTAGTAGATCGGACCGCGATACCAGTAGCCATCGACAAACACCGGTTCGAAATACACCGGATAATCGCAATAATCCGGCGGCAAGCCCCAGGGCGGCGGTTGGTCGTAGTAATCGTAATAGGCGCATGGATCGCTAAAGACCGGACCATAGCCGAATGAGAAACCCACACTTTGCGCCGAAGCGGGGATCGCGCCGAGTGCCATCGCTCCTGCGAGCAAGAAGGCACTCAACGCGACTTTCGCGTACCGATTCATCTGTACACGTCCCTAAAGAGGGATCTCTGACTTAGTGGTGATGGCCGCCACCGCCGTGGAAACCTCCGCCACCATGGAATCCGCCGCCACCATGGAAACCGCCACCGCCATGGCCTCCGCCGGGGCCGCTATGCCATCCGCCATGGGCCCAGTATTGGCGGTGTCCGCCGAAATCGCGATAGCGCCCGCCGGTGTACCAGAAGCCGTCAAGCCAGAACCCAGGCCCGTAATAGTCGCCGTAATCGCCGCAATAATACGGATCGTAGTAGCGACTATAGGGATCGCACGCCGCGTATGCAGGCGGCGGCGGGCCGTAATAACCCGGTCCAACTCCGATTCCAATGGCGACGCGCGCGTCCGCGGGTGTCGTCACCGCAAATGCCGCGCCGGCCATCAACACTGCGCCTAGTGCAAGTTTGGCGATTCGTTTCATGACTTGTCTCCTTCTGCTACTGCGCCAAATTTCGTGGGCAGATACTGAGACCGAGCGGCTGAACCGCACATGAACGATAATGACAGATTTGCTGGGCTCGCCGGAACCGCAAAATCAGGCCGAACGGCCCCTGCCTTCAATCGGCCATATTCTGGCAAGCATTTCGCCGCGCACCACATGATATCGGTCGTAAAGATTCACCGTCGGATCGCAGTGCGGCACGACGCATGTGACAACATTGCCCGGCTGCAATTTGCCCGTCTCCTCGGAGTAGAGAATACCGCCCTGTTCGTCGCCAAAGAAAAAATAGCCGGCGCCGGAGGGCGCACCGGAAGCGATGACAGGCGAACCCGCGTCGGTCGCGAAAGCCTTGAACCCCGCATCGGTGGTGGCAAGACCGGTGCGGTTGGCGCTGATCACCGTCGTCTGAACGAACAGCGCGGTTTCAAAGGGCGGGCGGGCGCCCCACACATCATTGTACTGACGATCCATGAAAACATAGGAGCCGACCTGAAGTTCGGTCAGGACTTGGGCATCGGGATCGATGTCGAATGTGCCGGTGCCGCCGCCCGAAACATACTTTGGTGCCAATCCCATCGCCGCGAGCTGATCGCGCAATGCCCCCAGCTCTTTGAGCGCCGCAAGCGAAGCGCTGCGCCGCTCGTTCGCCGATCCCATATGCTGCACTTGGCCGGCGTAACATTGTAGGCCCGCATATTCGAGACCGCGCGCTTGCGCCACGAACGCCACCAGCGGCACGGCATTCTCCGCGGCGATGCCGGTGCGGCCAAGGCCCGGATCGATGTCGACCACGATCTTCAGTTTCTTACCGGCAGCGTGAGCGGCCTGATCGAGACGCGCTGCCACGGCCTGGTTGTCGCAAACCGCCATGAGATCGTTGAGCCGCGCATTCAGCGCCACCAGCCGAACAATGCCGTGATCGCTGACCACCGGCGAGGTGATTAGAACGGAGTCGATACCGCCATCGGCCAACGCTTCCGCTTCCCCCAGCTTGGCGCAGCACACACCGAGTGCGCCCGCCGCAATCTGCCGTTTGGCGATCTCGACGGATTTGTGCGTCTTGGCGTGGGGACGCAGCGCGATGCCCAACTTTTTCGCATGCGCGGCCATCGCCGCGATGTTTCGTTCGAAGGCGCCGAGATCGATCACCAAAGCCGGGGTCGCCAGCTTCGCCCGCCCGCCCGGTTGGCCGATAAGGTCTTCGTTTAATACTTGCGCCGACATACCAGGCCCCGCGATGCTGGCGACACGATGTTCGTCGCTCTGTGTCTCATCCTGTTTTCGGCTGCTATGCATGCCGTCGTCAATATTCTGACGAAGCGCGCCGAAAACAAATATGCCATGCGCCCGTTGATCGGCGTGTTTTCCGCCATCATCGTGACGCCGGCACTGTTCTTCATTCCCCTGCCGCAGGGGAAAGCGGTGTGGTTCCTCATCGGCACCGCCTGCGTCCACGCCGTCTATGAATTGCTTCTGGTGAAATCTTACGAAAGCGCCGCGTTCTCGGCCGTCTATCCGGTGGCGCGCGGAACGGGACCATTGTTCACCGCCCTCGGCGCTTTTTTTCTTCTGGGCGAGCATGCCGCGGCGGCACAGATCGTTGGGATCGTTCTGGTGTGCGGCGGCGTCATCGCCATCGGCTTTTCGCATCGCGCCAGCGCGGGTGCAAAAGCGGGCTTGCTTTACGCGCTCGGCACCGGATTAACGATCGGTTGTTATACATTGATCGACGCTTCGGGCGTGCGCGCGGTCGTCGATCCATTGAGCTATGTGCTGTGGTTTTTCGTGGCGCACGGTTTCTGCGTGCTGGTCACCGCGCCGGGAATCCGCGGGCGTGCGGTCGTTATTGAGGCACGACGGCAGTGGCGGCTTGGTATCCTGCTGGGCCTTCTTTCGATCGCTAGCTATGGCTCGGCGATGCTGGCTTATCGCTCCGGCGCCACGGCGCAGCTTGCGGCCTTGCGCGAAACCAGTGTGCTGTTCGGCACTGCCTTGGCGATGAGCTTCCTGGGCGAGCATATGACGCTGCGACGCTGGCTGGCCGCAGGAGTCATCGTTTTCGGCGCGATTATGCTACAGTCGGGCTGACCACCGGCGAGACGACATGAAAACATTCTACACTCCCCTGCATCTGCACCACGACCCTCTTTCTCAATTCGAACACGGCCAACTTCTGCCGGCCGTGGAAATCCCAGTGCGTGCCGAACGGGTGCGTACCGAAGTGGAAGCGCGCAAACTGGGACCGATCCTCGCGCCCACCGAATTTGACGACGCGCCGATTCTTCGCGTCCATAATGCGGGGCTGGTGGAATTCCTCGGCGTGTGCCACGCCGAATGGACCACGCGCTATGGCGAAAACGCGCCGGCGGCGCTGCCTTCGGCCTGGCCGGCCCATGGCTTGCGCGACGGCCGCCATGGCGACATCGAATCCAAACTCGGATCCTACGCCTTCAGCGCCGACACGCCGATCATGCGCGGCACATGGGAAGCCACCCGCGCCGCCGTGAATGTAACGCTCTCCGCAGCACAAGCGATCAAAAACGGCGAACGCAGCGTCTTCGCGCTGACGCGTCCACCGGGTCATCACGCCGGTTCCGATGTGTTCGGCGGATTCTGCTATCTCAACAACGTCGCCATCGCGGCGCAATGGTTTGTGGATGCCGGCTTGCGGCCGGCGATCTTCGATGTCGATTATCATCACGGCAACGGCACGCAGGAAATTTTCTACAAACGCAGCGATGTGTTCTTTTGCTCGGTGCATGCCGATCCGAGTTTCGCCTATCCGCATTTCCTCGGTTTCGCCGACGAACGCGGGGAAGGCGCGGGCGAAGGCGCCAATTTGAACTTGCCCCTGCCGGCCGGCACGAACTGGGCTACTTTCGATGAAGCAATGTTGCGCGGCCTCAAAGCCATAGAGGCGTTCGGACCCGATGTGCTGCTGGTCTCGCTTGGTCTCGACACCTATATCGACGATCCCATTGCGGCGTTCGAGATCAAGGCCGCCGATTATTTGCGCCTGGGCCAGCGCATCGCGTCGTTGCGCAAACCCACGTTATTCGTGTTCGAAGGCGGCTATAATGTGGACGCGCTGGGCCATATCACGGCCAATGTTCTGGAAGGATTTGAAGGAAAGTAGCTGGGCGAATGTTCCGCTGAGGCAATTCCAAATCCCCGCAAAACCGAGTAGTGTTGGGCTACAAAAGAGTTTTGCGTGGGGGTGGGTGGTGCGTATTTCTCTGGTGGGCGCTGTCGCGCTGTGTATCGTTTTGAGCGCGTCCAATGCGCAAGCCGCCGATGATCCCACCTCTATCTCGGTCCTTCTCCAGACCAACGACATCGTGGTCGCTCCCGACGGCAGTTCCGTCGAAACGGTTCATGCCGAACTTCACGCCGAAAATGACGCCGGCGCAATAAGGCTGGGACAGGTTCCGCTAGAGTTCAATTCGGCGCGACAAGATCTGCAAATTATAGAAGCGTACACGCTGAAGCCGGACGGCACAAAAATTCCCATCGATACAAGCGCGATCTATGTCAGGCTTCCGCCCGATGAAGAGCAGCAGGGAATGATCACCGACCTGCGGCTAAAAGTGATCGTCTATCCGCAAACCGCCGCTGGCGACACGGTGGTTTATACGGCGAAGTTCGTGGACAGCACGCCGATGTTTCCCGGCGTATACACGTACGGCAGAGCTTTTTCTTCCGCGGCACCGTTCAAAGAAGTGCGTGACACGATAACGGCGCCGAAGAGCATGAACTTGCGCGTGGAAACCCACGATCTTGAATTCAAGAGCGATGACAGCGGACAGAACGTCGTTTACAGATGGCATTATTCCGTCGTGCATCCCCATGCGGACAAGGTGGTCCCGGTTTCGCCGATGGACCAGATGCCGCGATACTTCGTCTCGAACTTCAAGGACTATGCGGAGCTGGGCCGCGCTTACAGCGCACGGACCAGCGGCAAAGTCGCTGTGACGCCGAAGGTGGCGGCACTTGCTGAAAAACTCACGGCCGGCGAATCCAATCCGCGCGAGCAGACCAGAAAAATCTACGAATGGGTGACCGGGCATGTGCGCTACATCGCGATCGAGCTCGGACAAGGCACCATCGTGCCCCACGACGTCGACGAGATTCTCACCTATGGCTATGGCGACTGCAAAGATCACGATCTGCTGGTGCGGGCGCTTCTGAAGGCCAAAGGCATTGCCAGCCAAAGCGTGCTGATCAATTCTTCGAATGCCTACACGCTGACGCAGGTGCCGACATTTGCGCAGCTCGACCACGTCATCACCTTCGTACCCGACTTAAAACTCTATCTTGACAGCACCACGCCGACGACGCCGTTCGGCTCGTTGCCCTATAGCGAATACGGAAAGCCGGTAATATTCGTCTCCGAAAATAGTGCGACCCTTGGCACCATGCCCGTGTTGTCGCCGGGCGTAGCCTCCGAGCATACGACCAATGTTATGCATCTCAGTGCCACGGGCGTGCTGACCGGGACCATGACGACGACCGCCGAAGGACCGTCCTCGATTAGGCTCAGGCTGATGGGTCTGGCCATTCAAGCCGTTGGCCCGGAAAAAGTCGCCTCAACAGAGCTGGCGGCACATGGGTATAAGGGCGGAACCGGCACGTTGACGGCCGGCCCGCCGATGGTTCCCGGGCGCGGCTATACGATCGCCGGCAGCTTCACCGTACCCGGATGGGCGGAATGGCTGACGGGTCAGAAAGTTTCGTACATGCCGGTCGGCTTGCGCATTCTGGGCGTCGCCGGCGATGGCCCGATGGGCTCTTTTACGTCCATCGAATCAAAAGATATGAGCCCGACGCCCTGTTTCAGTATTCACCAATCGGAGGACGCTTCGCTCGAAATCCCGCCGAACACCATCTTTGCGGCCGTTCCGGGCGATGCACGGGTGATGACGGAAAACGTTCAGTTCACGTCGCATTGGACGCAGTCGAACAACACACTGTCGGTACATCGCGAATTCATCAGCAAAATCGACCAACCCCTATGCACGGGTGCGGTGCGCCAAAAGATGGCCCGGACATTGCTGGAGATCGCCATCAGCTATTTGGGACAGATCAGGATTGTTCCGGCGACGAGCGCACCGGCGCTTGTTTCGCAGAATGCAGCACCGCTTCTTGGGCCCAAGCCTGTGGGTGGTTATGACGAGATCGCCTTCAATGACAGTATGACCGCAGCGAAATTCGGCGACGCGGACCGGGCCTCTCGCCTGATCGGCGCGCTTGCGGCGTCCAATCATACCGACGCGCCCACTACCTCGATGCATTTGGCGCAGGGCCTTTCTTATCTGCAGAACAGCCAGCCGGCCGAAGCGGTCGCCGAACTCAGCGAAGCGATCCGCCTCAATCCAGACGCCGGATCGGAGTCTTATAGCGCGCGCGCCTCCGCCTATTCGCTGATCGGCAAGAACAAGCTGGCGGTGGCCGATCTCGATATGGCGCTGAAATCCGCGCCGGACGATCTCCATTTGCGGCAAACCCATGCCGAGTTGCTGACGCGTCTTCGGGACTATGACGGGGCCGCCGCCGATTACAATATCATCGTGCGAGCAAACCCCAACGACCCGGCGCTGATCCTCAAAAGGGCGGATGTCCGTTATCACGCCGACAAATACGACGAAGCGGCCGCGGATTATCGGCGCGCCTCGAAACTCGGCGCACGGCTCGAAGACGTACAGCCCGGCCTATGCCATTCGCTGGCGCGGACGGATGCGTTTGCTCAAGCCGTGAGCCCGTGCTCTCGGGTCCTTCAACAGGACGCAGAATCCGGCGCCGGATTGGAATCGCGCGGCTACGCCTATTTCCGGCTCGGAAAATATAGCGAGGCGCTGAATGATTTTGAACGCGCGGTCAAAGCCGATCCGCAAAGCGTCAAATACCTCTACGAACGCGGTGTGGCGAAAATCAAGGCGGGCAATGCTGCCGAGGGCCAACGCGACATAGGCGCTGCGACGAAACTGGTACCCAATATCGTGCGAAAGGTACCGGAGAAGATGGCGCTCTAAACACCGGGGTTCTTTTGGACATTCTCAATTGTCACGGCCCGTTCGTACGCTGCCGCTACGAACTTGCGGGCCATGGCAGATAGAGCATGCTCAAAGCGAAATCATAATTTCCTCTCTCCGAACTGCGTCCAGGTTTGTTCGAGGATTTTCCATTCGCCAGTCTTCTGACGACGGAAAATGAACAGGTAATTGCCGCGCGGATGGATCACTTTGTGGTCTTTGAGCGAGGTGATCGTCTCGTCATAGACGCCGCAGTCATAGGCCAGATCGCCTAACGCGAAACTGCGCTGGCTGTGCAGATGCAAATCGGCCGAATATTGCGCGAGCACGCCCGTGAAGTTCTTGCGGATCGCCGCCTTGCCGACCCAACTCTCCATCGATCCCGGCATGAACTCCGCGTCGGGGTCATAAAGCGCCATGACGGCATCCAGATTCTTGGCCGACCAATCCGCGGCCCATGTGTTACCCACGACGACATAAGGCGGGGGCGACGCAGTAGCGGGTTGCGCTGCGAACAGA
>CAWGHR010000078.1:0-15347 GCA_963822275.1 uncultured Alphaproteobacteria bacterium
TATAAGGTACGGAACTGGCGGTTTAAAGGGGCTTCTATGTGATTTCTGGTCGCAAAAAAAACAGGGGCGGCCAGTTGGTCACCCCTGCTCTGTATTATTAACGATACGCTGCAAACATTACACGAAAGCTGAAATTGTTCTTACCAGCCGGAGACCTGGATTTGCTTCCAGCTTTCTTCGATCGCCTGCACGGCGTTCGACGGCAGCGGGACATAGTCGAGGCTGAGGGCAGCATCGCCGCCATTGGCATAGGCCCATTTGAAGAACTTCAGGACATTGGCGGTATCGGCGGCGTTGGCGGGTTGCTTGTAGACCAGGATGTAGGTCGTCGCCGTGATCGGCCAAGACGATGCGCCCGGTTGATCGACCAGGATGATGTAGAAACCCTGGCTTGCGGCACCGGCCCAATCCGCATTCGCCGCCGCGGCTTTGAACGTATCGGCCGTGGGGTTCACGGTCTTGCCGTCCTTGTTGACCATGCGCGTGTATTTCAGGTGGTTCTGTTTGGCATAGGCGTATTCGACATAGCCGATCGAACCGGCCGTCTGGGCGACATTGCCCGCAACGCCTTCATTGCCCTTGGCGCCGATGCCGAGCGGCCAATCGACGGCGGTGCTCGCACCGACATTGGTCTTCCACTCGCCGCTGACGCGCGACAGATAGGTCGAGAAGATGAAAGTTGTGCCCGATCCGTCCGAACGGTGGACGACGGCAATCGCTTGGTTGGGCAGATTGACGCCGGGATTGAGTGCCTTAATCGCCGGATCGCTCCAGTTCACGATCTTGCCGAGATAGATATTGGCAAGAGCCGCGCCGTCGAGAACCAATTGGCCGGGCGCAACACCCGAAACGTTGATCACCGGAACGACACCGCCAATGACCGTCGGGAACTGCGCCAGACCGAACTTGTTCAGGTCTGCCAGCTTCAGCGGAGCATCGGTGGCGCCAAAGGTCACGGTGCGCGCCTTGATCTGCGCGATACCGCCGCCCGAACCGATGGATTGATAGTTGAGGCCGATCACCGCTGACGCTCTGAAAGGCACCTGCCCATTTGGCATAAATCGGATACGGGAAACGTCGCTCCGGCACCGGAGATGCTACCGGCGGCGACAGCCGCTGTGGAACGATCGCTATGGCGGTAAGAACCCCAATGGCCGCAACGACGAAATCTTTCAATCTATTCATTCACGTCCCCCCAATTTTGAACCGAACGAATAGTGCAAACGTCCGGCGAGAACAAAGTCTCGCCGGACGCTCGCAATAACACGCAATTGTATCAGATCGACTATAGTAAATCGCGGACTGAGAACCGCACAGAGCTTAATCGACCCGTGACGCCTATCTCACATTCCCGATCCTTTGATCTGCTTCCAGCTGTCCTCGATTTGTTTGACGACGCTTTCAGGCAGCGGAATGTAAAGCAGGCTCTTCGCCATCTCGCCACCATTGGCATACGACCATTTGAAGAAGTCGAGGGCTTGCTTGCTCGCCGAGGGATTTTTTGGATCTTTGTGGAACAGAACGAATGTGGGATTTTCGATCGGCCACGAGTCCGCACCCGGCTGATCGGTCAAGATCATGTAGAAATGATCCGCATGTGCCCAATCGGCATGTGACGCAGAAGCCAGGAACGAATCCATGGTCGGCGTTCACGAGTATTGCCGTCATGGTTCTTCAGGCGCGTGTAGGACAGGTTGTTTTGCATCGCATAGGCGTATTCGACATACCCGATCGAGCCGACCGTTTGCTGGACGTTACCGGCAACGCCTTCGTTGCCTTTGGCGCCGATGCCCATCGGCCAGTCGACGGCCGTGGCTGCGCCAACTTTACTCGCCCATTCCGGACTGACCTTGCGAAAGGTAGTTGGCGAAGATAAACGTCGTGCCCGACCCGTCGGAGCGATGAACGACGATGATAGCCATATTCGGCAGCGCGACTTTCGGATTCAGCGCTTTGATCTCGGGGTCGTTCCACTTGATAATCTTGCCGAGATAGATGTCGGCGAGCGTCTTGCCCGTCGAGGACCAAGCTGTTCGACGCGAATGCCGGGCAGATGATACAACAGGCACTTCCGCGCTGATGACCGTCGGGAACATCACGAGCCCTGCAGCGTCGAGGTCGGCAGGCCTTCAACGGCATATCGGAAGTGCCGAAATCACGGTCTTCGCCTTGATTTGAGCGATGCCGCCGCCCGAGCCGATGGACTGATAGTTCAAGCCGATGCCGGTCTTCTTCTTATAGGCGTCGCGCCCACATGGCGTAGATCGGATAGGGGAATGTCGCGCCGGCGCCGTTAATATCGCCGGCGAAGGCGCCCGTGGCGATGACGGCAGCTGCGGCAACAGCCCGCGACGCGCCGCGATCATCGTCTTCAAGGGGTTTTTCATCGTGTCTTCCTTCCTTGATTGGCATTCGAAAATTCGAATGCGAAAAACATTCTGCCTCGCATTCAACTCTGAGAATTCCGAACGGCCCGCCGCGCGTACGGCGGGCGGGCCATCCGGAAAACAGCCAGCATTACCAGCGCAGCTGGCCCCACAGGCCGATTTCGTTGTAGGCGCCGTTATTGCCAGCAGCGAACGCAGAACCGCCGATCGTGCCGTTCTGATCGCCGAAGTCGCCATTGGAGCCGGCATCGTGCTTATAGACCAGCGCGAAATCGACAATCTTCGCCGGGCTGTAGGAGATGCCGATATTGTAGTAGTCGTTGTGGAACGGCTTCAACGTGGTCGCCAGGCCGCATCGGAGTACGGCTTCACATAGTCGTAACGGCCGAACACGCTCCATTGCGGATCGAACTGATACGACGCGAACGGCGAATAGCCATATGCCGTTTGTTTTGGTCGTGGCCGAAGACGATCCGGCGCCATAGGCGTAATTGCTCGCTGCAAAATATTCTACGCCAACGCGGAAACCATTTGCCGTGTAGGCGGCCAATGCGTCGAAGCGGCTGGCCGTTTCGCGGGACCGCGCCATGCTGCAGCGCCGAGCTTGCCGTCATACCCGCCGACCCCGAGCTGGAATCCCTCATAATTGAGGCTAACGCGGCCTTCGACGTCCACGGTCGCCGTGCGGTTGACGAGGCCGATAAAGCCCGGCTTCTTGTAGCCGTTGCCGTTGACGGCCGAGAATTGATAGGCGAGCAACCCATCGGCGAATTTGCCGAGAACATGAACGCCCCAATCGGCCGAGGTGCCGAACTTCACGCGGTCGATCAGCGTGTTTTCGACATAACGATAGCCGTAAACGTCTTCCGCATAGGGAACCCAAGGCATGTCCGCCGAACCGACGCGCACGATGAACGCATCGTCGAGCTTGGCCTGCAGATACGCCTTCTTGAGGTACACCTGCGTCGCACCGACGGTGCTATCGTAGGTGAAGTCGGTCGTCACGTTGGCCGAGAAGATGTCATCAAATGTGTGATCGATCCCGACATAGAAACGCTTGATGTCGAAGCTCGTGCCGTTGCCGTGCTCGCCACGCCGTTGTTTTTGTTGTTGACGTTGGTGATGTCGTAATACATCCGGCCGCTGATCGAGGTGTTATCCCACCAGCCGGTCATCGGCTTCCAGGACGAGACCGCGTTGTGATCGGCGGCGGCGCGCACTTCCGACTGTTGCAGTTCGGCTTCCAGCGCATCGACACGCTGTGACAGCTGGTCGACTTGTTCTTGCGTGGCTGACGATGCCGCAACGGAATTCGACATTCCGTCAGAATTGCCTTTTGCTGCAAAACCGGCCTGAGCTGTTGCTGCGAATGCAATCGCGGCGACGCCGACCATCAAGGTTGACTTCCCCTTCATTGGTACCCTCTTTCAATTCGTTTAGGAAAAAGACCCGACATCGAAGCCGGGAGCTTCATCACCGATGTGCGGTGCCCCACTGCCTAGCGGACCCTTTTTTGCCCGGCGGATGCATCGCAGCGGGCGGCAACAGCTGAGGTGACAGTTGTGTGAAGCAAATGTGACGAAAGCTGACGGGCGGAAAGGCGTGGCCAAAGGCACACATTTGGGCGCCTGATCACGCCGTGGTCGTTGGAACGATCGACTTGCAGAAGATAGAGTTTAGGAATGCGAAAGCGTTTGCTGACATGCCAAGTGTGGTTCCTAACGGCAGGTATTCTGCTTATTTCCGCTGTTCATGCTCAAGAATAGCGGCACGATCAATTCTTCATCGTTATACGTCGTGCGATATGACCATTGGTCCGATGCGGATGAACACGACTATCGCGATTTCATCCAAGGCTCTGGGCGAATCGGAATGCGACACGCTTAATTCCTGTTTGCATAGCGACGCCAATCCCTTTCGCGACAGCGATCCGCCGGACCATCTGTTTGTCTCCGATTGTTCGGACCTACCCTATATCTTGCGTTTCTATTTTGCGTGGAAACGCGGATTGCCATTTGCATACGAGAGTGCGGTCGTTCCTCAAACTCCCGATGGCGACGATATCCGTTACTCCCGCAACGGAAACAGAGTTGCGGCTCGAACGGACGTCCCAAGCGGGGTGATGACCGGCTACCAAATCATCGACAGGATTCGTAATGCGATAAATTCCGCCAGCTATCGCATTCATCCCGAATTGGACGGACCATTACCGTCGGATTTCTATTCTCCCGCCATCGATCCAAAATCGATCCGGCCCGGCACCGTCGTTTATGACCCGGCGGGCCATCTGTCGATCGTCTATCGCGTCGATCCCGACGGGCGCGTCCACTTCTTCGATGCCCACACCGACTACAGCCTAACGCAAATGGTCTACGATCTGCGTTTCACGCGCGCGCGTCCCGCGGCGGGCGCCGGTTTCAAGAATTGGCGGCCGATCCGACTGGTTGGCGCACATCGGCTTGGCGACGGCACACTGGCCGGCGGCACCATCGTTGTGGCACGCGACAAGGACATCCCGGATTATTCCGTCGAACAGTATTACGGCAACGGACCAAGGCCCGCCGACGAGGATTGGGCGAAAGGACAATTCACGCTGAACGGCGAGGCGCTGGATTACTACGACTATGTGCGCGCCAAGCTGGCCGGCGGGCAGCTCGTCTTCGATCCCGTAAACGAAGTCCGAGACATGGCATGGTCGCTATGCTCGGATTTGCATTATCGCGCGCAGGCCGTCGATCTCGCATCGGCGGCTGGCATGGCGACCAAACCCCATCCCCGAGATTGCCGCGCAACATCTACGGCACGGGCGGCGATTGGGAGACTTATTCTACGCCGTCGCGCGACGCGCGTTTGAAAACCGCATTTAAAGGGCTGCGCGATGTCGTCCAGCGATTTGTGGAAATGCACAAAAGCGGCGATACAAAACACCTTTCATATACCGGCGATGATCTCGCAGGCGATTTGCTCGCCGAATACAACCGCGTCGCTGCCTTTTGCAGCATTTCCTACAGCCGCAGCGACGGAAGTTTGGTCACGCTGAACTATGAAGATGCACGCAAGCGATTGTTCGCCATGTCGTTCGATCCCTATGATTGCGTCGAGCGCCGCTGGGGCGCTTCGGACACGGACGAGCTTTCCACCTGCACCGACGAGCCTGACCAAACAGAATTGGTACATCGCGGAGCAAAATCTGCGCAATCAGATCGACCGGACCTACGACGCAAGGATGAGTTTCACGCTCGAAGAATTGCAGACGCCCGGCCCCGGCAAAGGCGTCCTTCGCTGCACCCGATACGCGACGTCAAGAGCCTATCTGGAAGGCGTGATCGCCGCCTCGCTGGGGCATCCACAAGCAATCGTGACGACGGTCCATTGAAGACGCAGGCAACCGTAACGTCAGCATCCTCTTGTGCGGCAATTACTCCCGGCCACTCTCGCAACCTGCTTCGCATATGGGAACGACATGACCAAACTATGGGCGCGGATCGCCTCGGGATTCGCCGTGGCCGTTACGCTGATCGTTTTGATCGCAGCGGCATGGATCGCCCATTTTCGCGGATCGCTTCCCGATTATAACGGCACCGTGCAGGTGCAAGGGCCTTTCGGCTCCCGTGCGGATTTTGCGCGACGAGCATGCCATTCCGCATATTTTCGCCAAGTCGCGCGCCGATGCGTTATTCGGCTTGGGTTATGCCGCGGCGCAAGACCGTTTGTGGCAAATGCAATTCGTGCGCCGAGTCATGAAAGGCCGGCTCGCCGAAATGGTCGGTGCTGCCGGGGATTCCCACCGACACCTTCATCCGCACATTGGGACTTTATCGCCTTGCCGAACAATCCGTCGAAAAATTGGATCCGGAGACGCGGCATCTGCTCGAAGCCTATGCCGCAGGCGTCAATGCTTATTTGAAAACCCGCCGCGGACCATTGCCGATCGAATTCTCCCTGATGGGGGTCACTCCCGAACCGTGGCGTCCCGCCGATAGCGTGGCGACGCTGAAATATATGCAGCTGTCGTTGTCGGGCGATATGTACGAAGAAATTGCGCGCGCCCAACTCGCAAAACATCTAACAAAGCATCAGATAGAGGAATTGCTGCCGCCGGCGCCGGGCGAACCGGAAAATCCCCTGCCCGATTACCTTTCCATATTCGCGCAAGCCAAGGCGGCAGCACTCGCCATTCCCGATCACACGGCCTCGAACAATTGGGTTGTCTCCGGAGCTCGCAGCGTGACGGGCGCACCGTTGTTGGCCAACGATCCGCATCTTCAATTGACGATCCCCTCGATTTGGTACCTCGCGCATCTATCGTTTCCTGGCGAAGACGTCGTCGGCGGTGCGCTGCCGGGCGGACCCGGAATCTCGCTGGGTCGCAATCGCGAGACGGCCTGGGGCATGACGAACACAGGGCCCGATACGCAGGATCTGTATCTGGAGAAGCTCGCTTCGAAAAATGGCAATGCCTATGTCACACCGACCGGCGAGCAACCCTTCCAATCCCATCGCGAGACGATCGCCGTAAGATTTGGCAAACCGGTGACGATCACGATACGAAGCACCCGTCATGGCCCGGTCCTGCCGCCGGATTGGCCGCGCCTCAAAGGTTTGCTGCCCAAAGGCTATGTGCTGGCGCTGTCCTGGACCGCGCTGACCCCGGACGACGAAACCGTCCGGGCCAATATAAATCTCGATCTGGCGAAGAACACGCCCGACGTCGTTTCCACGATGCGAGATTATCTCTCGCCCATGCAGAACCTGGTTCATGCGCACAGCGACGGACATATAGGATTGCTGATCGCCAGCCGCGTGCCGCTGCGCGATCCTGCCAACAACTCTCTCGGCCTCGTTCCCGCGAAAGGTTGGGACGTCCATTATGATTGGTCCGGCTACATCCCGTTCGATGGTTTGCCGCGTATCGACGATCCGTCTAGCGGCCAAATCGCCACCGCGAACAACAAGACCGTCCCTGCGAATTATCCCTATACGCTGACCCGCGAATGGGAGGACCCGTTTCGTTTCTGGCAGATCGACAAAATGCTCTCCGCAATCCCGCGCCATTCCATTCAATCTTTCGAGAGGATTCAGCTCGACACCCATGATCGCTTTGCCGAGGACTTGCTGCCCCTGTTGCTGAAGGCGGGTCCTTGGCAAACACCCGAAGCGCGCCAAGCCGTTGCGCTACTGTCCAAATGGGATCTGGCGATGGACGCCGCGCGGCCCGAACCGTTGATTTACGAAGCCTGGGACCGCGCGTTGGTCAAGCGCTTGCTCGCCGACAAGCTCGGCCCAGATTTCAAAGCCTTTTGGAGCCATAACGCGGTGTTCACCTTGCGTGTCCTGCGCAATGTAAACGGCGAGGCGCATTGGTGCGACGACCCCAACACACCGGCAAAAGAAGATTGTGCCTCGCCTATCCGCCTTGCGTTGTCGGATGCATTGCAGGAACTGCGTACCGCTTACGGCAGCGACATGAACCGCTGGCGCTGGGGCACGGCGCATCATGCCGTCTTCGTCAGCCAGCCGTTTGGCGATATTCCGGTTCTCAAAGATGTCTTTAACCGCGAGATCGAAGCGAGCGGCGGCGCTTTCACTTTACGGCGCGGCGATTTTCGTTTTTCGGCGGAGCGGCCCTACGCGGCCGTCCATGGTTCGGGCTATCGGGCGATCTACGATCTTAGTCATCTCGACAATTCGCTTTACGTCATCACCACGGGCGAATCCGGGAATGTCTATTCTCCATATTATGCCGATCATGATGCCGCTTATGGGCGCATGGGGATTATTTCCGTATCCCGACAGATCAAGCGTATATCGACGCGACGGCGAAATATCGGCTGACACTTCAGCCCGGCTCCGCCAATGCCCCGTAACGGCCGCGAAAAAAAACCAGCGGCACGCCCGTCTTGTGCCAAGTGAAATGCTCCACCCGGCCGACGATAATCGCATGGTCGCCGCCGTCATGAACCGCCTCATGCGTGCATTCGAGAATGCACAGCGCATCCGCCAGTCCCGGCGGTCCGTTTTCGGTCGGAACCAGTTCGATTCCGTCGAGCTTGTGTTCGCCGGGTTTGGCGAGGCGCACAGAAACCGTCTCGTGCTTGCTGCCTAGGACGCTGATGGTGAAATTTTTCGCCGTGGTAAACGTCCGGTAACGGCTCGATTTGCGTTCCATGCACCACAAGATTAGACGGCGGATCGAGCGATACCGAGGTGAAGGAATTGACGGTAATCCCCATTATGGCCTTGCCCCGCGCCGGCGGTAACCACCACGACTCCCGTCGGGAAACAGCCCAGGGCATAGCGGAAAGCGCGCGAGTCAAAGGTCATCACGATTCCGAAATAAAGATTTGGTTAAGCCGAAGCAGGCATTCTACACGACAAGTTATGCGAGGTACGTAGCGGCGGAAAGACCGCTCGGCCGATTTCACGGGTGATTGGCAGGGACGTCGGTCATGGCGGGTGATAACCCGATCATCGTCAAACGCATCGTGAAAGGCGATCACCCACACCACGGTGGCGCGTGGAAGGTCGCCTATGCCGACTTTGTGACCGCCATGATGGCCTTCTTCCTGTTGTTGTGGCTGCTCAGCACGACAACGCCCGAGCAAAAGCAAGGCATCGCCGACTATTTCGCCCCGCAAAGCATCGCCCAAACCCTGAGCGGCACCGGCGGCGTTCTGGGCGGCAGGGTCATGGGGCAGGAAAGCGCTCGCGCCGGCGGTTCCACCGCCGTTATGCAGAAGAACAGCCCACCCTCGCCCGCCAACCAGTCGCGCACCACAGAAAGCACCGACCGCCATGGCGGAAACGCCCAAAGCCAGGGATCCGGTGCCGATTCCCAGGCTCAAAATAGCGACGACAACGTCCACTCCTCGTCGTCCTCGCAAAATGGCGATTTCGCGCATGCCGCCGAAGCGATCCATCAGTCGATCCACGACAATCCCGAAATCGCCTCCTTGTCGCAGCAAGTCATCGTCGACCAGACGCCCGAAGGGCTGCGAATCCAACTTGGTCGACCAGGACGGCCGTCCGATGTTCCAGCAAGGTACCGCGATCCCAATGCCCTATACGAAACGGCTTCTGCAGGAGATCGCCAAAATTATCGACCGCCTGCCGAATCGCGTATCGATCAGCGGTCACACCGAAGGCAAGGCGTTCAGCGGCCCGAACGGGATGACGAATTGGGAGTTGTCGTCGGCGCGCGCCAATGCCGGCCGGGCGATATTGAACGATGCGGGCCTGGATTCCGACCGCATTTACGAAGTCGCCGGAAAAGCAGGCTCCGAGCCGCTGCTTGCCCGAAGACCCCAACGCTTCGGCCAACCGGCGCTTGAGCATCGTGCTGCTTAGGGATGTTCCGCCGGCGCCGCTCGGTCATCAACTGTAATTTCGGATTTTCCGCTCCGAAGACTGGTGTTTCAGCCTCATCTCTTGCCATAATTCCCCTGTGGCGCGCTGCGCAGATCGCGGGCGCCGCAGACCGAGGATATTGGGCAACGCTGGGCGAGTGGGGCCGTGACCGAACAACGCAACACGCGTGTTCCGCAGTTTTTCCTGACGCCGGGGGGGCCCTGCCCTTATCTGCCCGGGCGCACCGAACGAAAGGTTTTTGCGCGGCTGACCGGCACGCTGGCCCAGCCTTTGAGCGAAGCTCTGACCCATTCGGGGTTTCGCCGCAGCCAGACCATCGCCTATCGACCGGCATGCGATGGCTGCACTGCTTGCGTCTCTGTCAGGATCTTGATCGACGGATTTGAGCTTTCGCGCAATCAGAAACGCGTCCTTACGGCGCAACAAAGATGTGGTTCGCGAAGAAGTTCCGGCGGAAGCAACGCGGGAGCAATTCGCGCTGCTGCGCACTTACTTAGATTCGCGCCACGCCGGCGGAGGCATGTCGGATATGGGCCTGTTCGATTACGTGGCGATGGTGGAGGAAACACCGGTCAATACGCACATCGTGGAATATCGCCGGCCCGGCGAGAACGGCACGCCCGGCCCGCTTGTCGCCTGCGCCTTGACCGACGTTCTGCGCGACGGATTGTCGATGGTCTACAGCTTCTATCATCCCGGCGAAGACGGGCGCAGTCTCGGCACACACATGATCTTGGATCACGTATTGGCGGCTCAGCGCGCGGTCTGGAACATGTCTATCTGGGATATTGGGTAAGCGGCAGCGACAAGATGGATTACAAATCGCGCTTCCGGCCGATGGAGGCATTGACGCGCGAAGGTTGGGAGCGGCTTTAGAGCAAGTTGGGATCAAGTTGACCCGCTGCGCCGGCGGCCATTTGCGTCGTGGGCAGGAGAAGGGCGCAGAGCGTAGCGGCACTACGGTCAAGCCCTTCGACGAACTCACGGCGCAAATGGCCCCGGCCCTTCGGGTTGGGTTGCGACAGGGCGTCCGCGGTGTCGCCGCGCTCGACCGTATTGCCGATACGCTCTTCGCACGGCTCCTGGCGTTCGCCCCGCCGCAACCCAACGCAGCCGCGTCAACCTGGTCCCAACTTGCTCTTGAACTAGTCGGTGGCCGATACCGTTCGCATCATCACCACTTCGTCGTAAAATTTTTCTCCGACATGGATGACATGCGGGATGCGACCCACGGTGCGAAATCCGTGACGTTCATAGAGTTTGATCGCCCGCGTGTTCTCTGCATTCACCGTGAGTTTGATCTGCACGACTTCGTGAACGGCATGTTCGATAACGCCGCGGATCAAGCGTCGGCAATGCCCGTGCCGCGTTGTTCCGCACGCACATACATTCCCACAATTCGCCGGTGTGAGCCAATTTCTCGGAGCAAGGGCGCGTGAACGCGGCGACAGCAACCAGCCCGCCGTTCGTGACGCACGCCAAACCAGGCGCCGCCGCTCAACAGGCTCTGCCATTGTTCGAGCGTTTTGGCCTCCCAGGCTTCCAAATCGGCGCAGAAGCCCTCGGGATGCAATCTGAGCGCTTCGAGCCTGATTGCACGCGCTTCCTCGGCATCTGCCGCGCCAAGCCGCTCGACGACGGGTTCCGTCATGAGGCCGCCTCGCCGCCGAACCGCACCTTCCATTCGGCCACTTGTTCTTCGGTGATCTTTGCGAACAGCACGTCCGGCGCTCGGATCGGCAACCCGGGCTCCAGCTGATCGAGATATTCTGCCATCGCTTCGTCCGGCCAGGGAATGATGTCGGGGGCCGGTTGAATGGCTTCATGGATGACCTTGGCAGCTGTTGGAATCGCCGGCCAAGCCAGATGTCCGAACAGATGGACCAAGTTCAGGCCCATGCGCACCGCAGCCGCCGCCTTGGCGCGATCGGTCTTGATATGGGTCCAGGGCGCGGCGCGCGTCAGATACTCGTTTCCCGCAACCCAGATCGCACGCAATTCCGCGAGCGCTTTGCGGAATTCAATTTGTTCCAGATACTCGGTGTATTGGGCGACACGACGATCCAGCTCGGCGATAAGCGCTTCTTCTTCGGGGCCATAACGTCCCTCGCTCGGCACACGCCCGTCGAAGCGCGCGACGCAGAACTTGGTAATGCGGTTGACAAAATTGCCGACCACATCGGCCAGGTCTTTGTTGATGACGCCGGCGAAATGTTCCCAGGTGAAATTGCTGTCGGAACTCTCGGGCATATTCGCCATCAGATAATAGCGCCAATAATCCGCCGGCAGCAGCGCAAGCGCGGTATCCATGAACACGCCGCGCTTCTGCGAGGTGGAGAATTTGCCGCCGTCGTAATTGATGTAGTTGGAGCCTTTCAGCCGGTCGACCAGTTTCCACGGTTCGCCGGAAGCCATGATCGTGACGGGAAAGCCGACGGTGTGGAACGGGATATTGTCCTTGCCCATGAACTCGTAATAGCTGCACGTCCTTGGCGGCGTCGCCGTACCACCAATCGCGCCAAACATCGCCCTTGCCGTTTGCGTCGGCCCATTCCTTGGTCGCGCCGATATATTCGATCGGCGCGTCGAACCAGACATAGAACACCTTGCCCTTGAGCTGGCCGTCGCCGATATCGTCGGGGACGGGAATGCCCCATTCCAGATCGCGCGTGATGCCGCGATCCTTGAGGCCCTCGTCCAGCCATTTGCGGGCGATGGAGGTGACGAGGCTGGGCCAATCCTTGTCATGGCCGTCGATCCAGGCCCGTAACTGCTCGACAAACTCCGATTGCTTCAGGAAGAGATGCGCAGCTGTCGCGGATTTCGATTTCGCTCGATCCCGAAAGCGCGGAGCGCGGATTGATCAGATCGGTCGGGATCGAGCACCCGCGTGCAGTTCTCGCATTGGTCGCCGCGCGCGCGGTCATAGCCGCAATGGGGACAGGTGCCGATCACATAGCGATCGGGCAAAAAGCGCTTTTCGGCATGCGAATAGACCTGCTTGGTGGTGCGCACTTCGAGATGGCCGCGTTTCCACAGCGCGCGGGCGAAATGCTGGGTCAATTCGCGGTTCTGCGGGCTAGAGGAGCGGCCGAAATAGTCCCACGACAGGCCAAAACGCGCCCCGATATCCGCCTGGATGGCGTGCTGTTCCGCGCAATAGGCGGCGACATCTTGTCCCGCCTCCAGCGCCGCCAGTTCGGCCGGGGTGCCATGCTCGTCGGTGGCGCAGATGAACAGGGTCTCCTCGCCCCGGGCACGGCGAAAGCGGGCATAGACGTCGGCCGGCAGCATCGAGCCGACCAGATTGCCCAAATGCTTAACCCCATTGATGTATGGCAGAGCACTGGTGATCAAAATACGTGTCATGACGACCGAAGGTTGCAGGAGCGACGCGAAGTCTGGAGATTACAGGGACGTGCGAATCCGTCCAACTAAATCGGCCGGAATTGTTCGCCTCTCGGGAGCAGGACCCATGGACCACTACGCCGGAGCGCCGGTCGCCCTTCCATGCCAATTTCCAGGGCAACCTGCTTGGCCGGCGTATTGACCGTCGCGCCCTTGATCGCGGTTTGGCTGGTCTTCGATTTCGTTCTGAATGTGCTGTCCGATGCCGGACACCCGCTTGCCGTCGAACTTACCGATTTTCTCGATGCCCATATGTCCGGTCTCACGCCCGTCTTCGCCAGCGTCACGGTACGCTGGCTGATCGCCGTCGCGGTCGCTTTGCTGACGCTCTACTCCATCGGCGCCATCGCCTCACGCGTGGTCGGGCAGCGCGTCATCCGAATTTTCGAGAGAACGATCACCAGGATTCCCTTGGTGGAGACCATCTACTCCGCCGCGAAAAAACTCGTGGAAGTGCTGAGTCAGAAACCGGACGGCGCCCAGCGCGTGGTGTTGATCGAGTTTCCGCATCCCGGGATGATGACGCTCGCCTTCGTCATGCGGGTTTTTCAGAACTCGCAGACCGGCGAGGATCTGGTCACCGTATTCGTTCCGAGCTCTCCCAACCCGACGACCGGCTATTTGGAGATCGTTCCCCTGTCCAAGGTCATTCCCACCGACATCCCGGCCGACCAGGCCATGGCCATGGTCCTGTCCGGAGGCGCCGTGGCGCCCGAAAAACTGTCGATCGCGCCGCGGGGTGGTGCCGAACGGTGCTAAAATGTTGCATGCTCGTCGTTCGGCATCGTATGCCCCTGCGCGGGCCGGCTTAGCTCAGTTGGTAGAGCAACTGATTTGTAATCAGTAGGTCGCGGGTTCGACTCCTGCAGCCGGCACCAATCTCCCATCCGCCACCGTTCACCATCGTCCGTTTTCTGAGAAGAACACAGCCAAAATCAGGATATTGTAACCACGCTGGTTTGCTGGCGTTCCTGGCCAGCCGCGATAATTGTTGGTATCTTTGTTGGTATCTTTTGGCATGATGTTGGTATTTTAGTGGTCGCGGTGGCCGACGATGCAATTGACAGACGCGCAGTGTCGAAGCGCAAAATCGGGTTTGTCTCTCAGGAAACTTTCCGATGGTGGAGGACTGCAATTATGGCTGCAGCCGAACGGCGGACGATTGTGGCGATATGCCTACCGGTTTGGGGGCAAACAAAAGCTTCTCGCATTGGGAACGTACCCTCAGCTGTCACTCGCGAAAGCTCGGCACGCCCGTGACCTGGCGCGGGATCAACTCCTCGAGGGTGTCGACCCAAGTCACGCTCGAAAACTCAAAAAGCTAGGCGGACCCCACTTCGGAAACACCTTCCAAGATATAGGCTCCGAATACCTTGAGAAATTTCGCAGAGAGGGTCGCGCAGACAAAACCGTGACGAAGGTCGAATGGCTGCTTCAGTTTGCCTATCCGATCATTGGACCTCTATCTCTGGCAAGAATTCAATCGGTGGAAATCCTAAGCGTCTTACGCACGCTTGAAGCACGCGGAAGACACGAATCCGCACGCCGCCTCAGATCAACGATTGGGGCAGTTTTTAGATACGCGATTGCGACGGCGCGCGCTCAGAACGATCCGACGGCCGCGTTGAGAGGTGCCTTAACGACCCCAATCACGAAATCATATGCCGCGATAACGGAGGCGAACAAGCTTGGTCCGCTTCTGCGCGCTATTGATAGTTTCGAAGGGCAACCAACCACTCGCGCAGCGCTGCAACTTATGGCGCTGCTTTTTCCTCGGCCGGGTGAATTGCGCGCGTCGGAATGGACAGAATTTGATCTTGAGACCGCAATCTGGACCATCCCGGCATCAAGAACAAAAATGCGCCGTCCCCATCGCATTCCTTTGTCCCAGCAAGCAGTCGCTATCTTGACAGCGCTACACAAGATCAAGGGCCAAGGAAGCCTCGTTTTTCCCAGCGTCCGCACCTGGCAGCGACCGCTGTCCGAAAATACCCTCAACGCCGCATTGCGTCGATTAGGGTACTCACATGACGAAGCGACGGCGCACGGATTTCGCGCCACCGCGTCCACGCTATTGAATAGATCTGGAAAATGGAACGCCGACGCCATTGAGCGGCAGTTGGCACATATGGAGGCCAATAATGTCCGCCGGGCCTATGCCCGCGGTGAGCATTGGGAGGAGCG
>CAWGHR010000079.1:0-12383 GCA_963822275.1 uncultured Alphaproteobacteria bacterium
TTTTGCGAGAAGATTGAAGCTGATGAATTGTGTTTCGCTGTAAAAGTTGTGTCGCTTGAAATGATAGGAGTTTACGATACGAGATGTTGGCCTATTTTATAAAAGATATTAATTCCACTCTATCCCAGGGTTATATGCAGGAAATATGAAATGAGGGGTATGACAGAATGAATGGGGGAGGGGGGTGCAATAATAATATTATAATAATAATAACCGTGCCTACTTCATATAGCGCCATAACAAGTCCTAAGACATATCTAGGGCGCTTCACACAATTACCATCCTACACAAATAAAACTTTCTCTTGGCCCATACCACCCATTGGGGGTATATCAACATAATCCAATTTGGAGTTACATCTTCGCCAATGGGGGGTAAAAAAAACATTGGAGGCAGCAGGATAAATCCCTGCCATATCCACTCTGCAGCGACGGCTCTAGAGGGGGGGGGGAGGGGGGGTGCTAGGGGGAATAGCCAGGACCGTATTTAGGAATTTGTGATGGGGGGAGGGTTAAATTTACAATTTATACGCAATTTATTTTTTATATTAGTAAAATCGAATATGACGCACTTTATTTAGTTCTTTAATTATTTTATTTTTGAAAAAGAGCACCGCAGTGCTATAGGTTATAGTGTTATAGGTGAAAGGAGCTTTGCCTTGCTGCTGGCGCGAAGCTGGCATGGGGAACGCATTCTCGCCAGCGGTCACGAAGAGCACGCCGACACGGTTTAGAAGAGACCCTCCACCTGGCCTTTGTCGTTGAGATGAATCGCGTTGGCGGCTGGCACGCGCGGCAAACCCGGCATGGTCATAATGTCTCCCGCGATCACCACGACGAACTCCGCGCCTGCCGACAGGCGCGCTTCACGAACATGCAGCGTGTGGCCACTGGGCGCGCCTTTGAGACTGGGATCGGTCGAGAACGAATACTGCGTCTTGGCGATGCAGACCGGATAATGTCCAAAGCCCTCTTGTTGAAACTCGTCGATGTTCTGGCGCACCGACTTTTCGGCCGTGACATCGCCGGCGCCGTAGATTTCCGACGCGACCGCGCGAATTTTGTCCCACAACGGCAGAGAGTCCGGATAAAGCGGCTTGAAGTCCGCTTCCCCCGCTTCGCACACCGCTGTGATCTCGCGCGCCAGTTCCTCGGCGCCTTGGCCGCCATTGGCCCAATGCGTGCAAAGAATAGCTTTGCTGCCGCGTTCCTCTGCGGCCCTGCGGATCGCTGCGACTTCGGCTTCGGTGTCACCCGTGAAATGGTTGACCGCGACGATGACCGGCACGTTGAACTTGCGCAAATTGTCGATGTGGCGCACCAAATTTGAGCAGCCAGCGGTTACGGCGGCGACATTCTCTTTTTTGAGGTCGCCCTGCGCAACCCCGCCGTGCATCTTCAAGGCGCGCACCGTCGCAACCAGTACGGCGGCGGACGGCTTCAGTCCCGCTTTGCGGCATTTGATGTCGAAGAATTTCTCCGCACCGAGATCGGCGCCGAATCCCGCCTCGGTGATCACGTAGTCGCACAGCTTCAGCGCCGTGGTCGTGGCAACGACGGAATTGCAGCCATGCGCGATATTGGCGAATGGTCCGCCATGGACGAACACCGGGTTGTTTTCCAGCGTCTGGACGAGATTGGGCATCAAGGCGTCGCGCAGCAAGACCGCCATGGCGCCCGCCGCATGGATCTCTTGAGCTCTGGCCAACCGGCGATCGCGCGTGCGGCCGAGGATGATATTGCCGAGACGGCGGTCGAGATCTTTCAAATCTGTCGCCAGGCAGAGCACCGCCATTACCGTGGAAGCGACCGTGATGTCGAAACCATCTTCGCGCGGGAAGCCGTTGGCCACTCCGCCAAGCGAGTTCACGATCGAGCGCAATGCGCGGTCGTTCAGATCGACGACACGGCGCCACTCGATGCGGCGCAAATCGAGTCCCAGCGTATTGCCCCAATAGATGTGGTTGTCGATCATCGCGGCGAGCAGATTGTTGGCGGCCGTGACGGCGTGGAGGTCGCCGGTGAAATGCAGGTTGATATCTTCCATCGGCACGACTTGCGCAAAGCCGCCGCCTGCCGCGCCCCCCTTCATGCCGAAGCAAGGGCCGAGAGAGGGCTCACGCAGACACGCCATCGCGCGCTTGCCCAGCCGGTTTAGGGCATCGCTGAGGCCGACGGTTGTCGTCGTTTTTCCTTCGCCCGCCGTCGTCGGCGTGATGGCCGTGACCAGGACAAGCTTGCCGTTGGGGCGGCTTTTCAAACCATCGATGAAATCGAAGGACAGCTTGGCTTTGGTGTGACCGAAAGGAATTAACGCATCGGGAGGAATATCGAGCGCATGCCCGATCTCGGCGATCGGTTTCATTTTCGCATTACGGGCGATTTCGATGTTGCTGCGGACTGTGCTCATGCGAGTCTCTTTTTCTGAATGCCGCTTTCTTAGTGTGTCACGGCTTTAGCGGCATGAGGAGTGCGTCATTTGCCGCGCAAGCAAAGAACATAAGGGCTCGCCGCTTATATGGATTTATTTCCTTTGCGCGATGCCAAACGCATGATACGCGCGCTAGGCAATTTTCCCGCGCGGGTGCGCGTTGGCATAGACCTCCATCATCTTGCGGACGTCGATTTCGGTGTAAGTCTGGGTGGTGGATAGCGAAGCGTGGCCAAGCAGTTCCTGCACCGCACGCAATTCGCCGCCATTCATGAGCAGGTGTGTTGCGAAGGAATGACGCAATGCATGCGGCGTGGCACGCTCGGAAAGCCCCAAGCGTCCGCGCAAACGCTGCATTAGAGCCTGTGCTTCGCGCGCACTCATCGCTTTGCCGCGGCGCGACAGAAAAAGCGCCCCATCGCGTGCGCCGGCGAACGGAAGCAGAGCCGTATAATGTTCAATTGCTTCGCGCACGACGGGTAGGATCGGCACATTGCGCTCTTTGCGGCCCTTGCCCACCACACTCAGCGAGGTGCCGAATGGAACGTCGCCGCGCTTCAGACTCAGAGCTTCAGAAATACGCAATCCCGCGCCATAAAGCAGCGTGAGCAAGGCTGTGTCGCGCGCGGCTAACCATTCGATATCCTGTTCACCCGCCTCTTCCAGCGTGCGGGCCGCATCGCTCTCGCTCAGCGGGCGCGGCAGGCTGCGCGGAATACGCGGTGTCCGTACGGCGCGAGGAGCGGCATTCTCGACAATATCTTCGCGCGCCAAATAGCGAAAAAAACTGCGCACTGAAGCCAGCGCGCGCTGCACGCTGCGTGCGCCCAATCCTTCATTGCGGCGCAAAGTGATGAAGGCACGAATGTCGGCAGGTGCAAGTTTGCCCAGCATGCGCTCTTCCGGAACGCGGCCTTTGTGTTCGTTGAGAAAGATAAGAAAACGAGCCACGTCGTCGCCATAAGCGCGCAAGGTATGTGCACTGGCGCGCCGTTCATGCGCCAGGGATGCCAGCCAAGCTTGTTTCAAACTTTCGGCAGATCGAGCCATGCGCGGATCGCCCGTTCCAGCGCGCGCGTGAAATAGCCCAAATCGGCCTCCACCTTGCGCCCCTCGAATTTTCCTTCGGCCAAGCCGCCCAGCACATACAGCGCCGGCGGCGCATCGGGCCCGAGGCGCAAGCGGAAGGCGGCGAGACTCTTACATTGCGCGCCGGGCCGGCCGAGCAGCAATTCCCCGCAGCCCGAGAGAATCGCGCCCATACCTTCGGGGCCGACCACCGCCGTCACCGTTCCCGGCGCGATCAGACGGAGACTTTTGGTGCCGACCGGTGCAATGGTGTCATCGCGCTCGACGCAGAATACCGCCAATTCCGCATCGAAGGCGGGCGCCGCCGAGGTGGCGACCGCAATCACGTCTTCCAAATTTCTGGCATCGATCAGATCGAGCACAAAGCGGCGCACGCCGTCGCTCAGCCGCGCGCTACGGTCCTGTGTGCTTTTCAGCGCATCGCGCTCTAACTTCAGTGCCTGGTTCTCGGCCGCCAAGCGTTCGATGGTGAAGCGCTGCAGGTCGCGCACCTCGCTTCCGGCAAAGCGTTCGGGCAAAAGCAGCGCGAGTAATTCTCCGTCGCTGGCCAGCTGGGCCCGGTTCAAGCGGATATAGGCTTTGACCGCGTCGGCGGCGGCCAGGGCCGGTTCCAGAGAAGGTGCAGTCTCACGCATGCGGTATAGTCATTGACCAAAGAGAATCGCGATTCAAAGTGTAACGCATGAAGGACGCAGCACTAAAGCCCGCATTCACACTTGCTCCCGGCGAGCGCGCCGGCGTGCTGCTGCCTCTGCCGCTGCCGCCTTATGACTACAAATTGCCGCCAAGTGTGAGCGCGACGCGCGGCTTGGTGGTTGTGGCACCGCTGGGCCCGCGTGAAAGCCTAGGCGTCGTGTGGGGAAATGCGGAAGGCGGGGTCGGCGATAATCGCCTGAAAGAGGCGGTGCCGCTCGACGGAAATCCCGTTCTGCCCGCCGGATTGTGCGATTTCGTCGATTGGGTGGCGGCGTACACATTGACACCGCCTGGCCTGGTGCTGGCCATGGCCTTACGTTCTCGCCAAGCTTTCGAGGCCGAAGTTCCGCGCATTGCTTACGCAAAGGGTGAAATTGTTCCCGCGCGGATGACCCCGGCGCGAGCCCGCGTGCTCGCTATTGCCGCCGATGGGTTGGCCCGCGGCGTTCCGCAGTTTGCCGAAGAGGCGAATGTGACGCCCGCCGTGGTGCGCGGGCTGATCGAAGCGGGCGCGCTGGGGGAAGTAGAACTCCCAGAATTTGCGCCGTTTCCTGCCCCCGATCCCGAATTTGCGTCAACCACGCTGAACACCGAACAGGATCTGTCGGCGCATTTGTTGCGCTCCGGGGTGGCCGCGCATCGCTTCGCCGTCAGTTTGCTGGACGGTGTGACGGGATCGGGCAAGACCGAGACCTATTTCGAAGCGGTGGCCGAAGCACTGCGGCAGAACAAGCAGACGCTGATTCTGTTGCCCGAGATCGCATTGACGGTGCAGTTCCTCGACCGTTTTGCGGAACGTTTCGGCGTGCGCCCCGCCGAATGGCATTCGGATCTGTCGCAAAAAGAGCGTCGTCGCGTTTGGCGCGCCGTTATGAAAGGTGAAGCGCGCGTGGTGGTTGGCGCGCGTTCCGCGCTGTTTCTGCCGTTCCAGGCGCTTGGCCTCGTCATCGTCGATGAAGAACACGAGCAGGCTTACAAACAGGAAGACGGCGCCATCTATCATGCTCGCGACATGGCCGTGGTGCGCGGACGTATCGAGAATTGTCCCGTGGTGCTGGCGAGCGCCACGCCGTCTCTGGAAAGCTATGTCAACGCCACGGCCGGGCGTTACGCGCATTTGCGCCTGCACAAGCGCCACGGCGAAGCGGTGCTGCCGCTGGTGCGTTTGATCGATATGCGCGAGGAACGCGGCGAGCCGGGTACATTCTTGTCGCCGCCATTGCGCGAGGCGCTGGCGGTAACGCTGGGCGCCGGCGAACAAGCGATGCTGTTCCTAAACCGGCGCGGCTATGCGCCGCTGACATTGTGTGCCGCCTGCGGCCACAAGATGACCTGCCCGCATTGTTCGGCCTGGCTGGTGGAGCATCGTTATCGCAAGCGCCTCGTCTGCCATCATTGCGGTTTCGAGACCACAACTCCGCCGGCTTGCCCGCAATGCCACGAGCCGGGGACGCTGACGGCTTGCGGGCCGGGCGTGGAGCGCGTGGCGGAAGAATTCAAAACGATTTTCCCCGAGGCGCGTATGGCGATTGCATCGTCCGACACCATGCATGGACCATTGGAAACGCAGGCGGCGATCCGCGCCATGGCCAAACGCGAAACCGATGTTCTGATCGGCACGCAGATCGTAGCGAAGGGCCATCATTTTCCGCAATTGACGTTGGTCGGCGTGGTCGATGCGGACCTTGGCGGCAGCGACGGCGATCTGCGCGCCCGCGAACGCACCTTCCAGATGCTGCATCAAGTTTCGGGACGGGCGGGACGGGCGGAGAAGCCGGGGCTGGTGTTGATGCAAACCCGCAATCCCGCCGATGCCGTAATGCAGGCTTTGGTCTCGGCAGACCGCGATACGTTCTATGAACAAGAGCGGATCGCGCGCGAGCGTATGCATGCCCCGCCCTTCGGACGTCTCGCGGGGATTATAGTGTCGGGCCATGACGGCGATGCGGTGCGTGGTGCGGGGCGCGAATTGGCCAAAGCGGCACCGGCCGCGCGCGGCGTCAAAGTGTGGGGCCCGACGCCGGCTTTCTATTCGCTGTTGCGCGGTCAAACGCGCGAACGTTTGCTGGTGCACGCGGAGAAGATGGTGGACGTGCAAGCCTATCTGCGGTCGTGGCTGGCGGCGGTGAAGCTTACCAAATCGGTACGCGTCACCGTGGATGTCGATCCGATGAGCTTTTTCTAAGTCATCAGGCGGCTCGAATATCCGTCTTCGCAAAATTCCCGCCGACATAAAGCAATGGCGCATTCAGCGCTTTCGCCGCTGCATAGGAAAAGCAATCGCCGAGATTGAGTTTCGCCGGATGTCGGCCTTTGCCATAAATCAAGAAAGCATGAACAGCTTGATGCGATTGATCTTGATCCACATGCAAAACGGTGATGTGCATGTCCGCGATGAACTTGTCCGCTGCAGTCTTGGGTTGGCTGTAGTGGCGCGAGAGCACCATCACCAATTCGGTATAAGACACAGGAGACATGGCCCGATCCCGATGCACGGCTAGCGTCTTTGCTAGCACTGTGCGCTCGGGCTCCCCGGTTGTCAGTGCAACGGCTGCGGAGGTATCGATGACGATCACACCGGCAGCCCGTTCTCGTCGTACAACTCGTCCATCATCTCCTGCATGGTTCTCGTGTCGCCGCGCGCCTGTCGCTCGGCGGCGATGGCCTCCTGAAGGGGCCGAAGTTTCTCGAGCAATTCCTCAGCCGTTTCAGCGGGCTTTATGTTCGCACTTTCCGCATCGAGCCGTTCCAAACGCTCGACGACCGCGCGGTCGATGGCGTCGGTTAAGCTTTCGCCCGTCCGTGCGGCAAGTCTGCGGATATTGGCTTCCGTGCCCGGATTTTTGATATTCAGACCCATTTCTACCTCTCAATGGTAGAAATCTACCATAAAATGGTAGAAACATCCAATTCATTGAAACCATTCAAGAAAATCGAGCGAGAAGGCTACGTTGCCATGTCACCGGAACTGCAGACGGACCCTAATGCGCCGCAGAACCAGCGGGCGCCATGCATTGCCGGTAGGTGGCATCGGCTCTGCTCTGCTGGGTCGCCGCATCGAACCCTTCGCCCGCGGCCTCTTCGCCGGCCGCCTTGGCTGTTTGTCGGCACCAATCGTCCTGATTGGATGACCGGCCAAGCGGCGCTGGCGCTGGCGCCGAAGCCGCTTCGGTGGAAGCGGCGGGCGGCGATGCGGCGTCATTGCTGTCCCGCAATCCGACATAGGACAGCGCGCCATTCCAAGTGCTGCAACCGGAGAGCAGGAGACCGACGAAAATCGTCGCTATCACACGAGTGTTCATAGCATTGCCATTTCCAAGACTCACTTAAGTTTAGCACCGCGTTCCGGCCTTGTGACCTAGGCCTCGCTTACATAGTCGTCACAGCCGCGAGGACTATGTAACAGGATGTAGGCGCTCCCGAGGATTTCAATCAAGAGCGAAACGCTCGTACATCCACCAGATGGCCCGCGATCGCGGCAGCGGCGGCCATGGATGGCGACATCAGATGCGTGCGCCCGCCGCGGCCTTGACGGCCTTCGAAATTGCGGTTGGAGGTGGAAGCACAGCGTTCGCCCGGCGCCAGCTTGTCGGCGTTCATCGCGAGACACATCGAGCAGCCCGGTTCGCGCCAGTCAAACCCCGCCGCAATGAAAATTTGGTCGAGACCTTCTTCTTCGGCCTGATGCTTCACCAAGCCCGAACCCGGGACCACCATCGCGCCGACATGCGATGCGACCTTCTTGCCTTTGGCGATAGCGGCCGCGGCGCGCAAATCTTCGATCCGCCCATTGGTACAGGAGCCGATAAAGACGCGGTCTATCTTGACGTCGGTCAACACCGTACCGGGTTTCAAATCCATATAAGCCAACGCGCGCTCGACACCGGCGCGGGCATTGTCATCCGCAATCTCGCCCGGATCGGGAACGACACCGGTCACCGGCAGCGCTTGTTCGGGCGAGGTGCCCCAGGTCACCATCGGAACGATGTCACGCGCCTCCAAGCCGATCTCGACGTCGAACTTCGCATCGTCGTCGGATTTCAGCGTTTTCCAATATTGCAAAGCGGATTCAAACGCACCCGCTTTGGGCGCACGTGGACGTCCGGCGACATAGGCAAATGTGATCTCGTCCGGTGCGATCAATCCGGCGCGTGCCCCCCTTCGATGGTCATATTGCAGAGCGTCATGCGCCCTTCCATCGACAGCGCACGCACGGCTTCGCCGGCGTATTCGATAACATAGCCCGTGCCGCCGGCCGTCCCGATCTTGGCGATGACCGCGAGTGCCATGTCTTTGGCGGTGACGCCGAGCGGCAGATCGCCATTCACCGTGACGCGCATGTTCTTCGATTTGGGGATCAGCAAGGTCTGAGTCGCCAGCACATGCTCGACCTCGGAGGTGCCGATGCCGAACGCCAGCGCCCCGAACGCGCCATGGGTAGAGGTATGGGAATCGCCGCAAACGATTGTGGTGCCCGGCAAGGTCCAGCCTTGTTCCGGCCCGACGATGTGCACAATGCCTTGGCGGATATCATCCATTTTCAGATATTCGATGCCGAATTCGCGCGCATTGTTTTCCAGCGTGGCGATCTGCTCGGCGGATTCGGGATCGGTGATGCCTTTGGCGCGATCCTTGGTCGGCACATTGTGATCGGCGACGGCCAGGGCCAGATCCGGACGGCGCGGCTTACGGCCCGCTTTGCGCAGGCCTTCGAAAGCCTGGGGGCTTGTGACCTCATGCACCAGATGGCGGTCGATATAGAGGACGGAGGATTCGCCTGCCGCCTCATGCACCAAATGTGCGTCCCAGATTTTGTCGTAGAGCGTCTTGCCCATGTTGTTTCACGGCCTTTCAGGCTGGCTAAAAACACCAGCAGGCCGCCTCGCGCAAGACCCTTGTTCGTTCAATGGGCGTTGGCGAAATAAACCACCACGCCGATGATCAAAAGAGCCAGCGCCTGCGCCACGATGCGGTAGCGCATCAGCACATTGGACCAGCGCGCATCGGTTTTGCCGCCGATCGCCATCACCACGATTCCCGCCAGCAAAATAAGGGCAACGACAGCCAGTGCTGCCAGAATGACAATTTTCCCTGCCATACCAAATCCTCGGCGCTGCGCGCCGTGACTATCACGCCGACTTGCCGAATCGCGCAAGGGCGGCGTCACTTTCAAAAATCGTTTATGTCAGGCGAGTTCGTCGACGGTCTCGTCGCTCAAATTACCCGGGACGATGGTAACGGGAATGACTTGGATGGTCGTGGCGAACATGCTGACCAACGGGCCGGGGCCCTCTTTGGCGGTCGCCGATGCCAGCACCAGAATGGAGATATCCTTGTCGCGCTTGATGAGGTCGAGCAGACAATCCGCGGAAGAGCCATGCTCGATCAACAGCTCGGGCGTAATCCCCGCCAACTCGCCAACCGTTTTTGCGGCTTCGTAGATCAAGCTCTCAGCGTCGCGATGCGCCTCGTCTTTCATGATCTCTTCCACGCCCTTCCATTGCTGGAAATCGGCCTGTTCGGCAACGCAGAGAAGCGAGACGCGCCCGCCGGTGTGCTGTGCCCGGCGCGCGGCAAAACGCAATGCCACGCGGCACTCCGGCGTCTTGTCGACGACGACCAAGAATTTGCGTGGACGGGGAACCGAACCGTTCATGCCCTAAGCCTGTCTCATCGGAGGTCTTGCGGCAAGCATGTCTAGTGTCGTGGTTTCGAAGTTCGCGATATCACCGATGTCAGCACTTTTCGCGAACTTCGAAACCAAAACGACACTAGCATCAATTGGTTGGCTAGTGTCCTTTCGATTCCGAAATTCGAATGAGGCCGATACTAGACACAACGAATTTCGGAATCGGGACACTAGCTGAGCTTTCGTTTCAATTCGTAGAGCAATTCCAAAGCTTCCTTCGGAGTCAGCGCATCGGGATCGGCGGCGCGCAAAGCTTCTTCCAGTGCATTTTTTTGTGGTGCGGCTTTTGTCGGCTCGACGCGGAACAATGGCAGATCGTCGATGCGTGCCAGCGGTTTGTGGCCTTCGCGGCCTTCCTCCAGCGCCTGCAACACTTCCTTTGCGCGCGCCACGACTTGGGCCGGAAGTCCCGCCAGTTTGGCGACATGGATGCCATAAGAGCGGTCGGCAATACCGGGCGTCACTTCATGCAGAAAGACGACGGTATCGTTCCATTCTTTGACCCGCATGGTGACGCAAGCAAAGCCCGGAAGACGTTCCGCCAGCGCCGTCATTTCGTGATAATGGGTGGCAAAAAGCGCCCGCGATTTGTTTCTGACGCAGAGATGCTCTGCCGTCGCCCAGGCAATCGCCAAGCCGTCAAAGGTTGCCGTGCCGCGCCCGATTTCATCGAGGATCACCAAGCTTCGCTCGGTGGCTTGATTGAGGATCGCGGCCGTCTCGACCATCTCCACCATAAACGTCGATCGCCCGGCTGCCAGATCGTCGCCGGCGCCGACGCGGCTGAACAAGCGATCGACGATGCCGATATGGGCAGCATCGGCCGGCACGAAAGCGCCCATCTGGGCCAGGATCGCGATCAGCGCGTTCTGACGCAAGAAGGTCGACTTACCCGCCATATTCGGGCCGGTCACCAGCCACAGCCGCCGCTCCTTCGACAAATCGCAGTCGTTGGGCACAAAATTGGCGTGCATGGATTCCAGTGCCGCTTCCACCACCGGGTGACGGCCATGGGAAATCGCAAAGGCGCAGCTTTCGTCGATCTTCGGGCGCACATGACGGCGGCTGACCGCGAGTTCACCCAGTGCCGAGGCGACATCGAGCATAGCCAGTGCTTCGGCGATGCGCGACAAGGGCTGCGCCACAGCGAGCGCTTCACGCGCCATATCGTCGAACAACTCGCGTTCGATGGCGAGCGCCTGATCGCCGGCCTGCGATATGCGATTTGCTAGGGTGGACAATTCATCGGTCGAGAAGCGCACCGCCCCGCCCATGGTCTGGCGATGGCGATAAGCGCTGTTGGTCATCAGCTTGTCGGCATGCTGCGTGGTCACTTCGATGAAATAGCCGAGCACGCCATTGTGCTTGATCTTAAGCGGCGTTGCAGAGTCGTCGCGATAGCGCGCTTCGAGCGTGGCGATGACGCGGCGCGATTCGTCGCGCAAGCTGCGCACTTCGTCGAGCGGCTCGTACGCACCGGCGCGTATGAAACCGCCGTCCCGCGCATAAAAAGGCGGCTCAGCCACCAGCAGATGCGACAGCTTACCGATCAGCGTAGAGACCTCGGCGATGGCGGCGACGAGATCGCAGACCGCTTCCCCTGCTTCGCCGGCATTGCCGTTTAGCTGCAAAAGATCGCGTAGCGCCCGCGCGCAGACGATACCATCGCGCAGCGCCGCCAGATCGCGCGGACCGGCCCGCGACACAGACAACCGCGCCACGGCGCGCGCAATGTCGGGTGCTCCGCGCAATTTCTCACGCAGATCGTTTCGGACGTCTCCGTCTTCGGCAAAATGTGCCACCGCATTCTGCCGATGGACAATCGCCTCCGCATCCGTCAGGGGGGCGGCAAGCCGCGCCGCCAGAAGCCGCGCACCGGCGGCCGTGACGGTGCGGTCGATGACCGACAGGAAACTGCCGCGCCGCTCGCCTGCCAATGTCTCCACCAGTTCGAGATTGCGCCGCGTGGCGCCGTCGATGGCCATGAAGGATTGCGTCGCCTGGCGCACCAAGGGTTGCAGGGCGGGAAGTTTTCCTTTCTGGGTCAGTTCGAGATAGGCGATCAGAGCGCCCGCAGCCGATAATTCCGCGCGCGAGAACGCGCCGAAACCCGCCAGCTCGGCGACGGCGTAATGTGTTTTGAGGGCACGTTCGCCTGCATTGGAATCGAATTTCACCGCAGGAAGCGCTGTCAGCGCATCGCCCAAACTGCGCAGCAAAGGAGAAAGGGTTTCATCCGCGAGAAGGCTATCTGGCACCAGCAGTTCGCTGGGTGCCAGCCGGGCGATCTCCACCGCCAAATCCCCCGGGGCAACGGATGCGACATGAAAAGTCCCCGCCGACATATCGGCGCTGGCGATCGCGAACTCGCCGCCGGCACGCCCCAGGCTGGCCAGCGTGTTGGCCCGGGAAGGCTCAAGCAGGGAATCTTCCGTTAACGTCCCCCGTGTCACCAAACGGATGACCTCGCGGCGCACGA